>CACODE010000014.1 GCA_902625885.1 uncultured Candidatus Poseidoniales archaeon
ACGACGATGTTGACGACTGGACCGCCTTTTCCGCAAGGAAACACGCACCTTGGGCCGCCGATGCCCTGAAGGCCATCGGTGAAGAGCGAACGGACATCGCTCGCCTGGGTTTTGCGGGCTGCCCGTGGACCACGACGATGTATCTGTTGGCTGGCGGAACCGGCGACAAGGAGTTCCACAACACAAGAGCCAACGTGTTTTCCAATCCGGAAGCTTCGCAAATGGTCCTGTTCAAGATGGCGGACGCTGTGGGCAGCCTTCTTGCCGACCAGGTCAATCATGGCGAAGCAGATGCCGTGCAGTTGTTTGACACTTGGGCCAGCTCTCAAATTTCGGCGAGAGTTCGACAACAGGGAGGTTCTGCATGGGTATGCCGTTGTTGGCGAGAACGAACGAGATCCTATCGGAGTTCAGGGTTGAGATGAAGCGTGGCCCGTCAGCGTCCTGACCAACTTCCATCAGGGATTGCTCGGGAAGTTTGAGGTCCAGACCGTCCAACGCCCCCGAAAAAGAAAACATCGTGTAGGGGACCCCCTGACAGAAGATTTCCCGCCAATTTTTTGGTGAAACTTGGATATGAACCTGAGAATCAACCACACCAATCCCAGCCGGGAAAAGACAACCCCCGCCCACGGTTTGAAGCAGCCTGCGTTCGGCTTCGACGTTGGCCCGTGTCGGAGAATGGTCAAGCACGGCCTTCAGCGGCTGAAATTCGTCAAAGCGTTCAGCCGCACAATGAACCACAACAGCGCCTTGACCGGGGGCGGTTGGCCAGTCTTGTGGAGCAATCCTTAATGCACCAATAGCGTCTTTCAATCGATCCAAGGCGCCCGTGCTGTCAAGGCGCTTCAAACCAACCTCTGCAAGAATGACAGCGTCAACCCTTCCTTCAAGGAGGCGCTGCAGACGCGTCTCTACGTGACCGCGAACGGCTAAGGGAATGATGTCGGGGCGCTGACTGAGCAGGAAGGATTGACGGCGACCGGACACGGTCCCAAACGTAGCGCCGTGCTCGAATCGGTCAAGGATTGAAGCAAGAGATTGGGAGGATGTACCTGCGAGCGTCTCTTCCAGCGAAGGCACACCGTCGGTCTTTCGCATCAACACGAGGTCGTCGGTAACCCCGCGTTCGAGGTAGGCGAGGCTGCGAATTCGCCGGTCCACGTCCACCGGTACGTCTTTGCTTGAATGAACAGCAATGTCGATCTCCCCGGACAACAACCTGTCGTCGATGGAATGGATGAACTGCCCGACCGATGCAGACAATTGCCCACCAAGGCTTCGGTCGCCTTGCGATGTCAGAGGGACGATTTCAGCTGCCAATCCCGCAGAGGTCAGCGCGTTCAAGACAGCGGTTGCCTGCCACATTGCGAGGTTGGAAGCGCGCGTGCCTATCCTGATGCTCATCGAGCTCCCCCGGCGACCAGGCTTTTCTCGTTCAGCGCAAGAACGGAGCGTTTGACATCATGGTCGACGTGAGCGATCATCGCTGAACTCAATGTTCGCTCGGTGTTGGCAACGAAAGTGGAGAGATCCGAGAGGTCAAACTCGCCGGTTTGAAGGCAAATCCAAGTGGCGATTTCCCTAGCGAACGCACCGAGTTGCGGAACATCGTCAGCGGTGGCGTGTGGCGAAGTTTCCCACTGCTTCGAGAGTTCTTCCATCTTCCCGTAGATGATGGCTCGAAACTGTCCTTTTGACTTGTTCCTCAAGGCCTCAGTGAAGCGCTTTTCAATATCGTCAATAACGGTTTCACTCTCGTTGAGTTTAGCTTCATAGTCCCATTCTTTGCCGTGTTTGTGGGACAGTTTGATCCAATGTTCCATGCCCATGAGTTGCTGTTCACCGGTGATGGTGGAGGCATCGATTGATGGCGGCCACGAGAAATCCATGGCCGTCGCATCCGGGTTGAGGGGGAGTGGGTGGTCGGCATGGTAGGTGGACTCGGCGTTTCGGATGGTGGAAATAACGATGTCCAGCGGCGGTGTCTTGTTTCGCCAGTTCTCGTATGGAATCATGGTGCAGCGAGCGGCCAGTTCAGGAAACCGTGCCATGGATTTCTCTGGGTTGCGAGACACAACCAACACGTCGGTTTGCTCTGATTCCAAGAGGGCTTCTGCAGCCTTGGCCCCCATCTCGCCAAAGCCCAACACGGCAGCGACCGTGGGGCCTTTGCCTTCGAGAAAATTCTCGAGCGCCGTGGTCGCAAGACTGAGCATTGATTCGGTGGTTTGCGTGAAACCGAGTTGCTTTCTCACGCCCCTGTTTGCCGAAATAACGTGTTCGAAGAAGGCAGCGTTGTACTGGTTGATGAGGCCGTGTTCCTTGTGAAGGTTCACCGACTTTCGAAACTGGGACATGACTTGGAGTTCACCCATGATAAAGGAGTCCAAGCCGCTGCAAACCTTCACGAGTTGCCGCCAGACATCAAGTCCTTCGGACATCTCAAACGGGTTTTGTGCGAGGCCATGGATGTCGGTCAGTTTCGACGCCAGCGCTTCGGCGTGAATGTCAAAGCCAACATAGAGAACCCGGTTGCACGTCGAAAATTCAAAAATTTCTTTGCCGGTTTGGCTGGACACGTCCCGAATGAAGTCAATGCGACCTTGTTTCGTAAGGCCCTCGGAGGTGATGGTTTTGGCCACGTCAATGTTTTCCGATGAGAATTTGAGCGCAGCGAGGGACACGAGCGGAAACAAATGCTCGGTTTTTGGCGCTCGTAACGAACCGGACCTTGTTTCCACAAGACCCGACAGATTCACCAGTGTATCGCTCACGCGAACTCCCCCCGATTCAACCCGACTTGATTTGGCTTTAGGAACCTTTGTAACGGGTCGCTAAACAAGCCAGATAGGTTCCATTTTAGAGAAGTATCATTTTGACATAAAATGCCTTTTTTTCGCCTGAATTTGGCCATTGATATCAATGATGAAATCTCGAAGGAAATACCCCTGGCACGCATCAACGGACCTCATGCAAAGAAACCGTCTGAATTCAAAATGACAAAAATGGCCAGCGTGAAGAACGCTATCACAACAAGCGTGACGATCGTGGCGGCGGTGGACACCCCTACCCCAAACCAACGGGCAAGCGATTGCAGCCAAGCCGCCGTCGGTGAATCCGAAAACCGAGCCTCTGAGGCCATGTATGGCGCGTCGTTCTTCTGCTCTGAGGGGGTAAGCATCGTTTGTTGCGTCAATTCAACCGCCGGTTTCCTGTACCCTAAACCGCTGGCCGTCAGGGCACCGGAAAGGGGCGCAAACAAGCAGCATGCCCAAAAGAAACGCTTGGCGGCCGTCGTTTCCCACAAAAATTCGTCGGAGTTGCAGGTGTAGTATTCCTCTCCGTTCTCAACCACCGTGGTCCGGTCTTCCTCTGGACACCACGCTTCCGCAGTAAAACCACTGAAGAAGACGACGATAGCGAGAATCCCGACGATGACGCCGCTGATTGAAAGACCGAGCGACACCTGATTTTGCGTGAGGTTGACGTTGAACACCGACACCGATGCCTCTGTCGATCTCACCGGCTGTCTGGCCTTGCAGGTCGGGCATTCAACGTCACCGTTGTAATCGCTGGGCACGGCGAGAAGGGCGTTGCAGACTCGGCAGCGAAATTTTGTCTTCTTCTCGCTGCTTTTTACTCCCTGCATGGAAGCGACATTGCCTTCATTTTCGGAAGCGCTAACCTTGCTCGGTTCCGAGCTTCTCAAGCGTTCGATGAGGTCGCTCTTGTTTCCAGAGACCGGCAGGTCACGGTCGCGCAGGAGGTCTTTGAGTTGGGCGACGGTCATGCCGTCCAATGCATCCTGCATGAACATTGATGATGCTTCCACCTTACAAGGTTTGAGCCGACCCAACGGGTGCCGACAGCGATGGAGAGGTTAATCGGCCGACAAGCACCAAGACCAATCATGCAAGCAAAATTGGTGTTCGTTTCCCTTCTTGTCCTGACCGTGCCGTTGACAGGGTGTTTGGGAGAAGATGAGGTCGAAGCCCAGGCTGGGACACCAACGGCCCCCGGCGTGCCCATACCGGACCTGACAGCACCAAACCAGTACGGCGAGAACATCACGGTATCGGACATGGAAGGCACGATGCTCGTCCTTCTCATCAACGCCGGTGGTTGGTGCCCACCGTGCGAAAGTTCGGCTGAAAATTCAACGGCCTTGATTCAAGAAATGGAGGCGATTGACGATCGGTACAACGTGAGCTTCATCGAGGTGCTGCACAGCAACGACGACGGTGAAACAGCCAACCAAACCTACGCACTGAACTGGTCGGTGGAACACAACACATCGCATCACATTCTTCATTCGCAACTGGCGCAAGATTACGCAGCGGAGAACCTAGCTGAAGGTTTTCCCACCTACATTATCGTGGACCTTGACGGTCTTCAGCGGCTCAAGATTGCTTACATGAACGGCATCACGGCCGAAGACGTGCAAGAGCAGTACGAAATTTACCTCGCCGAAAAAGGGGACGATTCATCCGCGTCCTGAGTCATGCTCGCCTTCCCCGTCCTCTTCGAAAAAACGCCTCCGTTCAGGGAAACAGCACCGTTTCAGCGCCCTCAAGCCACTGCTTCTCTTTCTTCATGCAGCGCTTGAATTCCTCCGAGTCGAGGTGCTCGGCCAGCCAAGCGTGAACGTTGGCCCATGGCTGAACGTCAAACCAGTCTCGGTCGTGATTGGCGAACTGACGCACGAACGGAAAGAGGGCGTCGTTGAGTTGCGGGGCGAAGGCAGAGCCCTCACCTAAACGAGCATCAAGGTCGATCAGATAGGCCGATGCGAGCGTGCGATGCTCCACTTTGTCCACGTCGTGGTAGCGGTTCGGGTACTTGTAGCGGTCCAGGTGAAACTTGAATTCCTCGTCGTTGCGTTCCACCCAGTGCGCTTCTTCCTCGCTGAGTTCCCAATCGAGGACGTGCTGCATGATTTCGAGGCTCTCCTCAATGACCGTGCCGTCGGGGAGCAGGAGCACGGGCACTGTGCCCTTGGGTGAGATTTCCATCATGTGGTCGGGGCGGTCCCGCAGAACGACTTCTCGGAGTTCAACGGCGTAGTCTTCCCGAACGATGGACATCCGTGCCCGTATGGCGTAGGGGCAGCGGCGAAAGGAGTAGAGAATTGGCAGCGGCACGCCAACGCTTCCTGCTTCATTCCGGGGGCGTGGGCGGCGCGTAGCCACCGTCAACGGCCTCTTGGACGGTCGCCATGTCGGCGTCGACCATCATCTGGACGAGTTCCTCAAACGAGGTGCTGGGCACCCAACCAAGTTCCTTCTCGGCCAGAGCGGGGTCGCCAATGAGCAAGTCAACTTCAGCCGGGCGGAAGAACTTGGGGTTGGTGCGGACGCGAACAACGCCGTTCTGGTCCGTAGCGATGGTGTCCACACCTTCACCCGACCAGGTCAAGTCCATACCGACGTGGGAAAAGGCCAGCGTGATCATGTCTCGAACGCTGTGTGTGCGCCCAGTAGCAACAACGTAATCGCCGGGCTTATCTTGCTGAAGCATGCGCCACTGCATCTCGACGTAGTCCCCTGCGAAGCCCCAGTCGCGCTTGGCATCGACGTTGCCGATCCACAAGCACTCGTCAAAGCCATGGGCAATACGTGCAGCGGTCATGGTCACCTTTCGGGTGACGAATTCAAGGCCACGGCGAGGGCTCTCGTGGTTAAAGAGGATGCCCGTGCAAGCGAACATGTCGTAGGATTCGCGATAGTTTCGGGTGATTTCGAAAGCGAACACTTTCGCACAACCGTAGGGTGAACGAGGATGGAAGGGCGTCAACTCGGTTTGAGGAACGTCCCGAACTTTTCCGTACTGCTCAGAAGAGCCGGCCTGATAGAAGCGGCAGTGTGGTGCGTGCTTGCGAATGGCCTCGAGGCATCGTAGCGCCCCCAAGCCAGTGATGTCGGCGGTCATCATGGGCGAACGCCATGACTCGGGAACAAAGGACATGGCCCCAAGATTGTAGAATTCATCGGGTTGGGTGGTTGAGACGGCGTTGTCAATGGAATTCTGGTCGGCAAGGTCGCCGTTCAGCAGGTGGAAGCGGTCGTTGCTCATGAGGTGGTTGATGAGACTGCGGCCGGATGTCGGTTGGGAAACCCGACGAACCAGACCGTACACCGTGTAGCCTTTCTCGAGGAGAAGTTCAGCGAGGTAGGAACCGTCTTGTCCGGTGATTCCTGTCACCATGGCTGTCTTGCCGCTCATGGTGAAGCGTAGAAGCCCCCCTTTTTCAAACGGTCGCGCGATTGCGAAGTTCAAAATCCCGCCACAGACCGACATTTTAGGGTGGAATTGAAAGAGGGGGAGCAGGGCTTCCCAGCGATGGCAAAAGGTGGTTCAGCGGCGGTCAAACGACCTCGTGTGCTGATAGTTCGAGGCTCTTTTGCTGCCCTGGGCGGTGCTGAACGGGAACTGCTCCAACTGCTCAGGGCGGTTGCCACACGCTGGGATGTGGCGCTGGCAACCCTTGATTTTCCCCCGGAAGCCGAAGCGTTACTCGCCGACGCCAGCGTGCGTGTGTTCAAACCGACTTCAGCGCTGTCCTGGCCGGCGGGTGCCCGTGCCGAAATTGCAGCCTCTGCCAGCAAAATTGCGGAACAAACGTGGAAACAGGTGGCGATTCCATGGGAGGATTTTGACGCCGTTCATCTTTCGGTCTGCAGAGGAACGTTGGAGATTCTACCGCTTGTTCCAGGTCGCCTTCCCGTACATTACCACTGCTTAGAACCGCCGCGGTGGTTGTACGAAGACGTTCTCCACCGTCGCTTGGACGGTCAACCCAAACGACCGCTGTGGCTCACCCGTCTCCTTTTCAGTGCGCAACGGCGCCGAGATCGTCGTTTTGTCAAGCGGCTTTTGCAACGGCCCCATGCCTCGATTTCAGGCAATTCCATGTGGATACAGCGACGCCTGAAGACCGTGTACGGCCTGGCCTCCGACCCCATGAAGGAAAACGGAGAACCGCCAAAGCGAGACGAACAATATCGACCGTTGGAAGCGACCCACCTCATGCATGTCATTGACCTTGACGCCTGGCCAACGGAGCCCGCTCCAGAGGAACAAACCGAGCTTGCGCAAACACCCGCTCCTCCCGAACGCTACGTGATGACCGTCGGCCGTGTTTCTCACGTGAAAGGCACTTGGGAAACGCTGCGTTCGCTGCAAGGCACGGGCCTCGGTTTGGTTCACGTGGGCGGCGGTGATGAGGCCGATGTCGGGCGGTTGGAAAGCGAGGCCCTGCGTATCGGTGTGCCCTTGGTTTGCATGCCTCGCCTCTCGCAGCCTGCTCTGGTGGGCTTGGTACGAAACGCAGAGGCGATGGTGAGCCACGCCCATCACGAGCCGTTCGGGCTCACGCCGATCGAAGCCATGGCGGTCGGCACGCCCGCCCTGATGGTTGATGAGGGCGGTTTCCAGTGCACCATGTCGGGCGTGGAATCTGGCAGGTTACTCCGACGCAACGACCAGGCTGCATGGCGTCAAGCCTACCAAGAGCTCGGGAACACCGATTTGCGAACGGCCTGGGCAGATGTCGGCCGACGCCACGTTGAGCAGAACTTCACGTTGGATGTTCAAATCGCCGCTCTTGAGCGAATGTTGGGCTTGTAGCGTTTGCTTTTTGGATATTTTATAACCTCTAAAAAGCCAGTTCTTGCATGAACGAGAAACAATCCCCGCGTAAGTTGCTTTTGGTGGGTGCCGGAGGCATCGGCACGCAGTTGGCTGAACTGTTGGTATCGGCCCTTCGAAGGGTCAACCTCAGAGGCGAAATCACGCTGATGGACGGCGATATTGTCGAACCGACCAACTTGGGTCATCAACGGTACACCGCCGATGACATTGGTTCACCAAAGGTCACCCGTTTGGCCCAACGTCTGGACGACGAAACCTCCTCGCTGCGTGTCAAAGGCCTGGTTGAGAATTTGCGAAGCGACGAGCAACTGCACGGCTACGATTTCATCGCCGTGTGCGTCGACCGGCCCGAGCCTCGACGCCTGGTGCACAACAGCAGCCCTGCCTGGCTCGACGTGCGTTGCAGCGGTGATGGCTGGATGGTTCTGTCCTCTGCCTCACCGCCCGCTCTGCTCGAACGCATGACACCGGACCACGAACCGGCCAGCTGTCAGGTCGCTGGAGCGCTTGAAGCAGGGAATTTGGAGTTCGGGTTTGCTGTTGCCGCCGCTATCGGGGCACAGTGGGCTTTGCAACAATGGCGGGGGCGTCCTGCGCCCGTTCAATCCATGGGCAGCCTCACCTATGGTTCTCTGGCGTTTCCGGAGGTGGAAGCATGATGCAACTCCCCGATGCCGAAGGTCTCCAAATGGAGGGCGACGCCTGGCACCGTGCATGCCAAGCAGCAAGTGAGCGACGTGTAGATGACGACGATTTGTTGGCCGTTCAACGGTTGCTCGCCGAGGCAGGTCGGTGGGACGGCGTCTACATTCTCTCGGTGATGGCGGGGCTCGAGACCTCGGTGCTCATCGATGCCGACGAACGCATTTTCATCGATTGGGGCACGGCAGGCCAGGTCACGCTTCAACCCCCTGTCGGAGGACGGTTGCCGTTCAAGTTGTGGGTTCACACCCACCCTCGGTTTGCTTCGTATTGGAGCAGCACCGACACCAACAGCTTGAGTTTGGGTGCTCGGATTCTAGAGAGCGCAATGGTCCTTGGTCAACCGGGACCGAAGCACAGCACCAACCGAGCGATGGTCAAAGTTGACAACACCACCATGCTCAGCGAGGAAGGCCCCCTCAACCTCTGGACCAGCGAGGAACCCGTGCCGTGGAGTGCGTGGTATGAGCGCAACAACATCGAAGTGGAGGTGATGGAATGACGGCCCGAACGCCCAAAGACCATGAGGAGCACTTCCGAGCCTTGATGGCCATTCTCAACGGGCGAGGACGTTCCGTCGCTGATGTCGTCGAGGAACTGACGGGACAAGTGCCATCTGAAGAAACCGTCTTAGCGGTGAAAAACAGGTTGGAGATGGCCGCTGAGAGCGGCGAACAGGTCGACATTGCGGCCGTCGTGAAATCGCTGGACGAGATGGCGCTCAAGTGGGCCTGATCATTGATTGGTATAGGTCGGTCGACGGTTTTCAATCAAGGCCGAGAGGCCCTCAAGCGCGTCTTTCGTGGAGAAAATGGTGTTCAATCCGTCCAATTCCATTTGCAGACCGGACTGCAGGTCAGTCGTTGCCGTGGCATCGATGAGGTCGCTGGCCATGCGCAACCCTATGGGCGCCGTGAACGAGAGGCTCTTGATTTGCCGAGCGACCAGTTTCTCTTCCTTGTCAAAGCCGTCGGGGCATTGACCGCTCATCAGCACCGCCATGTTGTCGTCGGTGAAGAACGAGGAAGCAAATTTAGCGACGGGAGACGAAGGGTTGGCCGGCTGACCGGGATATTTCTCGGCCGGCTTGCCTGCGACGGAAAGGCTGCGGATGCATTCGTCAACCGCCGCCACGTCCACCAGGTGCGTGACCAAACCGAGGTCGGCAGCGGTCTGTGCATCCATGAAATTGCCAGCAAGAACCGCCCAACGTGCGAGCGGGATGCCGCATATCCGGGCCGGGCGTTGCGAGCCTCCAAGCCCAGGATAGATGCCTATGGTGGTCTCAGGGAAACGGAATTGTGTGCGCCGGGTCCCGATGCGATAATCGCAAGCCAACGCCAGTTCAAGTCCCCCGCCCAACGCCAAACCCGTGGTCAGAGCGACGGTTGTTTTGCTGGAATCCTCAAGCATGTTGAGCAGATCGTGCCCACCGGCCGTGAAATCGTAGATCTCTGGAATGGCGTCGGCTCGAATCTTGTCCACAAAGAATTTCACATCAGCGCCAGCGACAAACGCTTTGCCAGCCCCGTCCAGCACAACCGTGTGAACCGCATCGTTGGCATTGGCGGCGGCAACGGCTTCGGTTAACTGATGCACAACGGTTACGTTGAGCGCGTTCATCGCCTCGGGACGGTTGATGGTGATGGTTGCCACGCCGTTGTTGACCGTGCTGTCAACGTAGGAAAACGCCCACGCTTTGTTGCCCTGCTTTGAAAAGAACGCAGGCACCTTCCATCCTTCACCGGCCGTTTTGGCGTAGGCCTCAGCCATGCGGCAAGCCTCGGCAACACCAACCCGGTTCATCATTTCAAACGGACCGCGTGCCCAACGAAGACCGACTTTGGCGCCCCTGTCGACATCTTCCATGCTGCAAATGCCCTCTTCAACGATTTGGGCAGCCACGCCAAACACAACACCAAGCAAACGCTCCGAAACGGCTTGGTACTGCCCTTCGGTGTAATCGGCCTCCTGCGAAACATCCCACTCTTCGTTGGCCTCGATCAGCGCCCTGAGGTTGGCGGCACCCGTGTATCGCGGCGTGTTGAGCTGTTCAGCAAGGTAGTCTGTGGAGTGCAAGGCGATGGGCGGACCGGTGAGGTTCATCAAGCCAAAAGGCCCCAAGCCAATGCGGAAAGCTTTGCAGGAAATAGCGTCAATTTGGGCGGCGTTCGCAACCCCTTCCTCAAGCAGAAGGCAGGCTTCGTTCAGCCACGGGACGAAGAATCGATTGACGACGAAACCGGGCCTGTCGGCGCAAACGATGACAACCTTGCCCAGCATTTTGCAGTACTGAACGACCTTTTCAATCGTTTCAGGACTCGATGCCTCGGCCGGAATAACCTCAACGAGGCGGTTCTTCGCAGGATGGTAAAAGAAATGCAAGCCAACAAATCGATCCGGCCTGCCGGTGGCTTCGGCGAGGGCATTGACGGACAGCGAAGAGGTGTTGGACGCCAAAATCGTGTCCTTGCCGCAAGCCTGATCCAGCGCATTGAACACGTTGGTTTTGACCTCAAAGTCCTCAAACACAGCCTCAATGACAAGGTCAGTGTTCTCCGCTGTGTTCTCAACGCCGACCACGCCCGAAATTCTCGATTGTATGGCTTCAACTTGGCTAGGGGAAAAAATACGGCGCTCAACCGCTTCTTTGAGGAACCCCCCGATGATGGACTGCCCACGCTCAACCCACTGTTGCTCCCTGTCGACCATTTGGACATCGAACTCTTCCTGAGCGCTTTTTTGGGCAATACCTGAACCCATGTTGCCGGCGCCGACAACGGCCACGCGTTGTATTGGTTGCATGTCTTTCCGGTAGCCACCACGCCTAAGAAGAATCCGTCGTGGAATTCTAGGACCCTAAATCAGGACAACCGTAAGCAAGGCCCATTTTTCGCACAAATTCGTCTTCAGAAAACTTTCGAGCGTGGAGCACCAGGGCCTCGTCTGGTGCTTTTTCCTCGCTCGCACGCCAGTGCTGATACCGGTCGTTCAAAGCGTCCAACCAAGCCTGCACGTCGCCGGGTGGCAGGCCCGTGCCCTCCGGTAGCAGTTCGTTGTGGGCTGGCAAGTCCGAGCACAGCACAGGGCAACCTGCGGCCATGGATTCAAGAGGCGGGTAGCCAAAGCCTTCTGCGGCGCTGGGAAACAGCAAGACATCAGCCGTGTGCCGAAGGTGCATCAACGCCAACTCACCGAGGGAAGCGTGAACGTGGCACTCGAAATCAAAGCGACCGCTCAGTTTGTTCCCGTCGTTGTCCACGCCGCCCACGATGTGAAGCACGGCATCTTGTCTGATACTGTCTTCCAGTTGCATCAGCATGTCGCAGAGAAAATCGAGTCGCTTGCGTGGGTCCGATGAGCCGATGAACAGCATCGTGAATTTCTTGTTCTTGTCTTGAATATCGGCCGCCTTGTAGGCGTCCACATCGATGCCGAGGGGAACGGTCATTGTTTGGACGCCGGGAAACGCGTGTTCACAAGCGCTTCTCGTATGCTCAGAATCGCAGACCAAGAGGTCAGCTCGTGCAAGACCGTCTCGGAGTTTTTGCAGATCGCGACGTCGGAAAAAACCCGGGTTGCTATCGCCAATCTCAACCGTTTCACCTTCTTCCTCATCGCCCTCATCGCCAACAGGAATACGCATCGTTTCAGGGAAGAGGTGAAACAAATCGTGCACGGTAACGATGACCTTTGGTCGGTTTGCGTGCCTGGGTGGCGTGAGGTGAGCCTGTTCTTGGTCCGTGATGTGGAGAACATCGTCAGGGCCGAGGCGTTGTTTGCACGCCTTGGCCACGCGCTTGGGATGGCTGAACCACCGAAACCTCAACCGGGAAAAGCCCGAACGCTGTTCCGGATATTCCATCACGTCGATGAGGTGAAGGTCTGGAAACCTGGCACGGTTGTGATGATTGACAAGCGCTGCGTGGGCGCCACCAATACCGGAAAATTTGGTCAGCGCTCCTCCTCGAGCCAGCATCACGCGCCGGATGCTCGATGATCGGAGGGAGGACTCCATGCTTCGCGCAGGTGAAGCCTCCTCTTCAAGGGATGACATCTCTTGACCGCAAAAGTGGAAGGTTCCCACGAATTGTTTCAAAGGTGTAGAAAAGAAATCAAGTAGTGTGAACCGTCAGGGTTTGTTGAACCAGCATGCCAAAGCCGCCCATGTCCATCCCGAGTGAAAAATTCTCAGCCATTGAAAACGGCATCAGCAGCACCATTGACCACGGGAAAACGATTCGAAGCCTCCTCGCAAAACACTCCAACCAAGGACCCTACAACGCTGAATGGGAAGTCGAAGCAGCGGTCGAAGCGCTGCACGTTTTCGCCTCGCGTTGGACCATTGAGATTCTTGCTACCCTTTACATCACGGGCCCGAGAAGGTTCAACGAAATGAAGAACATGCTCAGCGGGATTTCCAGCCGGACGCTCTCCGACAAGTTGCGATTTTTGACCGAAGAAGGTTTGGTGCTACGCCTTGTAACCGACGGCCCGCCGGTGAAAGTGAACTACGAGTTGAGCGCTCACGGCATGACGTGCGGCAGGCTCCTTTCACCGCTGGTTGCTCATCTCAAGATGGTCGCCGGTTCGGTTGTGAGCGATTAGCATCCTCCCCCTGCCCCCGTTAACAGCGGCACAAAACAGCGATGGATTAAGGGAGGAGAAGTTCAACCACAAGCCATGCCTCTGCTGGCTCAGTGGACTCGACAACGCCCGTGGTTGGCGGCGGGGCTCACGGGAGTAGCTGGCGGTGCGGTTGGCCTTGCAAGCGGCATTGCAGGGCTAGCGGGCGCCGTGGGGGCCATGGCCATGGGGAGCATTTCCACTCGCGCTTCATCCTACGAGCATCCCCTCCGCAGGCGGATCCTCTCGACCCTTGAAGCCCGTCCTGGCCTTTGCTACCGAGAACTCCAAGCCGTCCTCAACGCCGCCAACGGCACGTTGCGGCACCACTTGGACGTGCTTCAAGCAAGACGGTCCGTCTCGGTCATGCCCGTTAACGGAAGAACGTGCTACTTCGCCGGTGGGCCGAGCCAGGTTGAGGTGCTGCGCAGCAAAGTTGTCGGCGAAGAACGCATGGCTCAACAACTCCCAATCGGCCTCTCGCCCGTCCAACGCCTTGTTCTGGAGAGCATCGAAGAGGAGGGTGTGCCTCGTTCTCAGGCAGCGCTCGCTCGGCGTCTGGGGCGAACCCGTGCAACGGTCCACAGCGCCGTGAAGGTTCTGCGCCGTCGCGGCATTCTCAAGGAAGACAGTATCGAATTGATGCCGCACGTCGATCTCGGTGTTTACGCACGCCCGGTCGTGGTGACCTACGAGTTCGTGGACGAGCGGCGGGCCTTACCGCAGTGAAGCATCATTTACGAAAACTGTCGCCTGAGCGACATTTAATGCACAGCCTTCAAAGACTCTTGACGACGCCACCGAGCCATGTTTGCCGTGCGATTGGTCGAGCACCCGCTACCAACCACTGAACGCGATGTTGACGGCCTTATCGCTTGGCTGATTGAAACACTCTCGTTGGTTCGAAAACGGGGCGAGGCCACCGCCGATCATGGACGAGCCGGCCCTGTTCACCGTCTGCTGAGGGACCACTTGCTCGGACAGCCTGACAAAAGCTGGGACGCCCAAATGTTGGCGGACGAATTGGCACAGATGCCTGCCTCGCTGAATCACCACCTGGCACGCTTGGTTGAAACGGGCCTCATCGGGTTCACCAACGAAGGGAAAGGGTGGCGGAAATATTACCTGCGAGGTGGGTCGATGACCAACGCCGTAGCCTACCTACGACAGCACTGCACCATGGTGCTCCAGCAACGGTTCGACCTGGTTCACCAACGTTGGTCGAGAACAGACGCGACCTTACCGGTTGAGCTGCCTCAAGAAGAAAGCGCTCCGTTTTCTCTTGGCCTCGTCGACCACCGACCGCTGCAAGAAGGCGCCGAAGGCGATAGCCTCTCTCATTGGATGAACGATTTCGGCCTGCTCGGTGAAAGGCCCGGTGCCGAAATACGAGCAGATTCGCTCTCCGTACGTCTTTTCTCGACCCTGCTGGAGCGGAATTTACCGCTTTCATTGGACGAGGCGGTTGAACTTCACGGTGGACAGAAAGCCAGGGTGGGGCGCGTGCTCGACCGGTTCCGGGCCACAGGTATGGTTGAGCGGGTGCCGCGCACCGATCGATTGAACATGGCGTTGTGGACCGCCATGACCGCTCAATATCAGCGGCGTGGTGAAGACTGGATGTTGAAGAAAGGCGGCTTCCAGCGCATCTTGAACGATTCGCAGCAATCCAAGTTGCTCGCGAGCCTCATGAAAGGCGCCCTCTCCATCGAAGACGTTGCCAAGCACCTCAACGGCGTCGAGGCCAGGGAGCAGATGCTTCTGTTGAACCTCCTCGGAGGCCGCCTTCCCATGGGCTATCGAATGTCGGGGACCACGGCGGCGGGGGTGCTGCGGCAGGTGCAGGACCGGCTCGACCGGGTTCTTCGCCGCATGGTTCGTGTTGCTGGTTTGCTGGACGATGCTCTTGCTGCCGAGTGAGCAGGTCCGAGGTGTTGTCATGTCCGAATTCATTGGCCCCAAACGTGGACCTTGGGACGGTGAACCGCGACCGCTCTACCTCGCACCCATGTCGGGTGTCTCCGACCTGCCTTACCGACTTCTTGTCAAGGAATGCGGTGCAGACACTACGATCACCGAATTCACCAACTCAACAGCGCTCACTCGCGAGGCAGCCACGTCGTGGCGACGAATGGAAACACACGAAAGCGAAGTGCCGTTTATCCCGCAAATCTTCGGCGGCGACCCGGGCGACATGGCGACGGCGGCAGAAATGTTGGCGCCAAGCGCCGATATTATCGATTTGAATTTTGGATGCCCCGCTCCGAAGGTCACGAGCATCTGTGCGGGTGCAGCGTTGATGGGCGAACCGGACCGTTTGGTGAACATGGTGGAAACCATCGTCAACCGGGTTGACGTCCCGGTGACGGCAAAGATGCGGTTGGGAACCGGAAAGGCTCCAAACAACTCAACGGAAATTTGCGAACGGTTGGAAGAAGTGGGTGCCCAAAGGCTGTGCATTCACGGACGTACCCTTCGCCAGCGGTACGCCGGTGTTGCGGATTGGTCGAGCATCAAGGAAGCCGTAGAGAGGGTGGAGCTACCCGTCGTGGCCAACGGCGACATCACGGACGCTGTCTCTGCCGCTGCATGCTTGGAAACCACGGGAGCCTCCGGCTTGATGATCGGACGGGGCGCCATCGGAAGGCCAACCGTGTTCGCCGACATCAAGGTGGGGCTCGGCTGGATCGACCAACAGGAACTTCCGTGGGTTCGTCAGCACGAGAATTGGGAGAATCTGAGTGAAACGGGGCAGGCGTTTGCGTCTCGCAAATGGTGCTGGGACCGCTACATTGCGTTGTCTGAAGCGACGGTAGGCATTCACGGCAAGTGGATGCAGCGTCATGCCATCGCCTTCACAAAAGGTCTGCCCGGGGCGAAAAAAGTCCGTTCGCTGATGCACCAAGAGCAAAGCGACAGGGGGAAGGCTGAAGCCATCAGCCGGTTTTTAGGTCGACCTGCTTGACCGTCAGAAGGTGGATTCCCACTCTTCCAAATCGTTGGCTTCTGCCCAAGCTTCGTCGGTCGTCTCTCCACGAACCTTCAGGACTTCTCTGGCGAGAAGCCAGTAGATGAGAGCGAGCGAACGACGGCCCTTGTTGTTGGCAGGCAAGGCAATATCCACGTTGCGGAGGTGGTTGTTAGCATCCACGATGCCCACGATGGGCAGACCGGTGACCACGGCTTCCCTGAGGGCCTGCTGGTCGTTTGCCGGGTCGGTGACAAACAGAATGTCCGGCTCAATGTAAGAACGCAGAGCGGGGTTGGTGAGCGAACCTGGAATAAAACGTCCAACAGCGGAGTGGGCACCGATGGCTTCGGCGAACATGCGAGCGGGGCGCTGCCCGTATTGGCGAGCGCTGACCACCATGATGGATGGGGCGTCGTACGTGTTCAACAGCGCCGCAATCGAACGGATTCGTGAGTCCGTGGTTTGGATGTCAAGCAGGTACAGGCCGTCCTCTCGCACACGGTCAATGAATCGGCTCATGTCCGCACTC
Organism: uncultured Candidatus Poseidoniales archaeon; assembly: GCA_902625885.1. Taxonomy (GTDB): domain Archaea; phylum Thermoplasmatota; class Poseidoniia; order Poseidoniales; family Poseidoniaceae; genus Poseidonia. The sequence goes on from CACODE010000014.1 coordinate 16,482, forward strand.
TTCTGTTGCGTACCGATGTTGACGGCGTTTTCCTCGTAGGTTTCGGCGGAGACGAGCAACTTGGCTTCCTCGGACATGTTGAACCACAGCAAGCCGCCCACTAACCCCCTGTATTAAACCACTTCGTCCCTCATTCCCACCGCTTTTCCGCCCTGAACGGCGCGCGCACCCCCAGAAAAGGCCTCATTTACGAGAAGGTCGTTGGATGATTCATGTCGGAGGGAGGGACGGTCATCGTTGGCTCACCCCCTACCCACCCAGAGGCCAAACAAGACGATGAGGGACGATGGCGAATGCCGGACGGACGACCGCTTCCCGTCAGCGCAAGCGACCTTGAACGCTTCACCTACTGCCCGATGTCTTGGCATCTGAGCGCAACCGGAACCAGTGGAACAAGCGAGGCCATTGAGCGAGGAATAGCCGAACACCGCTCCATCCACGAAGCCATCGTGTCGTTCGGTGAACAACGTTTTCTAACCAAGAGGAACCTGTTGATATGGGAATGGTGGTACGCTGTTATTGTGGTCCTGCTCATCGACACGTTGGCCTTCCAGTACATTGACGATGTCGGGCTAAACGTGGTGGAATTTTCCCGCTTCCTCGCAGCGGGTGCGCTCTCTTTCCTGTTGGTCGGGCTTGTGGCTGTGCTGGTTCCGTGGCGACGGGCCATCGGTTTGAACGAGCCGTTCAGGCCCAAACGTCAAGGGCACGTGGACGCTGTTGAACCGGTGTTTGAACCAAGAGGCTTCATGGGTGGGTGGTTTGAAGGCGGTTTGCTCGAAGCGTTGATGTTTGTCTCCGCAATTGTGCTGGCGCTCCATTCCACCGCCCTTTTGTTTGCCGACAACCGGGAACAGGCGTCTTATGTCCTGGCGGCGACCACGCTTGGGTGGACACTTTTGGCCTCAACACTCCTCCGTAAAGCCTTGAAAAACAACGAGGAGGCTCGACGCTTGGCGGTTGAAAACGATCTTGACATGGATGCAGAGGTTTCCTATTCCGATGACGACGCCACGACGGCCCTGCTCATTGACAAAGAAACTGGACTGCGGGGCCGACCCGACCAGATCGTGATCATTGACAGCGAATTTATTCCGGTCGAGCAGAAAACAGGAAAAGTACCCAAACGTCCTCACGCCTCGCACCGATTCCAAGCCTTGGCTTACGCAAGGCTTGTGGAGATGACAACGGGCCGGGCGCCCCCCTATGCCCTGCTCCGGTACGGTCAAAACAACCTCCATCAACTCCCCTGGGATCAATCGGCAAAGGACGAACTTCACGAACAAATCCGAGCCATTCAACACATCATGGCAAAAGGTGGAGCGACACGAAATCACAACCGTCCGGGGAAGTGCAAGAACTGCTCGAGGCGGCATGCGTGCGCCGAGCGCATTGTCTAGGTCAGGAACACTCCTCGACCAGCGGGTACTGAACACAACTGTTGGTCACCGTCACCATGACCATGAAATTGTCGCGAAGTGTCCCGGTGATGTCGTCGCCCGCACCGCGGGCTTTGACATCCAGCTCCCACTCACCCTCGGCAAAGGAAGGGTTTGGTTGGAGCGTCTCTTCCAGCGGACTTGCGTCCTCGCTCACGTCTTGCTCCCACTGAACCATGCCCTCGCTGTCCGTCAAGGTCGCTCGGACATAACGGGTTTCGTTGTCCAAAGCCGAGCCTCCGACCAACCTGGACAATTCAAACGAGGCCTTGAAATAAACGTTGATTTCGGTGGTGTCTCCCGTCACCTGGAACGTTGAGCGGTTGGTAAATTCCTCCGTGTAATCGATGAGCGAGGTGAATTCGTGAATGACGGTGACCTTCTCCTCAGCGAGGCTCTCGTACGCCGGCTCCCGGAGGAATTCAACCGACTCTCGTGCGGCAATGAGGCCCATGCAACCCGACGTGGAGGCCATCAAAGCCACCATCAGGAGAGCCACAGCCGGACCGGGGCGCCGCATGTCAAGACCACCGGATTCAACCCTATGAAGGCCTCGCTGGGGCATGCCGAGCATTTGAAGACCCTGCGCCTTTTGGTGAGACCGTCTGAATGAAGCGGAGTTACGGCCGAGCCACGGCGATGACGAGCCCTATGAACGCTGACAGACACTCAACCAAACTTCGCCCCGCAAACGCCACATTCCGAGGCCCCTGCCGGAAGGTCGGCACCGCAAGCACCGCACACGTCGGTATCGGCTGGCTCTGCCTTCTTCGGTTGCCGTGATGAGCGGCGACGAACGGGTTTTCGTGTTTTCTCGGACGGTGCTGGTTTTTCCGTATCGCTGGATTTCGGGAGCGGTTTCTCGTCCTTTTCATCAAAAGAAAAGTCAGCGCTTGCTTCCGAGACCTCGTTGCCGGCAAACGATGAATCCGTCAGGCTCATCCCGATTTTGACCTTCTCACCTGGAAGAACGCCGTCCTCTCCGGTGATCTCGAAGAGCTGCTCGCGAATCGAGGCATCGGACGCACTCAGTTCACCCGTGTCCTCGCCCAGAGACTTCAGTTCTCCCTTCTCTGAAAGAATGGTGTCAAGGTCCTGAGCCTCGTCGCCCCTTCGGGTTCCAAGGGTTGGCGTGACCGTGTCTTTGTAGGCCTCTTTCTCCTCTTCCGTCATCTCTTCCATCGCCAACTCGTCTGCATAGCGACGGTCGTAAGCCGCTTCAACCTCCGCCTCGGCTGCGACAATGTTGGTGTCCCACTCTTCCTCAAGGTGCGTTTCATCAAACCCGAATTCTTTGACAGTGTCGGCAAAGTTTTGCGTTCCCGTGACGATTTCGTCCTCGTCGTCCTCTGGTAGAGCCACTTCCTCCTTTACCACCTCGCGACGCTCGCGTCGTTCCCTTTGCTCAAAGAACGAAGACACGTCTTGCAGGGAGCCACAGTACGCACAATTTTCCATCATATCGGGAATTGATTCACCGCACTCCAAGCATTCATGAAACTGATTTCGAGCCTTTTTCAGGTTGAAGAGGCAATGCGGGCATCGGTCCTCGGCACCCTCAAGTTCACCATCGCACGACGGGCAATACTCGTAGATGTCCCGTTCCACTTCTTCCTCACGCTCACGGGTGAGAACAACCGCAGCGACCAGAGCGCCAACAAGAGCAACGGCCACCAAACCAAACAGGACGATGGTACCCGTTTCAGAAGAACCTCCTTGGACGTCATCACCTGAATTGGAAGCGACGGTGGCAAAACCTCGTGAATACGCAGAGGTAACCGAAGGATCCTCAGCAACCAGGCGAACGGTGGTCAGCGTGGCCGAGGCGGTAAAGGTGCAGGACAGAGCGCCACGATCGCCTCTGTTCTGGATGTCAACGACCATCGTCGCCCAAACGGTGTTGCCGCCGTCTTGACACGTGAAGTTGGCCAGACCGGTTTCCTGACTGGTCATGCTGATGTTGAGCGTGTAAGCCTCCCCGTCCGTAAGCGGTAGGTCGACCTCTTCAAAGTCGGCATCCAGAAGTTTAAACGAGGTGTACTCCCAATTCAACTTGAGTTTGGATTCGACAAGCACCGAGCCCGTGGCAAGAGAATTCTGCTTGTTGGCGTCCCAACTTCCCTGTGCAGCAACCCACTGCCCTTCAAAGGAGGCGGTATGTGCCCCGAGAGCCGTTGGTAGGGTGATGGTCCACGTAAACGCCTCCCCGGCATCCAGGAGAATCGGAGGAGAGGTCCCGCTCAACCCGTCAAAGATGTACTGTATGTTCCCTGAGACACCAATATCGCCGGTGTTCTCCATGGTCACTCGCCACTCAACATCGTCGCCCGATTGAACGGATGGCACCGTTGGGAGAGCGTTAGCGTCCACGTAGACGTCGGGTATGGGGTAGATGGTCAACACACCCGAGGCAAGATCGTTGTCCGTTCGCTCCTGTTCAAGCCCAGCGACGTTGAAGGGGTTGATCTTGGCCGAAACGATGTGATCGCCATCCGGAAGAGGGCTAAGGGTGGTCGCGCTGAGTTGCGCTGAGAAGGCGCGCTCTGTGTAGCCGACACCGCTGAAAGACACGTCAAACGGCTGGCTGGTGATGAGGCCTCCCGAGGGGTTGTCGATTTGCAGCCAAACAGGGACATCGAGAGGCCCCGTGCCGTTGGTTCGAACCATGGTTCCTTGAACCGTCCACGGCCCCTCAAGGGCGCCCTCCGCTGTGGTCACGGTCAACCCGTCTTTGAAGCTCAAGTCCATTCGGGTGGCCACAACCAACTGAACTTCGGTGACCTTGTTCAATTCCGAGGCTTCTTCGATGATGTTTTCTGCATCGGGCGTGACCTGAACCGCATGGACGCCGCTGCTGGGTGCGGTGATGGTGGTGTTTACCCATGCCGATTCGCCGGCGGTCAAGGCAGGGATGTCGAGAAGAACATCGCTTGATTCGGGCACCTCAACAAGGAGGCGCGAGGTGGGTGCATCAACGCTCCCGGAATTCAGGACAAGCGTGGACAGGGCGACCGTATCTCCTGAGTAAATGGGTGCACTGGTGTCGATTTCAAGGGTGTCCACACGCAAGTTAGCCAAGCCCGAGACGTTGAATTCTCTGTAAAAGCGCGCTTGTATGTCACCGCCGGCTGAAAATTCGAACCATACCTTGTGGTTGCCTTCGGTCAACCCAGACCACACCGTTTCAGCCGTGTAAAACGACTCCGCCGCAATGGTAACTTCGTCGAGGAACAACCGATTGTTTGGTGCGATGTTTTCTTTGTAGAACGCCATGTTCACGTTGTAAGCGTCACTTTGCTGGCTGTTGTACAGCGTCACGGCTACATCAACCGAACCACCCATAACGGGTTGTTGTGGGGTGAGGGCCATTTGAGCGACGGAGGACTGAACACCACCGCTTTCTTCTGCCTGAACAGGGTAAGGAAGAACGCTGAGCAAAAACAGGCTGAGAACGAACAGTGCCTTGGCTTTGCGGTCCATGGTCCCTCTTGGGCATGCAAAGCACTTGAACCCATCTCCATAATGAGGCAGAAAATCATGGATGGCCACCCCTTTTCTCATGGCGGGGTAACCCGCCTCTCGGAACTTCATCTTCCTCAGCCCTCGGAGGGGAGAGTTGAAGGCTCTCGGAAGGTGTGGAGACGCCATGGGACGAAGCAGCGTTGCCGTATGGCTTGCCGGCCTGCTGCTCTGTTCTCTCCTCCTCTCTCCGGGCCTTCAAAACGCGAAGCGGTCTGATTTGCTGGCAGAGGACGACCAGGCTTCGCTGAGCAGCCCCTCCAATTTGGTCATCGCTTTCTCCAACGGTCCTTCCCCTGATGACGACATCAAGGGCACCTACGCGCTTACCTTCAGCGTTGGTGGAAGCGGCACGCTTGATTCGTTGCTCATTGAGATCACAACCGATGAAACCAGCTGGACCACCGTGGTGAACCTGACCACAACACCGTGGATGTATCCTTTGGACACCACTGGCTACACCAACGACACCTACAAACTGCGAGCCTCTGGTTGGGACAGCGACACCGAAAGTTTCGCTTTGGCGACAAGCGGATGGTTCCAAGTCGTTAACCAAGTGCCCGTCATCACGACGTTTACCGTGCTCAATCCAGATGCAGGAACGGGGGCCAGCCTCACCGATCGCGCTTGGTTCAACATCGATGCGCAAGACGCCCTCTCGTTCAGGTGGGGAGCGAGCGATGACGATCTCAAGCAAGCCACCCTCGCCAACGTCCCGGGACCGGGTGCACCAACGGCGGACGGACCAACAACGCTGAACTACGGATGGGACTGGTCGAGCGGGAACATGCAAGAAGGCACCTGGTCGCCTCGTCTGACCGTCGCTGACCACTCCGGCCTGACGAACACGTCAACGCTGTTCATCGGCATCGACCGCACGGGCCCCACCGTGGGCAGCGTGGTGGTTGGCGATGGCGATGCTTGGCAACAATCGGGCACCGTATCGGTATCGGGGTTGATGACCGAAGCCGACGACGGTCAAGGCTCTGGTGTGGCCAGCGTTCAATACGCACTCGGCGATGAGGACTGGTCCACAACCAGCAGCGACAGCCTGTCGCTCACGCTTGAAGAGGGGGTCCACTCGTTGCATCTCCGGGCCGTTGACCGGGTGGGCAACATCGGTGCATCAACCACCGTCACCGTCCGGGTTGACCAAACCGCACCCATCGGCCTTTCGTGGACAGTAGACGAATTGACCACGAGCCGCATTGGACCAGCGAACGTTTCCTTCAACGCTGAAGATGCTCATTCCGGCATTGACCAGTCAGCCTCCTACATCCAATACGGGTTTGACTCCAACGGCGTCGGTGAAACCCCCGACCTCTCCGGTCGCTGGCTAACCATGGGCGTTAACGGCCTCTCCGGTCAGGTGGGTCTCGCCAGTTGGGCCACGAAATCCCGCCAACACCTCATGCTTCGAGCGATTCTGGTTGACGAGGCCGGAAACTCGTTCACGACCCAGGCGAGCTCTTACCAAATCCTTCCCGGCCTTGACCTGTCGTGGAACGCCAGCCAAACGAACGTCGACCGCATTGTGGTACGGCCGGGAGAAAAGACGGGTAACGTCACCATCACCAGTGTCCTGGAATCCAACGAGGACTACGGTGGCAGCGTCATTGTGCGCCTTGAAACCGCCCCAGCAGACCGCTCGTCCGATGTCGCATGGACGGTCATGGAAACAAGAAATTTGCCAGCAGGAACGCTGTCGAACAGCAGCGAAACCATCGTTTGGAATTACGCCGTACCGCGAGCCGGTCAATTCGACCTGCGGCTTGTCATCGACTTCGCTGACGTCATCGATGAATACGATGAAGGCAACAACGCCAATTACCTCGTCGTCACAGGAGCCTCGATCGATTCGCCCGGCTTGGTGCCGTCCTTTGCTCCGTCCCTTCTCCTGATCGTGCTGGTTGGGTTTGCTCTCGCTCTTCTGCAGCAGAGGACAAGGGATTGAAAAGCATCGGGCCTCACGGGCGTCCATGCGCCAACCCCTACCACGTGTGCCAAAGGACCGCATTGCGGTCATCATCGGTGCCAAGGGGGCGACCAGCAAAGCGATTCGAGAGGCCGCTGGATGCAGGAAGTTCATCATTGATTCCGAATCCGGGGACATCGAGGTTGAATGGGGTGAACCCGGAACTTACGACCCTGTGAAAGCCATGAAACTCCCGGACGTGGTGAAAGCCATTGCTCGTGGCATGGCTCCCGACGCCGCCGTTCGTTTGTTGGAAGATGACCATTTCTTTGAGCTGGTGGATCTCCGAGAATTCGTGGGCAAGCGTTCCAACCAACAACGACGTATACGGGCACGAATCATCGGCAGGCAAGGAAAAATTCGCAAGCTCATTGAACAGTTAACGGACACGCAAATCAGCATCTACAATTCAACCGTGGTCTTGGTTGGCGAGGAAAGCGGCCTTTACGCCGCACGCCAAGCGATTGAAATGCTGGCGGGTGGGTCTGAGCACGGCACCGTTATCGGATTTCTCGAACGGGACCGCAAGCGCGCTCGCTTGGAATCTCGCTCGCTCATCGCCTTTGAGGAACGTCAACCCACCGATACCTCAGCGTCCGGGTTTGAAGGGCTCGTGCCCGGGCTGGCAGAGATATCCCAAGAACGGCGTAACCGTCGCATGAAAGCGGCGCAGGTCGACCCGGAGGACGAAGAAGCGGTTGCGGAATTGATGGAACTCGCCGATGACGAAAACATCACCTGGGAAGAGGAATGATCACTCCATCAATTCAACCTGCTCAACATCGCCAAGGTCCATGTTCAGCACCTCATACATCGCATCGGCAAGGTTGACATCCAACGCATTTTTTTGTCCCCATTCAACGAGGCGCGTCACGTCCCTGACCAAAAATTCCTGAGCTTTTGGGTGGCTATCGACCACGCCCTGGCCCACATCGATAACGCAGGCCTTTCCGTCGTGCCAAAGGATGTTGTAAGGCGAAAAATCTCCGTGAACCATGTTCGCTTTTTGCCACGAAACGGCAAGGAACCGAAGCAACTGCTCGTAGACCTCTTGAGGCGCTTCCACACCGACGTCCCGCAATTTGGGCGACGGTGAGGTTGCGCTGCCCACGTAATCCATGACGAGGACGTTCTTGTGAACGCCGTGAGGGTGCGGGACGTTCAATCCCCAACGAGCCAACCGGTTCAGGTTGCGGTATTCTTTTCGGACCCAAACCTCGACCAAGTCCCGATGCTTTCGGCGAAGACCCGTGAACCGAGGGTCGCCCTCAATGTACTGAATGAGGTTCTTGAACACGGCGTTTGAGGTGTGAAAAATCTTGACCGCCACGGGCTCTCCTGCGAGGTTTGTGCCGTGAAACACGTGAGCCTCTTTGCCCCTTGCGACCGGGAAGTCGAGCGTGTCAATGACGCCGGACTTCATCATCTTGTACAGCGCCATCAGGGTTAGGCGGTCAAAGACCTGGTCAAACACCCGACGATCGACCCAGTCGTATGTTCCCGTACCCATCGCACCCTGAATTTTGGCCTCGATGTTGCGAAACATGGTGTTGTACCGTTCCTCTTTCATCCATTCATAGCGACCTTGCCGATCGTTCAAGCCACGAAGAAATTCGTTCTGCTCGAAGCGGTGGTGTTCAGCATCAAGGCGGGCTGCTTTGCTCTTGTGCTGTTTTTTCTTCCTTGATTTGCGTCCTTTGCGGGGGCGACCGGCGAGCTCTTCCCAGTCGTCGTCATTGACCATAATCCGACCTCATCGCTTCAAGCAAACAGGGCATCGACGTCGGCGTCGTCATCGTCGTCTTCGGGTTCTTCCTCAACGGCGGGCTCGCTCGGTGTCGTGTCTTCTTCACCGACCGCTTCGGCAGGTGCTTCGCCCTCATCATCGTCGGCAAAGAGGTCGTCCCCCTCATCATCGTCAGCAAACAGGTCGTCGCTGTCATCGTCAGCAAACAGGTCGTCGCCCTCGTCATCGTCAGCAAACAGGTCGTCGCTGTCATCGTCAGCATCGTCTTCAACAGGTGCCTCGTCTTCATCATCGGCCGTGTTGCCGGAAGCAAAGAGGTCGTCGTGTTCTCCATCGTCGTCGAGTGAGACGCCCATGCCAAACATGTCGACATCGTCAGGAAGAACGCCTTTTCTCGAGAGGTACATCGCTTGGGTTTTGGTGTAGCGGTGCTTGACGTCGGCCTTTGAATCTTGGAAATCCCAAGGCCACACGATGATGAGATCGCCTTCCCTGACCCACTGACGACGGCGCATTTTTCCAGGAATACGCGCCATCCGGGTCTCGCCGTCCTCACAGAGCACGGTTACACGGCGTCCACCCAGAATTTGGGAGGCAAGGGCGAACATTTCGTTGACTTTTTTGTTCGGCATTTTGACACGGATTTTGCCGTCGCTAGCATTTTCAGGACTCTCAAGACGTGCGAGTTCTTCGACGTCCACTTTTTCCTCAAATCTGCGACCCAATCAGTCTCACCTGCCTATGCGAGTGGCCGACCCTTCTTGAAGGCACCACCCAAAACGGGGGCACAAACGGGGCCGAGGCTCACCAAGCACCGACGAGCGCATTGGCGGCCGATTCGCACAACGCGATGAGTTGGCCAGCGCCGACACCAAAGTACACCGTGGTCAAAACGCACAAAACAATCGCAAACCGAACCGACCTTCCTGCCGGTAGCGGACCGGTGCGGCCTTCTTCGGGTTCATGGAAGTACATGACGAGGCCGATGCGGAGGTAATAGAACACGGAGATGGCGGAGTTGATGACCATCAAGAGCGCCAGGTACCAAACCCAGTGAATGTCGGCGAAGCTCAGGTCGGTGGCAACTACGTCGAGAAGAGCGACCTTGACGATGCCCATAATGACCAGCAGTTTCGAGACGAAACCGGAGAGTGGCGGGACGCCGGCAAGCGACATCATGAACACAAACATGGCCACGGCCAAGAAGGGATCTCGTTTGGCAAGGCCGCCAAGCGATGAAAGGGTGTGGCCGCCTTTCTCGGCCTCGAGCAGGGAGAGGACAAGGAAAGCGCCGAGTTTGAAACAAACGAGGACCGCGAGGTGGAACACGAGGGCCGTTACGACCGCAAGGGCTGCGTCGTTGCTCGAGTCAACATAGCCGCTTTCCCAGTTGAGCGCCCCAATGGCGGTGATGGCGGCCAGCATGTAGCCGGCATGCGCCACCGAGGAGTAGGCAAGCATGCGCTTTGGGTTGGTTGAACCAAGGGCGGCGAGATTGCCCCAGGTCATGGTGATGACCGACAAAACACCCAGGGCGATGAGCCAGACCGCTGAACCGTCGGTCGCTTCGGGGGAAGCGACCACCAGCAAGATGCGCAACAAGCCGAGCACGCCCATGGCTTTGCTGGCGGTTGCAAGCACACCCGCTATCGGAGCAGCAGCGCCCGCATAGGCGTCAGGAGCTGCAAAGTGGAACGGTGCGGCACTGACCTTGAAACCGAAACCGACGAGGAGCAAACCGAGGGCAATCAGCGGGAGAGGTTCCAAACCGTTCTCGGCAAAGGCGACGGAAAGGTCCGCAAACTGCAAGGAGCCCGACCAGAGGTAAAGAAGCGACAAACCGTACAAACCGACGCCAGAAGCGACCGAACCCACGATGAAATACTTCATTCCAGCCTCGGTACCCTCTCGACTTTCCTTGATGAAGGCCACCAAAACATAGGTCGAAAACGAAGCCAGTTCCAGGCCGATGAACAGCATGAACAAATCTTGAGCCAAAGCCACGATGGACATGCCAAGACCTGTGGTGATGAGGAGAATGTAGAAGTCGATTTGGCGGCGGTTGTTGTACAGGCCGTTCGGGCTTCTGTCGGCTCGACTCGTTGCTGGAAACCGGTTCACTGAGGCAGCGCTGGCGAGCGCCAAGGCGCCAAAGAAAATGAGTTCAAACATTCGGCTGAACTCGTCGACCTTCAGCATGGGGGTGCCACCGGGCGTGACGATTTCCGTTCGCGCCATGCCGTTGACAAACGACACACCACAGAGGAGGAAAGCGATGGAAAAGAACACGGTCGCCAGCAAACCCGGCAGGCGAGGATCGCTCTCGAGGTTTCGCCGTTTGCCGCCGAAGAACCACGGCAGGCGTACTTGCGTGAGCGGTATTCGGAACGTTGCATCGCCCATGTTGGGCACGATCATCAGCGTGAAGAGACCGATGATCAACACAAATTCAGGAGCGAGGGCGGTGATCAGGTCGCTGCCCTGAGAAAAGGGTTCAACCGTGGAAACGTGACCGCTCATTTCACTGGCCACCTCCTGTCAAAATCGGTATCAGGAAGGCATCAAAGAAGTCCAAAGTCCAGTCGTGCATCATGTCGAGCGCTATCCACGGCATCACGCCGAAGAGGATGGTGAACGCCGCCATGATGAGCATCGCGCCTTTTTCCGCATCGCTGATGTCGGGCACGGCTTCACCGTGCAGGCTCTCTGGCGGTTGCGTTTCGTCGCCGCCCTCAAAGATGGTTCGCTGCATCGACCAGAGGTAATACGCCGCCGTGACGGCGAGAACAAAGGCTGGACCCACCATCCAAAGCACGCTCCAGCCCTCTGAGGAAAGGAAATGCCACAAAGCGAGGAACATCATGAGTTCGGCCACGAAGCCGGCCAGCAGCGGCAAGCCCAAGGATGCCATCCAAGCGAACATCATGGACGTGGCGAGCCAAGGTGAATGCTTGGCCATGCCCCGCATGGCCCCGATTTCCATGCTGTGATAGTGGTGCTTGAACGCACCGCAAACAGCGAACAACATCGGGCTGATGATGCCGTGGGCGAACATCATGAACAGGGCGGCCGCCCAGCCAAGCGGCTGCATGGTGGCGATACCGATGAGGATGACACCCATGTGCGAAACAGAGGAGTAAGCCACCATTTTCTTGAGGTTGGTCTGCCCGAGACAGACCACCGCACCCCAAACCAACGAGACCATCCCGAACGTCAAGAGCCAAAACTGGAAGTGTTGAGCGGCGTGAGGGAACAACGCCAATGGCAGCCTAAACATGCCGTAAGCCCCCATCTTGAGCATCACACCGGCCAGCAACATGGAACCGCCAGTGGGCGCCTGAACGTGAGCGTCGGGCAGCCAAGTGTGGAACGGCACCGAAGGCAGTTTCACCAAGAAACCAACCATCAACATGATGAAGAGGATTTTCTGCAGGCTTTCGCCAAGGAACCATTCGCCAGAGGCGTTGGCGCTTTGAGCGTGGGCGATCAAGGTTGGAATGTCAAAGGTTCGACCCGTCCACTTACCGGCGTGCGGCAAGTCCTCGGGCTGAAGGAAGTACACGGTGACGAGGCCAAGCAACATGATGACCGAGGCCGTGAACGTATAGATGAAGAACTTCTGAGAAGCGTATTTTCGGTCTTTTCCACCCCACTTCAGGATGAGGAAGAACATGGGAATCAACGTCAATTCCCAGAAAACGTAGAACATGAAGAGGTCAAGGGAAACAAACACACCGATGAGGGCACCACCCATCAGCAAAATCAGCGGGAAGTAGGTTGCGGCGTTTTTCTCGTGCCAGGTAGCCACGATGGTGATGGGCAGCAAAAAGGTGGTCAGCCACACCATGGGGAAGGACAGCGCGTCCATGCCGACGGTCCAGTGGATGCCCAGCGATTCGATCCAATCGTACCGTTCGTAGTAGTTCAACTGCGAAAAATTGAGACCGGTCCAATCGTGCATGTCGCCAATGAAGTTCGCTCCTATGAACATGGCCGTCGTGAGCGCCAACATGACCAGCGAAATCACGAGAGAAACGAGGCGAATGTTGCCTCCGATGTGTTCTTTTGCCGCTGGCGAAAGGCGGGCCACAAAGGCCAACAAGACAAGGCTGCTGAAGATGGGCAGCGCCACCAGCGGCAGGGAAATCCAGTCCGTCGTCAAGCGACCAACCCCCATATCATCGAGAAGAGCGCCAGCGTGCCCACGGCGGCCATCAGGATGTAATCACGTGCCGAACCCGTGGTCAACGCACGCAACTTGGTCGAGAGTTGTTGCGAGGTCCTCTCGATGGTTTTGATGGTGCCGTCGATGACACCAGAATCCGCCTCTGCGGCCTTGAACGAGAAGGCTGCGACAATTTTCAGCATCGCCATATCGTAATAGTGGTCGAAATAGAGCCGGTTCGAAAGCGCCGTTGAAAAGCCGGATTGAGCAAAGGACGTGTTGTCCCAGTGGTACCGACCCTTGATGGCGGCGTTGACCGCAACCACAGGGGCAAACCACGGCATGAGTTTCTCGCCTTCGTTGAGCTTGCCACCGTACAGCGACAGCGCCAATCCAGGACCGACCAGAGCGGCGAGGAAAATGGCGATGTAGGTCAAGATGAAGAAGCGTGTGTCCTCGTTAGCAAAGGCGTGCCCGAGTTCGTACACGAGGCCTTCAACGAAACTCTTCTTGCCGTTAAAGAACGGTTCGTAGGTCACATCGGGAGCCCAGTGCGTAAAGCCCATGCTCGCCAGAACGATGCCACCCAGGCTGAAGAAGGTCAGAACGAACAACGGGATTTTGATCCACGTGTTGGTGGGGTGGACGTGTTCGGCGACCTCTGTCTTCGGAGGGCCAGCAAACGTCTTCAGCCACATTCTGGACATGTAGAAACCGGTCATCGCCGCACCGAGCAGGACGCACATCGCTGGATAGATGAAGCGCGGGTCAGTAAAGGCAACGCGCCACGTGTTGGCGATGATGCCTTCCTTCGACCAAAAACCACCGATGAGCGGGAACCCCATGATGGACAGCGAACCGACCAACATCGCCGTGGCCGTAAGCGGCATTTTTGATGCCAGGCCTCCCATGTTGTCCATGGATTGAGCGTCGAACTCGTCGTGGTGGTCGTCGTGGTGGTCGTCGTGGTGGTCGTCTTTCCCAGCCAATGAAGCCAAATGGATGCGGCCAAGCGACACCTCGAGTTCCGGGACGTTGATGCGGCCGTTGCCGTCCATGTCAAGCGCTTTCATCAGCGGCTCCATTTCCCAAGGCGGCAGGTCGGCAATATCGGATTCTTTGAGCGCTCTTTGGAACTCGTACGTGTCCACTTCACCGGACTGGTCGAGATCGATGGCGTTGAAGAAGCCGAACACGGACTGCCCGGTTTCCTGCAAGTAATTGGCAAGCATCAGCAACTCTTCGGGGGCGGGCTCGTGATGGTCGTCGTGGTGATCGTCGTGATGATGGAGGTGATGGTGGGCGTGGTGCACTTCGTGAATGACCGCTCCGCTCGCCATGAAGAGCATGCCCTTGGCCATGGCGTGGTTGAACAGGTGGAAGAGCGCTGCACCAAAGGCCACGATGACGATGCCGTGTGCTTTGTAATCGTGGTGCCAGTCAAGGGTGTTCGCCAGGTAGAGCGCTGCGCCCAAGCCGGTGAAGATGTAAGCGAGTTGCGACATCGTCGAGTATGCGAGGACCTTCTTCAGGTCGTGTTGAACGAACGCAATGGACGCCGCCATCACGGCCGTGGTGCCACCGATGGCTGCGATGATGAACGCCAAATCCGTCAGTTCGCCATGGAGGTAGTCCGAGCCAAAGAAGGGGAACATGCGGGCCACGAGGTAAAGCCCGGCGTTGACCATCGTTGCGGCGTGGATGAGGGCGGAGACGGGCGTAGGGCCCTCCATGGCGTCGGGCAACCACACGTGAAGCGGGAACTGCGCGGATTTGCCAACCGCCCCAATGAACATCAACCCGAGGGCCCAGGCAAGGGTTCCCGTGCTGCTCTTGGCAACTTCCTTGATGTTAGCATCGTCAAAGACCACGGCGTAATCCAGGCCGCCCTGCCCAGCACCTGCGTAGGGGTTGAACAGCGTCCACAACATCGCCAAGCCGACCATCAGGAAGACGTCGCCCACCCGGGTGGTCAGGAAGGCTTTCTTGGCGGCGTAAGCGGCGCTGGGTCGTTCGTAGTAGAACCCGATGAGCAGATAGGAACAAAGCCCCATCAGTTCCCAGAAAATGAACAGCCAGAGGAACGAATCGGCCAGAACCATGCCGAGCATGCCGGAACAGAACAGAACGAATTCTGCGTAGAAGCGGTGATTGCGGTTGTCGTTGATGGGGTCGGTGTTCATGTAGCCGACGGCAAAGAGGTTGATGAGAAGGCAAAGGAAGGAAGCGATGAACAGCAACATCACGGTGATGTGGTCAACGTAGATGCCAAAACCGAGGGTCAGCGCGGTCGACTTGTTCGTTCCAGACTCCCAAACGGCGGATGTAAACCACGTCCAGCCTTCGGAATCCGCCAGACCGGCGCCGCCGATGAAGTCCGACACCAGCCACAAGGCGAAGCAGAGGCTTCCCGCCATGACGGGCAGCGCGATGAGGCCGCCTTCCTTGAGACGGTTTTTCCAGAAATCCTTCCCGTTGAACACCTTGCCGAAAAAGAGGATGAACGGGAAAGCAAGCATCGGCAGCAGCACGATAAGGGGGGCGTAATCCACCGCAGCGGTGTGAACGAGTTCCTTTGCCTCTGAACCAGCCATGCCCCCCACCTCAGTTCTTCAGGACGTTGACGTCGTCCAACGTGATCGATTCGTGTTGCCCGTACATGGCAAGGAAAATGGCCAAGCCGATGGCGACCTCGCTGGCCGCAATGGCGATGGCAAAAATGGTGTAGACCCAACCGGTCGTATCGCCGTGATGAACGGCCGCCGCCGCAAATTGCATGTTGGCGGCGTTAAGCATCAATTCGATGCACATCAGCACGATGATGGCGTTCTTTCTCGTGAAGGCGCCGGCAAGGCCAATGACAAACAACAGCGCAGATAGACCGGATACCCACGCCGGGTCGATCATTCCTCTTCACCCCCAAACTCCCACAGGAGGTTCTCCATGCGTTCGTCTCGTACGAGGTAGGCCGCGCCCATCATGGCCATGGCCATCAGAAGACCGAGCGCCAAGAGAGCGAAGCCCCACTCAAAAAGGAGCGATTCAGCAAGGCCGATGGTGGTCGGAGTGGTGGAAGCCGGTTCAGACCAAACACCTTCTTCGTTGAGCACCGCCACGAGGATGAAGCCAAAAGCAACAAGCCCGAGACGGGTGAACAACGAGGTGAACTTCATTCAAAGTCCTCCTCGAGAATTTGGCGCCGCGTGAGCATGATACCGAAAAGAACCACCAACCCCACGCTGGCGAGGTAAACCAAAATTTGAATGGCGGCGAGAAATTCCGCACCCAGCAGGATGAAAATACCGGACACCGCCATGAAGCAGAAAATCAACGAAAGCATCGAATGTGCGACGCGTTGAGCGAAAATGAGGCCGAGCGCTCCACCGAGGGTGATGGCTGCAAACAGGAAAAACACACCTGTTTCAGCAGCGCTGGCCACGTCCATTCTAAGCGTCCCCCTTCGCGGCTTTTGCTGAGGCTTTGGCCGCCTCGGCCGCTTTTGTGGCGCTGTCGTTCTTGTCTGCATCAGCGGCGGCCTTGGCTGCTTTGGCAGCCTTTTTCGCTCGCTTCTCTCGCTCCTTGGAGGCTCGCTTTGCCAACTCTGCGTCGACGGCTTCCTGATGAACGCCGGGCAGGACACGGGTGCGAGATGCGTCGAACCACAGGTCTTGCCGGGTGAAACCGGACATACCGTCGTATTCGTTGGTCATGAAAAAGGACGTGAAGCCACAGGCTTCCATGCACAAACCGCAGAACATGCAGCGGCCAAGGTCGATTCTGCCCGAAACGATCTGATCGTCGGCAGGGTAGAGTTCAGCGGCAGCGATAATGGCCTCCTCTCCGGAGTCGTTCCATCGCACGGTGGCGTTATCGCCCGACAAGTCCAGAACTTCAGCAAATCGCCATTCCTCTGGTGCATCGGCGTGGGCCGTAACGTGGTTGAAGGAGTCGAGCTCCGCCATCACTTCGGGCACTTCAACCGCTGCGAATTTACCGACCTCAAGTTCTGCTCCAAACCCGGCGTTCTCGCCTTGAGCGTTGTCGAGAACGTCAACGCGAAGTTCGGTGGTCATGTGAAGGCAGTCGTTAGGGCACACGTTAACGCACATCTTGCACGCCGTGCACGTTTCCCAAATGACGCCAATGCGTCCGTTGTAGTTTCCGGGGACGAACAACCACGGCTCCATGTCTTCAAGACGTTCGTAGGGGTACTGCACGGTTTGCGGTTTCCAAAGCGTGGGTTTGAGATCGGAAGTAACACGATCGGGTGCAAACTCTTGACGGCTGATGTCGTTCATGTCAGCGGTGGCTGATGCTCGAGCTCGGCTGCCGTCGTCGAGGAACTCTGGATGTGACGTGTTGTGGTAGGCACCGAGTCGCTTACCGAACCGCTTGCCGATGAAAGGAAACGTTCGCAACGCTGTGATCAGCGTGATTTTGAACGGGTACCAAAACAAGTTTCTGAAATTAGGCTGTGCGTGTGGATGCATTGGCATGGTTTCACCTCACTCCCGCCCCGGGGCTACCGTCCCCGCGGCTTTGTCCGTATGGACGTGGAACATGCGTTCCTGATTGATCGATTTGTCCTCATCGTTGAGGTACACCACGAAGAGGCCGAGCCAGAACAACGTGGTCAGGATGGGGACAAGAGAAGGGATGCCAAAGGCGCCCCAAGCCATGCCGCCACCGATGTCGTCGTAGGCCGACATGCCTTCGGGATTGAACAGGTAAAGCCTGTAAACGAACGCAAGAATGACCTGGAGCACGGCCAGCGGGAGAAGCATTCGCCAACCGAATTCCAGGATTTGGTCGGTTCGGATACGGGCGAGCGAGAATCGAGCCCACACAAAGACGATGAGGAAGACCAGCCATGCTTTCACGAGGGTTACAACGGCTCCGGGCACCAGCGTGAGAAGTTCACCAAGCGCCGGAGAAAGCGTGCCTATCGTGCCCTGGAAGGGCAGGTGCCAGCCACCGAGGAAGAAGTGCGTGAAGAGGAAACAGGCGGCATAAGTCCGGATGTATTCAGCCATGAACAGCATGCCAAAGCGCATGCCACCGTATTCCGTCCACCAGCCTTCCACCAGTTCAGCCTCCGCTTCGGGCATGTCAAACGGCACCCGCTCGACTTCAGCGATCATGGTGACAAGGAACAGAACGGCGGCAAGCGGCATCAGGAAAATATTCCAAGCACCAGCGGCATGTTGGAAGTGAATGCTCTCAACGATGTTGAACGTCCCGGACAGGATGGCCACAGAGAGCAACGTCAGGAGAAGGGGGATTTCGTAGGCGGTCAGTTGGGCCGCCGAACGAATACCGCCGATGAGGGTGTACTTGTTGTTGGAAGACCAACCGGCGAAGAACACCCCAATGGGGGCGATACCAAAGATGGCGATGGCGTAGAGAATGGACAGGTCGGGGTTTGTGGCGTAAATGCCGCTTGACAGTGGGATCATGCCCAGAATCAGCAGCGTCGAGGAAACGATGAGGAACGGCGAGACCTCGAAGATAAGGCGGTCTGCACGCTGGGGCACCATGTGCTCTTTGACAAGGAACTTCATGCCGTCCGCCACGTTTTGGAAGAACCCTGGCAAGATGGTCTTCCCCATCCATGAGCGGTTGTTTACACGGTCGACGGTCGGGAAGTTCTCGTCGCGATTACCGAAGTTCTTGTTCAGCCATTTGTTGACAATGCCGATCGGTTTTCCAAGGCCAAAGGGCAGCATGTTCCACCACTCACCGGCCGTAACGCCGTTTTCGCCAACCCACAGCGAGCGCAGTGCCGTGGTGGCCCCGTACCGGTCTTGCATGCGAGCGACGGCCTTCCTTTCAATCCAAAGAATGGCGAATTGGGAAAAGAAGAGCATCAAGAACACCACGTTGGTCAACGCAAACGTGGCGGCGGCGAACGACAAACTGCCAGCGCTCTCCTCGAGCGGTGTGCCTTCAAGCGCTCCGATGATGGCGGAACGCAACAGACCGTCCTTGCTGAGGAAGAAACCGACGAGGTCGTACTTGTCGTCCATGATATCACCTCAACGATCGGTCTCCCCGATGCACGGATCGAAACTGCCCATGATGGCGGGTATGTCAGCCACTTTGTAACCAATCATGGTCTTAGCAACATAGGGAATGGTGATGAACATCGGTGAACGAATCGACAACCGGTAGGGGTTTTTCCCCCGGCTGTCGCCGCCGCCCTGAATGTAAAATTGTGAGGCTCCTCGGGTGCACTCGTAGTTCGAGAAACCGGTGGCGCCTTCCGGAGCACGGGAGGGGGCTTTGGTGAGAATCATCTTGTCGCCCTTGGCGTAATTGGTGTTTTTCCCCCCGGGAATTTTCTCGATGGCGTCGAGGATCATGCGGCACGATTGGCGCATTTCTTCCATGCGAACACGGTAGCGGTCGTAACAGTCCGCACCCTTGACCGATGTCGGTTTTTCAACCGCCGGCTCCCAATCCACCTGGTCGTAAACGGAGTAAGGGTGCGCCCAGCGAACGTCGTAATTGACGCCAGCCGCCCGCACGTTGGGGCCCGAGACGCCGGCGTTGACCATTTCCTCGGCGTTGGCGTAGCCAACACCCTGCAAGCGAACCAGCCAGATGGTGGATTCGTCCAGCATCATCTCGTATTCGTCGATGCGGTGCTCGAACAGTTTTGTCTTGGCGATAAGGCGGTCGGCAAAACCGATCGGGATGTCTCGCTTGATGCCACCAACCCTCGGGAAGTTGTAGTGCATTCGCGAACCGCCGAGTTCTTGCAGAAGGTCGAGGAACATTTCTCGGTCTCGCATGCACCACGTCATGAGCGTCAAGCTGCCGATATCCGGACCGTAGGCGCCCAACCACATCAAGTGAGAAGCAAGGCGCTGACATTCTGCCGCGATGAGGCGAACGTATTCAGCACGCTCGGGCACCTCCACCTCCAACAAATCCTCGGCAGCGTAAATGTAGGAATTGGCCCAAGTCATGGCGCTGACGTAGCAAAGGCGGTCACAGTACGGCGTGATTTGGGTGAAGTCGCGGGCTTCGGCGATCTTCTCAACGCCTCGATGAATGTAGCCAAGTTCCGCCTCAGTGTCAACCACGGTTTCGCCGTCAACTTTGACCCGGAGAGTCCACAGACCGTGCGTCATGGGGTGCTGAGGGCCCATCGTGATCCACATTTGCGCCATGATATCGCCTCACTTAACCCGGCCCTCGTCGGTTGGCTTGCGAAGAAAGCCCTGGGCATCGTCGTACATCTCGTTGAAATCGTGGTAGCGAATTTTGTGCTGTTTTTGCAAGGGATGGAATCCGTCAGGGCTGTCGTGCGGATTCAAGACCCGATGCATGTTGTCGTGGCCCTCGAATTGGATGCCGACCAAATCCCACGTTTCTTTTTCGTTCCAGTCCGCTCCCACCCAGATGTCCTGAATACTCGGGACCGTTGGGTTCTCTCCCTGAGGAAGCGAGACCACGGCTTCAACCTCAAGAGGTACATCGGCGCCGTTGAGTTGTTCAGCAACATGCACGGTGTGCGTGTGCGGCTTTTGATCGACCACCGGCTGGCGCAGGAAGTGGTAAACGACTTCCCAGCCTCGCTCCGCACCGCCTTCCGGGTAGTGTGTTCCGGTGACCATCGAACAGTAGTTCACGCCGAGGTCAAATCGGAGGTGCTTGGCGACGGCGACCCAGTGCTGTGGTGGTGCGACCACCCTGGTAAACGCCATTTTGTAGGCGTTGTTGTGGTGCTCGACGGTCGCTTGAACGTCGGAGCCCCCAAAACGCTCGTTGATGCTGTTGGCAGCGTGCTCTGCCGCTGCCTCTGCTTGTTCGTTGGAAATCCGCATGCCCATGCTCAATCCTCTCCAACGATGATGGGTTTGTCGCCCTTGCGCCCGCTGCTTGGCGCTGCGCCGATTCGAATGATTTTTTCACGGAGCAACCCGAAACCGTCGATGAGGGCTTCGGGTCGCGGTGGGCATCCCGGGACGTAAACATCAACGGGAATGACGGTGTCGACACCTTCCAAGATGTTGTAAGATTGGAAGTACGGCCCTCCTGAAATGGCGCATTCACCCATCGCAATGCAGTACTTTGGTTCGGGCATCTGCTCCCAAAGACGGACGATTTTGTCGGCGAATTTCTTGCTGATGGGGCCGTTGACAAGCAGAACGTCGGACTGCCTTGGAGAGGAACGGAACAGCACACCAAACCGGTCGCCGTCAAACCGAGGTGTGGCGGCGGCCGCCATCTCGATAGCGCAGCACTTGATGCCCAAGTGGAGCGTGAAGAGCGACTTTCGGCCGGCCCAGTTGAAGTAGCGGCCCGCTAAAACGCTCAGGAACTGTTTGATTTTCGTGGCCTTCAGCGCTTCGTCGGTGACGTCACCTACCATCTCGACAAGCGCCCGACTGTTGAACGCAGCGTAATTTTCGTCCTGACCCGCCATGCTTCTCACCTCAGATGTAAATGCGGCCCCGCTTGCGGAAAACATACCACACGCCCAGCGACATGGTCGTGAAGAAAATTGCGAGGGTGAAAAGGGCGTCGGTTGCCTTGTTGATGGCGTTGGCGTCCTCAACGCCCGCAGCCGTTGCATCCGAAGCCACCATGCCGCCCAAAACCAAGAACATGAAGGCCACGTCAAAGACGAGGAAGATGATGGCGTACCAGTAGTACTGGAAGTGGAATTGGATCATGGCTTCACCCACGGGTTCGCTGCCGCACTCAAAGGTGGTCAGCCGGCGCGGGTAGAGGCTGTGGTCCCGCTCGTAGCCCTCCAGCAGGTACGACCGCGTGATGTGGGGGCGGGCCGGGTCCACCTTGGGTCGGACGACCCACGTGATGAGGAAATTTGTCAGGGGCATAATGATGCCAACGACGGTGAGGAAACCAATGGAAAGGTATGCACTCGGCACAGATTCAAGCCCCGACATCGGTTCACCCCCAAGGAACGCATACGCTCCTTTGTAACAGCGACTTGAAACCCCTCCATAAGCGTTGTCTGTCGCCTTCGTGCAAAGGCCCACTGAATCAGGGTTGAAACATGCTCGTAGTGCATCGTTTTTGTGCGTGACTGCAGGCGACCGCTTGGCTCAAGTTCGGCGGGTTATAATCGCCGCAATAAGCAAGACAACGAGAACGCCACCGACGACCTGTGCAACCATCACTTCCGAGAGACCAAACACGCCCTCTGGAGGTGTACCTGATACGGCGAATTCGATGTTCTGTCGATCGAGAACACCGGTTTCTGTCGGTTCGGCCGAGACCGTGAACTTGTAGACATCGTCCATCTCTGCACCATAAGGCGCTCGCACGGTGACGTTCACGTACAGCGTTTCTCCCTCGTCAACCATGCACAAAATTTCGCTGTTCTTCAATTCACAATCAGTGTTATCGCTGTCCAGGACAACCGACCAACCCCGTAGGTTTTCGGAACTGAACACGCGAATTTCAGCGCGTATGTTGCCGGTGTTGACAATGCTGATTTCCTCGGTGACCGCAGGTTGGCCGTAAACAATGTCCATCTCCTGACGCTGTCCTGCTTCAACAAACGCCAATTCGTAGATGGTGCTGACCTCCAACGAGACGGACACCAGGCCGGACCGGTCTGCAGCGTTCTTTTCGCTCGTGGCAAGAATTTCCAAGAGTCCACCTTGCCCTGTCTGGGCACTTGGGTTGACGCTGATGGTCAGTTCGAGGTAAATTTCGTACTCCCTGGCTTCGTAGATATTCAACAAACCGTTCTTGCTGATGTGGATGTTGGCAAGTTCTTCATCCGCAAACACGTAGGGTTCATCCGTCGTTTCGTTGAAGTAAAAACCGCTGGATGCGTTCCAGAGGCCGTAGCCTTTTGGAACCAAGAGTTGGTCGGTGACAGGATTGCCGTTGACGCGAAGCGTACGGGTGGCGATGCCCTCGAGCCCCCCAATCGTGAAGAGGGCGGTGTCGTCGTTGCGGTCGCCCGTGTTTCGCAGCCACATGCCGATCGTTTGTTGACCGTTTGGCGGCAGTACGACAGAGGTGGTGGTGGCCGTGTCTCCATCATCAAGGCGGAGGTCCATCGAGAAGTTCAGGTCCGAAAGCCGGGCGGTGAACACGGCTTGACGTTGGTTGTCAGGAATACCGTCGCCGTCCCTGTCCTGCCCGTTGGGGTCGTCCTTGTTGCGAATCCGCACGGTCAGCCTCGTGTAGTCGGCCTCTTCTTCGCCGTCAACGCTGACCACGAGGTACACGGTGGTGGTGGATTGCGGGTCGACATCGGTCTCCGTGAACGGGGTGCCGTCTTCGGTTTCAAAAGACGAATCCCATCGCGGGCTTGCGGACTGTGAAACGACGGAGAGGCCGATGGTGTCGCGGACGTTGCCCTCGTTGATGAGGTCAATTGGGAATCGGACCTCCGTTCCGGAACGACCGGTTTGGTCGATGGCGGGCGTGTCGACTTCCACTTTGTGAACGGCGGCCACGGTCACCTTGAGCGAGACGGTGTCGTAGGCGGTGCCCCCTGATGACGGAAGAACGCTGAACACCAACTCGATTTCTTCGGTGGCGAGAGCGTCGGTAGGCACCCGCACGGTGACGCCAACCTGCGCAGATTTCTCGTTGCCATGGCGAGAACCCACAGAGACCGAAGAGGCATCCAGCTGCACCGCCCATCCGGTCGGAGCAATGGACGAAGCCACGCGAAGGTTGTCTTGGCCGTTGCCTTGGTTGGTGACGGTGATGGTGGTCGATTTGTTGGTGCCCGGCTCGATGTTGGAAAGAACGCTGGTCGCCAGCGATATGCTTGCGGCTCGCGACTGCCCAACGGTGATGCGGAGGTCCACCTGGCACTTGATGGGCCCGGTGTTGCCGTCTTTGCCAACAATCCTTACCACGGTTTCAGAGCCGGCATCAACCGAATCGTCCGGAGAGACCACAAAGTCAAACGCACGCTCACCGTTGCCGTTGTCGTAGGGCAGAAGACCGGAAGACGTTCCTTCAACCTGCACCCAAGATGACTTGCTTCCAACAGGCGAGGCGAACACGGTCCAATCCGCATTGCCGTCGTTGGCATAGGTCGCCGTAACCTTGGTTTCATCGTCGGGGTTGACGCTGACCGCAGTCTTGCTGAGTGAGACGGTGCACTTCCTTAATTCCGGGACGACCAGTTCGAAGTCCTCGGTGTCTTTGGCTTCCTGTGCGGGGTCGTTGGCCACCGTTCCAGTGACTTCCCAGCAATAGGTGTCGGCCGTGGCACCTTCAGGAATCTCGACGGTGGCCGTAACCGTTTCGGATTCTTCTTGGTCAACGTTAACGGACGTTTCGCTCAGGGTCACGGTGAAAGCTGATGTCGAGCCGCAGCCCGGTCCCGTGCCTTCGCTTACGGCGAGGTTAACCGTCGCATTCGTTTGGCCCGTGTTTTCAACCTCAATCCTGTAGTCGAGCTCTTCCTCACCGTTCCAGTTCTGGCTTCGCTCGCTTTCGCTGATGATGAGGTCCACGCCAAACAGTGCACTCCCGCTGCCGTCGTCTGCCGACGTCGTGACGGTGACGGATTCCTGGGCCGGTGCACCCGCCACGTCCGGGGGCGTGGCCTGTTCGTTGGCCGTGACCGTGACGGTCGTGTCGCACTCACCTTCGGCCGTTTGGGTCAGCGTGATGTTCATGGTCGCTTCTTCGTAGGAGCCGGCGTCGATCGGTCCGGGAATCTGGGTGATGCTTGAGGTGTAAGCGTTGCACTCCTGCGTGGCCTCTTCGGAAGTGGCGAGCGAGACGGTGACGGGGTTGGAGCCGGTGTTGCGCACCCTGATGGTG
>CACODE010000015.1 GCA_902625885.1 uncultured Candidatus Poseidoniales archaeon
TGTCCGGGGAAATCATGGTCGTTGACACACCGGGGCAAGTCGAGCTCTTTGCCTTTCGCGAGGCCAGCAACCACCTCATCGAAACGCTAGGCAGGGAGCAATCGGCCATCATTTACCTGTTTGACCCCATGCTTTCTCGCTCGCCGTCCGGTTTCGTTTCGCAAATGTTGTTGTCGTCAATCGTTGAATTTAGGTTGGGTCTGCCCACCAAAAATTTCCTCTCCAAGGCGGACCTGCTTGAGCCCGACGACCTCGACCAAATCTTGGAATGGTCCGAAAGGTTGGAAATTCTCGAACTGGCGCTCTACGACGAAGCCGGCGGGCAACGGACCGAGTTTGCCATCAACCAACTCCGCATGATGCAGGAATTTTCCCAAGCACCCGGTTTGACACCCCTCTCCTCGGAATTGGAGGAGGGGCTGGCCGATATTCTGACCTTTGCACAGGCCTTGTTCGGCGGCATGAGTGACGCCAGAGACGGGTTCGCCGCCGACATTGAGCACGAAAAGAACTGAGCGCATAACGCTTAGAAGCCGCCTTGGTCTAGAGAAGCCATGGTCCAACACCTGCTGGCAATTGACGATGTTCAGGAAGATTTCAAGCGCATTCTGAAGTGGGCGATAGAGTTCAAGCGATTGTGGAAACAAGGCGATGAGGTCGCGTTAAATTTCCTCCCGCTTGACACGATGGCCATTGGGTCTATTTACGAAAAACCCTCTACCCGAACAAGGGTCTCTTTTGAGGTCGGTGTTCAAAGGCTCGGTGGCAGTGCGTTGACGTTGCTCAAAAACGACATCCAACTTGGCAAATCCGAAACCATTAGCGACACCAGCCAAGTGCTCTCTCGCTTCTTGGGCGGCATGACGTACCGGTGTTTCGGTCATGAAGACGTGGAAGAATTGGCCAAGCACGCCACAGTTCCTGTCATCAATGCGCTCTCGTACAAGCATCACCCTTGCCAAGCTGCCGCCGACCTGATGACGGTGCTTGAGCATCACGATGACACCGAAGACCTGACCGTGTCTTGGGTTGGGGACGGCAACAACGTTCTGCACGACTTGATGTTGGCCTGCGCCATGCTCGGTATTGATTTCCGCTACGCCTGCCCCGAAGGCTACGAGCCCGCCGCCGACGTTGTCGAGCGCACCGAAGGCTATGCCAGAACCAACGGTAGCAGCGTAACCCACACAACGGACCCGATTGAAGCCGTAAAGGAGGCCCATGTCGTCTATACGGACGTGTTTATTTCGATGGGTGAAGAGCACCTCAAGGACAAAGTGGCTGCGTTTGAAGGCTATCAGGTGAACGAAGCCATGATTCAACACATGGACCCGGCGTGGTCGTTTATGCACTGCCTTCCAGCCCACCGGGGTGAAGAGGTCACGGACTGGGTGATGGACCACGAACATAGCATCGTGTTTGACCAGGCTGAAAACAGAATGTGGGCGCAGATGTCCCTCATGACCTACCTCATCAATCCGGGTGCATGGGACATGATGTGCGAATTCATGGCCATCGAGTGATCACAACAGGCTGGCAGCGATGAAACTGATCAAACCAAGCAGCATCGCCAAGCGAATTCGTCCGGCGACCAGAGCGTCTTTTCCCTGCACCAACGGACCGTTAAGCGTGATGAGCGTCATGATGGCCGGTATTTGCAACGCGATTTGACCGAACGCAAACGGTCCCCGCCAAAAGGGAATGTAGAGGCAGACCAAGGCACCCATGATGACCACATAGGCGGCCATCCTCACCTTCTCTTTGCCGTGCACCATTGGCAACGTCCGTCGACTGCCAACATCGGCTTCCATGTCCATGCAGTCTTTCACCATCTCGCGAGCGAGGTTGGTGAGGAAGACAACACCGAAAATCCACCAGACGACCGGAGACTGAATGCCACCAACACCTGAGGCTCCGTAGAGAATGACGGCGCCGACGAGCAGAGAAATGACGGTGTTGCCCGAAAGCCCCTTGTTTTTGGTCGCTGGACCGTGGTCGTAGGTGACCATCAAAGCGACCGCCAAAACGTAAATCAGTGCCGTAGGTAGGTATATGCTAACATCAGCGCTCACCAGCACCAAACCGCCGATGTGCGACACCACGCTAACGCACCAAAGAAATGCCGTAAACCGTCGAGCATCATCGACCGTCAGGCGACCCGAGGGCAAAGGCCTCATCGGGTGAGCGGCTCTGTCGATCTCTGCATCTTTGATGTCGTTCATGCTGTTGCCGGCACCCGTGAACGTGATGACGGCCAGGGTGTGCAGGGCCACTGCAAGGTAGGGAAACGCTTCGGAGGAGTCCATCAGGCCAAAATAGGCCCCAAGCGGGACGGTCGCCCCGGCGAGGACCAGATTTTTCGGACGCATCAACTCGATGCAAGCGCCAAACCGTCCTGCCATGGTCGGCTGAAGCCATCAACGCTCTTGAGTGCTTGGCCTCAAGCCGTCGCCATCGACCAAACGCAGACGCGCATGCGGAAGCCGCCGACGTCCGTCCCTTCATCGAAACCGACCTTGACAAAGCGCCTGTCGCGTGCCAGAACGTTGCCGAGCTGGTTCATCGTCGCACCCCATCGAAACCGCCGGTTGACGTGGTCAAGAATGGTCGTGGTGTTGGCTTCACCGACCTCATCGAGGAACGTGAGGATTTCCGACCTCAACCGCTTGGTTCTGCTCATCAAGCCTCACCTCTGGCGATTCGACGGCGGAGGGAGCGTATGCTGGTGGAGTGCGTCTGAGCAGCCGGAGGTGAGCCCGGACCGGCCAGGGGTTGCCAACCGATTTGCCCGACGTGTTCTGGCAAGCGGCCGGTGCCGTACGCCAGCGTTGTCTGGCCGTATTGAGCCCAACGAGGCTCGTGGTTCTTCGCAACGGAGGCGATCAGTTCAGCAAAGCGGAATTCGTTCGTTTCGGTTCGTTCCATGGAGTGAATTCAATGGCGGTGATATATCAAGCGACGATGGAGGGGTCAAAGCAAAGTTTCGAAGAGCATCGCCGCAAGGGTCCGTTTTTCACTTTTCATTTTAACTTAAAGTGAATCATGCACTGATGTTCATTCGGCGAGAAACATGGCGTGATGGCTAAATAGGAAAGGGCGGTCGGTTGAATACCCACGCTCGTATAGTGTAGTGGCCCATCATGAAGGACTCTCATTCCTTCGACCCGGGTTCAAATCCCGGTACGAGCACCATTCTATAGAAAACTGGCAATCAGAGTCCATAGGTGATGGTGTGCTCCAGACACATCTTCCACATCTCTCGACCGTTCTCGCTTTCGTAGGCGTCAAAGAACAAACACCCGTTGTGCAGGGCCCAAAAACTCCGAGCCGGGTTTGAGGATGGGTCGGTCGTCGTGAGGTTCACGTCGTCCTGTTCAATGTCCATCACGACCCATGTTGAACCATCGGCTGGGTCGTGCGCCCACAATTCACGACCGGTGTTGTCGCTGAAGGCGTCAAAGTACAGCACACCGCTGAATCCTACCATCATGTTCTGGCCCGGTGTGCTTCCTTCCGTCCCCGGAACGATGTCGGCAGCTCGCCACGCACGGCTGGTTTCTTCATCAAAGGCCCACAATTCTTGGCCACCTGCCCCGTCTTGGGCTCGGAAGAACGCCATCCTGCCAACGACGGTTTCGCGTGCGTTCTCGCCTGGATTTGTGCCCAAATGCTGCATAACGCGCCAGGTGGACCCGTTGGACGTGTCGTGAGCCCACAAGCTGTCGTCGGCCGTGTCAAACAGCAAGGTGTGTCCGACCACCAACGACATGTGCTCCCCGGGGTTGCTCCCAACAATACCTTGCTCCAAATCGGCGACCAACCAGGAGGTGTGGTTGAGGAGGTTGTAGGCCATGAGTTCACGACCCAACGGTGTCAACGCATCAAAATACACGGTGTCGCCGATGAGGTGATCCATGTAATTCCCGGGGTGGGTGTTGGGGTCGGTACCAAAGGCGGCCACCTTCCAAGTGGTTCCGTTTGATTGGTTGTGGCCCCAAAGGTCGTGGACATTACCGATATCTCGAGCGGTGAAGTAGAGCACGTCGTTATGCATGAAGTGCATGTACCAGCCTGGATTGGCTGAACTTCCCAAATGGATGTCCTTTACCAACCATGAGTTTTGGGTGATGGTGTTGTAAGCCCAAAGTTCGGTCGCGTATTGCTGTGTGAAGGCGGAGAAATACAGCGTGTCTCCGTACATGATTTCGATGTCATCGCCCGGGTTGCTTCCCATTGGTGACGGTTGGTCCGGCCCGAGGTTAGCGGCCATCCATGTCGCACCCGTGGCGTGGTCGTGCGCCCACAATTCCGTGCCGTTGCCATCGGTGTAAGCACTGAAGAAAATTTGCGTACCGTGCTTGATGCCCAACCAAGTACCAGGGTAACTCCCTCCGGCACCTTGCCGGATGTCGGCCACCATCCACATCTCATCGGTGGTGGTGTTGTAGCCCCATAATTCATAGCCGTGAACGCCGTCATCCGCAGCGAAGTACAGGTTGTCTCCTACGCTCAATTTCAGGCCTTGATAGGACACGGGTTTGACACCGGTTGTCCCGGGACGAGCATCAGCGATGAAACTGACCCTTTGCTCACTGCAGTAGGTCGTTTGGTCGTCGATTTCACCGGCCTCCAACACGCCATTGCCCGCCGTGCCGCCGTTGTCGCCGTTGTCCAGACCGAAGGCCAACAGACGACCGCCAGCGGGGCATCCGTCGGATTTGCTCAGACGAATGGAATCGCTCAGCATCATCCCAGAGGTGGCGCCCCCGTTGGAACCCCCGCCGTTGCTGGAGCCTCCACCGGTACCGTCGGCACCGTCCTGGCCGTCCGCCCCGTTGCAAACATAAACGGTTTCGTCGACTTCGTCTATTGATAGGTAGCCGTCGTTGTCGTCGTCAATGCCGACATGAAGTCCAATGCCACCATCGACACAACCCTCGCCCGGGTAGTCAACAAAGGTCTGGATCAAGGTGGTCTTCCCATTCGTGCCGTCGGCCCCGTTGGTGCCGTTCACACCGTTGATGCCGTTGATGCCGTCGGTCCCGTTCACACCGTTGATGCCGTCGGTCCCGTTCACACCATCGAGTCCATCAGCACCGGCTTCGCCCTGCTGGCCTTGCTCCCCTTGAGCACCATCAACCCCGTTGACGCCGTTGACGCCGTCGCTTACGCACCCAGAAAGGGGAATCATGAGCATGGCAACGAGTATCGTAAGCAGTGCGTGGGTGCGAGTCATGGCTAACCGAGTTTCCCGGCCCACATAACCTTGTTCACGATGTTCTGTTATCTTCGTAAAAGCCTCACGCCAACGTTAGGAGGTTGATTTGGCCAACCTCCCGACCGATGCTTACTCCTCCCGGTTAGCGAGCGGGTCATGTTTCTCCACCCTCCAGCGTTCAATGATGTTCAAACATGAGCACGGGTTAGGCTCAGCATGACCGAGGCGCCGGTGGGGGACCACCTTCCTTTCCCGATGCCGCCTCGCCCTTATGCGATTTCTCAAGAATGGAGAGAGTTGACCTTCATGCACTGGAAGGTCGATCCTTCGCGCCTTCAGCCGCACTTGCCGACTGGATTGGCCATCGACCTCTTCGACGGTGAAGCCTATGTTGGCGTCATTCCGTTTGTCATGAAAAACGTGCGGCCAAGAGGGCTTCCCGCCGTCCCTAGCATCTCAACCTTTGCCGAGTTCAACGTGCGAACCTACGTCGTAAAGGATGGACAATCGGGCGTGTTTTTCCTTACGCTGGATGCCAAGAGTTTGGTGACGTGCATGCATGCTCCGCGTGCATACGGCCTTGCATACCGGTACGCCAAGGCCAAAGTCAAGCGTCGGCAAGCCAACCTTGAGTGGCGGTCTCGACGCTCAAGCGATGGTGCACAACTGGTGGGCACATCGAATCCCATCGGCACGAAGCAAGTCGCCCAACCTCACACGCTTGAGCATTTTTTGTTCGAGCGGTACTGCCTCTACACCGAACACAAAGGATGCCTCCGACGAGCGTATGTCTTCCATGAACCGTGGGTCTTCCACGAAGGCGAGGTCCGCCTTGAGAGCAATTCCCTTCTCGAATCCTACAGCATGGGCCTTGACGTTCTCTCACCGGACTTGATTCACGTTTCGCACGGCCTCCATGTGAAGACGTGGTCGATTGAACTGGCAGAACGAATCAACATGAACGACCAGCGCGATTTCTTGTTCTTGGATGGGGATTGCGGTCTTTGCCATCGTCTTGCAACCTTCATCGACAAGCGATTGGCGGATGGCAAGAACCTCGGTTACCGCCCAATCTTTCACCCTGATGCGCAACGGGTCATTCAAACGCTTCCTGCGAACCTTCGCGACGCTGATTCCGTTTATTTGATTCGCAATGGAACGGCATACATCCGTTCGGCTGCAGGTATCCGTTTTGTTTTGTACATGCGTTGGTATTACAAGATGTGGTTTCCTCTGCTTTGGTTGATTCCATTACCCCTACGCAACATCGGTTATCGTTTGATAGCAAAGTACCGACATAAGTTCTTCAAGCGTCCAAGCGAGTGTTTGTTCCGTGTGGATTGATCCCGTTTCTATCGACCAAGAAGCGCTGGCATGCAAGCCGTTTTCGCTCTGAACAAGACCATAACCCGGCGTTGTATGGACGGGACATGAATCGATCGGGCCTCGATGGACAGGAGTCGTCGCCTGCCCTCCCGCTGCCAGGTTCATCCCCACCATCATCAAAGCGCTCAAGCGTGGGCAAAGCCGGTTTGGTGCTGGTGATGTTTACGCTGTACTATGTTTCTGAATTGTTTATCATCGGTCCGAGAACCAACGTGTACCCTGTGGCCGGTATTCTCATCGTGACCACCGGCTATGGCTACGCCTTGTTTTCCATTGTTTGCCTTGTTTGCGGCTTGCCCTGCGGTTTGCTGTTGATGGCCGTCGGGGGCTTGATGCACAGGACCGATAGAGCGCCGCAAACGGCATGATGGATGACGGACCGGTCTGAAGCCATGACCAAGAAGGATATACAAACTTGGCCACCCTCCACGCAATTATGGGCTCCTGCAAGGCTTGGCTGTTGAGCCTGGCCGTTGTTGGTCTCCTGTTGACGGTTTCGTGGGGTGCAACCCTCGTCCATCCGCCACCAGAAACGGTTGAAAAGGAAGAGCTCACACCGTTTGAGACCTCCCAACTCACCGAACAATTCGCTGTCTCAAACGGTTTCTCGCACACCAACCTGACCTATTCACCCGCTACGGGATTGACCCAACTGCAACGACCGCCCGTCACTTGGACCGCCACCTCGGGTATGGGCCTCTCTCAAATGCGAACCGGTGCCTGCTCCGCCTACCTCCCCGCCACGAACGAAGTCTATCTGATCGGGGGTCGTGTGGATGTTGATCCGGCCCAAACCGGTGATGAAGCCAACACCAAAACAGTGGAAGTGTTCGACGTGGCTAACAAAACGTGGACGCCTGCCGTCAACCAACTCCAAGAAGCACAGCAGTATCACAAATGCGCCGTGGTCGACGACATTATCTACGCCATAGGCGATCATCACCCGTTTTCCTCGCCAGCCATTGAAGCCACGGGCGTGGTCCAAGTGCTCAACACCTCGGGAGGAAACTGGAGTTACGGTACCAACATGCCCGGTAACCAATCCGTTGGCCTGGCGGGTGTAGCGAGCCAAGACGGCATGATTTACGTTGCAGGAGGCGTGACAGCGAGCGACCGCTCCGACTCCACGAACCGACTCCTCCGGTACGATCCGGCCAACGACACTTGGACGCAGATGGCCGACATGAACCACCGTCGGCATTCCTTCGAATTGGTTTCCTTTAGGGGTAAACTCATCGCTTACGGCGGTGTTGCGGTCTTTTTTGACCCGGTGCAGAACAAAACGGTAGAACAGGAAACCAACCTGACCGAGGCCTACGACCCTATCACGGATTCTTGGACGGCGCTTCCCAACGCCACCCACAAATTCTCTGCTTACGCCGCAACCGTGTTCAACGATGAAATCATCATTCATGGCGGCTACGAGGCCTCGGGTTGGTCCGGTTCGGCCAACGACAAGACCTACGGCTACGACCCGTTTGTCAACCGCTGGACCACACGAGCCACCCTCCCCATCGGGCTGTACGATTCCACGCTTTCGCTGGCCAACGATACACTCGTTCTGGCGGGTGGCGACATGAGCAACAGCCGATTCAGCACCTGGAGCGTGCAATACTTGGCCGCCAACGAGTATCACGTCAACCCAACCTCTCGTGAAGGCTTGCTCACCTCGGCTATTCAGGACTTGAGGCCAACAAACGAAGGCGCTGCGAGTTTGCTCTGGTTTGATTATGCAGCGGTGCAACCTCCCGGCACCACCATCGGCATGCAGTACAGGTTCGCCGATTCACCGCAAGGCATTGCCTCTGCTGCGTGGCTGCCAACAACGGTGCCGGTCAACAGCTACTACCCGCCCGGTAACCATTCACTGACATCCATACCTGAGGAGACACCGTACCTGCAGTATCGCATAAAATACGCCACAACCCGCCTGATGGAGTGGGTCAACCCAGTGTTGGTCAACGTCTCCGTCGGCGCTGATTCCGCAGCGTTTGCGACCCCGCCTCCAACCAGCATGCAGCCGACCTCATCACCGGTATCCATCATCACGCAACACCACGCTGCGACGGCGGAAGGCGATTACGTGCTGGCCTTGCATCCTGCTGATGCATCGGGTGGTTTTGACGGAGGTTCCAACTGGTTGACGCTTACGTGGAACGCGACAACATCACAACTGACGATCGATGACCCCGATGCTTTGCTGTTCAACCAACAGGCCACCGCAACGCCGGGGCCCATGACCGAAGACGGGCAAGAGGTGAACTGGACGTTTTCGTTGGGCGGTACCCTGCCCACGGATCATGTTCGTTTCAAAACAGAAACACATGGTCAGCGTCATGCGAGTCACGTCCATACAGAAAAATCAACCATCGACAGGGACGTCTCGGTCATTCTCGAGAGCATTCGCGGCAACATCACGGGTCAACACGGTGTTGTTCTCCAAGGAGGGGATGTCCTTCCAGGAAACACCGAATTCAACATCAGCCTCGATCATCGTTTCACGAACAGCGGTTTACGTCTCTTGGGTGGCGCCATTCAAACGAGGATTCATCTTGACCTTTTGCTGTATGAGGAAGATGCATCAGGCAACAGAATCTGGGCCAACCAGACATCGGCATGGTTTGACCTCCCCGCAGGCGAAACATATCACGCCCGCCTCAACGCTCCTGAAGCTCAGTCGGGAGAACTTCATGTGTGGATTGAAGCAAGAACGAACGAAGACTGGGTGCTTCAAGTGGACAACACACCGACCGTCTTCATCCTCAACGGGGAAGGACCTACGTTGCTCGATGTATCTCCAGCCCTTGGTGAATACGTCAACGAGGACGAGTACAGAACCGTTTCGTTTCAGTTCCACGACGTGGGTGGCTTCTCAAACAGCAGCCTAAGCGCTTTTTCTTGGCTTGAAGCCAGGGATGACGGCCAACATGGCGGTCTTGCGGACGGTGTACCGCAACGTGTGGAGTACCAACCCGCGATGTTTTACACCCACCAAGACGGCAACCTTTGGACACTCAACATCACCGTCAACGACACCGTTAATGCCGACAAACAGCGAGGTTTTGTGCTCTTGGAGGGGACGGACGCTGCAGGCTTTTTGATGCCTGCTGCAGCACCTGAAAACGGTCATGCTCGATGGGTCTCAAGGACGCCTGAAAAAGCCCAACTGACTGCGCTTTACCCTACCGAAAACTTGCTCAACGACACCCTCATGAGATTTGAACCGTCCAAAAAAATCGGATGGCGATTGTCGGTTGTGGACCAGAACGGCCTGAACGACATCAGCAAGGTTTTGCTGACCCTCGGCAACGACGAAAGCCTCGGCTGGCGATACACCCCCTTGGACAACACCTGCGCCTCGGTTGACGAACGTCTGTTGGTCGAGACCGACGATTGCCGTGCCGTTGTGGATGCCGACGTGTTGACCATTGACTTCCGTGCAACGGTCCAATGGAGCATGACCCTCGCCGGTCTGGTTCAAGGGGAAGTCGATGTGCTTCTGCAAGACGTTGACGGAACGCAGCGTTATGCTCGCAGCGAAGCCTGGGTGCTGGACCGTGAAATGAGCATTGAAGTGACCAACCTCCAGGACAACTCAGGGGTGGTGCAACAGGACATCGTCTTGGGTGTTGTGGTGAAGGGCGGAGACCAACTTGACCTAACGGCTACCGTTGGGTACCGCTCCAGTCAAACACCCTACACGGGAGACCTTCGGTTACGATGGGACGGCCTACTTCAAGGCGAACCCTGGCGAGGAGGGACCACGGTTGCCATCCAAGATGGTGGTCTTCAAGCCTCGATTCCTGCCCCAGAACGCACCGGATTGGTGCAGGACTTGTCGCTAACGTTGTGGGATCCGCTCGAAACAGAAATGCTGGCAACCTACGATTTACCCTCATTCCAAATCGACAACAGCCCACCTGAACTGATACCTTCTGCCTTGCAAAAAAGCGTTTCAAGGTACAAACTTGAGGCCGTTGAAGTGGGTGTGAACATCGCTGAAGATCACCGATGGTCGATGCCTTTGACGCTCACCTGCCAAGTGCGCTCCTTGTCCACCAACTGGGAACCCATCACCCTCATCAGAAATTCAACAA
Source organism: uncultured Candidatus Poseidoniales archaeon (assembly GCA_902625885.1). Taxonomy (GTDB): domain Archaea; phylum Thermoplasmatota; class Poseidoniia; order Poseidoniales; family Poseidoniaceae; genus Poseidonia. Next base: position 10,702 of record CACODE010000015.1, read on the forward strand.
CGGTGTTTTCTGGCAAAACAATGTTCAGTTTTCTTTTTGATTTCAGCCAGCAGGGCGACCCCTCAGCGCTTTCTGAGCAAGCCACCATCAACTGCTGGGCGGAAGGCAACGACGATGCCGGATGGGCGCTCGTCTCATCAACCGGAAATTCCGACTTGGACCCTTGGCTTGAATCGCCATTGAACAACATTGGACCTGACCTAACGTTGGAAAACGTGGATGTGTCCGGCACCTATGAGGAAGGGGAGAACATCCGTTTGTCGTTCTTGGTGACGAACGGCGGCGATTTCTTGCCCACGCCGTTCAACACCACCATTGAACTTGTCAGTGGTGAGAAACGCACGGTTGTTGGCCAAGCCGTCTTTTCGTCTATGGAAGCCAACACGGCCCAATCGGTCAAGCGTTCCTTTACCGCCCCCGCAGGTTCGTGGACCATCGAAATCACGGTGGATAAGGAAGGCGCCGTCTGGGAGCTGGACGAATCCAACAATCAGTGGAATCGATCCTTCTCAAGTGCATCAAATGGATTCGGGGCACAGACGGCTCTGGTTGGTGGCGTTGGTCTCGTTGCTGTGCTCGCTGTGGGTCTTCTGCTGCGCAGGCGGAGACCTGACGTAACCGACGTGGACAAAATCGTCGTGGCGTTGGAAGCAACCGGTCAAACGACCACCACTCCCGAACCATCGCAAGCGCCAACTTCCGCCAAACGACGCGGTCCACCGGGAAGGAAGATAGCGACCGCTTCTAACAAGAAACCCAGCAAGGGCCCACCGCGGGGCCCTCCAAAATCGAAACCAGCGCCGCTTTCGCCACAGGAACAGGCGGCGAAATACATGGACGCCCTAGGTGTTGACAGCCCAGACCCAAATCATGTCGAAGACTACTCCAAATTACCGGGTGGTGGCGAGTACGAATACACGGCAGAGGGTACATACTACGTTGGTCCAACTTGCGGACGATGGAAACTCAACGAGGACAAATCCTTCACGAAGATTGCTGACGAGCTTTAGGGACGCCTACCTTCATGAGGGCTCGCCTTTTGGCCACTCCATGAGTGATGAGGTGGACGATGTACGCCGGGCACTCACCATTGTCTTCCGGGGCGTTGACGGATTGCCCCGCCCCGACGTCGAACGAAGCTTCTCGTTTGATATGGAATGGGTCGCACCTCACGAAGCCGAACGCGTTGTTGACGCCCTGTTGAGAACCGGATGGCTTGAGGAACGAAACCAACTGCTGCACCTCGCGCAAGAATTGGGTGAGGTGCAGGTTCCCTTTGGTTGGTTTCCCCGACCGAGGCGCTTGTTGCAACCCGTATCGGCAACCGGCTCGGCAGGCAACATCGAAGACGAGCAAGTAACAACCCAAATGGACACCAGCGCGCCTTTAGAACAGAAGACCCAGCGTCATCATGTTGAAGCCACGGGTGACGACCCGAGGTCCAGACTTACACCTCGCGTAGCGAAATTCATCGCGAGGAAAAGCGGTTTGGACATGAAGGAGCTCGAGCGCAGGGTTGAACGAAAAATCAACGCCTTCCACCTCATTACACCGTGGATGGGTTACGCACTCGTGGCCAGAGAGCAAGGCCTCGCTATGGAAGATATCGTGCGAGCGCTCGAAGTGGTTTAGACAGGTTCGTCTTCGTAGGTCGATTCCTGACCACGCGCCGATAATTCGACCAAAACGGGCAGCACCATGATGGCGAGCACCAAGGAGAAAAGCACGGTGATGGCCGTGATCAGGCCGAAGTCCTGAATGATGGGCATCGGGGAAAAGAGGAGGACGGCAAAACCAGCGGTGGTGGTGAGAGCGCTGAGCATTAACGCCACCCCGGTTGTGTCGAGGGCTTCACGCAACGCTTCCCAGTGATTGCCTTTTTTCTGGAGTTCCACTTCAAACCGGCGCCACATGTGTATGGAATAATCAATGCCAATGCCCAACGTGAGCGCTGTGACCATCACCGTGAGAACATTCCACTTCAAACCGATGAGCGCCATCGAACCCACGACCCACAACGAAGCAATACCAACCGGGAAGAGAACGATGATGGCTGGCATGATGCGTCGGGTCAAGAGGAACAACACGAGGAAGGAGACGATAAGGGAGATGGCCGTGCTTTCAACTTGCGTCTTTGACAAACCGTTCAACACGGTTTCAAGCATCACCAAATCTCCAGTGACGTGAAGGGTGGCATGATTCCTGAGTTGGTACTTCACCGTACCGGATTCCGAGGTTGAACCCAACACACCGATGAAATTGTCAACCACCCTGCTCGATTCCACCGAAGTTGAGGCCTCCACCCGTATTTCATGCCGCATGTGGAGGATGGATGAACCTTCGAGATGGACGGTCTGGTTGAGGCGGTCAGCCCAAGTTTCACCGGTCAAAGGATCGGCGATGTTATCGTCTCCGACAAGGTCTGCAAAGAAGGCACCAAGGTTGATTGGACCGGACGATTGACGCTCGACCTTGCCATCGTCGATTTCCATGTTGTGTCGATCGCCCAGGCTCTGGTTGCGAAGGATAGCGTCCCGGATGAGTGGATAGGGTCCTTCGTATGCCGGGGAGGCGATGCGGGAGTTGGTGCCCACAACATCGTTGTTCAATTCCATGGAGGTGTGGATAAATTCCAACTCGTTCAGCAGATCAAAGTCGCCCTCAATCGATTCTTGACCGTCCGCAGGCTCCATCAAGAGGTAAATCACCTTCCAGCCTGCGCTCTCGTAGCTCATGCTCAAATCGTCCCTCACCTCCATGATTTCCATGTCCTCGTTGACGAAATCTGCGAGGTCAAAGTCGGTTTCAAGCGAGGCGGCACCGTAAACGGCCAATCCCGATATCAAGACGGTGATCATGATGACACCCACCTGTTGTTTCTGTTGCACCTTGACGATTTCTTGGGAAAGGAGAGGGAACCTCAAAGGCGGACGCTCATCGTTTCGATCCTCACTGGAAAACATCACGTGGAGGGCACCGACGAACAGCGTTGAGGAAATGAACGCTGACATCACGCCCAGAGACAGTGCGTAGCCCAGCGTCGCCAACGGGGGCAAGGGCGAAATCACGTTTGCCATGAACGCTGCAACCGTGGTCACCACGGCAAGAGAGAGGGGCATGGACAGATGGCCACAGGCCCTCATCCACGATTCAGCAACGCTGGATGAAGCCCCCTGAAACGACCGTTGCGACCGTTGAAGGTGAATCGAGTAATCAATGCCCAATCCCAAAACCAGCGGGGCGACGGTGGCTTCCAGGGCCGTGAAGCGTGCTCCAGCGATGTTGAGAATACCGTAGGTCCAAATCAAGGCGCTGGTCAGGCCAACCAGAGGAAAAGCCACGCGAGAAAGGGAGCGAAAGGCCACGGACAGCATCAACACGACGACGAGAGAAGCGAGCAACACGAGAAAAACAAGGTTGTCAAAGGTTCCTTCGTCAATGTCATGGGCCAGCAAATCGTTCGAAATGACGTCGTAAGTTAGTGGTGAGGTTGCCGAACGATCGGTGAAGGCATCCCGCAATTCGTCTTGCAAAGCCTTGCGCCTTGTTTCTTCGAGTTCCGGGTCTATTTCCAACACCCACAGGGTGGAACTTGCTGTTGGTGTAGCGCTGCCTTCTTTTGTCTCAAGATACTCGCAAACGGGGTCGTAGTCAAGGTCCTTGTGCAGGAGGGCGGAGGAGGCATACGTCGCCGCAGAAAGCAACTGACTGTTGCTGGTCAACTCGCACTTTTCGTCCTCGTCGAACAGCAGGTCCAGAATTTCAGACCAGTTGGAAAACGAAGACAGGGCCCTTCTGTCGCCCTCTTCATCGAGAGCGAGTTGAACGATGCCGGGTGCCGTGGTCCAAACATCAACCATGCCATCTCGCTTTTCGGCTTCTTCCTTGAAATACGACAAATCATCATGCATGCTGTTGAGGGCATCCAAGGTCAGGACATTGGAGCCGTCGTCCGTTGTCACGTGGACGAACAACGGGCGTATTTCGTCAGGAAAGTGAGCATGTATCCTGTCATGCGCCTCGGAGGCTTCGGTTTCAGGAGAAAAATCGTTGAGATCGGTTTGGAAAGTGGGAGGTGAAACGTACAGGTTTGCGGCCAGAAGAAGTGTCAGCACGCTGAACAGACCAACAAGAACAGGTGCCCTTCGCTCAAAGGTCGGTGCGAGGCCGGCGAGGCGTTCCTCAAGGTCCGCCCTATCCATGCATCGCCCTTGGCCACGCGGCATAAAAACCAACAGGTGTAGATGCAGTGAAGAGCGCAGGGTTGGGGCGTCGTATCAAAACCTCGTTCAGGAGAAGGTTCAAAACAAAAGGGCAGGTCGCCAAAGCGGTTGCTATGGGTGTAACGGTCCTGTTGAAAGAGAAAAATGAACTGCGTCTTCGTATCATCGGTGAAAGTCACACCGCCCTTCAAGTTCTCCGTGAACGGCTCAACAACCACAAAGACGTGGACTATGCCAATTATTTCCCCGGGCACCCAGAACTCGACGACCCCGAATTCTACATCCGCACGAAATCCAAAGCGGGTGTTGAAAAAGTACTCACCGACATCATCGGAGGCGTCGCTTCCGAATTTGAAGGCGCAAGCCTCTGATTCTGCAGGTCGTTGACATGACCGACCCTGTTGCTCAAGCCATCGGCTTGTTGGGTTACGCCACGGACTCAACCGGCATCGGTGGACTCCTCAAGTCAAGGGTCACCGACTTTCGTGTTGAAGAAATGGCCACTACGGTTCACTTGGACAACAGAGGGCGCTTTACCGTCGCCAAAATCACCCTCACAAACTGGGAGACGAACAGGTTTTGCAACCAACTCGCCGCAAAACTTCGCATTCCCCGCAATCGTGTGTTCTTTGCAGGCACCAAAGACAAGAGAGCCGTCACCTCACAACTCTTTGTCATTGACGCACCGATGAACAAGGTAGCTGAAGTTGAACTTCCCGATGTTGAAATTGAGGTGCTCGGCCGAACGCATCAGAAGATCGGGTTTGGTAACCATCGAGGCAACCGGTTCACCATTGTGGTGCGTGGATGTTGCCACCCTGACGGAACACCGATGTCTGATGCAGAGGCGCTTAACGAAGCCCAGACCATCCAATCCAAGATGGAGGAGAGCCTTGGTGGAAGTCGGTTTCCAAATTGGATAGGACCGCAGCGGTTCGGTTCCGGGCGTCCGGTCACGCCGCATGTCGGCCGCCATGTCGCCAACGGTGATTGGGAGAAGGCCGTGATGACGTACCTTTCCATGGAAGGTCCCCACGAAGAAGAAGAGGCAAAGGCCGTCCGCTCTCAGATACGGGAACACGGGTTAAGCGAGGCTCTTCTGGAATCCCTACCAAGGTGGATGGGCTTCGAAAGGCGAATGATTGAACACCTCCTCGCCAACCCTGACGACCACGTTGGCGCCTTTCGGAAGTTGCCGACAAACCTGCAGTTGATGACGGTTCATGCCCTGCAATCCATCGTGTTCAACAAGTCGCTTCAACGGAGGTTGGAGAACCACATGCCCATCGCCCAACCCGTTGTGGGGGACATCGTCGGACGTCTCGATGAAAAAGGCCAGTTGGATGTCAACTCTTGCGTTGTCGTTCAGGAACGGACGCTCAGCCGCATTGGACGCAATTGCGACCTGAATCGGCTAACGATTACCGGGCCGCTGCCGGGAAGCGAAATAACAACCTCTGAAGGGGAGCCAGGCAAGTTAGAGCAGGAGACCATTGACAGCGAAAACCTCGCTGACGTGTCTTGGCACGTTGAAGCCATTCCCCGCTTGTCAACAAAGGGCACACGTCGTGGCCTCGTCGCTGCCTTCAACGACTTCTCGGTGGAAACCGTACCCAGGGTGGAAACCGAATTGTTGGGCAAACGCTGGGAAAAAGGTCCATCTGGGGATGACCGATGGCATCCAGACGGTGCCTGCTTGCGATTTCGGTTCACCTTGGGCTCGGGTAGCTACGCCACGGTGCTGCTCCGAGAGTTCATGAAAGGCCCGCTGGCAAATATGTGAAATCGTTTCATGCTTTGCCGTGGAAGCGACGCTTCCTGTTGGCGAGGTTTTCATTTCAAATGAGGCCCATGGAGAGGACTTCAATTTCGCCAACGCCGTGGATTTCGGACATTTTGGATTCGAAAGCATCCGCCAAGCCTTCCCCATCGTTCATCTTCACGTGAACTTGGACAAATTTCAGACCAAAGGCAAGTGGCTTGGTCTCAATGGCTTGAATGTCGTAATCGTCGTTTCGCAACGTGGCGATGGCTTCTGCGATGGCGTCGGTGTCCACGTTCTCAATGTCGGAATCCGGGTTCACCTTGTATGTCATGACTACCATACCCATGATCTCACCTCAGGGACCCACGTAGGGGCATTTTGGACATTGGTACAGGACGCCCTGATTGCGAATGCGTGGGCTTCGGCCGATAGGGTGGAAGCATCCGGGGCATGGGAAAGTGGTCGAACCTTTTTCGGCCAATGGTATGCCAGATGATGTACAAACTGTTGCTCGTTCACTCATGAGAAGGGCTCCTAACGAGGATGCCCACGGCCTCCTCCTCTTTATGGTTGCGTGAGAACATCGTCTTGCATCAACGGTCAAACCGCTTAACAACGCTCAATCTTCCGTGCCTTCCCGTACTGACCACAAGAGCTCCTTCCCTTGAACGGCACCACCCAGATTCGATGCGAATGACGTCGCCCACGTTGACGTTTTGGATTTGGTCGGCCCAGAACACCAACCCTACAAGTCCGGTTTCGTCGCGACCGCAGGCCGCTGCGACGGGGCCGGTGTATCGCGAGGAGACGATCATGCGTTGCGGGTACATCCTCAGGATGACGAGTTCCAACCCGCGAACAGGCGTGTTCGGACGCAGGTTCTCGATGCGGTTTGCAGGGGTAGGCCAAGCAAGGTCCGGGTGCTTTTTCATAACCACCGAACAATCACTCAATGTTCTTCAAAGTCGCTGGTGTTTTTCTTCTTCCTAACTCGAAAGGACGAGGCGACAGGTTCCGGGTCGGGCTCGATTTCATCGCCACCCAAAATTTTGTTCACGGCCCTCTCATACCTGGCACGAACACTTTCTTTTGGGGCCTTCCAGGGCGTGTGATGTTTGCAAACCAAGTACACTTCGGAGGAAGAATTCCGGGAGGCGTCTGGCGAAAAACGACGAACGGTTGAGAAATGAGGGCGCACGGCAGCGATGAGTTCCTCCACCCCAACCCCCTGAAACAACTTGGTCGTGAACGCACCACCTTTGGCAAGAAGCGGCAGTGCAAAATCGAACACATCGGCGACCAGTGTCATGGCCACGGACTGGTCGACATCCCACTTGCCAGTAATGTCAGGGGAGATGTCGGAGACGATGGTGTTGAACAACTGCCCGTCAAGTTCCGCAGTGATGCGTTCTTGCGTCGTGGATTCGGTGATGTCTCCAGTGAGCATAACGGCGCCGTCGACAGAGGCACAGGATTGAAGATCAACGCCCACCACACGCCCTTCTCCGCCAACCAACTCAACCGCCACTTGTGTCCATCCCCCCGGATGGCAACCGACATCAAGGACAAAGTCGCCCTCTCGGACGAGGTGGAAACGCTCTTGAATTTGCTTTAATTTGAAAGCAGAGCGCGCCCTGTAGCCGCTGGCTTTGGCTTGCCGTCGCCATGAATCACGTTTGTGATTTTCAACCCAATGTTCGGCCATGTGGGTTTCCTCCAAACACTCCTCTGGCCTCGTACTCATGAATGCTTTTCTCGAATCGACGAAAAAGCAAGGAATCAAGGCAGAGGTTTGTTTGGCGGTACATGTACAGGATAGGATACGATGGGGATGCGCCTCTCACCATTTCTTTCGCTGTTAACGGTTGCATTGCTTGCTACGCTCAGCGGCCAAGCGGTTGTCATCAACCCATCCACTGATTTTGAAGGCCCTGTGTCCACCGATGGCGGCGGTCGCAGCCTGCTCGTCCATGAAATCACAGCCACGCACTGCAGCACTTGCGCTGAAATCGATCCCGAACTCATCCAAGTGGCAGACAGCCATGGTTCACGAATTGCGCTAATCGCTCTCCACCCTACTGATTCGATGGACGCGTTTCAACCCGAAGCGGCGCACTACCGAATCCAGAGGCTGAACTCCACCCAACCCGGTGTGTCGTCCTCGACGCCAACATTCGTCGTCGAAGACGGAGCGGCTCGGCGGGGGTACGATGCGTGGGGTGAGGTTCAACGAGACATTCTCAATCAAGAGATGAAGCGCCAAAACGTGAGCGAAGTTGACATCATGGTGACGAAAACCGACACAGGCTACCGAGCCAGCATCGCTCACACGGACCTTGTCCAAGCAACAGGCGCTCAACTCACCATGATGGTTGTGCAACACGGCAAACCGATGCCAGAGGGCGCTGTCAACCCGGGTGGCGACCACCGAGACAGGGTGCTTGTTGGTCTGGCCGAATGCGCCCTTGACAACAACACCATCACCGCCCGTTTCGGCCTCAGAAACGCATCGGTTGGCGATTCGTGTGAATCTTCCTTGAGTGTGGAATTTGACGAGATGGATTCGTGGAGCGTTGTCTTGGTGCACGAGGCTACACAGGAGTCGTTGGATGCAGGTGGCAGCCTCACATCCTACGGGGCGGTGGAACTCGCCTTTCGAGAACGAAGCGAAGATCGGGCATCCGGGAGTGTCGTCGGAACCGTCCTGCTTTGGGGATGTGTCCTCCTTGCTTTCGCCTCAATTGTTCGGAAAAAGTAATTTTTCCTAAACTTATTGCCGCTGGAGAGCCCTATATCGGAAACATGATGCCGGAAAACGGCACCTCAACTCACTTGTAGAAGAAGCATTGATAAACCTGAGCGTCGAGTTACCATCATGACAAACACGTGGGAGGATGTGGCATGGAAAGAAGAGACCCCACGAAGGGAGTGGGTCGTTGAATACTACGCCAAAGTAAACGGCAAAAGCACCCACCACTTGACCGTCATCCGTGGTGAGGACATGGACGATGTGCAGCGCCTTCTGATGAGGGAACTGCGATCCACTTACGTTGAGGCGCACGAAATCAAAGTCACGATTCTTCGAATGGAGGAAATCGAAAAGGAGCCAAACGCTTCCTTGTTCACCGGCAGTTTCAGGCCCTGATCACTCGATGGACCTGTAAACCAGTTCGATAAGCTGGCCGTCCTTGACGATGTGGTTCTCAAACGCCGTTGTTTGCGTTCGCTCGCCACCTTCCTCAGTCACGAACATCAAGAATTCATGAGATGCGTCGATTCGGTGCTCATCAAACCCGGTTGAATCCATGTGCTTTCCCCATATGTCGAAGAACGCCTCCAAGGGCGCATCAACGCCACTTTCTTTGAATTCAAGATGGATTTTCCCAGTAGCATCGTGCGTGTGGAGTGGTCTCATGGAGCAACCTCGATCGTTCAGCCCGACATCGTCTGGAACAGCGATGTTTTCGTTCAACACAGAAATCCTCACGGTTGCGTGGTAGTGTTCTGCCAGCCCACCGTCGTGGCTGCCGATGCACTCGTTAGCCAGCGCGTGCCGTTCGTCGGCCGTGTTGAACGGTGGTTCACCATCGCTTTGGCCCAACAAAAAGCCAAGGGCGGCGATAGCGGTCAGTGTAAAAACAAGCCAGAAGAGTGTTTCTTTGTTCATGATTTTCGCCCCTTTGATTTGGTGTTCCTCGGTGCCTCTGAGTCTTCATCCTCGTCTTTCCACGACCCATTCTCATGCATTTTGCCTGCTTTCCAAAAACCAAACAGACACACGACGTTAGCGATGTGGGCCATGGTGCAAAATTGGCAAATCTTCCCCATCCTGACTTCGTAAGAAACAAGAAGGGCGATGACCAATAAGCCGGCGCCGGTCATGAACGTCCCGTACTTGAGGTACGGCTCAGCCCAGATGGCATCAGGCTCTTTGCCTACAGCATTGGTAATGAAAAGAACCGCAGCGAAGGCGAACATACCGATAAGGCCCCATGAGATGCCGAAAATAGGGTCGACATTGTACTGGGCGTTGCCCAAAACGTCGTCGCATGAAAACACCGTTGCGCTCGAACAAACGTTGCCACCCTCGCTGATTTTGTTGGAAATCCACAGCGTGTGAACGGAAACAACAAACCCAACAAAAGCCACGATGTTGAGGCCCAACATGTGGCGGCGCCTTGGAAAAGCGTAGAGCGGGCTACGAGAGGTAAGCGTCGGCGAGAAGGATTCGCCTAACCTGGTCATGAGCGCCAAGCCGAACAGAAGCGGCACAGCGTAGCCGATGAGAATGATGTTTTGGTCAACCATGGCTCAGGCCTCCAGCGTCAAACGGATGATGGCGTCAGCCACCTCCTCGTTCTGATTTTCTGCAGATGCCCAGGCAACAATGCCGTCGGGTTGAATCAGGAAATAAGCTGGCGTACCCGGGACCTTCCAGGCATCCATGTTATCAGCATCAAGGTCGTCAACGTAAACAAAGTTGTGAGCGTTGCCGTCTCGATTGGCGCAAGAATTCCCTCCGCAAGTCTCCTCGCCACTTTTGTCTCGGAACGCCTGAATTTCAGCGCGACTCGAATCGTGGCCTTGGATGTTGAGTTCGGTGGCACTCGCTACGAAATTAACAACGGGGCCCTGCCAGTCACCACCCAGTTTCATGAAGTAATTCGAGTTTTGTCCAACTTTACTGGCGTCTCGGAGACAGAAGCCACAGTCCGTGTCCATGAACTCAACGAGAAGCCACTGCCCCGTAGGATCACCTGCCGTCCAGTTTGGTGTCAGGTAGTCGTCCATGTCAAAGGAAGTCCAACCGCTCCCGTTGTACGCCATGCCCGTCAGAGCTGGGGCTCTGTCGCCTTCTTTCGTCCCTGTTTTGATGGGGTCGGTCGTGAAGGCGAGGAAAATGATGGCGACAAAGAAAATCGCAGCCACCCTGATGGCGGTATCGGTTCGTACATCGGCTTCTGTGTCTTTTTTCATCGTGTTCACTCCGTTCCAATTTCTTCAAGGAGGCATTTCGCTGTGTGACGTACTGCAGCCTCGCTGTTCATCTGAACATCAAACCCGGTGTTGAGCATTTTGTCAATGCCCAGCCGTGCCCGAGGAATGTCGCCAGCCCAACCACGCTCACCACCGGTGTATTCGATAGCCGCACCGTGGTTGTTGGTCACTTCAACGACGATTTCGGCGATGCGTCGAACCGAGCACGTGTCATGGCTGCCGAGATTGTACAAATTCAGCTGTTCCTTGGCGTGCTCCATGACATGAAGGATGGCGTCGACGCAGTCTCCAACCTCCATGTAGGATTTTTCTTGAAGACCGTTGCCAAGCACCTCAAGACGTGTCGGGTCTTTTTTCAACTTGTGAATGAAATCAAAAATGACGCCATGGGTTCCTCTGGCACCGATGATGTTGGCGAAGCGGAAGATCCATGCTTTCGCACCAAACGTGCCTACCCAGCTGCTGATGAGGCCTTCGCCGGCCTGTTTGCTGGCCCCGTAGAGACTGATCGGCATGCAGGGGCCGTGGTCCTCAGGCGTGGGCATGGGCGCGTCTTCCCCGTAGACGACGGAACTTGATGCAAAAGCGATGTTCACCACACCGTTGGACCGCATGGCTTCCAAGACGTTGTAGGTGGCGATGGTGCCTTGCTTGAGGTCCGTATCCGTGACCCGGGTGCCGAGGCGAATGTCGGGATTCGCAGCGAGATGATACACGCAGTCAATGTCCATTGCCATGGCTTGGTTGACATCATCAGGGTTGCACAAATCTCCCTGAACGAGAACCACCTTTCCCGTTTTTACATGAGGCTCGATAAACGAAAGTTGCCCGCTTGACAGGTTATCGATGACCACGACATCGTCGCCGCGACTTATCAGCCTGTCAATCAAGTGTGAGCCGATAAAACCCGCCCCACCCGTTACCAAGGCTCGCATGGTTTGACCACAAAAACCGCCCGTATAAGGGGAATGGTTGAACCACCAATCGGTGAGAGGCCTTCATTAGCGTTGAAGTTCTTCGTACGGTTTCCAAAGGACAGCCCTTGGAGGAGGTGAATACTTGAAAAAAACTGAAACCGCAAAAGAAACGGCCATGGACAACAACATCCTCGTTGGATACGTACGTCGAAGCAACGCTGGTGGCGCCCTGAAAATCTCCATCAACACCGCCGCCTTTACGGACTGCAGCACGTACATGACCAGCGATGGGCAATCGTACGTCCCGCTCGTGATTTCCCTCGGTGCCTTGCAGAAGGTCATCTCCGGTGAGCGAGCGGTGACAACCGTCACGCAACTGCACGACTGAGGTACCGCAGGCCACGTCCCCCATCCTTCTCTTTGAGAAGTACAACGCTGCCCAATTGGTCAAGAGCAATTGGACAGCCATCCAGCAGAAAACGGGTTTTGTTTTTAATTAGGCATATATAGAACATCAACGACGGAACACCGTGCCTCAAGGAGGGATGCAACGCCGTGAGGCGAAACCGCATATCGTAGCGGGCATGCCGATGTACAACGAAGAGGAAACCATCGGTTCGGTCGTCACAAGGGCCCTTCGCTACGTTGACGAGGTTATCTGCATCGATGACGGATCGTCCGATGCCAGTGCTCGAATCGCCGAGGCGTGCGGCGCCACCGTGGTGCGCCATCGCGTCAATCGCGGGTACGGAGGCGCTCTCAAAACGCTCTTCTTGCGGGCGACTGAACTTGACGCAGACGCCCTTGTTATCCTTGATTCAGACGGGCAACACGAAACCAGAGACATTCCAAAACTCCTCGAACCAATCCTGAACGGCTCGGCCGACTTCACCATCGGTTCCCGTTTCGTGGACGGCGGTGGTGGCACCGACATGCCCGCCTACCGAAGGTTGGGCATCAAGGTCATCACGGCCGCATCCAATCTCTCGAGCGACCTGGGCATCAAAGACACGCAGTCAGGCTTCCGAGCCTTCTCCAAGACAGCTCTAGAGCGACTGCGCTTTGATTCCGAGGGCATGGAACTCTCGCTGGAGATGCTGGAAGACGCCCACGAAAAACAACTCAGGGTGTTGGAAGTCCCGACCGTCATACGCTACGATGTCCCAAAAGGGTCCAACTTTACGGCGGTTTCCCACGGTTTTACCGTGATGACATGGGCGCTTCTTTCCTTGTCGCAAAAGAAGCCGCTTTTGGTGCTCGGGATTCCAGGTTTCGGTCTTCTGGCAACCGGTACCGCCATGGGGCTTCGCACCGCTCAAGGCTTCACGATGCAAATTGACAACATCATTGGTTCGGGGATTTCCGCCGTCTGGATCGGTCTTCTGGGCCTCGCCTTGATGGCCACAGGTCTCGTCCTGCAGAGCGCTCAGCGTTTCCTGCGTTTGCTGCTCGTTCGCGAATTCGGCCTTGACTGAGGCTAGCCAACAAGGTTGGACACCAAAACCAACACGTACGGCACGGCAAACAAGCCAAAGAACACAAACATGGCGATCCTCACGGTTTTCTGATTTTTCTCGTCTTTTTGATTTTGTTCAATGCAGGCTGGATTTTTGCAAACCCTCGGTTCTGCCTTCACAGAAATGGCCTCCTGACAGATGCGGCAGTGCTTGTGCGGAGGCAGTTTTGTTGCCCCTGACACGCTGCCCATCAATTGACTGGATTTTTTGGCCACCATTTCCTTCACTTTCCTCGCATCAACCACGTCAATCACCTCGTGCTCGAACAAGAGTCCCCTCAAACAATGCCCCATCCAAAGCCTTGTCCAGACGACCGATGTCTCGCCCGTCCAAGACCGCCAAATCCAGCCCTGCAGCAATGGCCACGGAAACAGCAATCGGGTCAACGACCGCTGAATCTCCCGGGTTGAGCGGCTTCCCGACACCCACAATGCCGCCCAGTTCGTCAAGCGTCATTTCCGTGAAAGCGACGGCGTCCTCATGTTGCCGCGGGTCCTTGTTGTGGACGTGAGAGACATTGGTGGCGATGATGCAGTGCCTCGCATGAACCGCAGCCGCTAATTTCACAGCGACCGTGTCGGTTGTCTGTCCCGGCACCGTGCCCCCCATCACCACAATGTGGTGCTGGTCGAGGAGTTGGCGAGCGTGATCAACGGTGTGCGGGACCACGGAGGCAACATCACAACCGATGTCCAGCATCACCTGCTGCAGAATGGTGGCATTAAGACGCGTGGCAGCGATGCCAACCTCGTCCAGACGATGAGGGTCTTGAACGGTTTCACTGGCGAGTTGGATGCCGTTTCTCGCCGGTAAACCGCCACCGACGACCAGACCGATGCGCCGATCGTTGCCTTCCAAGTGGACCATGAGTTGCCGTAACTGTCCCATCCACATGGTTCGAGCGTTCGCTTCCTCTGGCCTGAGGAGGCTCCCGCCAAGGGCCACAACATGGACGGGTCTCATGGAGTGCCTTCGGCGCGGCCATGCTTTCATCCTATCCCCTCGCAAGGCCGCGTTAAGCCGGAACCACCGATGAGAGGAGGGAGGTTTGAAGTGCCACGCCACAGCCCAACAAAAGGAGGGACCACCGTGGCCGAGGATGCGAAGTTGTCAGCGCGCCGCATGCGCCTCAAACTCGCCTTGGAAGACTTGCGCGAAATGAAGGGGTTCGGTACCGAGCTGGTAACGCTCATCATCCCACCCGACCGGCAAATCTCGGACGCCAGATCGATGCTCCAAAACGAACACGGTCAAGCGGCCAACATCAAATCCAAGGGCACTCGAAAAAACGTCCAAGGCGCCATAGAGTCCGCTATTTCCACGCTCTCCAGATTCAAGACACCCGGTGAAAACGGCTTGGCTATCTTCGTGGGCTCCATCATCGTGGGCAACAACAAGACGCGAATGGTCAACATCGTGGTTGACGACCCACCACAGGCGCTCATTTCGTTTCGCTACAGATGTGACTCTCGGTTTGAGTTAACCCAACTGGAGGAGATGCTCATCGACAAGAAGTCCTACGGTCTGTTTGTCATCGACAGAGCCGAGGCTGCTTACGGTATTGCAACCGGAAAACGCATTCACGTGCAAGAGCACCTCGTCTCAAACATCATGGGCAAGCACAGGCAAGGTGGTCAATCGGCTCAACGTTTTGAACGGTTGATCGAAGAAGCGGCGCACAACTTCTTCAAAAGAGCCACCGAACACGCTTCTTCCTATTGGCTTCCGCACCTTGAGAACATCCAGGCGGTGGTGATTGGCGGGCCTGGAGCGACGAAGGATTTCGTCGTAAAGAACGATTACTTTCATCACGAAGTGGCCAAGAAAATCGCGAAAACAACCTTTGATGTTGGCTATTCAAACGAATCTGGGGTTCGGGAACTCGTGGAGAACGCCGGTCAATTGATGGGTGAAATTGAACTTGACGCAGAGCGTCAAATCATGAACCGTTTTCTGGAAGAATTGGTGAGGGCCCATCCAAAGGCCACCTACGGCGAGATGATGATCAAACAGGCCCTCTCTCAAGGTGCGGTGGATACACTCTTGATTTCTGAAGGTCTGCGAGGAAACATCGTTGAAATCCAATGCAAAAAGTGCGGTCATGGAAAAGAGAACGCTTGGGAGGCCCAAATCACCCGCCAGCAAGCGCTCCCTGCCTGCCCGACCTGCGGGGCATCAGGCGACTCGTTGAAAGAAATCGCCTCATACTCAATTATTGACAGCCTGACGGGCCTTGCAGAAGAAAGTAATTCACAAGTTACTTACATCTCTGTGGACACCGAAGAGGGATCCCAATTAATGCAAGGGTTTGCCGGGCTTGCGGCGATTTTACGCTACCCGTTGATGTGAGGTGAACCCGTGAAGTTGCTGAAAAATGAAGTCCAACATCTCGTGATGGAGGCTTTGGAAACGCTTGGGGGCGACTCAAGTTTGGTCGAAAAGATGCTCCAGGCCTCGAGGGAAATCACGCAAGGCGACCTTACCCTTCCATGTTTCCCGTTTGCAAAAGCCCTCGGTATGGCACCGGTGGCGATTGCTGAGAACCTGAAAGACGCCATGAAACCACACGACGCCGTCAGCGATGTCACCGCCGTCAACGGCTACCTCAACATACGGGCTTCACCCTCATGGCTTGCGAAACAACTGCTGGCAGGCCGCAGCCGGCATGCTGCTGACGAAATCCGAACAGACGTGCTCATCGAGCACACATCGGCCAATCCAAACGGCCCCTTCCATGTTGGTAGAGCACGCAACGCCATCTTAGGCGACACGTTGGTAAGGTTGCACAGGCTTTGGGGAAACAGGGTCACGGCGGAATATTATGTCGATGACATGGGGAAGCAAGTCGCTGTTCTGGCGTGGGCACTGGAGAACATGAGCAAACAAGAGGTGGAGGAACTACTCTCGGACAGGGACCCCGTAAACTCGCAGTGGATGAACAAGGCCGACCACCAGCGCGTGCGCTTTTATCAGGCTGCCCAGCGACGACGGCAGGAAGGTTCTGACGCCGAAGAGATTGAGAAGGCCATCGGTTCACTCGTTCACGCCAGTGAACACGGCGACGAGAGCGTGCTTGAAGCCTTTGAACGGGCGTACCAGCCCGTTTTGGACGGGATGCTTGAGACCCTCGGTCGCCTCGGCGTCCACTTCGACCGGTTCACAAAAGAGTCAACCTTCGTGGTGAACGGAGACGTGGCTGACCTCATGGAGGAATTGAGCGGTTTGGGCATCAACGGGGTGGCGGAAAACGGCGCACAGTACCTCGACCTTGGGCAACGCGGGCTGAAGGGTAAAACTGAGTTTTTCTACCGAAGAGGCGACGGTTCGTCGCTCTATGCGACCAGAGACATCGCTTACCACCGATGGAAATGGCGACAATGCGACAGGTTGGTCAACGTTCTCGGGGAGGATCACAAGCTCCAAGCCCAACAGGTAGGCTTGACCCTTGTTGAGCTCGGGGAGCGCAAACCTGAGGTCATGTTCTATTCCTTCATCAAACTTCCAGAGGGAAAAATGTCAACACGACGGGGGAACGTGGTGTTCATGGATGACTTGCTCGAGGAGGCTCATGCCCATGCCAAAGAAGTGCTCAAGGAGCGAAGACCTGAACTTTCAGCCAGCGAGGTGGCGAACATTGCTGAGGCTGTCGGCACCTCGGCCGTTCGTTTCAACATCGTCAACGTCAGCCCGGAAAAGGGGTTTACCTTCCGCTGGGAGGACGCTCTGAGTTTTGAAGCCGGCTCGGCACCGTTCATCATGTACAGCCACACACGGGCGTGTTCAATACGGCGGAGGGTGCAAGAGATTGACCCACACGCAGAACCGTCTTCCTCCGTGGACATGCTCGACGAAGATCAGATGCCTGAAGGCTTGGTGGCCTTGCTTCGAACGCTTGCGGTCCACGACGACAGGCTCTCAAAAGCCGTGCGGGAGCATCGACCAAACCTTTTCGCCGAATACATGCTTCACCTATCGACAGCCTACAACATGTTCTATAGAGACTGCTACATTGTTCAAAACGGACAAATAAACACCTTCTTCTACACCGTATCGGAACTCGCTCGAGCAGCGCTTAAGGGCGGTATGGAAGGCCTGGGAATCGTGGCGCTCGAGTCGATGTGATCAATCATCGCTCCGGTACCAACCCTCAGGAAGTTGCATGGGGTCGTTCGGTCGCGCCGACCTGACCTTTCTGACAATCTCAAGGCGCATCGCATCCAAACCGACGTTCTCCGTTGCCGAAAGACAAACCCGACCGCGAGTATCCAAGAGAAGCGGAAGATTTGGTTCGCCTTCTCCGCCTCCCTGGCGCCATGCTTCTTCTTGCTCGGCAACCTCTTCCCACATCGAGGGAAGCGGGTCGTACAAATCTGCTTTTGAGGTGACGACCATTAATTCGGTTTCGGGCAGCAGTTGCTGGACCTCTTCCAAGAGGTTCATCTGCTCATCATACGGTGTGCCACAGGCCTCGCTTTCATCGACGAGAAACAGCACCAACGAACCGATGTTTTCCAGTGCCGCAATGGCTTGCATCTCGATGTGATTGCGCTGCTCCATCGGGCGGTCGAGAAGGCCGGGGGTGTCCACCATCTGGTACTGAAGCCGGCGATGGACGAAATGGCCGACGTGTATTTGCTTGGTGGTGAAGGGGTAGTGATTGACCTCCATTTTCCCCGTGCTTAAGGCGGCAATGAAAGCCGACTTGCCGACGTTGGGCGCACCACAAACCACGATGCACGGTGAGACGGGGTCGATTTTTGGAAGTTGCTTTAGCGTCTCTCTTGCTTCGCTCAACCACACAAGTGACGGCCCAACTTGCCTCATGATTGAAGAAATTCGGCCGTATGCTTCTCGGCGAGCCTCGTGCATCAAATCGGTTCGGCCGGTGCGAACGATTTTTTTGGCATTTTGAGAAGCGATCCTTTGCACCTGTTGTGAAGCCCATTGAAGGGTTGCAAGGTTCTTCCGATACTCGTCGCAGCCCACGCAGGCATCGATCATCGCCACGTCAAACAGCGGAGATTGGTCCAGCGAAGGCCATGCCGAGACGAGTTCTTGGAATTCGGTAGCGATGATGTCAGCGGCGGTTTGCACCATTCGGGTCATCTGCTTGCGAACGCGAAACACCCGCTCAGGGTCGTCCACCCGGTCCGCTGCTTTTTTGGCTCGAGAAAAGGCCTTGTCGAGGATCTCGTCCTCCAAAAGCACCGTTCCAAGCGTACGCCAAGAGACTTTCATGCAACGGCCTCGCTCCATGGCCATCGTCATTCCTTCATGAACTATACCGTTCCGAAAAGCGTTGCATAAAGAAAGGGGAGGTTCAAGTACGCTTGCCGGTTGGTTGGAAACATGGCGAAGAAAAAGAAGAGCGTCGACTTGCCGGACTGGGCAAAACCAATGTGGGAAGCCATGGGTTCGCCGAAACTCGACGGCCTCACGCCCGTTCACAACGGCGACCTCTTGGAGCGCCGACAAGGCCTGCGAAGAGATGATTTTGTCGAAATACATCTTAACGCACAGGCGTTTGCTGACCCTGAGAAGGCCTTCGTCAGAGGCCGACTGGTCTCGTCTGGCAAAACAAGCCTGGAAATCCTGACCGACGAGGGCAGGTGCGAATTTATCTCCCGCGAAGTCATTGTGAAAATGGTCTTGGTGGCGCACACGCGCCCCGCCTACATCGACGACAAAGAACTGCTGGCGTTCGAGCGAGAAGACATGAAACGCCGTTCAAAGTTGCACGAGAAGGTTGAGAAGGAAACCAAGGGGAACGACGATTCCCACCTCTGGGGTTGAGCGCATGTCAGCCGAGGCGAGTGAGGGCACATCCAAGGATCCACGAGCCCGGCTGAACGGGAGCGAAATCAAGCAACGGCTTGCAACGCTTGAGCCCGAGTGGACCTGCGAGAACGACCTATCGCTGGAACGCAAGTTTTCTTTTCCAGATTTTGCAACAGCCCTTCAATTCGTAAACCAAGCAGGCGAAATTTGCGAGGCTCACAACCATCACGCCGATTTCAAGCTGTCATGGGGCGCTGTTGTTGTTAGCATTACGACGCACGATGCCGGGGGCCTGACCGGCCTTGATTTCGCTCTGGCCACGGAAATTGACGGGATTTGAGGTATGGGGATGTCGGAATTTCAAACCATCCTCACCAGTCGAAGAACCGTCCACAGATTCACCGAACAACCGGTTTCGGACGAACATTTGGCGCTGGCTCTTGAAGCCGCCAATCAGGCGCCATGCCACAAACATACCCATCCGTGGAAATTTTATGTCATGGGCACGGAGACAAGGGAAAAACTCACCCCGACGGTTGTTGAATTGGCGAAAAAGAAATCTCGAAAAACAGACCCGACGGATGTTGAAAACGACGTCAAACGGGCGGTGAGCAAGATGATGTCGCCTCCGGTGATGGTCGCCATCACGAGCAAACGAAACCCGACGGATGGCTTCCGTGAGAAGGAGGACTACGCGGCAACCGTGTGTGCGTTGCACAACATGGTGCTGTCGTTTTGGGGGAACGGCGTGGCCGCAAAGTGGTCAACAGGTGCCATCACCCGGCACAGCGAAACGTACGCTCAATTGAACATCGATGCGGCCGCTGAAGAAATCATTGGCTTTGTCAAGGCCGGCTACCCTGAAACCATCCCAGAGGTCAGGAAGCCACCGGTCGAAGAGCACACGGTCCGATTGTCGTGATCAGAGCTTGACCGGGCGAGTGGCACCGCACGCCTGACACTTGAGGAGCGTTGTTCGGTCTTCCTTGACGAAATGCGTGTCGGGAGCCGCACATTGCGTGCACTTGATGTAAGCGTTCACGTAATTCGCGATGGTCGCTTTGATGCGTTTTGGTGGAATTCTTCCCTTGAAGCGCGCCCTTGGCCCGTCCCTGGAGCCGGAGGTACCGAGTTCGTTGAGGATGTATTGATACACGTGGTTGTCGTCTCTGTCCATCATCGCCACCACCTCGTTAAAATTACGAAAGATGGTGTTTGAACCTTCGATCATGATTTGCGGAGCGGGGAGGCGCCATCGGGAACGGGAGGAAATTTCCTCGGGAATGTTCTCGCGAGCTCGATTGAGAAGCGTCTCGTAATCAAAGTCCGCCATGGTCTCCGGCCGCCATTCCATCCCTTCAAGACTTTCGCCTCCGCACCGAAGGTTAGGAAAGCATTGATGTGGGTTCCCCGGCAGGGGAGGGACGAGCAACATGGTGTTGAGCATTGAAGAATTGAAGGCCTTGGCTTCCAACCTCATGAAAGAAGGATTGAACACACAGCAAATTGCGGATGAACTGTCGCTCTCCCAAGACACCATCACGTGGCTCCTTTCCGAAACTGGCGAAGCCGAGCGACCGAGCGATGTGCGCATCGGTTGGCGAACCCTTGGCGTCCGGCCGCAACGAATTGCAGCGGTTGGCGCCGTTATGGCGGATGTCGCCGACGAAGAGGTTGGTCAGCATGAGGTGGATACCGTGGTGGGTATCTCCATCAACGGCATTGCCTTCGCTTACGAAGCCGCAAGAATACTCGATTCAGACATGACCGTTTTTCGCACCACCGATGAGGGGGAGGGAAGCGGCGCATTGTCGAACAAGTACAGCCAAGTTGCGGGTAAGAAGGTCGTCATCATCGACGATGTGTTGTCCTCTGGAAAGACGATGTCGAAAACCATTGAATCCATTCGCTCAGCGGGCGGTGAGGTGTCGCTCGCCATCGTGTTGGTGAACAAAACCACCAGAAATGAAATCGATGATGTCCCGCTCCGAGGTCTCATTCGAGCTGTCGTAGTTTGAGGTGAGACGATATGCACTGGAGCGATGTGATGGCCAACAGGCTCGCAGAGCGCGGCAACAAGCACATCATTGCAACCGGCATCACGCCAAGCGGTGAATTCCACATCGGCCATTTGCGGGAAATTTTGACCGGCGACATGATCGCTCGTGCCGCTCGAAAAGCCGGCATGGAAGCTGAGCTGGTCTTTGTGGTGGACAACGCCGATCCACTTCGGAAAGTGTACCCGTTTTTGGACGAAGCCTACGAGGCCTTTATTGGCCATCAACTTGGCTCAATACCCGCTCCAGACAGCGAAGGCAAACCAGATTGGGCCCGATTCAATGAAGAGGGATGGACGTACGGAGACCATTTTCTCCAACCCTTCTTGGACGCTCTTCGCCAAATTGGCGTTGTGCCAAAACTGCTACCGAATCTTGCCGCCTACCGCAGCGGCAAATTCGCAGAGGCGGCACGGACTGCGTGCGATAGAGCCGATGAAGTTCGAGAGATCATTGAGCGCGTTTCCGGTCGCGAATTACCCGAAGGTTGGTTTCCATGGCAACCGCTTGATTCAAACGGCTCGCTTGATGGCGTGACCGTCAAAGGCTACGAATTCCCTTACGTTCATTGGGTAGACAGTACAGGTGCACAAGGCTCTTCCAACATTGAAAAAGGCGAAGGAAAGCTTCCCTGGCGTTTGGACTGGCCAGCGAAATGGGGCTTCCACAACATCACCTGTGAACCGTTTGGAAAAGACCACGGGGCGGCGGGTGGCTCCTATGACACCGGCAAGGAAATCGCTCGCCTTTTTGGCCACGAACCTCCCGTCCCGCTGACGTACGAATGGATCAGCTTGCGCGGACAAGGCGCCATGTCCTCATCCTCAGGCAACACCGTTGGCCCGATGGAGGCGCTGCGACTCGTGCCCCCGGAAATACTGCGATTCCTCGTGGCGAATTCAAAACCAAACAAGGCTATAGAATTTGACACTGCGATGGGTCTTGTCAACCTCGCTGATGAATACGAGCGTCTTTGCAACCGCAATTTTAGGGCCGAACTGGAAGACGATGCCCTCAGCCGGCGAAAAAGGGTTCAAATCGAAGACGCCATGGTGGCTGTTGAACTCTCTTCCATCGATGAGAGCAAGGCAAGAGCGGGAGCTTCCGTGAGTTTCAGGCACCTTGCCCTTCTCGCTCAGGTCAAACCAACAGATGAGGGGGTATGGCAAAGCCTGCAAGCATCCGGCGCGCTTGAAACCCCGGGCGAGGAACTTGTTGATAGGCTGAGCAGAATGCGCTCATGGATTGCGTCAGACCATTTCCCAGAAGAGATGCGAATCAATCTTTCTCAAGAACCCAACAAGAACGCCCTTAACCTTCTCAGCGTTGAACAAAAGCGGGTGGTGATGGTGCTTCATTCGGCCCTCAGCCAATTTCCTTGGGACGTCGAGGGCATCACAGCAGCGTTCAAAGAAGCCAGCGTTCAAGCAAACGTCGGTATGCGGGATGTTTACCGGGCCAGTTACGCCGTATTCATGGGGGCAGAACGTGGCCCGAGGCTTGCCCCCATTTTGTCAAATTGCGAGCGTGAGGAGATGCTTACGCTTGTCAAGAAATCAGCAGCGCTGTGATGCACGGTAGGCGCTGAATCGAGCAGGTTTCCTCGATATTGCAACACACCATTCAAAAGGTGTAGCCAATGTTCCTTTCCCATGGGCGGCGTGTATTGTCCGACATGCGAGGCAGGTGTTGAGGTAACCGCCAAATTCTGTTTGTCATGCGGACACAACCTCACGTCCCAAGGTCCCATCACGGCTACAGGACACGATCTTAACCAGTTGAAAGACGTCATACGCATGCGCGAAGATCTGTCAATGGCTGAAAAATTCGACATGATCGCCAAGATAGAGGACGGGGCGAACCCCATCACACTAGGCATCGCCGCTGCAGCTGACGATGAAGACATACCGACCGCAGAGGACCAACTCGCTTCGGCATTTTCCGACATATCTCCGACCCTCCAACGAGCGACCTGGGACAGCCCAGCAGCCGACGCCGCTGTGAACATCGCCACCCAAGACAGCAAACTCTTGGACCTCAAAAACGCCGGAGCCTTTGAGAAATTGCAACCAACATTCGCCGAGGCAATGGACCTTGGCCGAGACGCCACCATGGAACTCCTCAAGGTCGCTCAAGGGCAAGTGCTGCCTGCGAACGAAGCCCTTCAGAACCTTCCAATCATTCAACCGCCAAACAAGAGTTTCTGTCCAAAATGCGGGTCGGACATCCTCGCCAACACCACCCGTCAGTGGCAGAAGTGGAACGAAGGCACAAGCGAATTGTTGAACGTACAACTTGAGGCCGCCATGAGGTCCTCGCTCATGCACCTCGCTGCCTCTTACCGGGACAAAATACAGGACCTTGAGGACCAGTTAACGGATGCCAAGAAGGCGATTGAGAAAGCCAAAGAGGAAGCCGCAAAGTCGCCCGAAAGCGCTCCGAAAAGCAAACCCAAGAACACTGCCAAAAAGACCGAAAAGAAATCGGCGGCCGCCTCAACACCAAAGAAGAAGCAACCTGCCACCACCAAACCGAAGACCGGTGGACTCTTTGGCGCCAAGAAACCAAAGAAGACCTACGAAGGTGAACCGGGTGGTAAAGCGGAGTGGTTCCTCGAAGAGGCCCTCGACACGGTGTACGATCCTCACGGCACCGGCAAACCGATCAAAGCCGCCATGATCCTCGCACGGTCATCAGACGGCAACGTGCGCGTTCGTGATGTTGTCCGTGCTTACGCCGTTGAAGGCGAAGAAGGCGTCACTGAACTCGCATGGACCAGTCCGTTGACGAAATACATCATCGAAGCCTACGATGCGTGTTGAACCGGCTGGAACCGTCCGCACCGAGCGGAATGCTTCTTGAGCCACCACGGGTTCCAACCTTCATGGACAGCGACACGTCGGCCATTGCTGCCCTGCGCCACGCTGCCGATCGAACTGCTGAAAACATGAAGAAAACCTTCAATTCAAAACTTTACAACCTTTACAGCACCGTTCTGGCGTCGCCCGGTACCATCCTCGTGCTGTTCATCATCATCAGCGCTGTCTTTGCCCAACAAGGGATGGCGTTCCAGGACCAAATCGACGATGATGTCGAAATTTTCCTGCCCGATGGCGCCCCCTCAACCGAACTCTTGCTGGAGGTGCGCACCGAATGGTCGACAGATTTAGCGGTAATTTACATCACAACGCCAAATGCGAACAACCCCAACGACACCACCAACATCACCGATGAGGTGGTGCTCAACGAAATCAGTTGGCTTGAAGGCGATGACAGAAACATCGGGGGCGATTCGACCAGCCGAGGGATGGATTTTGACAAGACCGACCACGGACGGAACGACGGTGTTCTCTGGGTCTTATCACCTGCACAGGTCATCAAAGAAATCAATTCAGCCGATGGACGATTTAATAATTCCCTTTGCGTCCATGGAGTAAACAACCGCTTACCAATTGGTCTTGACTGCGACCTCCTTCCCGAAGGAGGCGAATATGCCATCCCAAGTCAGGACCGCATCGACCAAATCATTGAGCAGGCGCCGGGCCTGTTTGACCTGCTCATCAAGGACACCAACGACATGGACCCAACCGTTGACAGCGACGAGGACGGCAACTTCACCAACGACATGGACGGCGATGGTATTTGGGACACCACCGCCATCGTTGTCGGCATGCATCACGACCCTTCCGTGACCGGCGACTGGAACGATTTTTCTGAACTCCTAAGCCATTTTCAAGACATCATTGACAACCGGCCTGCAGATTACAGAAACACCGAATCCATCACCGTGACAGGACTGACAAAAGTCCTCGAAGACATCTCTGATGCCATCTACGAAGACCTTCTGATGATTCTGCCTTGGTCGGTCTTATTTACGGTATTGGTCATCACGGCCCTGCACCGTTCAGCCAAGGTGGTGATCATCACCGGCACACCGATCATGATGGCCCTGGCCATCACCTTCGGTTCCTCGGTCATCATGGACATCACGCTGACGCCGATGATCGTTGCCACCTTTCCTATCCTCATCGGGTTGGGGGTCGATTACGCCTTGCACATGGTCAATCGCATTGAGGAGGTCAGGCGAAAGGAAATTGACAAGGCCCACGATGAAAACGAGCGACGACGAAAACGGGGAGAACCAGAACAGCCAGTCCCGGACCTTTGGGACCCCGGATTCTACAAGATGTGCGTGATGGAAATGACCCGTTCAACGGGTGTTGCTGTGTTTTTGTCAGCCATGACCACCATTGTCGGCTTTTCGGTGCTCATAGCGCCGTTGATCGTGCCCATTGCGCCCATCCGCTCGGTAGGCATCACGCTGGTGATTGGGATATCCTCAACCCTCGTGCTGAGCATCGTCCTTGTACCAACGCTGGCGTGGATGCTCAGGTTCAACAAACGAAGCAACCCCAGCGTATGGAAGAACATCGGTCAAGCCCCCATCAAGGGTTTTCTCCTCATCATTTTGCTCGCTGGCTCCATCACCGCCTACGGTGTCGCCAACATGGACGAGCTCAACGAACCGATAACGGGTTCTTCCGAAGCCCCGGACGGTATTGAATCCCTCAATTCGCTCGCCCAGTACTCTCGGCAATTTGGCGACGGCCAAACCTCGTTGTTCATTTACGATGCATCGACGAGGCCAAACACCAACAACACGCTCAACATACGCGACCTGCCCGTTCTGGATTCCCTTGATGCCATCGAGCAAGCCGTGAATGCAACTGACGAGACCAACACCACCAGCATCATCATGTTCCTCAAGGCCATACCCGCCACGATCACCATCGCTGAGGGCATCACGGTTGGTGATGGCTCCTTGTGGGACCTGCTTCACGACCCGTGTTGGGAAAGCGAAGATTTGCTTGACCCGGATTGCGTGGGTTGGACCGCTGTGCCTTTGAGCGAGCGGCAAGCACTGCGAAAAGACATGGTGAACGTGGCTTTTGACACGCTTTCAGACGAGGTGCGTTCAACGCTCATGAACGAGGACGGCACGAAAGCCATCGTTTATGTCAGGCAGCGATACATGAACTTGAATGTCGCTGGCGAACTCCGGGACGAAATTGATTACATCCTCGAGGAAGGGCCCACACTCCTCAACACGCGAACATCGCTTTTGACAGGAGGGTTACCGGTATCCCTTGACATCAACGACGGTATCCACGATACGCAAACAACCACCACCTTACTTACGTTATTGGTGCTCACGGTGTTGCTAACGTTCGTGTTCCGTTCAGCAAGGTTGGGCATCTACACAATGATTCCCGTAGCCGTCGTTATCTTATGGCAACCCCTTCTCATGCAAAGCGGGGACGTGAACGTCAACATCTTCACCGCCATGATTGGCACCATCGTGTTCGGTATCGGCGTGGACGATTCCATCCACGTTATGCACCGAATCCGGGAGGAAGGGGAATCACCTCACGGGATGGCATCCGCCATTGAAGAGACCGGCCAAACCATCTTTGAAACCACCATCACCACGGTCTCTGGCATCGCTGCAGGCTTTTTAGCGGCCTTCCCCGGTCTCGAGAACTTCTTCATGTTGATGTGCCTGCTCATCATCTTCGCCTTTGTGACCAGCACGTTCCTGCTCCCTGCGGTCATTACGGCAGAACACGCCGCACGCGCCAAAATCAACGGTCATCCAAATTGGATTGACTTCGGTGAAGGCGTTGTCGTCAGCGATGCATCGGTCATGAAACCGTTGGACGCGAACCTTGACCAGCCTGCGTGAAGGTTCGCAGTGGAGGAAGTAGGGAGTAAGCCCCTTTCTGTTCCCTTTCGGTGACCGCATTCAACTGTGCGTCCTACCTGTCCCTCGTCGTGCCGAGTTAACGGGACGGTTTGGACTTGCTCCGGCGAGGTGGTTCGTCTCATCGACAACGGGGCAACCTCGGTCTTTCAACGTCATTGTACACACCCCGCATCGTCCGTTTCTGCAACCTTACCCAGCCATTTCTGTCTGCTTCCTTCTGGTAGCCGCCTGCACTGTGGAGAGGGGACTTTCCTCAGAGTCGAACTCTGTCAGCGGTCCTCCTACTCCCTCCAAGCAGTAGTGGAAAGCCTTGACATTTCAATACAACGCCTCAAGAATCGCTGTCGGCGTACGGGTTCTCGCCAGGAGATCGTGCTTGCTTGCTTCCTCCATATGGCCCAGAGGAAACCTGTGCAGAGGTTCTGCTGCTTTGAGGAGGCGGCCTTAAATCAACTTCAGCGATGGGTTCACGACGCAAACCGATGACCAAAAGGGCGACCAAACTCACGAAGAGAAAGCCAATGATGCCCAACAACGTTGAGTTGATCGAGGCGATGGTCCCAAACACGCCATCGGCACGGGGTTCGTCCACCAAAACCGTGTTTGATTGAGAGAGCGTGCGGTCGTCAATTCTCAGTTCCAGCCATTGCGAGCCGTCCCTCCCTGGTTTCCAAAGGGATTGGTACTGCGCAGTTCCGCCGCTCTTCACTTCCAACACACGCTCGTCCAATTCTCTTTGCTCACCGCTTGAATAGACCCGATAGAGGAAGACCTTCGCTTCACCATCGGCCATGCCGGTGTTGCTGATGAGCGCTGAGACTGTAATGAGGTCTCCCTGATGAATGTCGCTGGATGGGCTCATTTCAATGTCCGAAATCGTGTATATCGGCACGCGCTGTTCCAGGTTCCAGAGGCCCAGCGGGGCATAAACATCGTTGCTAGAGGCGTCAATAGGTAAGCCCGCCTCGTCGGTACCGGTCACCCAAACACGGAGTTCGACCGCTCTCGTTCTGAAGGCAGGAAGCATGAGCGAGTCAACGTCCAAGGTGCAGCGAACGGGTATCGA
>CACODE010000016.1 GCA_902625885.1 uncultured Candidatus Poseidoniales archaeon
GCAAGGGGATTTACCTTCAACATTGGAAATTGATTTGATCAACTTGGTTTCCGGTGGAGTGGGGGGTATTCTCGATCAAATCGTACCGACACTCATCGATATGATTCCTGGTGCCGCAGGTGAGTTTGCGGAACAGCTTCTACCACTTCTTGGGTTGATGGATTCTGATTGGTCATCTTGGGCTGGACCAGGTAATGCTCCAAATTGGCCTCGAATCGATGTAATGGCATTGATTGATGATCTCCCTGATTTCGATGCAGTATGGGTTCGAATCCAAAGCTATCTCTTGGCATTGACGGCTCCAGAAATCGCTACACAATGGCTAACGCATCTGTCCAAACTAATTTTCTTTGGTAATTCAAGAGCACCAACGATTACTGGAAAATGTACAAAAGATTCTCCAATTGCCTTACAGTTGGTCGATTCATCTTCGGTTGATGTCACATTATTGATTCGAATATGGGATGATGTTGATGGGACCAAATTGTTGGATGTAGGTGTTCGAGCATCCGTATCAGAGGAAATAGCGAATACAGTTAGCATCAATGGAAATTCAGATGTCTGGTTGGTGAGTATTCCACTATTAAATTCTAGCAATCGGACGATGTTCTTTATTCCTGAGTTGGAACTTTATCTACAACTCGCAGGTGTTGGAACACAGCCATTGTTGAGTGCAACCGCTGGTGATGATGGAAGTGCATTGGCAAATTTAGCAGTCATCATCGAACGTGCAAACTTAGGAGTTAAATTATCAAGGAGTAGGAATATTTATCCCATTGTCGAGTTATTGAATGTAACAATAGGTGATCCTCCATCACATCAATTATTTCCTAAAGTAGACCTTGTTTCTGGTGATGGGGTTATGGATGCTTTGAGCGGAGTTCTTGATGCGATTCTTAACACAATTTCCGATGTTTTAGCACAAAATAATGTCCTACAATGGTTAGGTTCACTTGTTGGTCTCGTTGCTCCTCGAGGCTATCCACTACGATACATTGAAGATGAATTTTCGACAATTTCAGCATTCAAAAAAGGCCAGCAGGTTGTTCATAATGGACATGTCTACAAAGTTGTCAAGGACGGAAATTTGATTGTTGGTGGGTCAATGCCGACTCATCAAGTTGGGATTGCAGAGTGCTCTGGTATTGAATTAGAGTATTTAGGGGCAAACCAATCAATTTGGGAGCAGCCTGGTGCAAATGATTTGAGGATTGATTTCCTACGCTTGATTCAAGATCCAATTGATGAGATTACTGACTATTATTCACGCCTTATTGAGACTGATATTGATCCATATGGAACAGGTTCTCAACCTGCATGGGTGTACATTCAAGAAGCACTAGGGCTCCTGATAAATACAATTTTATCATACCCATTGGACTTTGAAAAGCCATTGATGCCTACTGTCGGTGCCAAAGTAATTGGCAGCGGAACACAATTGTCTCCGTGGCGATACGAACTTGGCGCAGGTACTGGAAACATCCCCACATTCAATCTTTTTTCAATAGTAGAGCCTTCTGAATCAGGAACTTTTCATGAAATAACATTAGGAACCGGTTGTCTTGCTTCCATCATTAAGATCAACAAGCATCTTCATGTTGAGACAAATCTCGATATACATCTGCTTGGTTTCAACCTCGCAACTGTGAATGAAGACAACATCCCAGCAGACTTCACTGTGATTCCAAAAATCGAGTCGACCATAAAACTGCATGATGCAATTGTATACGCAGGTGATGACTTCGATGGCACTGCTCGACAAATACCCATTTTTTCACGTACTGGTTTATTCTTCGTCGTTGATGCGTTTAGTGTCGGATTGGATTGGTCACAAAAGGATGGGTTTGGTTTTACAGCGACAATTCACTCTCCTCGAATCGGTTCGATTGCACCAGATTTTGATGCCCTTGCCCTGCAAATTGAGAATGATGCTGATTTACCATATCCAAATTACATGTCTGAATTCCACTGGTCGGGACGCAGATTTGTAGGCCCACATGGAAGCATAATGCCTAATCTCGATACTTATCATCAGACAGGTAGTGATAACCCAGTACCTCAAACCATTGAATTTAATTTTGAGAAATTGGAAAATGATGAAATTGTTTCACTGAACAAGAGCTTCTCAATTGACTGGGATTTCTATGGTCTTGGATGTCCAGAACTCGGCTTCAGTAGTCGATACGGCATGTTCGGATTCATTAGCAACGATCCTGCCTCAAATGCACTTATTGATTTAACACCAGGACAAGAAATCATTGAGAATGTTGGCGTTCAAACGTTACTTGCTCATCTAATGGCAACAAGAGGAGGTAGCATTGGATTCCTCTTTGCAACGTTCTTCAGACTTCATCCCCATCTTTTGCACATGGATTTGACGAAATTCATCGCAGAGCAAGGACATACTTTTTCATCACCTGATTATTCGCTAAATGTCAATCCTCTTTGGGGTTCATTCTATCCAGGAGGCAAAGAGTTCCCTTCGTTGGGACCTTTTGCATTGCCGTATGATTGGCCTCGACTGAATTGGTCAAATCTCGTGACTCAACCACTCCAAACTCTCAATCAATACATGAAAGGTATTTGCTCCGGAATCTCAGCATCTGGGGAACCATTTTTGTTTCCATTTTTCCGATGGTTGTCTGGCTTGATGGCAGGATATCTGCCAAATTTGTCGGAACCAGGTCTCGGATGGCCGATCATCTTTGTGAATAATCAACCTACTGTGACGTACCCTGAAATCCCCAACCGTGTCTATGGTGAGGGAACGTATGACAACCCCTACAGCGTACGCCTTTCAAATGACAAAGGCTCATCCGTAGACTTCTTGCTCTGGCTGGGTCCGGACGGTCCTAATACGGTAGACACGTACGACAATATTTTCGCTGAGGGGACTGATGAAGTGTTCGATTTGTTCACGTCAGAGAAACTCGATATCGTTAAAATTGAGTATGAACTTCTTGAAAAATGGGCAAAGGGCGTTGTTGATGTCCTTTTTAGATTGAGGGAAGTTTCGCCGAAACTTGACAAAGCCTTAGGAGAATTTTCGAAAGATTACATTAGCAATGCTTTGCTTGAACTTGATCAGCTGTTTAAGATGGGTGATGGGGTTTCGTTAACATCAAGTCAAGTTCATGGAGCAAATATCATCTTTGATTATGCTGAAAAAGTCAACAGCCTTCATCACAGGTCGATGAAAAATGAACGGATGATCTTTGATATCAATCGATTTGTACATGAATATCTGCCCACAAATTGGAATGTAGAAACAGGTTCGGATGGGGCTCAAAAGACATGCGTGATGTTCTTCTCAACACAGCCCATTGATGATTGGAACGACTGTGTTGTTGAAATTTTAAATCATCAGAAATCGATACATGGAAATCAAACAGTTTTGGCTGATACTTTGAACTGTCTTTATCCTGAAATTGAAACTGCTGATGCGGGGCAATTCTCGGAACCACAAGTTGTGTTTGCCGGTAATCAGTATCAAGGTGGAGTTTCTCTTGTTCAATTATCGCAAAAATTTAGCCACAAGTCTCCAAATCACTCTGCTCGAATCAAGTTACAGATTCTTGATGCAATTTCCAAAACGCTTCATCAAGGGTTTGACAAATTGATTCTTATCGGCCACTCTGTTGCAGGAAAGGGGATGCTTGAACTTGCGGAGGACGAACTCCTTAGTGAAAATCAAATCCTCGGAATAATGACGTTAAATTCTCCAAATGAAGGAACTATTTTGGAACATTCTCCTGAAAATGTCAAGTATCTAATTCAGATCCTTTACCAATTGTGCAATTCAATTGATATCAACAATGACGATACTATACAAAATCAATCTGATGGATATCTATTCGCTGAAGATCTTGCTGATCTCATTGAAACGCTTGTGGAGGTGTCAATTTGAGTGAAAATCAAAATTTTGTCATTTTTGAATATCCAAGAGTTGTTCAAATAGATACAAACGGAGTCACTCATACGCCCTCAAGTTTGGGCAAACTCATTGATTCCTGTTTGATGGAAAAAAATGGTGAAAGGCTAAAATCGAAATACTGGAAGGAAGCGAGAAGCACTCGGCCGGGGTATTATCCTTGGGTTAGAACAACAACAAAGCCATCAGTTCGAAGTGGGTTTTACAAGCACTTAGAAAGGGAAAATTATGCTAAGATTTCAATAGCTGATTTGGACTGGTACAGTGGCCAAAACCATTGGTATGGTCATTTAGAAAATTACAAAGTCAAGGTTCCAATAAAGGTTGATGACAGTGATATAGAGCACTACAGTTTTGTGGTGATGTATGAATGTAAATTATACTACGACCCAAATAAGAATGAAAATATAAATTCCATAAGTTCAGATCTCATGGGAGGCTTTCATACCTTCAGAGCAAATGACACATTCTTTTTTTGTCCAGACAACAACAGCAACAAAAGTCACATTGACGGATATTTCAAGTTTGGCAAAAAATCGTGTGATAACTCAAAATACGATGGTTGTTCGTTTGCATTGTACGTAGAACCTTACTTTACAACCGACTCTAGTCAAGAAATGAATGCATTCAACGTGGAAGCACTTAACATTACAAATGCAGTTGTATTAGCCACAAGCAACAGTGGACGTGCAGCAATAGAATTCACTACCTCCACAAAGCATGGACTAAAGCAGAATGATCGGGTTATTGTTAGGGGATGTACCCCCGGGGTTCTAGATATTCCTTATGAAAACAACATCTCGTTTCGAGGAATTGAGGTCATAGACGGCGAGGAATATAAATTTAGAGTAATCGACCCTTACGTCAAAGATTTAATCCAAGATGGTATAATTCAACCCAACGAATCGAATGTGCAGAGCGCCGGAGTTGCTTATCTAGACACATCTGAGTTTGTAGTTTTCGCAGAAAGTCTTGCTGCTGCCATTGACTTTGATAATCTGACCAATGATGTTATAGAAAAATATGGGGGAGTTGAAACTTTCAAACGTGAGATGGTGTCTGTTGGTGATAGAGGTAAACTGGTTGGGTGGATTAACGAACAATTACAGATTTTGCAGTTCCCAAATTCCTCTGTGGGTATGTTGTATGATATTGACACATACCGTGGTATGATTTCCTTGAAGAGGTACTATAAATCAATGAATGAACAACTCTACAATGGTTTAGGTATTGGCTTAGGTTGTAACCGAGACACTACGAATTTAACTGGTATCGAAAAGACATATTGTGAAAGCAATGATGAACCCTGTGGTTGTTACACACTTGGATGTATGGTCTTTCAAGAGGCCACGGACAATAGGTTAGAAAGCCATAAAATCCAAACTGCAGCGTCGGTGGGATTAAGTGTCGATTCTAATAATGAGCGGATAGAATTTACCACCGATCACGCCCATGGATTAGCGACACATGACAATGTCTTAATTGAAGGATGCAATCTTGCAGAATTCAACATCAGGACAAAGAAGGGAGTACTCGTTGGGCAAGATCCCTGTAAATTCTATGTAAGGCTTGACGAATACAAAAAAGAGAATCAATTGCTAGTGAGCGATGGTGCCTCTCAACCAGGAGGTAAGGTGAAGGTATGTGAAGACCTGCCATCAATGGATTGGGAAAGGCTACTGGAATTAAACAGCTCAGAGGCGTCAACATTTATTGAAAACTTCTCCCTGAATACTTCTAACAGCTCCAACAGTGAGTCTAAATTATATCTTCCTGTCCAAGGTTTGGACGAGAAAATCAAAATCAAAAAAGGATGGGGTGCTGTACTAAGAATTAGCCTTGTCGACTCTGGAAAAAATCAGTTGACAAGTCAATGGGGTATTTACGGAAATAATGTTGACTATCTTTTAGGTTCTCGAGATGAAATAATTTTCAACCGTAAATCAAACGGTTCTATACACATTAAATACGACAAGCGTAGCGGTGCATCAGCTTCTATCATGGGTGACAGCGAGTCAAACATCGCTCCCCCTGATGGATTTATCCAGGTTGAGATTCTGGACGTAAGATCGCCATATGCTGAATGGACTAGGAATGGGGTCGTATTGCCTTCTGACTTTGGTAGGAGTAATGGTGTTGCTGCAATCGATAAATTCATTGAATCAATGAATACGAAATTCGGACTTTCAGGTTTAAGCATTAAGGGTGGAATATCACTAAAGATGGCAGCCGTCTTGGAAATCGCCCTTATTTTCGAACTGAAGTTTGGCTTAATTGCTGCCGCATCATTAGAAATGAACAGCGCTGGTGAATCGACTCTGGAAGTCGACATCGGCGTCATTGCGAGTGCGGGAGCCGATCTTGGAAACATTGGTATGAAGGGTACTGAAGCGGCAGTAGCGACAGCTTATCTTCGTAGGTATGTGAGTACTGGAAGAGTGGAGACTAGGATTATGATGTTGCATCTTCTCACACCATTCCTAGGTCCACTAGCGGTTGTTTTCAACCAAGCTGAGCAGATACTGCTGAAACAAATGAGTCGTCATTATGTGGCAAAGGATAGTTATTCAGGACAAATAAGCCTACCTCCTTCAATAGAGTTGAGTGTCAAAAATGAGGATACAGAAGTCAAGAATAAATCAGGAGCATTGGTCAAATATTCAGAGGAATGGCAGTATTCCGCTAACAGTTTTTCAGTAAAGAACAAGGTGGAAAATGATATCGAAAGTGGCATTATATCAACAGAAAATTTGTATCTCTACAACCTTTTGAAAAAGACCCCCAAGGTTGCGGATTTAGACCCCAAATGGTATGTTGGAATGATTACTGCTGTCGCTATGACTGCGGGCGCAGGTCTCCTTGTTTCTGGAATTGGTCAAACAGTATCGCAGTGGCAATCGAATTCTCACGCTGAACTCAGTCAGAAAACTCAACAACTTTCTGATTATGAGAAAAAGATACATGATTCGCTTAAATCGATCCAAGGAATCGCAACCAACCCGTACATATTGATGGGAGCAACAACCATGTACGGAGTCTGTTCTCTAACCTCCACATTTCTGCGAGAGCCTCTCTTGACGAATTTGGGTAAGTTGGCAAAACAATACGGAGAATTTTCCGAGAATTTAAGAAATTTAGGGTCTATAAAGGGCACTTTCAAGAATTTGGGTTCAATTGTGAAAAGTTCAAAATCAGAAAGCAGTCTTGACTTTGAAGTAGGTGGAGGCTTCGTTTCGAGTTATCCTAGCACCGCTTCTATGAATGCAGTCAAAGCAGAGATTGAAAGAATTGAACAGATTCTAAATTCCGATTCAATAATGATGGATAGAATGGAAAATGTGCTTCTTGATCAACAATCTCCCTCTTCACTATCTGCATCAAGCAGAGGTTTAGCTCTGGTAGCGAAACTTGAGTACACATACAAACTCGACACGCCTCGGGTGCCACTTTTTTATGGTGTTAAGTTAGGCGTGGAGTTCGAATTTAAGGCATATGCCGAAGGCAGCCTGAAGATTCTTGATTCGTACAATGCGGGAACCATACACTCTCATTTTCAGGTTATGAAAGCGTCTATGGATTCATGGGAAAATAGTTCATCAAATGGGGGGAATTCATGATTAGTCATCAAATTGAAGAACACTCCCAAGAGAAATTTGAGGGCTTTACGGGAAGTGAACCCTACTTGGTAAATCGGGTCACAAATTCCAACCATCTCACGAATATCCCCTTCACTCACTCGCAAATGAGTGGACTTTTGTGTGAAATGGGAATTGACCTTGGTCGTTGTGACGTATATACCTATTACAATTATGTTGACCCTCGATATTCCGAAGTTCAATCACGAATTGTAAGCAAACGGCTCTTCAAAAGGGGAAATGAGCTGAGCATTTTTGATTCAAATGAAATCAAATACTTTGACGGGACTCAAGACGAAATACGATCTTATTCGTCTGAAAAGAAAGAATTAGTCATCCGCTCGATTTATCATTCCTTGTGGACAAAGAGCCTCACTCTACATTCTAATTGGCTCAAGGAGATTGAAGGTTACGGTCAAACGGTATTTTTGAGTTGGCTATATGATTACGGCCATATAAACTCAAGGCGCTTTAACCGAATTTGCAAAGCAATCAAAACAGGAGATAAATGTATAATTTCAAAAGAACTGCTGAAAGATCATGATGACACAGATTCTTTGTATTGGAAAGAGAATAGGTTGTCTGATATTGCCTACCTGATAGGGAATCGATTGGAATTAACTGGGTCGGTAGGAGCAGGTGGTACAAATGAGACTTCTGATATTGCTGCTGTCAATGAGATCCTAAATGGCAAGTTAGGATTTGATGCATTAACGACGTCGAATTTCGACGGTCTTGAAAGCTTTTTGAAAATGGTTGGACTTGAGAATGAGCCAGTTCTTCTGACGAAATACAACCTTGCGTACATATGGCTTGTGAGTGAAAATGCTCCTAAAATTGTTCAATCAGTTGATACTGATTTGGTGAAATTTGGTGTCCAGACAGATGTACTGAACTGGGTTTACGATTCATTGAAAGCCACAGGGATTCGATTAGGACACACCTTTGCTTCGAAGTTATACGCTGATGAAACAATTACAAATTTTGAAATCGAGGTGAAGTTCATTGATTCGGAGAACCTTAAGGTCGAAATTTCCATCCCGAGAGCCACATCTCAAGGTGAGATTCGGACCGACCATCCAGATTACAACCAAGAGGGAATGGAATATCTCTTGCAGGCCATGTGTGCTGATGAAAATATCATTGTCCAAAACATTGGTCTTCGCGATACAGACATGGCTGCAAAAGGCCTCTGCAATCTTATTGGAGAACGTAGAGAAGAGTCAGGAATTTCCAAATTTAGAAGTGATTTTTCTGTTTTGACTGCTTGGGATTCTGCACCTCTAGGGCCTGACCGGATTCATCTAACTGTCTCAAGAAACGGGTTGTCTGATGTATCTATTCCACAACTTGCAACCGAAGAAAAAGAAGTCCAACCGGAAGAGTTGGACGCTTCAAATCAGGTTATGGAGGCAATGAAAAATGGAGAAGATATTTCGGATTTAATGGAATCATACTCTCTGCAGTTTGGCCCCTCATGGGCGCCTGATGGCGGGCAAGAACGAGCTGGATATTTCATTGCGATGATGAAAAATCACTCATCAGGAACGTACGTTGACCAAAATGGTGTTGAACAAACGTCAGTCATCCCGACGATTTTAGAGAATGGCAAACCATATCTCCTTGGAATTAAAAATTGGCTATTTGATCGGCCATTCTCTGATGGATACAACGTTTACGGTGATACGATATACCTGCTCTATTCATTGAATAACATACTACACTGTTCGGCATACAGAGCCTCAATTCGGCCGGGGAAATCAAGATCGTACACGAATATCTACGGGGATGCAATCCCTCAACCAGGACATACTTTGTTTGAGATAGATACATTCTTGGGGAAAACAAGACTCAGACAAGTAACAGGAATTAATGTTGTTCGCGATCGTGAGAAGTCAGGAAATCTTGATGATTCATCCCAATGTGAGTGCTTGGACATAAATTACAAATTTGGATTTGGGAAAAAGAACACCGTCGGAAATGATGCAAATAGAACTTTTTGTTTGTATGGTGGAAATAATGCTAGCTCACCTTATGAGACATTCATCTCAGAGTTGACCAACACACTTGGATACAATGACGGCGATACTGTCCTATTGACAATTATCGACGAACGATATATTCTGCCTGGTGTAAGTTTAGACGAGGGAGGTGTCTGAAATGGGAATTCCGATTCACACAGCCAGTTCCATTGGCTCATTAACCACATTGGCAGGACCCGTCATCGAGCTTGTTCGAGCAGAGGTGCAGAGGAAAAAGACGGAAATTGAAGCTGGATATCAGGCGATTCAAAGTCGAAGAGACCCAACATACATTGGACTGGGCTTGAGGACAACAATTCGCTCGGACCAAGGCGAGAAGTCGGAAGGATTAGCGAGCGATATAGAGCTTCGATTCGATGTCGTGTCTGTACCTCTTGACGATACCACGCCAACAGTCATCAACCATCCAACGCCTGCATTAAACGTCAAATCTGACCTACGCTCTTACGATCAGGATGGTGAACAAGACTGGCTCATTGGCGGGGCTATGCAAGACACCAGGTTGCGTTCAATAGAAGCGGATGTTTCATGGAATCCTGGCGGATGGAATGCAAATATAGTTCTCAATGACGCCGTATGGAATGGAAATATTGACTGGTCAAATGGTCTACCTTTTTCGATGAATTTGTCGAGTCAGACCGCTATACTCGATCTAGGAATCGGTGAATTAATTCAATCAACGTTTGAGGCGAGAAAGGACCAATTAAGTTTGGAGGATAACGCTGGCACACAATTCTTGCGACTGTTGGAAGCACTCAACATTGCCACTGCCCCTTCGGTCATGGACGGTACATTACCTTGGAGTCTCAATGAGAGCAATCTCAACTCCCTCATAGATAATCCGACATCCTATCTCACACCACTTCTGCAGGACGCTTCTGGAGAGTGGTTGCTTGATCGTGTTCTCCCTAGTGGCCACAGCCTCTTCTATTATCTCGCCCAGAGAATTCCAAGTGCGACTCTCATTTCTGCTGAACACCACAGAGCAGGGCAAATAGAAATTTATCTTCCATTGAAAACTGAAACGGAAGGGGCTAGATTATATGTCCATCCCGAAGGCTACATCGAAATGGTTCTTGAGAAGTATTCTCTCGGAAAATCTGCTCTTGACCTCACGATGGGAATTGACTTTGCTGGCATGGATGCTCAGGTTGGAACCGATAACTTAGCACTCTTTGTTGATTCCAAACTACATTTGAGTTCCAATGCACGAGGAATGATGGCAAATTCGTATGTACATCTATTGCATGATGAGACGAATACAACGCTTCCAACAACTGTTGATCTATTCCTTCCAAACATGGGCAAGGTTATCTCGCCACTGTACGACTTAAATCAAAGTGCAGCGGGTGAAGATAGTCTCTGGATATCTTCTCCAACCAGTTTGCGTCTCTATCCAGTTCCAAGCGTAGGAAACCAGCCATTGGTGGATTACTTATCAACCACAAGCCCAATGATGATAGTTGAAGATCTCGTTAAAGTCGCTATCGATGCTTACCTTCTCTCCAAACTTGAAGCAGATGGTTTACTTGGCGAGATACTTGAAGTTCTCGATCTTGTGGAGCAAGAAAAAGATGGACGGTACACATGTGCATCACTCCTTGATTTTATCAAAAAACCAAAGTTGTATCTTCAGTCTCAGTTCATGACTGGTTCAGGGATGAATGTTGCAAGGTTAATACAACTGGGGGAGGCTGTATTTAGGTTTGTTAACTTCCCCATAGAAACGATTCTAGATGCCAACAGCGAAATTATCGGCATCAAGTACCTCGTTTACAAGAGAGATGGTTCAATCTTTGCTGAATTGGCTCTGCAAGTATATTCAGATTCCCAAGGCAATTTAAATCCAAATGGTTTGATGCTATCGTTTTCTTCAACGACCCAACAGAACGCGTTGCCATTAGTATACGCTTTCAATTTACAGGCTAATCTCTTACCTGGTCCTGTATTCAATTTTGATGGAACTGGAGCCTCAGCCACTGCATATCCTGATCTTCTTCTGTCCGAAGTTGGCAATATTTCGACAGTGTTCCCTTCTGGCTCTCTCATTGGATTATCTTCGTCATTTAGTCAAGGTGTTCTTACTTTCGGTTTGGACGTCAACATTGATGGGATAAATACTGCTCATCTTGATATACTTCCAAACTTGAATGGAACTCAAAACTTCTTCGCAACGTTGCTCCAATCCACAACAGGTTCGGTCTTACCAAATCTTTTGACATTGTTGTTGAAAGAATTGAGAGGTGTTACCTTTGGTAATCAGAATCAACATGACTTGGGGTTGTTGCTGATTGGATTCTTCCACGATATCGATTTGTGGGGGCCTGCGGCGGATGAAACAGGTTCATTCATCCCAAACAAGGTTGCAGCCATTGCCTCCAATCCGGGCCGTTGGTTAACGGGTCCGGGAACGACAGGTTCGGATGGCTGGCCATTCAATGAGGCTCAACTTGAGAATGTCATCATTGGCGGTATTCGTGTGGGCTGTGTCATAATGTCCTCAAAGTTAACGTACCTTGATCACACAAACAGCGGTGATGATTACATCGAGATTACACTGCAAGCCACATCACCTTCACTCTCATTGGAAATTGGGAAAAAGGCGAACGGAGATTTTGGCATATGGATCAATGGTGGAGAATTGCTAAATTATGGAGCACATCCTAACAACCCCAACATCATCATGGGAATTGATATTGGAGTTAGCGCAGCTTGTTTGTTCAATCTTATTGGAACATTTTCGATCGAACCAGCAGTTTCGCTTCATGTTCTTTCCAGTGAACCATTTGCAGATGAATCGACATTGCGTCTCAAACCAGGACTATCTGCTTCGTGGAATCTCAACGATGGATTCATTTTCGAAGCAACTACAGATGTTTTTGATGATAATAAAATCACTCACGCGGGTCCACAAGGAAGTACCAAAGGATTTTGGATTCGTTATGAATCAAATGTGAAACAACACTGGAAAGGAATGCCTGATCTTGGTGATTTAATTGCAGGGGCCCTTGATGTTGCTCTAGGATTCGTTGAAGGAGTCCAAAGTGTCCAGGAATGGCTTAACACCCCTCTCTTGTATTCAACTACCGTGACATCTAATCCTCGAGCAAATCTGCCTGACTGGTATGATCCAACCAACTTTATTGTGCATGATGAGGTCATTGAAGCACTGCAGGAAGTGAGCACTCCAGGAAAAATTGCCGTAGCGTTGAGATTGATGACTGAAAGTTCATCGACATACGCATTTGAAGATGTATTGAATGTGTTTAGTGGTTGGAAGGCAGACCCACTAGGAATAATACTTGATGGATTATTTTCATTGATAGAATCAGGAATTGGGGATGACGGAGAACTTCCAATTTATCAAAAGACGGAAGGGGCATTCCGATTTACCATAAAATTGGTTGATAGTAACCCAGTCCCCGGCCAATCTACATTCGGCGTAGCAATTGAATTTGAGGAGCCTCCTGAGATCGAAATGGGTAATCTGCGACTCCAGTTGTTTACTGATGACCCGCATACTTGGGTGAATGCAAACAATTCGGGAACAGCAAAGAATTATCATACCGGTGTTGCATTTTTCTTCGCTGATTGGGAGATGAAACAAAACCCCATTGATCCTCCATTGATTACCCCTAACCTTTCCATTGAGTTAGGGGGAATCGGACTAAGATTGTACAGGAGTAACCGTAAACCCTTGCTTGAAAAATTCCTATTGTTGAATCAACTTGAAATGGCATTCTGTGTAGATGTTGACATTCATCCAACAAGTTCAATTGAATTTGGTGGGTTATTGGTTTTGGATGATTTCGGTATTGAACTGGGTGGAGGCGATGAAGACGGCGGAAACGGCATGGCTAAGGGCCTTTTGTCGGGCGGTGATGATGGAAAGGATGCGGTCAAACCCATCTTTGACATCATGCTCTCCAAGTACCACACGAATCCGTTTGACCTGTCGATTCGTGGCGGAACAGAATTCTGGTTCCCCATCAACAAACAGTTTGGTCCTGTGAACGTAATCGAGGCGGGCGTACGCTACAGTGAAGACAACAGCGGGAAGTACGTCAATCCCCACCGGCTGTCCATTTTGCTTGATGCGAAAGCAGAGATTTCTGGATTCCAGGCTGCCTGTGATGATTTGGGCGTGAACATCCCCATCCTGCGGCCGTTCGATTTCCAAGATTGGGGCTTTGAGCTCAAAAAATTGGGCATCAAGATGGACAAGGACAAACTCAAGATTGCCGGTGCGCTCGCCAAGCGGGACGAATTGGCGTTGTTTGCTAATCCAATCAATCCGAACAATTTGCCATCGGGGACTATTGAAACCACGCTGCCAGCAAACAGCAAGGTCTTCATCAACGGTCAATGGGAAGATGCGACATGGGCGCTGCCTTATGTCGAGTACCAAGGCTTGTGCAGCATCGTCACCCCCACGTTCGGGCTCTCTGCCGTAGGGGCCTTCGCCCGTGTGCCCAAACCAGACGGAACTGGATTCGTTTCCTGTTTCATCATCGCTGCTTTGGACATGCCCATCGGCGGTCCACCGTTCTTCTTCGTCAACGGCTTGCTCGGTGGTTTGGGCCTCAACAGGGATTTGGTTCTGCCCAGCATTGACGAAGTTGAAAACCATCTCCTCATCGATGCCTTAGGTGGATTTTCGGACCCGCTCGCTGCTCTGAGCAACATCAAACCGCAATTCCCCGTCAAGTACGGGTCGTTCTGGTTCGCCCTTGGCTTGAAATTCAAGACCGTTGAAATCATGGAAACTCGAGCGGTCCTCTTTGCAAGATTTGGCGATGATTTCACCATCGGGTTACTGGGTCTTTCAACGATGGACCTGCCCAAGCCATCGAAGCGAATCGCTCACATCGAGCTCGCCCTCATGGCGTATTACGACAGCGGTGAAAACCTCCTGTGGGTCCAGGCCCAACTGACAGATGATTCTTATCTCTTCGATGAATCTTGTCGGCTGACCGGTGGTTTCGCCCTCGTCACTTGGTTCAACACCGGTGAGTTTGTCATCAGCCTGGGTGGATATCACCCGCAGTTCAACGCTCCCGATTATTATCCGGTCGTCCCACGCCTCGGGTTCAATTGGAAACCGACCAACACCCTCACCGTCAAGGGTGGTGTCTACTTCACCTTGTGCAGCCGTGCCGTTATGCTTGGTGGGCGTTTGGACGCTTCGTTTGAGAAGGGGAAGATTCGGGCGGCCTTCGTCGCAGGTATGGACGCGTTGGTTGAGTTCGATCCCTTCTTCTACATGCTTGACCTCTATATCAACCTCAGCGTTCGGGTTGGGAAACTGAAAGCTGGCATTGGGGCTGACCTTCACATCGAAGGTCCCAAGATGAACGGGTTGGCAGAACTTGAGGTTCTTTTTGTCAAATTCAAGGTGAAATTCGGTCAAGATTCCTCGGCACCCCCTCAACTAAACCTCAAGGAATTCGTTCACAAGCACATTCGGCAACTCCCATCATCCGACCCTCAAATGCAAGTTTCCTCTTGGTTGAATTCCAACGATGCCCACACCACCACGATGGTGGAGGGCATCATTCGTTCAAAGGAACAAGACGAAGCGGACATGGGTACATTGGCCAATCCATACCTTGTGGGTCCTGAATTTG
The DNA here is from genome assembly GCA_902625885.1 of uncultured Candidatus Poseidoniales archaeon. GTDB lineage: Archaea > Thermoplasmatota > Poseidoniia > Poseidoniales > Poseidoniaceae > Poseidonia. The sequence continues at coordinate 15,236 of CACODE010000016.1, forward strand.
CCATGTCCATCTCCAGCAAATTCCCGAGCACGACAGCGATCTTCCTCGGTGGTTTGCGAACCCAAGGCAAGGACCCCAAGGGGGTTGTTCGAGGGGCTCAGTCCATGGTGCTCTATCCGGTCAACAAATCCTCAATAAGCCCTCACACGCACATCCGGTTAATCGACCGGTTGACCGGTGTCGAACTTACGAATGTTCAGGGTCTCGATTACATCCCAACGCTTGGCGGCTTCGCGCCGTCCACGTGGTCATTAGCAGGAAAAACATCGACAGAAGCTGCTCGCTTCTTCATGAACGGCGGTACCGTGAAAGCCTCGTCCATGTTTGAAGATGGTGGACAATGCATCGCTTTTGAAGGCAACATTGAGCCCTGCGAAACCGACATGCATCTTCCGCTTGAGGAGGACGATGGTGGGTTGAGCAACATGATCGGTGGTCTCGAAGACATCGTCATCGACCGGGAGCGGCTCCCAATCAGTCGGATGGAATCAATTTTAACCGATGAAAAAGTGTCAAGAAACGCCAAACTGTTCAAGGGAGAAGTGGAAAAACAAGGCAGTTTTAGGAAGATAGACGGCACCAAAGGCGAAGGGAAAAGTGGGGTGAGAAAATGACCGGCAAACCCATCACCATGCGGCGTATTCGCCGAATGCGAGCCGAACCTCGCATGGTGTCATTGGCCGGGTTGAGAGACACTGATGGAGGTGGCAACGAAATTGACATCATTGACGATGACTCGCACGACGAGACCGTTTTTGAAGAGCCCAAGGTCTTGAGGTCCGTGTTGATGCGGGCCGAAGCAGAATCGGACCAGACCAACCTTGGCCATACCACGGTGAGGACAATAAAGGCCGCTGAGGAGGCGCCGCGCATTCTCCCTCCCTCCATCGCACGTGGCGACTCAACAAGCACACTCAAAGGAGGCGTTCGAGGGCAAATGAAGCAACGTCATTCAACCGTGAACAACCCTCCATCCGCCATCACCGAAGCGGCTGCATTGAAACAGATGTCCTCGCAACTGTTGAGCGAGGGCCTGGTTTTGGAGTCTGGACGCTCGACGGTTGTCAAACTGCATCAACACGACTTGCGAACGTTCACCCTTCATCATCGTGGGACACAAGGGATGCGTGTTGCAGCCTACAACGATGCTGGACAACCGCTTCTTGATGTTGATCTTCTGGCCACAGAAGAACAACAATCCATCGTGCTTCCTGTGAAGTCGGATTACCTTGTGGTCTTCGGATACGGTGGAGATGAGGCACTTTACGAGATGGATTCACCGGATGCAGGGGCCATCTCACTTCATCACTCGACCGATGATACCGCAGGAGCAGGTTTCCATCCGAGAACTCGCCTCGTATCGACACCGGTTGGATACGTCTGCAGAGGCGGCATGGTCAGTCTCAGTTCCACCGGTCTTGAGGATCGACCATGGATTGCCGCCGTTGAGGCCCTCAAGACGACCAAAGAAGCGGTGTTCCACACCTCATCGAACATCTCGACCTTTGCCATCGTGCACGCTCATGACGACCCTCCCTTCATCGAGGGCAACGGTGTTGATTTCATTTCAGATGCCTCCGTGATTCAAGGGACGTCGCTTTCAATCTCTATTTGGGCTGTAAAGCGGCCAACAGATTCCTCTCTTTGCACAATTTCAACATCTTTCGTTGAGTCCGGTTCCTTGCATTCCATGATGGCTCTTGCGGGACATCATCAGGAGTGGGTGGAATTTTTCAAATCAAGGGACTGGACGACCATCATTGAGGAAGGGGCCATCTGCGGCCACGGAGAATCCATCCTTCACCTCTCGGTAGGGGATGAACAGGTTCAACTCAAGCGGGTTGAGGACGTTGCTCCAAATCTGAAGAAGACCCGCAATCGTCCGTTTCAAGGCCCTAGGTTCAACCTTGGTACGCTCGTTGCGGGTGACGCTGTCAAAAAGGACCTCTCGAAGTACGCCGCCGATAAAGAGCAGGATGCCATGGTGTTCTCCATGTTGAGCGGACCGAAGAACGCCTCTGTTTCCAAGGACGGAGTTTTGAATTTCACGCCTCAAAAAGAAGACATTGGCCTCTTCGAAATCGTCGTTCAAGTTTCGGATTCTGGCGGAACAGGAGGCACTGCAATGTTCCACGGAATGGTGGTTGACGAAAACGCACGACCGTATTGGGTGGGTGGTGAATAAGATGCCAGCCAACAACCCTCCCCTTCCTCCACCTGTTGGAGAATACCGTTTGTTTGACCGTGTTTTGGGTCCTCTCAGAGCGGGTAAGTACAAACTGGAAATTGAGCAGAAGGTTGGTTCAGACGAAGGAAAAGTATCCCGCTTTTTCAATGTCACAGGCCCAAGATGGGGGCTTGAGGCAGCAGAAGTCCATGCGGTCTATCCCCCGCGGAACGAACAGGATGCACCGACCAACAGTCACATTCCCTTCATCACATTGCAGCGGCGCTCACTTCCATGGGAGCGGGATCTTTTCCTCTCGAATGAAACCGTCCAGCAATACACGAGTGACAACCAAATGACAACAGAAGCCCGAAAATATCCGTGGATGGCTCTCCTCATTTTTACAGAGAACGAGTTGACCAACGGCGGCCAACTTGGAGTGTTCAAAGGTGATGAAGGGCTCTGTTTGGTTGATGCAAAGGGTTCAATTCCCGGCGTGTTTGCCCACTGGAGCCAGACAAAACGAGACAGCTTTGACATGCCTTCAAGCATGAATGGATTGACCGTTGATGCGATACGCGTCAAGACCACTACCCTCCGCTCGGTAGCACCAACCCTTGAGGAAATTCTCTTGCTTGCACATGCCCGCCAAGTGAATCCGCAAGACAAAGAACAGTGCGGCTCAGATGAGGACGGTTGGTTCGCCGTGATCCTCGGAAATCGGGTCCTCAAACCCGACGAAAAATACCATGCATGCTTGGTTTCGCTTGAAGGTCGCCTCTCTGAAAACATCCTTCCAACCAACCCTGCGCTGGTTCAAATCTCCCCGAAAGCCGCCAATCCAAGCAAGGCAACATCGATGTTGATGGCCGGCTTTGGTCTCCCTTCAATCAAAGAAAAAACACCGGAAAAAGGTGGAGGTGGTGCCGTTACACGTCCATCAGTTCAAACTTTTACCAATCTCGTGTTACTGCATCATTGGACCTTCAACAGTTCCCAAACCAACGGTGATTTCCAATCTCGCATGGAACGACTCAACGTCCGAGTACAATCCTCGACAAGGTCCAACATCAAGGCAGGGGATATTGTTCCACTGAGCGACGTTGATGTTAGCAGGGACACCATCGAGCCCATGCTCCTCGGTACGGATTCGGTTCCAGGTTTGACGGCTAACAGTTACCTCTCGACCACCATGCACGGTTCGGACGGTTTGGAGGAGGACGTCCTCTATCGGAGCCCGCTCGTAGCCTACTCAGAACAGCGAGTGGTGCGCGATGAGCCCTACCCCAACTCGGACGCAGCCCTTGCGGTTATTGAGGAACTTGGCATCTGGGATATTTCGCATGCATCGGCCTTCGAACTCGGACGTCTGCTGGCTCTCGGCGACGGAAAATTCACCAAGGCGATGAAGTCATGGGTTGCTAACGACATCAAAAAAGAACAACAGGCTGATGTAGAAGCAAAAATAGAGGCGAAAGGGTTCACTGTGTCAAACTTAAACGAACGTCTTCAGTCAATCAAGCAGCACTCAACGGTTCGTAAAGTCCGTGATTCAAGAATTGACACAAGTAGGCACAAATCACCGCAAGAGTCCAAGACTACGAAATCAACAGATTTGGAAATGGAGTACACCGGCCATGCCCTGGGAGGAGGTGGTTCTTCTGGTCGTTGAACAAGAAGTTGCTCAATTACGCGATCAGTACCTTGAGGTCGCTGTTCCAGATTTGAATGCTTGGCGCAATCAAATCCAAACGCTAAACTCGTTTTTCGCAGGCAATGAAGCCAAGTCCCAAGCGATGCGATGGCTCACTCGACTTCGTTTGCTCGAGGCTGTTCCTTTCCAATACTTGGTGCCGGCAGAGGAAATGTTACCCACCGAGACGATTCGATTTTTCCACATCGATCGGAACTGGGTTGACGCGCTCATTGACGGTGCGATGAGTGTCACCCTCACCTCCACCCGCGAGAAACAATGGTTACTCAAAGACGATGACGGAGAAACCCATTACACCACCATCATGAACGAACTTGACACGGCGGAGAACCTCGCCGATGCTTACAGAAATTTCGTCACTATGCAATCAAATGCCTCCACGGCAACAAAGCAAGCCGGTGGGCGCCTGACCGGGTTTTTGTTCAGAAGTTCCCTCGTTCGAGATTTCCCTGGTATAGAGGTGCAGGGATACCGAAGTGAAAGTGGCAATCCCTGGATGGCTGAAAAACAAGTCAGTCTGCACCGTTTTGCTCGGCTTTCTGACACCGTGATCATGGTCGTGTTCAACGGCTGTCCGACCCATGTGCGTTTCCAAGAACCCGCCGAGGGCATCCGTCTTGGTGTTGATGGAGACGAAAACCAATTCGAACTCAAACTCAAACAAGCCGATGGAACGCTCGTCCCCCCGTCTTCTTCATCGAGTATCAACATAAGAAAAAGGGACTCTGCGGACCGCTCTGTCTTGGATGTCCTTGGAATGTACAAGTCATTGAAGAACAAAATTTCGTCTGGTGTACTGGACACATCGTTTACCGACCAAGAGAGTGCACTCATTGCAACCCAGATGTTGCAATACCCCTACCAGCAAGATTTCGTGCCGTACACCCAAATGGAATCGGTCGAATCACCCCATCCGCACAAAGGTGCGCTGAATTGGGGAGGTGATTCGTGATGGCCAAAGGACGCCGAGGCGGAAAGGGAAAGTCCAGGTCTCCGCTGCCAGACGAGAAAAGCCCCAAGTCCGAACCTGAGGGACTCGGAAAGGCCAAGAAAGGTTCTGGCTCGAAAAAGGGTGGAAAAGCGGGAGGGAAACAACCTCCGGTTCCCCCGACGCCCGAACAGTTTTACAACCAAACATTGGATTCAAACCTCTACCGTGGTAGCCGAATCATCGTCCCTGTTGATTTGCAAATCTATGTTGTGGAGGGCCAAGCCTCAAAGGATGTTTACGACTTGACCCAAATTTTCGATGACGAAGAACGGGACCGCCCAAGAGAAGGGCAACAACAACTGGCCGAAGGTGTTCATCTCCATTGGTCAATGCCCGACGGACTGATGAGGGGAGAAGAACTTCACGAACCCGATGAAGCACTGGCAGAGGATCTTGATTTGAGTCAAATGTTCTCGTTCCCTCACCTACCCGACCGTTGGTTGGTCATGCGCCAATGGAAATTACCAAGCGGTCAAAATGCTGCTACGGCTTGGGTTGTTGAATCGGAAAAGCAGACCGTTACATCACTCGACCTTTGGCGTGCATCTTCCTCGAATGTTGCGCTCACGGCTCTTGACGATGGTATAGCCGGGAACGGTGACGACATAGGATGGACCGGGACATATCATGGTTCTCAAGGCCGATTTACCTTTCATGAGAATCCCGGTTCGAAAGTGGTTGGTCCGCTTAGCTATTCTGTCGCAGGATGGTACAACAATGCGAACGACGACCCACTCATGTGCCCTCCAGAAACCACCAGAGGTGCGTGGATGGACATGATGCAAGCGTTGGGTTGGTATGTGCCGCAAAGCGAAATCGTTGATATTGTGAATGCCAAGACACCGAAACCGACTCCGGGAAATGTTGGACAGAGCACAAAGGGCCAAGCGCTCCCAAGGAAGTGAAGAAATGGCCGTGGTTAAAGAAAAGGGCAGTGCTTCCAAGGAGGAAACCTCTCCCGCCCCTGTCAAAGATGGTGGAAAAGGTCAGCAGGTGCGTCGAAATCCTGACGCCGACCCAATTGGCCAACACTGGCCGCGTCAATCGCTCTTCGTAGGTCAAAATTATAGCGTTGAATGGAACGGTGGTGGAGGTAACTTCGCTGCTCATCAACAAGCCGTGAACGAAGCGGACGTTGATGTCGCCATGGGCAGAAACCCAATCGAGAGTTTTGCAACGGTCCTCGCCGGCGAAATACCGAGTTTGTCGGGTGAGGAGCGCAGGCAAACAGAGCAATTGTTGACCGCCTTCGGATTGGGTGTTTATTCTGAAACATCGCAACCAAACGGTGATGTTGCCCTGGAAACAGCCGTTCATCGAGAAAGTTTTGAGTCCTTGCAGGGCGGCACCTTCACAGATAAGCGGAAAAGCAGTGATGGTGTCGTGAGCGACCAATCGTTTGCAGCTCCGAATTTCTATCAATCGCGGGATATTTCACTGATGATTACCAACACCCACCGCTCTACACGGCACGGAGAGGACGGTATTCACAACGCTGACGGTCTTCTTCACTGCCGAATAACAGAAACTGCGTATGAAGTCTACAAATCGGGCCCTCTTATTCATCCTCCAATCATACCAAATCATGGTGGTCTTCCCCCCGAGTGTTTTTCCATCGTGGATGAGGTGGCAAGTTTGTTCTGGTTTTTGGAGCTCCCGGCCATCAAAACATCTCAAAATATTGACCTCATAGTCAGGTTTACACGAGGAGAATCCAGTGAACACCTCCAGGAGCAAATTTCCAACGATCCGCTGATAAAAGCCGTCCAAGATATTCTAAACTCCTGCTTCAGATCCCCTGTTGCCATCAACGTTTGGAGTCAAGCATGGGTGCCCTTGTTTGCCGACTGTACGTATGAATTGGCCAACCTCTCTTTGGACGATTTTGAATTCATGGATTTGGACTATGAAATCAAGGGTGATGTTTGGAACGCCATTCGGTCAGGGACATACGACCTCTCGTGGATATCAATACGTCAGGTCTTGCCGCTCTTTGCAAAAGCGGGGTCCGTTCTCAGTAGGCAGGTCAACGCCTATCAGTTGAACGAAAAGAATGAGGCTCCGCTCGGTATGCAGGAATTGGCCATTCAACTCGAAGCCTATGACGTACTGTCGACGGTGCTAGATGTCAACGACGCCGTTTCATCTATCGGCCATGTTGATTTGATGCATTGCGGGTTGGTGCGCCTCAAGCGATTGCTTGTCGTTGACGCGTTCGGAAATCACATTGAATTTGACCCTGAGCAAAACCTTCCGCAGGTTGCAATGAGTCTGGAATCATCGGATGACTCCGAGTTTGCCGTCTTGCGTCCGCGCTCTGTTGAACCCATGCGGGTGCTCCTGAACCTCGTTGACGGTGCGGATGAAACAGCGCAACCAGGCCGGGCTGGCTACGCTGTCTCGCCCGTCAGCGCTTTCCTTCTACCCGACCATATCGAGTGGGCTATGGAAGTGTTTTCTTCCGATGGGATCGCCGCCGGTCAACTTCGTGTAGCCCAGCGCGACATTCGCTTGGGTGGTTTCCAAACGGGTCGCCTGTTGTGGGACCCAGCACCAGGGGTTGAGACTGAACTTGGTGCCTCGCCTGATTTGGGTAATGCTCATGCCAACGGGATGTTGAGTGAACTCATCAACATCAGTTTGCAAGATGAAGTTCGCCTCCAAGAAGCTAAACGTGCGCATCCTGAAACGCCCTTGAATTGGCCGGAGGGTGTGCTTTCTTCCCTCATGCGGGCCATTGACACAACGCTGTGGAACACCGACCCGCTTGGTAAATCTCCCGAAGATTTGCCCACCTTGTTTTCAGGTCGTCCACTCGCTGTTGTTCGTGCTGAATTGTCCGTTGAAGTGAACCTTGACGACCCTGAACGGGATGTTGAAGGTGCCGTCGTTGAAGTCAAATTGGGCGATATGGAACGTCTGGTTGATGGGCTTCTCGGATACTATCTCGACAACGATTACACGAGGTTTTACTCGGTACTTACTGACCATGTGTTCAACGACCCCGAGACTAACCTCAACCACGCCTACCTTCGCACCGACTCGACCGTTGATGTGCGAATTGGACAGCGACGCCAATTGACGCTGATTATGGATCCGCAATCGGATGTTCACGTTACGACCGGCATCCTTCCGCAGAAGGAAATCGGGTTGATGCGAGAACACAAACAACAGCAATTGGCCCAAATTGCGCCAACCTATAGGGCTGGTCCCATGCTGGTGGATCCAACAACGGTGCGTATGCCAGTTCCCGACTTGATTCTCCCGACCGAATGGACGTGGTTAACAAAGAAAAATTCCAGTGAATGGGGCGAAGACCCTATCGTGCCCGAAGATGGAAAGCCCCATTTTCCACCCGGGCGAATTGCTGCTTGGAATGGGTGGCTCAAACTGCAAAAGAAGGATGATTGAATGAAGAAAATAATTACAATGAGTATCTGCTTGATGTTTATTCTGGTGTCAACTGCATTGAAAGATGATCTACACTTGACCGAGAACGATGCTCAATTGAGTAGTGGAAACGGACATGATGCGTTGATGTTTCAAGCCAAAGGTCAGATAATAACCACACATGCTGAGGGTGCATTAGCAGATACGGATAGTCTGTATGTCATGGATACAGTAATGGATTCTGAGGGCAATACCTATGTTGCTATGGTATCGGGAGATCAAACAGCTATTTTTGATGATGTAGCACAAGTAAATTTGATCACCGAGTTTGATAGAATGCTTGGCATACCTTCCAGCTATTCAAGTATATTCGGAAAGATGGATCCACATGGCAATTGGCTCTGGATACAATACCCTGAAATAGGAAATCCAGAAGATTGTGAGTATCCATATTACCAAAATACAAATTATTCAGGTTTATACTCACAGGATATCGAATTGTCGTTAGATGGGAGTGAACTCAGGATAACTGGGCAGTATAATGGTTGCATTTTATTTGATTCAGGGGATTACTTGGTCACGAACGCTAGTTTTGCCTTCTCAGCTTTTTTATTATCAATAGACACTGAGAATGGAGAGTATGTTTGGGCAACTTCGCTGAATCAAGAGTATGTGAGTAACCCTACTGTTGCCGCACCGATTTTGGGTGAATCAATTGCGTATGATTCTGAAAGTGATAGAATTTATGTCGGTGGATCAATAGCAGGGCTGTCTCAGGATTTTACAAGTTTTGGACCAACATCTCCTCTTTATGGTGATGATAATGGGGATGCATTGCTGATGGTATTTGACGGTGAAGGAAATTTGCTACACTTTGAGGATTCATGCAAATTAAATGATGATATTGTTGATTATTCCAATGGTTATGCATCGATCCCCGATAGTTACGAAAGCTGCAATGGGGGAGGAAAAGAATCAGTGGTTGAGGTTCAGGTACATGACGGTCAACTTGTTCTTCTCGTTGAGGTTGAATCTATGAATCCAGATTCAACAGCGACTGGAGAAGATGTCTCTATTTTCGAATCGGAGAACATCACCCTTGAGCCACATCAGAAACATTTAATCCGAGTCAACAAGAACTTGGAAACGTATCAGAACATTGGAATTCCTACTGAAATAGGAACTGGAGAAGATTCTGATCACTTTGTTGATGCAGTTGTGCTTGGAAATGAGATGCATGTTCTGTATTCAAACAATGAGTCAATCAATTCGGTAAATCTAGATACAAGTGAATTAACGACTTACTCCTCACCCACTGGCGCATTGCCTTCGGCAAAAGGGTACATACATGGAAAATATCTTGATTTGAATGTGTTATTGTACTCGCGTACCAATCTAGACATTGAGTTGTCAAATCAGAACGTTCAATCCGTTGAAATTGAGGCTGGATATTCATTTATCGGAACCATGAACAGTCATGTCTTCCATTTGACAGATCACAGTCTTTTCGCGTTAAACATGGGCCCCCAACTGATGGGTTATGAGATTGCAAACGGGCCATATCACTCTTCTATTTTTGGAGTTAGTAGCGAATCCCCGAAATTCTTCTACGGTGAAATATTTGCCCATGATTCAGATTCTGATCAAGTGCCCGATTACTTAGACATGAATCCAAATCTGGGTTCCAATGATGATTATGATTCAGATGGGATATTGGATGATGTGGATAATTGTGTGACAATTTGGAATGCGAACCAATCAGATACTGATCAGGATGGAATTGGAGACGTCTGTGATGGTGTTTCCAACGATATCGATGGCGATGGTGTCTTGGATAGAACTGACAACTGTATCTATGTTCAAAATCCAAACCAAGCCAATATGGATGATGATGCTCAGGGTGATGCTTGTGATGGAGACATCGATGGCGATAACGTCCCAAACGTCGCTCCAATTCATTACTCGAACGGTACCAGTCAAGACCTGTGTCCATATGTAGATGCAACTGGCAAGGATAATAATCAAGATGGATGTATTGATGAAGCGGAACCGGTAGATTGCCCGGTATGCGAGGACCCAATACCAAAAAATGAAACAACACCGCTGCTCGATCCTGAAGACGTGGAAACGGTTGTCGTCGTGGGAGGTACCGGTGCCGTTGGAGGTGGAATTCTTGCAATTGTTCTGAGTAAAATACGGCGAGCATCTCGCTTTATTGGAGTTGATGATGGGCTTGAAGTCCTAAAGCACTTACCAAAACGCAAGAAAGTCGACGCTGGTTCGGACCACTACTTTCGCAGGGGGCTGGTTCGGCAACGTGAAATGACCTTGTCTGCCGACAAAAATCTGGATGACTACATAGAGGAAAACGACATCGAAGGGAGTGAGACCAATGAGTGATGAATACATTCTTGATGATGTGGTTGAAACCTTTTCGGACGAAGACACGTTGATGAGCGATATTCGGAACAACCCAGTGAAATGGTTACTTTCCTTGGCTGTCGTTGGCCCTGGTATGGCCTACACGATAACCGAACAAAGTTCCTATGCCTCGGCGATGGAGAATTGGGGGCTTCCAACCGGACTTGAATGGATTCTGGCTGTCTTTGTGACTGGACAATTGTTGATTGCACCCCTGTCATGTTATCTTTTGGCCCGAACTGGAAACGTGGCCTCTGGCTTGTTCATCGCGATGGGCGGTTCCGCCATTCTTGTCGCAAACCCGGGTGAAATTGCGCAATTCTCCGAGGCGTTCGGCTGGCCATTCTTTTTGTTCTGTGTGGCTCTCTCTGCACCTATGCTTTTGGTTCTAAAGAACAAAAAGAAATTGCTTGACCCCGGCAAGGAACGCTTGACGTGGTGCACCTTGCTTTCAACCGCCATCATGGTCTACACCGTCGCCGCCATTGTACCCTCTGCAGGTGTAGCGTTGATCGATGTCTCTTGCGAGGAAGACGCAGGAGCACTTCTTAGCGAGGTGGATGTGTTTGCGGGTGCTACTGATGCTTGCGAGGCCTTGCAGTACCGCTACGCTCCTATCCTGGGCATGGCTGCCGCTATTGGTTGGGCATGGCCGCGTGGAAAGAAAATCATTGACGATCTAAGCGATGATTTTCTCGATGGACTAAAGGATTGATCAAAATGAAATTGACCGCCTTTTCATGCGTGATGCTGATGTTGGTCGCCGTCTTTTTGCCAGGTTGCCTGGATCAGCAAGGTGACAACCCGGGTTGGGAATGCGTAGGAACGGAAGATGAACTTGGTTGGGATGTCCATGAAAACGCCACGACCAACGGGACCGATGATGAGCTGCTTCGCGTTATGTTGGACGACCAGTGCCATCCACCGGACGAATTGGAGTGGGTCTTTACCAGTCACCCTGATTGCGCCGAACGTTCCTGTGTTTCGATTAGCATCACCGATTGGGAGGATGAAACCCACCGATGCACCATGGAGGCGGACGCCTCCTGTCAAATTATTGAAGACAGCCCAGATGGTGTTTGGAAGCACGGCGAATGGGTGACCTTGGTCGAAAACGGCGTTGACATCTTGAGTGAGGGCGAAGACGACAGCGAGGCGTTGGAAGACAAGTTTTGGCCATACGGACCTGTGGGTTACGGATTTGTTTCCAACCCCTGATTTATCGTTTTACCACGATGGTCAGCACGTCGCCATCCTTCAGTTGATGGTCCAGCCCCACCCGCTGATCGTCGAACTTGGCACTCGGCCCACGGATGCGAGCAAACCGAAACTTCCTCACGAAATCTCGGTGCAGCTTCACGCAGATGTTCTGCACGGTGGAATCGTCCTTGACAATGAGCGGTTCCTCCATGTCGGCTTCTTGGCCTTGTGGCTTGAGGAAGACCCGCATAAAACCGAGGTTGTCATAGATGAAATCCTTGAGTTCCTCCAGCCCGATTTCTTTGAACGCCGAGATGTTCATGATGGGCCACTGTTGAGGGAGGGCAGACTTTGCCCGAGCGATATCGTCCTCGGTAGCGATGTCGATTTTGTTGATGGCGATGACGGCTTTTTCGTACACCCGGTTGCCAGCCAGTGCATCCACAATTTGTTCGGCAGTGGAATTCTCACGCAGGGTGACCAGCGCCGAAGTAAAGCCAAACGATCGAATGATGTCAGCCATTTCTTCCTCGGTCAGGTGCGTTTGTTCCACGGTGCTGCGGACTTCAATACCGCCTCGGTCCGTTCGCTTGATGAAGACGGGTGGCTTGACTTCGTTGAGTCGCAGTCCAGCGTTGTGCAGTTCCCGGTGAAGGACGTTGAAGTGCCCGTCTTGAAACGGGTCAACGATGTAGAGCACCATGTCGGCGCTTCGAATCACGTTGAGGATTTCACGCCCTCGCCCCTTGCCCTCAGCGGCCCCTTTGATAAGACCGGGCAAGTCGAGAATCTGGATTTTCGCACCCCGGTGTTCCATCACGCCCGGTATGCAGGTGAGGGTGGTGAACGCATAACCGCCGGTTTCGGAGTGGGCGTCGGTCACCTTGGAAATGAGCGTGGATTTGCCCACGGAAGGGAAACCAACGAGCGCAACGGTAGCATCACCGGATTTTCGAACTTCGAAACCCTTGCCGCCACCGCTGGCTTTTGAGTGCGCTGCGGCCTTTTCTTCCTTGAGCTTGAGTTGGGCAATCTTGGCCTTCAGCTTCCCAATGTGAGCGTTGGTGGCCTTGTTTTTCTGGGTCTTGTCGATCTCGGCGCGAATCATCTCGATTTGCTCCTTGATCGTCGCCACGGCCAACCCTCCTGTACTTCGCTTCGGTTGGCTGTTCTTCAAGGCTCTTACGCAACCTGAAGTGCGGTGGGGCTCTTTCTTGGGAATACGATGCACTCAAACAGGACCGACGGTTGGCCAAAACCATGGGGTTGGAAATGATTGGCCTTCTGGTCCACACCCCAACCCTGTACCACCTGTTGTCGCTGTCCTGGAACGATTTGAAATCGGGCATGGAAAAGGGGACTTTGCGCCCAAGACGGCCGACCCAAGACGACGTGTTAACGACCACCTTTGCCATTGACGCCGAAGCCGAACTGCTCGACTGGATGGACGAACAATCCGTTGACCCCGACCAGCGAGTGGAGCACGCCCTGTCTGAACTGGGCGACGGCGAGGAAGGCTTGCTTCACCTCATGATGTGGGCGAGCCCCGGGCAGTGGGAGGTCTGGGAAGGCCGAGCCTTTCTGTACCTTGAAAACGCCACGGGAGAAGTGGCCGAGGACATTCACGAACTCTACACCGCTCCGTTTTGGGAAGCGACCAAACAACGTTTGCGGGGTATTTCCGCAGACGAATACGCCGAGCGCGTGGTGTTGGACTGGATGGAACGCCGAAAAGCACTCGGCGAAACACTGGACGAGGCGCTTGACCCCAAAATCTTCCCAACGTTTGAAGCGCATTCTCAGGCAGCCAGGGCGCTTGTCCATGTCGTCAATCGCGAGGCTGAGGAACAGGATCTCGTGCTGGTCGTGGGGCGAGAACACCTCGAACCGGAAAAATGGGGACATGGTCAGTGGAACCTTTCCACCTTTCTCCAGTCGCTTTAGGCGTGGGGTTCAAAATCCACCTCACCTGCCCGTCAATCAATGTCGGACGAAACCCCCGGTGATGCACCGGTCGAAGAAGAGGCCGAACAGACCCCTCCAGTGGATGAGGTGACGCAGGAAACCGATGCAGAGGAGACGGTGGCTGAAGAGGTTGAAGAGGAGCGGGACCCGTTGGAGTTAGCGCTTGAGAGAGCGGAAACGGCCGAAAAGGAAATCGCCTACAAGGAGGCAGAAATCCAAAACGTCCGTAAACGCTTGATGGCAGAGAAAGCCGAGGCTATCCAATACGGCGGCATGGGTGTTGCTCGTCGAATGCTCACCATTCTGGGGGACGTTGACCGAGCCATGACCGGCATCGAGGACGATGATCAATCGGCTGTTGCCCAAGGTTTGCGTCTTTTGCGAAACAAAATGTGGCACGAGCTGCAGGCCGATGGCGTGGCCGCCATAGAGGCCAAAGGATCGGCGTTTGATCCCTCAAAAATGGAGGCCATCGCCACCATTCCTGCAACCGAGGAACACGCTAGCGGCACGGTGGTTGACGTGCTGGAGCAGGGCTACATGTACAAATCGAAAGTCATCGTTGTTGCACGGGTCGTCGTCGCTTCAGACTGAAATTACCCGGCGTGAACACCTGTCTCAAACGTGGAACAACGAAACATGGCATCGTTTTCGATGAGCCACTCCGTCACTTCTGCAGGAAGGCTGTTTCGCAGTACTTCACGTGCGGCTTCATCGTCCATCACGGTTGAGAGCATGCGGATGGTTTGGCGAACACGCCACCCTTCGTGCGTTTCTCGCTCTTTCAATTCAACATTGTGAACCTTCCATCCTGCCTCGCTGTAGAGCGTTGCCGTCGGACCGTCCGAGGTCACCAGTGTCCCTTCTCCGTGCGTTGCCGCCGCATGCTTAACCCAATTTGGAGGGTCGTTGATGTCATCGATTTGCACCACCGTGATGGCCAACGCTTTGGCTTCTGCCCATGCTTCAACCATGGCCTGTCGCTCATCGGCCGTCCACGGATTGTCGGCTTCCCAAGCGGCTTGGGCAGAACCGATGGCGATGACGATATCGCCGCCCTGGGCGTGCTCAATCGCCGCTTCCACCAGGGTGGCATGACCAAGGTGGAACGGTTGGAATCTACCGAGCACGATGCAGCGATTCATTGGCGCATCACCCAAAATACGATTCGACATCGACATCTTTGAGGTCCACGCCAAAATCGGCAAAACAGTTTAGCATCCGCTTGCAACCTTCAATCATTTCTTCAACCGGTGTTTCACCCATAGAACCTATTCTGAACATCTTTCCTTTAAGATGGTCTTGAGCGCCAATGACTTGCGTTTCGTACCGGTCTTTGAGCGCCGTCCGCCAGGCATCGTCAACGCCCTCTGGGTAGAGAATAGCGGTGACGGAGTTGCTTCGTTGACCGTCGTCAGCTAACAGCACGAAGCCGAGGTCAGTGAACAGGTCTCGAACGCCCTTAGCCATCCGTTCGCAACGGTCCCATCTTGCTTCGTTTGTCTCTTCACGCAGGTGGTCAAGGGCGGCGCTCCAACCCATGGCCAGATTGATGGCTGGAGTCCAAGGTGTTTGGTCGTCATCGCCTTTCTTGAGTGCGGAAATCAAATCGAGGTAGTAGCGCGGGTTGGCATCGCCCTGTTGGTGAATCGCTTTGATGCGCTCAATGCAATGCTGGTTGAGGGCTATGGCGGCGATGCCGGACGGTCCAGCCGTGCACTTTTGGGCCCCCATTACCACCGCTTCCGCCTTCCACTGTTCTGGGTGGACCGGCATGCCGCCCACCGACGTGATACCGTCAAGAATGAACGCCACATTGTGCCGTTCGCACATTTCCGCAATCGCTTCGGCGTCTTGCGTGATGCCGCTGCTGGTTTCGTTGTGGCAGATGAGGAGGGCTTCATAGCACCCGCGTTCCAGTTGTTGCTCGAGCTCGTAAAGATCAAACGAGCGCCCCCAGTCGTACTTCAGTTGCTTAACGTTGCAAAACTGGCGACAGATATCGGCGACCCTTTCACCGAACTTGCCGTTGGTTGGCACCAATACGAGGTCGTTGTTTCGAAAACGGTTGGCGATCACCATTTCCATAGCGGCCGTGCCGCTTCCCGACACCACGACCACGCAATAACCGTCCTCGCCGGTCCAAGATTGCGATTTCATCTCCGGTAGCGAAGGTGAGAGGTTGAAGGCGTAGCGCAGGCCGGAATTCAACTTCGCCATCACTTGTCGGAACTCTGGGCCACGAGCCGTCATCACGGGTGTCGCCATCGCTTGGAGGCAGGCGTCGTTCATGCGCACAGGGCCAGGCACCAGAAAACAATCGCCGGTGTGGGCCATGTTTGTGGGAGGCCACGGCGGTCTTTGAAGTGCATGCTTCAAAGCCCTCGTTTGTTCTTTTTTTGAAGCGTTGGACTGATAGGTGAGGGGATGAACGCCGTCGCATGCTCCGTGTGGGTTTGGCGATGCTTCAGGGCGCCCGTCATGAACATGCGGAAGCCTTGCGCGGAGCGGCTGCCGAATTGGATGTTGACCTCCACGTTGTTGAATGCCGTCGCGCCGAACACGTTGACGAGACACTTGATGCGCTCGTTCTTCCGGGCGGCGAGTCCACCACCATGCGAATAGCCAGCCGCTACGAGTCGCTTCTTGCCGCTTTGTTTGCGTGGATGGACGCTCATCCCGAGCGGCCGGTTCTTGGAACGTGTGCGGGAGCCATTCTCCTTGCGGCACCGGGGCTGGGTAACAAACCCTACATCGATGCAGGTATTTCACGAAACGCCTGGGGTCGCCAACGAGATTCGTTTGAAGCGGTTGTTGAGGTTGAACTTGCCGCACCTTCCGCAGAATTCAGAAAAACCGCCCCCGCCCCGAGAGACCGGTTCGCTCATCAACCGCTCGAAGTGGCCTCTCAAGGAGCCTCCGCGGTACCGGATGGCTTTCCCGGCGTCTTCATTCGTGCACCACGATTCGAACAAGACGCTGTAGGCTGCCAAACGGTTGCCAGGCTTGGCGACGAAATCGTCGGCGTTCTCGACGGGCGTCGTCTCGGGGTAACCTTCCATCCAGAGCTGACCATGGACCGACGGTTTCATCGTTGGTTACTTTCCGAAGCATCAAATGCGAAGGAGGTGAAGTGATGCGAAGTTTGCCCATAGCGACCGAGATTTTGCCCGCCGAAGAGGGCGAGGCAGAGGGTTGCGTTCAATGCCAAAAAGGCAGCAAACTCGTGCTTTTCGTGACCGGTAAGTGCCACTGGGGGTGCGATTACTGCCCTCTTTCCGAGAATCGCCGCGAAACACCGGACATGTTTGCTAACGAACGACGATGCACCAGTTGGGAAGAAGTGATTGAGGAAGGACGGGCGATGCAAGCCACCGGAACGGGCATCACCGGGGGCGATCCGATGCTGGACCTCGAAAAGACGCTTGAAGCCGTGAGCCGGCTAAAGGAGGCCTTCGGCCAAGGCCATCACATCCACGTTTACACGTCCATTCCGTTCAACCCCAAGCGGGCCAGAGATTTTGCCGAAGCGGGGCTTGACGAAATTCGGTTTCACCTTCTCGACGGGACCACCAAGAAGTACAAAGCGACCATGAATGCTTGTGCAGAGCACGGCATCAAGGTCGGCGTGGAACTGCCGTGCGAGCCAGACAAAGAGGCTCAATTGTTTTCGCTGTTGGAAGACCTTGCTACGGTGCCCGTGTCGTTCCTGAACCTCAACGAGTTGGAAATTACCGTGGGCAATCAGCACAACATGGACGTTCGCGGGTTCAACCTGAGCGGGGGCATAACCGCCGCCGCTGAGGGCTCGGCAAACTTGGCCATGCGGTTGAAGAAAGCGGCGGCCGACAAGCCGTTTCACCTCAAGTTCTGCACGGCCAAATTCAAGGATGCGGGCCAGTTGAGAAACCGTTTCAAGCGTCGTGGTCAAGCAACGCTACGTCCTTACGAGGTGCTCAGCGACGACGACACCGTCCTTTTCGGCGCCATCCCCACTTCTTTGGAAGATGCGCATGACGACATGAGCGAGTTGCAAAAAGAACTCGGTATGGCCGAAGGATGGCTTCGCTACGACGCTGCCTTCGAGCGCATTGAACTTCCCTTGTCGTTAGCGGAGGACCTCGCTGAGGTGGTTGAAGTGCCTGTTCTCCTTGTGGAAGTTCATCCAACTCACGAACGTCTTGAGGTCGGTGTTGTCCACTTGAACGAGCACCGATGAAAACGGGATGGCTTATACCTGCGAGGTGGGTCGCCGATTTACCTAGGGGCTCGTGGTCTAGGGGTTATGACGTCGCCTTCACATGGCGAAGATCGCCGGTTCAATTCCGGCCGAGCCCATATCGAATCAACACAAGGCTGGATTGAGCCAGCAACGAACAACCTGCATTGAATCGTCGAGTTCGTTTGCGCCGGTTCAATTTCGGCCGAGCCCACCACTTTACGAATCCATTCAACTTGTGCCCACGAACCCATCGCTGGGCTACCTTCTTCAACAACCCATGCTCAGTGTACCGCATGGGCCTGCTTGACCAAGCCGACTGGGGCGTGTTCAAGCAAAAAGACACCTGGCAGGCGTTCGTCATCGCCGTTGTGATGTTTGGTGCTATTTCGTTTGCTGCGCTTTCCATGTTTGACAGCATGGACGAGTTGTTCCAGTCCGACGCTGAACCGGCACCGATACCCAACATCGTCTTTGAATCGCTAAACCGTTCGGACGTTGAGGCTGGGCTCACCAACGAGACCGGCTGGTTTCACTTGAACGAACACCGAGGAAGCATCGTCATCCTTGATTTCATGGCCAAGGACTGCAGCAACTGCCACCTCGTTCAGGAACACATCGAGGAAAACATGGACGCTTGGCAAACCGCCGCCGAAGAATCCGGAAAATCGTTGAAAATCTTCGCCTACGGCGCGTGGTACGACGAATCCGTCGAGATCCTGAACAAAAGCGCAGGCGAGTACACCGTACCGCTCTACCCCACCGGCTACGGGTCAACAGAGGCTGCCGTGCTTGCCGACGGTTCCACCACCGACCCCGTGCGGTTGTTCACCACGGGCGGCACCGGCCAGATTCCGGTCGTGCTCATTCTCGATGAGGAGGGCTACATCATCGCCCAACAGGCGACCGGCACTCCCGTTGACGGTTGGGCAGAATTTGACGGCATCATGGAAACGGCGTTGACTCAAGACATTTCAGAGACCTTCGCTTCTCGAATCGGTTGGGAGGAGCCCGAGACGTCGTTTACGGCGGTGTTTGTGCTTGGCCTGATTCTCTCTATTTTGGTGTATTTCTCTCCGTGCGCCTTCCCCGTTCTGCCCGGTTTCATTTCCTACTACCTCTCGCTTGGGGCGAGGGAGGACGAACTCATTGAGGAAGGAAAACTCAAGACTCGGATGCCAAGTTCGGTCAACATCGGTGTGCTCTCTGGCCTCGGTATGTGGACGTTCTTTGGCGTCATCGGGGTTGTTGCGCTGCTCATGGGCGAGGCGTTCGCCAAATCTGGCATTATCCATTACATTGCCATCTTTATTGCGCTTCTTCTGGTGGTTCTTGGTTCGATGATGCTGTTGGGAATCACGTCCCATCTCATGGGTTTTGTTCAGAACCTGGTCGACAAGTACAGCACGACGGAAACGGATGAAACCTTCACGCCCCGGCGCAACATGTACCTCTACGGTATCGGTTATGCCGCCGCATCTATCGACTGCACCGCCGCTGCTGTGCTGCCGTTCGTCATCTTCCTCAGCACGTTAGGAACATCCGCCATCGGGTTCGGCATTGCCGGTTTGATGGTCGGTTTGCTCGTGTTGATGGTCGCCGTAACGGTGCTTGTTGGCATGGGTCGTCAGGTGATGATCAATTTCTTGCGTCGGGCGACAGGACACATCAAGATGATTGGCTCGTGGATGATGATCATGGCTGGCGTTGGCCTAACGGTTTACTTGACCAGCCCCGCCACCGTCAATGCGCTGTTCGGTTAAGCCCCGGTTGGATGTAGCCGTACCACAGACCAAAGGCAAGGGCGGTGCCTGAAACACCGTCAAACACGTAATGCTGTTTAATCAGCGCCGTAGAAGCGACCAACAGGGCGCATGAAATCCACACAACGACG
>CACODE010000017.1 GCA_902625885.1 uncultured Candidatus Poseidoniales archaeon
GCTCGAGGATTTGGAAGAGGACATTCGCAACCACGCCCAGTTGGGCAGCAACCCCGTTCATTTTATCGAGTCCATCAACGCCATGCGCGGCATGATGACGCTGGGTTGGATGCGTTCAAAATTGACCCGTGCCGCAAAACACGCACAGGAACGTGGCGCCAAAGTGATTGAACTTCAGGACATCATTGACAGCCAATCCTACGCACCGGAGTGATGGCATGAACATCGAGGTCTTGACCGACCCCGAGCGTCCGCTCGGGATGGACCGTCCAACCTTGCTCATTCTCGGCCGCCCCTCCTGCGACGATTGCCAGGCTCTTTACGCCGAACTTGCGCCGTGGGAACCTTCCCTGCCGCTTGAGATCCTGACGCTGAACTTGAGGGCCCCCGAAGGCGAGGCGTTCCGTGCTGCGAACCCCTGGGTTGCTCACATCGACCACGTGCCGTTCAACGTGCTCTATGTTGGTGGAGAACCCGTTGACCAGTGGACAGGTGGCGACCTTGCCAGGCTCGTCTCAAGTCTTGAGGCCTTGGAGGACTGAGTTTGGTCCTCGCCTCCATCCTTCTTTCAGCGCTGTTCGCTGGCATCGTAGCGACAGGGGTCACCGTGGCCATTGAGAAGTGGGGAGGCTTGGTTGGCGGCCTGTTGGGGTCGGTGCCGTCGACCATCGTGCCTGCAGCAGTGGGGATGTACGTGGCCGGTGGCGAGCAGGGTTTGGTGGCCAGCATGTCGGTCGTGCCGCTGGGGATGCTCCTCAATGCGTTGTTCCTTGGTGCGTGGCTCGTGTTGCCAAGGTGGTTTTCCAAGGCCGCTCGTCCGTTATTGTTCACGGCACTGGGCGCTCTGACGATATGGTCGACCCTCGGACTGGGGATGATTCTCGCCGTGGACAACCTGCTGTCGCCAGCCCTGGACGATCGGGGCGTGGCGTTACTTGGATTTGCGCTTCTTTTCATCACCGTTGTCATGTTCAATCTTCGCCCCCAACCGGCGCCAAAAGGCGCCAACAGCGTGTCAACCTCCGTGCTGGTCGCAAGGGGCACAGTGGCCGCGCTGGCCATCGGTGTGGCCGTCTGGTTGTCTGGCCTGGATTACCCTCTGATGGCAGGGCTGGCCAGCGTGTTTCCGGCGATCTTCCTCACCAGCATGGTGGCGCTGTGGCTGGCTCAGGGTCCTACCGTCCCTCAGGGGGCCGCTGGCCCGATGATGCTCGGTGGAGCGAGCGTGGCGATCTACGCGATTCTTGCGATGTGGTCCCTGCCTGCCTACGGGGTTTTCATTGGCTCAGCCATCGCTTGGTTCGGGGCTGTAGTTGGCTGGTCTTGCCCGGCATTCTTGGTGCTTCGTCGCCTGCACGCAAGTCGGTGAAAAGGTCGTCTCAACCGTTGTCGTTCACGAGGTTTTCAGCGTCGTTGAGTTTCAACTCAGCCAGCCGCCCCTCAACCTCCGTGAGCTCTTCTTGGCAGCGCTTGAGCAGGGCCGAACCTTCCTCAAACATCTTCAGCGTCTCGTCAAGGTTCTTGCCGCCCCGTTCAAGCTGGGCCACCAGGTCTTCCAATCTTCGCAGGGCTTCATCGTAGGTCATCGTTTCTTCCGTCATTGTTTTTCCTCCAAGTGTTCAATCGTGTGGACGTCGGCGGCGGCTTGGCCGTCGGCGAATTGAAGTTGAATGGTTTGACCGACAGCAAGGTCCGTCACGTCTGAAATAACCGTCCCTTTGTCGTCTTGAACCATCGAGTAGCCGCGCTCCAGGACACGCTTTGGATGGGCCGCTTTCAGCGTCGCTTCAAGTTGCGCAAGCCGCTGCTTTCTCGCCGCCGTCGCCGTTTCCATGCCGCGTTGGAGCCGGTGGTTCAATCGGTTCAGCGCCTCTTTGGCGGCAAAGATGCCCTTGCCGGGAGCGTGGCGAAGTTGGTTGGACAGCAGGGCCAGTTGTTGCCGGAGTTCCTGCACGCGCCTCACCATGGCACCCTCGATGCGACCGTCCAGTTCGTCCAACAGCTGCACGACGGCGTTGCGTTCAGGAATCAGACGCTCGATGGCGTTTGAAGGCGTGGAGGCGCGCACGTCGGCCACGAGGTCGGACACAAGGTGGTCTTGTTCGTGACCCACGGCGGAGATGATCGGCACCGTGCTAGCCAGAATGGCCCGAGCGACCGGTTCGAGGTTGAACGCCCACAGGTCTTCTGGTGAACCTCCGCCTCTCCCAACGATAACTGCATCAACCGGTGGTAAACCGAGACGACCGGCGACTTCAGGACGGGCCAGCGCTCTTGTGACGGCCAAACCACGAACGATTTCTTTGGCCGCGTTTTCGCCCTGAACGAGGACCTCGATGACGGTTGTTCGCAGGCCTGGCCATCGGTTCGTCATGAGCTGACGCATGTCGGACAGCGCCGCTGAATCGGCGCCCGTGACAATCGCAACGTGTTTTGGGAGGGCGGGGAGCGGTCTTTTCTCCATGTCAAGGGCGCCTTCGGCTTTCAGCGTCTCGATGAGTTTGCGCTTGGCTTCCTCCATAGCGCCCAGGGTTTGAATCGGCTGAATACGTGAGACGACGACTTGTAACCTTCCGCGTTTGGGCCAAACGTCAACGCTGCCGATAATGATGACTTCGCTGCCCACGTTGATGGACGGGTGCACCGTCAAGCGAGCGCTTCGCCAGATGACGCAATCCATCTGGCCCACGTTGTCTCGCAGGGTGAAGTAGACATTGCCGTTGTGAACGCTCCACTGCGACACTTCGCCCGAAAGCGCTTGGTTTTGAAAAAGCGGGTCGTTCTTGACGGTCTGCTGAACCAGTTGAGCGAACTGACCGATGGGAAGCGGGCCGGTTGTCGTGTGCCGTCCCGCTGACATGAAGCAATTCATGCGTCAACGGTTTTTGAAGCATCGGGCCTGCATGAATGGACAAACAAAATCCTTGCGCCTGAATTCGGTTGACACAGGAAAGGCAAAAGGAGCGGGCAGCGGTGAACGAGGCCGTTCAGGAAGGCGAATCAGGGGATGTTGTTTCGTCCTGCTTCTCCTGTTTTTTCATGAGGCGCTTGTGGGCGTGCCGAGCCTCAACCTCCTCGAGCTTGTGCTGTATTTTTCGTTTGAGAAACAAGACGACGATGACCACGGCCACGATGTCCACGAGAAGGATGAGCCACGTGGTCATGGTCCATTCGTCAAACATCTTTGTCCCTCAAATCGGCGGCATGATGTCGATGTCGACATCAACATGCGGTTTTGACATGCAGCCGAGGCGACCGCCTTCCTCGGCCAGCCATGCCTCGAGTCCCGGCGGAAGTTCATCCGGCAGCGCAACTTCGCCGAACACCACGCTCACCGTGCACGTACCGCAGGTGCCGGAGGTGCAGCTGGTGGGCAGTTCCACACCGCAGGCTTCGGCGTGTTCAACAATGGTTTGTTCGGGGTTTACAGCGACCTGGCCGAGCAGATGCGGCCCACGAAGAAAACGAATGACGGGCGTGGTCGGGGCGTCGTTTTTGGGGTCTTGCTCCTGCTCCAACGGTTCCGAGGTGGCGGTCATGGACAACGCCTCATCGGCCTTTTTCCCTGGTCCATCGGCCGGTTTGTTTGTTGAAGAACAACCCCGCTTTCTTCATCCACTTGTTGAATTTCGTTGCCCCAGCACCGGTTCGCAAAATGAAGTCCTCTCGGTCTTCTTGAGCCTGAATGTAATCCTTGGCGGCGATGGTTTGGTCAATCCAATCGTTGATGTCCATCAGGCCACCGGCGACCACGCTTTCTTCCACGACTCGCGTCATCTCGTCGGCGGTGGCGCCCGTTTCTTCGAGGTCTCGACGAATCAGGTCCGAGACCGAGGAGAAGTCCATGCTGGCCGGCTTTGGAGGCACGGGGTTTCGAGGGGCTTTGTCCGGGTCGATGACGATGCGGTTTTCGTCCAGAATCGTCTCAACCTTGGTGGCCAGGTCGGTTGTGAAACTCGTTTCGCATTCCCAGCAAATGAAGGCCCAGTCATCGCTTCGGTCGGGGTCTCTTGATTGTCGCGGGTCCATCTCTTCGCCGCAAACCGGGCAGGCGTGCAGGGTGAGGCCAGGGACGTGCTGCCGGCGGAAGTCAACAATGTCTTGCGGTGTCCCCTCGAGCTCAAGCATTTCGTGGTCCCTCGCCGCTTCAAGGCCACGGGTTTCGAGTTGGTCTCGAATCTTGACCTTCTGGTCGTCCTTGCCCTCGTCGTGCAGGTTGTTTTCCAATTTCACGATGAGTTCAACGGTTTTTCCAAGCCTGTTCATGATGAGTTTCTGCGCTCGGAAAGCCTCGACCTTGGCGATCTTGAGTCGCTCTTTCTGTTCGGCCAATTCAGCGAGGACGTCCTTCTGTTTTCGCTGGAACTTTATTTCTTCAATGCGAGATTCTTGCTTCTTTTCAGGCGCCAGGACCTTCGACAGGAACCGTTCCTTACCGTGAGATTGTGGTCCGGCCGTGATGATTTCAATGACGCCTTGAGCGATTTCCTTTTTCAGACCGTAATTCTCGACGAGCATGTCCTTGTCGATCTTCTTCAAATCGCCAATCTTCAAGCCCGCATCGGCGAGTTGGTTGGCCGTAGTGTCGTCAATACCGCGTCGTAGCAGGGCGAGATAGGTGTCCTTCTTTGCCATCCCGTTCCCTCCGACAAGTTAGGCCCAGCAGACGCTCCTAAGAAAAGTCTCTCTCCCGTAGACCTCAATCCAACGACCTTTCATGAAGGTTCAGGCCTCTTCCTCACAGGAAGCGAAGTCAACGCCCAACTCCACCCACTCCTCCAGTTCGAACGTTTCAGGCCGGCGTTGCAGACGCGGGTCCAATTGCATGACGGCGTAGGCGCGTTTCCAGCGGGAGGCGTGCCATCCGGGCACGCGACCGATACGACGGGGTGGATTTGTCAGCGTTCGCTTGAGCTTTTTTCGCCGTTGCTCAAACGCTGACCGAATCATTTGCACCAGGAGGCGTCGGTCGCAGGGCCACTCTTCTTCGTGTGGCGTCATGCGAAGCAGTCGGGATTGAACCTTCGGCATTGGTGAGAAGGCGTGAGGCGGCACACGTTCGCCCATCTCAACGTCAAAATCCAGGGCCACCACCATGCCCAAAGAACCGACATCGCTCTGGTACTCCATGACCACGCGTTCGGCGAATTCCTCTTGCACGAGCAGCACGATATCCTGAAGCGGTGCCGTGTTGGGGTTACGGTGGTGTCGTGTGATGACGTCGATGAGCGGCGAAGAGATTTGGTACGGGATGTTGGCCACCACCCTCGAGATGTCACTTGGCCAAGGCAAGCTGAGCGCATCCCCGGCCATCAAGACCAACCGTTCTTCGGCGATGGCATCGGCAAACAGGGATTTCAGGTGGTCGTGCGCTCCATCGTCCAGTTCAATTGCCGTGACTTTGCATCCTTTGGCGAGCAAGGCGTCGGTGAGGACGCCCGGACCGGGGCCAACTTCGAGCACGTGGTCTTCGACGTCAACTTCCGCCCATTCAACGGTGCGTTCCAGCACGTCGTCGTGGACAAGAAAATGCTGACCAAGGGCTTTGTTCATCGGTTGTTTGGCGCGTAGGGCATCCACCAAGCGCCGAGCGCGCTTCATGCTTCCACCGGGAGAAGAAGTTGTGTGAGGCGGGGCACCAACGTTTTGTCTTCCATCTCTTCAATGAAACGCTGCGCCAACAACTCGGCGCCTTTGATTTTCGCCAGTGCGTTCAATTCGTCCATGGAGGCAAAAACACCGACCTGATCCCGGGCCTTGACCATGTTGCGAGCCTTGACAGGCCCAACATCGGGAAGCAGTTCGTAGGAGTGTTGCTTGAGCGACATCGGTCCAGCCTTGTTGTAAAACTCGTCAACGAAGTATTGGGCGTGCTCTTCCACGAACATCTGGACGAGCGATGGCAGGTCCTGACGGGCCATGTTTGACATTTTGTCAAAGTGGGCCATCCCAAGAATGGAAGCGACTTCTGTCCGCTTGCTTTGGTCCTTGCCGATGTAGAGGCGTTGATTCAGCACGAGCGCTTCGCTGCCTTTGGTTTTGATGCGGCACAAGGCGAGGGACTTTTCGGCCATGGCGGTCGCCACGCTGGACTTGCTGTCGTGCTCGAGAATGCGAGCCCAGGTTTCGTTCTTCAGCGCCTCGGGCTCGGGGCGTTGTTGCCGTCCCTGTTGCCCACGGTTGTTTTGACGACGGGGACCTCCGCGCTGTCCGCCTCGTTTACCGTCCCGCTGCCCGCCACGAGGGCGTTGTTGCGAAGGGTCCGGTTTCGGCTGAGGCTTCGGGACTTCCGGCCGTCCGGTTCGAGGCGGCTGCATCTTGTACTTTGACAAGTCGGGCGTCGCCTTTTTTCGAGGACCGGACGGGGTTTTGATTTGGCGCCTTCGCCGTGGGTCTGACATGGGACATCATCTCTTGGAGATGCGAAAAGCATCAAATGACTTGGCGCACGATGTCGAGAACCGCTTCTATTTCGCTGTCCTCAATGACGATGCGCTTTGACCCGAACACCGCTTTCACGTCTTCGGGGGTTGCGGGCATGAGTTCGGCGAGCTTGGCGGCGAGGTCAGGATGCTTGGCCAGCGTCTCAACTTCGAGGAGTTTGGTGCGGAGTTCTTCGAACACTTCGGCCTTGGTTGGAACGCCGTTTCGAGCGTCGCTTGCGGCCCACTCGGCGTGCTGCAGGGCCCACTTTTGCTCGTACTTCAACGAGCCACGGCGCTCTTGTGCGTCGTAAAGCATCTCACGGACGGTCGCAAAATCGAGAAATCGTTCTTCTTCAGTCATGATGTATCCCTCATTCAAGCGGGCGGAGGTGTTCCGGGCGAGCGATAACGGTCTTCTGCATGTTGCCGTCTTTGACCGCGACGATCCAAGCCACGCCTTGGCGCTTTTCGATGAATCCAGTGCGACCGTGGAAGCGGCGGTGAGGCATGCCGCCTTGTTGTCCACCGTCGAGGACGATGGCGACTCGGTCGCCTTCTTGGTAGTCGTGCATGACGCGGCGAATGTTCAAGCGGCTGCGTTCGTTTTTCCGTCGTCGCAAAATGCTACGAGTGCCGACTCGCTGACCCTTTGAGCGCTTCATTTTCTTCGCCTCCATCGTTCCAAATCAGCATACAAGCCTCTTCGGAGCAAGTTGGCGACCCACCTTCTCCATATAAGCACCGCGACGGGTCAAGCCGCAGAGCACGACGGCTCAGTCGGCGTGAATGTCGCCAACGTCCAACCAGAGCACGTTGCATTTGGCCTTGATCAACGCCGCCACCGAGGGTTGCGTTCGGCCGCTGTCACCGTGCACCGTCTCTTTGACGTACGTGCCGGATTCGCACCGGAGCGTAAATTCGATTTCTCGCTCCCCG
Source organism: uncultured Candidatus Poseidoniales archaeon (assembly GCA_902625885.1). GTDB lineage: Archaea > Thermoplasmatota > Poseidoniia > Poseidoniales > Poseidoniaceae > Poseidonia. Next base: position 7,362 of record CACODE010000017.1, read on the forward strand.
TCTTCGTTTGTTTCAATGAACAACGAATGGGCTTCCAAAACGGTGCGTTTCCGAATCAGGTCGGACCGACGGTGAGCCACCCGTTCCGGCGTTCGCTGCGCCAGTTTGATGCCGTTGAGGGCTTCGACCACCTTGGCAATGGCGTCGTCATCGGGCAGGTCAAACATCGCCGGTGCGGGCGGTGAAGCGGCCAAGATGCGTTCGATGAGGTCGTCCTTCTTGCCCGTTTTTTTGAGGCCCTTTTCCTCAGCCAAGGCGACAAGTTCCGGTTTCTTCATGGCTTTCAGCTCAGATTCGGAAGGCCCGGCAGGGGGCAGGTCAATGGTCGCCTGCAGGGGTTTTGTTCGGTCGGCATCCTTGTCACCACGTCGCTGCCTTCGGCGCTTCTTGCTGCGGCCTTGGACGTCTTCCTTTGTCATGTCCACCGGGGCCGTGAGCACCGCATACTCGGCTTCGCTCATCGGCGAAATGGTGAACCGGATGGTGTAGGACTTCTCTGCGGGCGTGTCTTTGATGCGAACCACTTCGCTGCGGGAGGACGGGCGTATGGAGGAGACCTCCACCGAGCCAATCGCCGCTTCGTTGATGATGTCAGCGAGTTTTTCAGCGTTGAAACTTCGGAGTTTTGGTTCTTTGATTTCAAGGACAAAGGGGCGCCCTCTTCCCAGACACCGCACGTCAATGTCCTCCCGGCCCATGCCGTGGAAAGCGTGTTCGGTTCCTTGGAACACCTCCAACATCGGGTTGCCGACCAAATCCTGAACGCTCTTCTGGTACTGCAGCCCGGTCTGTTCGCAACGCTCGCAACCGCGCCCCTTGCAGGCTCGGCACGGCCATCGGGTTTGGGGGATGCCGCGCTCCAGTTTTCGATAGCGTCCATAGACGTACACCGAGCGAACGTCCAGCTCCACGGTCAGTGTGAGCACATCGATGAGGGCGAGGACATCGGGTTTGTCGTTGACCAGGACGGTTCCGTCCAAACGATCCTTCAGCCGCAGGCCGATCTCTTCCACCAGCGAAGGTTTGAGCGCGTCCGAACCGCCGGCGCCCATCCGTTTGCGCAGTTTCTCTTCTTCCTCGATTTGGTCTTTGGGAAAGCGTGCCCCAAGTTGCAAACGGCCAACGTCGTACGGCTCCAGAGCGTCGTAAATGATGTCGGCCAGCAGGTCGACCTCGTCGAACAGGTTCTCGCAAAACGGGCACAGCGGTTCACGCTCTCGGGCATCAGCAAGGTACCCGTCGAGTTCCACGACCGACGCCCGAACGGACGCACCCGCTTCCACGATGCTCTGGCCGTACGTGCGCTTGCCACCGAGGCGACCGAGGCATGCATCGCATATCCCCAAGCGAACCAGGTGCTTGTGCCCGGCCGGCGAGGGGGCTCTTGGAATGTCGGCGATGTGCGTGGCCAGTTGCATGGCAACTTCTTGTTGATGCGCTTCATCCACCTCAGCGGGTTCGACGTCGTCCCACAGCGAATAGTCGGTTTCTCCGAAACCAACGTTGGCGTACTTCATCCAGTCGTCTTCATCGTCGTCAATGTCCTCGGCCGTGTCGGGTTCGTTGCCTGCCATGTCGCCACCACCTTCCCGGGGCCAACCCCAAAGACGGCAAGACGAGCGCAGGCTCAATCCTTGATGAAGTCACCGCCCAATCAGGGTTCATTTCTGGTCAAGGAAGGCCAGCACACCGGCCACGACGCCCAGCACGCCGCCAAGCACCGTCATCCACACGCCCATGCCCGCAGAGGTATCCGTGTCGGTATCGGGCAGCAAGAGCCACCAGACCAAAACGGCGAGAAGCATCAACACACCAGCGGCCATGCCGGCCCACTTGCCGTGTTGCTCAGCGTTGCTAGGTAGGCTGCGGCCGATGGACCCGGATGCGAGCATGACGGTGCCGAGCAGCGCGCCAATGGAACCCAACCAGAGAATCATGCCGCCGGTTGAGCCAGCGGCGGGCGTCTCAAGGCAGGTGTCGCGATCCTCTGCTAAGTCGGCCAGCGAGGACTCGTTGCCCATGGCAAAGGCGGAAGCGAAGGCATAGAGGTTGTCGCACACGTCCTCAATCTGGCCAACGATGACATCGTCGATGTCGTCAGCCGTGAGGTTCTCTGCCGAGGCAGCTGCCATGTCTTCGGCATACAATATGTACGAGGTTATCTTGCATTGTTCCACAACAGCCTCCTTTGACAAATCAACGCTCGAGTCGCCTTCTGCCATGCTGCAATCCACACGAGCCGTCGTGAGACCGAAACTGCTGCCTTCGTTTTCGTTGTTGACGATCCATGAATGACTGAACTGCCCCGCCATCGAGAGGAGCAGGGCGAACACGATGCAGGCCACAGCACCCCACATCATTGGCGTCGTGCCGTCCGAAGGAAGCGGGGTGGCAGCCATGGGCGCGTAGGCGGTTTGGGCGGGCGCAGGCGCGCCAACCGCTGGCGCCGTGGCGACGGGAGCGGCGGTGGCGGGAGCGGCGGCAATGGCCGGCTGAGCGACGGGTTGAGCCGCCGGAACGGGTTGTTGCGAGACGGGGGCCATCACGGGCGCTGCCACGGCCTCCGCCACACCGGGAACGAAATTGGGGTAGTGTTGACGGGTGTAAGCGAGCGCGTTTTCGGGCGTGTGCCCCATAGCGAGCACCTGGTTGTAGTAGTCTTGAGCCGCGGACATTGACTGACGCTTACCTCGGGGCCTTGATGATGCTTTCCTATGCCTCTTCATCAGCGGCGGCGCTCGGCACGGATCCTTGACCCTGCGCCGGAGGTTTGCTGATCAGGCCGAGGGCGGCCGTGGTCAGCACGAGGCTGGCGAACAGCGAAAGGGCAATCATCGCCGCTGAGAAGATACCGAAGTTGGCAAACAGGCCCATCGGGGAGAGGGCGATGACGAGGAAACCGGCGATGTCGGAGGTGGCAGAACCGAGTAGCGCCAAGCCGCACGCACCGCCCACGGCCGCCAGCGCGTCGTTGTGCGATTCACCGTTTTCTCTTCCTTCCCGATACCGTTCCGTGACGTGGATGCAGTAGTCGATGCCCACCCCCAGCGAGATGGTCGCAATGGTTACCGTGACGATGTTGAGCGAGGCTCCGGTGACGTACATCAGGCCGTAAAGCCAAACGACGACAAGGAAAATCGGCACAAACGTCACAACCGCTTGCTTGGGCGAACGGAACCCAATGGTCAGTGAGCCCAGCACAAACACCGAGCCGAGAATGAGGGAGGATTGCATTTCGTCTTGCATGGCGGTGGAGGCCGTGAATCGGGTGATGGGTCGGCCCGTGAGCATGACCCACGTCAACGGCTTGTCCTCTTCTTCTTCACCCGGTGCCTCGTACGTGCCGCTGGAGAGGTTCGTAAAAACCTCAAGGTCCCGCCAAACCTCCGCAACGCCGCCCTGCATCCCGGGGAAATCCTCGGGTTGGGTCATGCCGAATCGGATTTGCATCATGTCGTAGGCGGCATCATCACCGTTGATGTCCAACCAGGGTTGGTTCGGGTCGAGCTCAACCACGGGCATGATGTAGAGTTGGACGATGCTGGCGGGGATGTCGGGAATGGGGCCGACCCCGGGCACGCCGTGCAGCGAGAGGAAACCGTAGAAGAAAGCCAGGCACTCCCTGTCGGTCGTGTCCACCAGCGGCCCGTTGCCGGCGAGTGAACAGTTCATGCCAAACCCGTCAACCTCGGGTTGCCACCCAGCGGCCTCAAAGGGTGAGCTGTCAAGAACCAGGCTGCCCTGGGCAGCAAAGACCATTTCGTCAAGGGCAAGAATGTCGATGGTACCGTCGGGTTGGCGGGTGATTTTGTCGGGCACGCCTTCGGGCAGGGCGTCCATGTTGTCGCGGAATTCATCGATGGCGGCAAAGGCCCTCGGGTCAAGCACGTCGCCCAAAATGAGCAGGTTGGCGGGCTCACCCTCGTCGGCAAAACGCTCGGCGATTTCGTCCACGCCGATGGCAAAGTCCGAGCGCTCGTCAAGGAAGTCTTCCACGGCGAAATCGCCCTCCAACTGCGCCATGCCCATGGCGGCAGGAACGGTCAGGAGCACGGCGGCAAGGGCGATCATGGCCGCCGTTTTTCGTTGACCCGAACCGTGAGTGACCCGCTTGAGCCATTCAGGGTTCACGATGGACTTGATCTCGCCCTGTTCGGTTTTGCCCTCGCGAGCGTCCAGCCAGTCGTCCACGCTGACCCGAATCAGCGGCGCCCAAAGGCCGGTCAAGATGAAGGCGGCCAGCACGCCCAAAGCGGCTTCTATGCCGAAGGAGCGGAGGGCCGCAATATCGCTGAACAGGTTGGCGGCAAACGCCGACATGGTCGTCAGCGACGTCAGTGTGATGGCCCGGCCGACCCGAGAGACGGTGATGCTGCCGGCTTCTTCTGAGGTCTTGCCGTTGGCCCGTTCCTCCTTGTAGCGATGCAAGGCGTGCAGCGAGTCGTCGATACCCAGCGCCAACACCAGGATCGGCAACAGGTTCGAGAATTGCGACCTGGCGATGAGCGCAAGGCCAAACCAACCCGTGATGTTGGCGAAGTGCCCGATAAGCCCCTGCATCCACAGCAGTGCGGCGCCCAGAGCAAACATCACGATGGCGACATCGGACCAGCGTCGCAGGCTGACATAGAGCAGCACGACGATGGCCAACCCCATCATCACGATGAGGCCCGCACTGGACTGGAGTTCCCGGTTGACCTCAACGTTCACGCCCTGACCCAGCAGGAGCGTGACGGTGGTGCGGTCGTGGGAGCGAAGGTGGCCCTCGAGGTCCATGTAGGTCCATTCCGTGGCGCAGCCCGCCCCCTCGGCCTGCATTTCAAGGCAGGTTGATTCGTTGTATTGAGGCGGGTGAAGCACAAGTTGACCGTCGGCCAAACGGTAGCCACCCACGCGGAACCCTTCGTCGGTGAACCGCACTTGCTTCTCTTGGTGAGCGTCTTTCCATACGACTTCCCAACCCATCTCTTGCAGTTTTGCGCTGTCCAACTGCACCAGAAGCCATGTCGAGGAGCCGGTCCAGCGACCGTTGCCCCAAAGCGCATTTTCCCACGTGCCGTTTGACAACAATCTCCCGTAAATTGGCCCTTCTTGGAAGGCGGTATAGTCGGCCTTGAAACCGCGGTCGAGCGAAAGCCATCGCAGGAAGTTGTTGTCCGAAGCCTCGGCCATTCTTGCCGCCGCCATGTCGATGTGCGCCTGCGTGATGTTGACGTCGTCAAACGTCAAGCACTCTAGCGGAAAACAATCCGTCCAGTTGGTCGGTGGTTCGGTCACCACGCCGAGGGGCGTAAGGCCCGGTTGGGTGAGGATGGAGGTGTTGTTCATGAAGCCACGAAAGTGGTCGGACAGCGAGATGGCGCCGTTGGATTGGTGGCCGGTGACGTCGTTGACCAGCGGTTTGAGGGCGGGGCCGAGCGGGTGCTCGAGCACCAGGTTCAGTTTGGTGTCCAACTCGCGGAGGATGGTCAGGTTCAGAATGCCGCCCTTCGGCGCGTCGATGCCGCTCCACGGTTCGCCAGCGGGTATCATCTCAGAGGGGTGGACCAGCGAAGCGTAGTCGGGGGAACCGTCGGCCATGCGGGGCACGGGTTCCCAATCCTCCACCGACGGCACCATGTCGGGGTTGCGAGCCGAGACGAGGAAGCCGAGGATGATCTCTGCATTAGGGAACTCCTCGTTGACGATGGTCTGCGCCGAAAGCTCGGGCGATTCCATCTCGTAAGACTCCATATCGATGGGTTGGAGCGCCGTCATCGCTCCCGGAATCATCAGCAGGGTCAGCAGCACCACCACGATGTGAGCCTGGCGTTTGCGAGGCAGGAGCCATGCCGCAATTCGGTCGTAGCGACGGCTCATGAACACGCCCCGGCCTTCCGCCTTTTCAAGGAATGTTTCACCTTCTTTTCCACATTCGTGGGGCACCCGTATCGCGCTTTTGGTGGTAGAGTATGTTCGCGAAAATCGGCGAACCTGTTATGAACGGGTGGTCTAACGCCGGGACAGGTAGGATGGACCATGGTCACGGTTGACGACGTCATTGACAGCGCAAACGACCTCGACGTTTGGGCGCAGTACGCTCTCGGGATTGGTTTGACACTGCTTTCCCTTGCCATCGTCCGTTTCTTGATGAAAAAAATCATCCTTGATTTTGTCAAAGCGACGACGGCAACTTGGGACGACCAGTTGTACCGACCCGTCACGCAGCGACTCTACAGTTTCATCGTCTTGGTCGGCGTTCAGTTGACTTTGCTGTGGATACGAGGCGAGGAGGAAGACCTCAACGTCGCTCTCGACCCGTTATTCAGCGCCGCCTACATCTTGCTGACGACTTCGCTAGCGAGCGTGGCCATCAAAATCATGATCCCCGTGATCATCGACAAATTCTCGAACCCCTCCACGGTCACCGTCTCGGGCAGCAATTCCCTCGTCATCTTCCTGCTGCGAGCCTCGGTATGGTTCGGCGGTCTCTATCTTGCGCTGGGCGAACTCGGGTTCGAACTCTTCGGGCTTCTGGCCTCGCTGGCGGTCTTTTCCCTCATCATCGGTCTGGCGATGCAGCAGACGCTGGGTAACATCGTCAACTCGTTCATGCTCGCCCTCGACCAGCCCTTTGAGGTCGGCGACCGCATCGAGGTGGAAGGCCACCTCGGGTCCGTCGTGTCGGTTGGCATCCTCTCGACCAAGGTGCTCACTATCGGCGAAAACCTCGTGGTGATTCCCAACAACAACCTCGTGAACTCCACCGTCATCAACCACGCCCGAGGCGGCGGCGACGGGCAAGGCCGACGTATCTCCCTCGTGCTCGATGTCGGCGTGGAATACGACGAGGACATTTCCCACGTCAAGTACACCGTGCTCCAACTCTTGCGTGAATGCCCGTACATTCTCGAATCGCCTGAGCCTCGTGTTCTTCTCAACGAACTCGGTGACTACGCCAAGGTCTTCCGTCTCTATGCTTGGGTTGAAGACTACTCGGACGAATTCGTGGCCAAAGATTGGCTCTTCAAGAACATCGCCGAACGCTTTGAGGCAGAAGGCATCGGTATTCCGTTCCCGACGGCTGTTGAAATCGGGGCGACGCACAAGGAGTCCTACAACAAGCAGCGCAAGGCCACCAACGTCCGTCGCGCTCGCCTCCAGATGATCAAGGAGGACAAAGCCCTCGAGCGAGAACGCGCAGAGGCCAAGTGGGAAATCGAAGCCATCACGGAGAAGCTCAAGGACCCTGAACTTGGCCGCAACGAGCGCGAGGGCCTTGAGGAATCCCTACGTGAACTCAACCGCGTGTTGAGCATGTTTGAAGCCGAAGGCTGAGGCCTGAACGTACGGCAACCTTTTGCGAAAATCGCAGGGCGAGCGGTTTATACACAAAAACCCGTTCATGATAGGTATGGAAGCCGCAGACCTGCGCTACATGCAGATCAGCATCACGCCCGAAACAGGGGCGAATCTTCCGGGCTGGGCCCTTATGGAATCGTTTTCCTCGGTGGAGTTTCTCTCCCACATATCAACGGTTGACGGCAACATGCGGTGCCTGGTTAGGGTTGAATACGAAGACCAACGGGTGCTCAAGAACCGCTTCCCTTCACTCAACATTCTCAACGTCATCGAACAAAGCCCCAACGCAGCCCTGCTCGAAGTGGTCACGAAAGGCCCGCTCCCTCGTGTCTTTGCCGCCCTTGAGCACGTGTGGTGGGTCTCGCCAACCTTCCTGAGCAAGGCCGGTTTCACCGTGACGATTCGAGGTACCAAGGAAGCCCTTCTTGCGTCTCGAACCGGTCTTTCGCAACTTCTCGGCGAGAGTTACAAGCTGAAACTCGGCGCTCAATCGCTGCACAGCGCCAATTTCCTTGAACTGCTCCCTGAAAAACAGCGCTTCGTTCTCGACCAAGCCATCAAGATGGGGTACTACGACCGCCCGAGGCGTTGCACGCAACGCTCCATTGCTGAGGCGCTTGACATCAAGCAGGCCACGGTCAGCGAGCATCTTCAATCCGCAGAATCGTCCATCATCCACGCCTTTGTCAAAGAACATTGACCAGGCTGGGGCTCCGGCCGTTCATGATAGGACGGTAGATTCTTGACCTGCCTATAAGGACCAAACATCATGGCCAGCGAACGCTTTGCTGAAGTACGAACCCCCCTGATTCTCTCCATCCTGATGGTGCTGATGACGCAGGTCGGTTATCTTGACCTCATGAACGCCTGGTCGGGCGACGAAGAAACGTTGGACGACGTTGAACCCGTGGTCGCTCATTCACCAGCAACGTCGGTGATGTACGGCAACAACAGCATCTGGGCGACCGGAAGCATCGCCCCTCTCAGAGGCTCGGAATACATCGCCCTGGGCACGGACGCCATTCTTTTCCAAGGGACAATGGCCCATACCTCCAGGGTGGGGTGCCCAATGGCCTACAACGCCACCAACCACACCACGTGGCAACCCATCACCGCTTCTTCCAGCAACTGTCCCGGTATGGTCGGCCGCTACGTGGGTATGGTCGACGGCCTCACTTACTTCACCTACCATCCCACGTTTTCGAATCCTCAAGCCAACAACGACCAACGAGGGGATTTGCACGCCTACAACCCAGCCAACGACACCATCTATCTCGTCTCTTCCCACAACAACTTCGTGAAGACGGCTGTGATTGTTGGTCGAACCATTTACATTGCCACCGGTATGTTACTTTCAGGCCATGGGGGGTCCTCATCGTTCTTTGCTTACAACGTTGACAATCAGACCACTTGGGCCCTTCCGGCTCCAACAGGGACTCCTGCCAGCCAACTGATGATTGTTGGAACGAAGATTTTCAATTTCCAAATGCTTCTTGGATTACCGGTGACCATTGGACAAGTGTTCAGCACGGAAAACGGCACGTGGTACACCGTTCCTTCACTTCCCGCCAAGGGGTTGTTTGGTGACCCCGCGGGAGGGTTGGTCTCCAACGGGCAACTCCTTTTCATCGGTTCGGATCCTGCTACCTCCTATTCGGGCACTGGCGCTACTGGAGGAAACGGTTCAGAGTACTGGATTTACGATTCCAACAACGACACGGCTTGGCCACTGGGTGACTTTTGCACCTCCGTGGTGTTCAACAACGTCTGCGACGGCGCGTTGAGGTTCAACGGAGAATTTTCATCACCTTTCATCCGCGACGGTACAGAGATGTATTTTATTGCACGGAGCCACATGACCTCATCGTCAAACGCAGACATGTACGACCTCTGGGGGTACAGCACCACCAACTCAACCCACTGGCACATGACCAATCTTTCCACCACGTTTGACAGCGTCGGAACGTCCCCGTACAACAACTATCGATTTACGTACATCCGCCTTGCCATGCTCGATAACGGAGAGTTGCTCGTCTCAGCCCAACGGACACCATCATCAAGCAGTTATGAGTGGGCGTTCTATTCACCGACCAACGACACGCTCTGGCAGATGCCTGTTCACGCGCAATCAGTCGACATACCTGCTCGCTCAAGTAGACTGCTCGGCGTGTACGGTGACACTGCGTACTTCGCAGGTTCTGGACGGTTGATCGCCTACAACACAGCAAACCAGACGGGTGTGAGTCAATCCGTCCCAGGCAACACCGGAACCAATTCTGGTTCGACGACTTACTTCCACGGAATACCCCTCCTCTTTGGGTCAACCTTTGCCATGGCCAACCAATGCGGACATAACACAGCTTCCAGCTGTCCGTTCGGCTACCGTAACACGATTCTCCAGTGGGAGCCAGAATCCGTGACCGTGAGCGATGCGTGGAACCTGACCCCCGGTCAGCGCATCGACGGACCGATCACCGGTGGCAACGGCATTCACACCAGTTCGGGCGTTGGCGTCCAGAACTTGACGGCCAGTGCCGAAGGCGCCGAACTCCTCGTCGGCCAGGCCATGACCAACATCACCTTCCAATATGACTCCAGTGCAGCAAGCGGCTCAGGCAGCGGCACATGCATCGGAACCGCATGCATGGTCAAGGACATCAACGCAAGTGGCAACAGCTTCGGCGGCAATCCACCCTTTATGGTTACCATTGGCAACACCCTCTATTTCAGTGCCGACGATGGAATCAACGGAGTCGAATTGTGGAAGAGTGATGGAACAGCCTCAGGCACGGTGATGGTCAAGGATATCAACAGCGGAAGTGGCAGTAGTACTGTTTCGTATATCTCAGCCCATATTGGCAACACCCTCTATTTCACTGCCGACGATGGAATCAACGGAGTCGAATTGTGGAAGAGCGATGGAACCTCCTCAGGCACGGTGATGGTCAAGGATATCTACAGCGGAAGTAGCGGTAGTTATCCCTCAGTTCTTACAGTCGTTGGCAACACCCTTTATTTCGCAGCCTTTGACGGAAACGGAAAGGAATTGTGGAAGAGCGACGGAACAGCCTCAGGCACGGTGATGGTCAAGGATATCAACAGCGGAAGTCCGAGTGGTTTATTGACAATTTTTGGTGTCATGGGCAACACTCTCTATTTCAGTGCCGACGACGGAACCAACGGAGCCGAATTGTGGAAGAGCGATGGAACGGCCTCAGGCACGGTGATGGTCAAGGATCTCTTCAACGGAAGTTCTACCGGATATCCCCAAGAACTCACAGCCATAGGCAACACCCTCTATTTCAGAGCCAGAAATGGAACTATCGATAATCTCGGCAACTTCATTGATGATGGTGAAGGATACGAATTGTGGAAGAGCGATGGAACCTCTTCAGGCACAGTGATGGTCAAGAACATCAACCCTTACAGTGTCAATTGCGCCACCAGCACTTCCTGTAACGGCAACCCCCAGCATCTCACACCCATTGGCAACACCCTCTATTTCTCAGCCGATGACGGAACCGATGGACGAGAATTGTGGAAGAGCGATGGGACCTCTTCAGGGACTGTGATGGTCAAGGATATCAACAGTGCCGGTGACGGTTTTCACCCATACAATCGCTTCATGGCTCTTGGCAACAACACCTATTTCTTTGCTGATGACGGAACCAACGGGCTCGAATTGTGGAGAACCGATGGAACCACCTCTGGCACAGTGATGGTTGAGAACATCGGACCCGGGAGTGCCTCCGGCATTAATGGTGGCAGGAATCTTGGTATCATGGGCAACGCCCTCTATTTCATAGCCGACGACGGAACCAATGGAAGAGAGTTGTGGACTCTAAGTGGAGGCAGCGGCTCAGGCGGTGGCTCAGCTGGCGGCTCAGGCGGCGGCATGACCAACGTCACCGGTGCAACCTGCACCGTTTCACCTTCTCTCCCAACCGGCCTGTCCATCGACAGCAGCACGTGCACCATCAGCGGTACACCAACGGTTGCGACGAGCAACACGACCTACACGGTCACCGCGGTCATGAGCGGTGTGACCTATCAGACAACGGTCTGGCTCTCAAGCCTCAACCGACAACTCACCCCGAGCGTCGAAGGTGCGGATCTGTTCCTCGATGTTCCAATGACCAACATCACCTTCCAATACGATGCTAGTGCGGCAAGTGGCTCAGGCGGCGGCTCAGGCAGCACGACCAACGTCACCGGTGCAACCTGCACCGTTTCACCTTCTCTCCCAACCGGCCTGTCCATCGACAGCAGCACGTGCACCATCAGCGGTACACCAACGGTTGCGACGAGCAACACGACCTACACGGTCACCGCCAACATCAGCAACATGACCTACGAGGGCAGCGTGTGGTTCTCCACCTCGACGTTCGGCACCATCACCTCAGCGGTGGAAGGTGCGGCGCTCAACTTGGGTGAAGCAATGACGCCGATCACGCTCAATTACACGGTGAACGCCAACTCAGGGGCCTCTTCAGGCTCCTCGATCCCTATCACCTGGGAAACACACCCTGCTTTGCCAGAGGGCATGACCCTTGTTAACGGCGTAATAAGCGGTACACCGTCGGTCTATGCGCTGAACCAAACCTACACGATCTATGCCAATCAGAGCGGTTATTCGACGACGCACGAGTTGTACTTCAGTGTGGATACGGACAATGCGCATACAATGGTTGAGAATCAGGCCATCGATCCTATTGGCTTCCATCCTCCGTTCAACAACGGCTCGACCACCTGGACGGTTTCACCTACGCTCCCGGGCAATCTTTCCATCGATATTGCAACCGGCGAAATCACCGGCTCGGTCAACGGAACGCTGGCCCAAACCACCTACACCGTGACCGCCACCCACAACGGCGGCGCCACCGAGACCTTCTCGCTGGATTTGCGAAGCCTTTCGGACATTGACGGCGACGGATTGCCCGACGATTTGCCAGGCGATTACGACCCGGCAGAAGGGCCAACATCGGGCCTTGTGGCTGACGACGACGACGACGGCGACGGCACGTGTGACGGCCCTGTGGCCATTGCTGACGTGTGTGCAGCCGGTCCTGACGCTTTCCCACTTGACCCGTCAGCCGACACCGACACGGACGGCGACGGCCAGCCCGACTCCATCGACGGTGATTCCACGAGCGTTCCACCGCTGGTGGAGGACGAGGACGACGACGGTGACGGTTTGGACGACGTGAACGAAACGAACACGGGCACCTACGTGGACGGAAGCGACACCGGCACCGACCCGCTCAACCCCGATACGGACAACGACGGTATCTGCGACGGCCCCAACGCCGTGCCGCCCATTTGTGTGGCCGGTCCTGACGCCACGCCGGTGGGTGAACCAGCGGAAGGCCTTGTCTATGGTGTGAACAACAGCGTGTTCAGCAGCCTTGTGCCTCCCTATCAGCTGCCCGGTGCAGCATGGAGTGTTTCTCCTGACCTCCCTGAAGGGCTGAGCATCGACCCGGTTTCCGGTATCATCAGCGGAACACCGACGGAGGTTATTGACAACACGACCTTCACCATTACCGGCATCACGGCTACCTCATCCATCACCTTTGATTTCAACCTGCAAATCTTGGAAGACACCGACCGCGACGGTCTGCCCAACGAACTGCCCGAAGACTACCCCGAAGACGGTGCGTTGGTCGAAGACCTGGACGACGATGGCGACGGTGCCTCTGACCTGTCGGAGACAGGCACGGGTATTTACAACGGCGCCGGCGACCTCGGCACGGATTCCCTGAACCCCGACACGGACGGTGACGGCATCTGCGACGGTCCCAACGCCGTGCCACCGATTTGTCTGGCCGGTCCTGATTCTAACCCCGTCGGTACAGGACCGCTTGGTCCAACCGTGCTGGTGAACAACACGGAGGCGACACCGATCAACCCACCCAACGCCGTTCCCGGCGCCACGTGGGAAGTCTCACCCGACCTGCCCGACGGCCTGGTGCTCGACCCCGCAACCGGCGTCATCACCGGTACGCCAACGCAAGCGATGGAGAACACGACCTACACGATTTGGGCGAACACGACCGACCCAGCGTTCTCCATCGAAGCCACGTTCTGGCTCGAGATTTTGGAGGACTTTGACGGCGACGGCATGCCCGACGAGCTGCCCGACGACTACCCCGACACGGGCGTTGAGCCCTACACCCTCATCGAGGACGAGGACGACGACAACGACGGCATGTCCGACACCAACGAGAGCGTCATCGGTACCGACCCGTACAACCCGGACACGGACGGCGACGGCTTCTGTGATGGCGAATTGGGCGTTGAAGGCGTGTGTTTCGCCGGCCCTGACAGCCACCCGCTCGACCCGACCCTTCCCGTGAACACCGACGGCGACGAGTACCCCGACGAAGACCCGGACGGTCCTGGAGGCCTCATCGCTGACGAGGACGACGACGGCGACGGGTACCTCGATTTGATCGAGGTGACCTGCGAAAGCGACCCACTCGACGTCATCAGCATCCCCGACGACATGGACGGCGACGGCATCTGCGACCTGATGGACGACGATGTTGACGGCGACGGCATTCCCAACGAGGACGAAATCGGCCTGCCGCTTGACACGGCGTCCGATAACGCCGATACCGACGGCGACGGCACTTGCGACGGTCCCGAAGCACCCGCCAACGGCGGCTGTGTGGCCGGTCCCGATGCCTTCCCGCTTGACCCAGCCGGTGCCAAGGACACCGACGGCGACGGCAAGCCCGACCAGTTGGTGCCCGGTGTGCCGTCAACGAGTCAGCCACCGCTGGTGGAGGACTTGGACGACGATGACGACACTTGGTCGGATTTGATCGAAAATACCTGCGGGATGTCAAACCCACTTGACGCTGCGAGCGTCCCCATCGACACGGACGGCGACGGTGTCTGCGATGCGCTGGACCCCCACCTTGACCTGCCGTTCACGCTTGAGTACCCCACGCAATACGTGGACCTCTTTGTGAACCAAACCATGGAACCGCTCTTGCCGTACGTTAACGGCAGCGGCGAAGTCGTGAGTTGGGAACTTGAAGGCGAACTGCCCGAAGGCCTGACCTTTGGTTGGAGCCCCGCTCGGGACGCAACGATGGACGGCAGCATTCGCGGCACGCCTGTGAACGCCAGCGAGACCGTGAACCTGACCGTGTGGGCGAACAACTCGTTGTACCAGGAATCGTTTGCCCTTTCCCTCACCGTGTTCAACGATTCAGACAACGACAGCCTGCCAGACCAACTCCCTGATGGCTACGTGGGCAACCTGACAGAGGACACCGACGACGACAACGACGGTTTCTCCGATTCGCAAGAGTCGCAGTGCGGTTCCGACCCAATGGACCCCGAGTCCGGCGATAGCGAATGGTCTCAGATCTGCTTGAGTTCCGGTGAGCGGGATTTGCAGGACGACGGACCCAACTGGATGTGGTGCTTCCCGTGTTTGCTGATCTTGCTGTTGCTGCTCATTATACCGCTCCTGATTGGACGCGACCGCTGGTTTGTCATGCTTGCCGACGGCCCCGAGCCCGAGAACACCTCGGCAGAGCCCGAGTTCGTCTCGGGGTCAGGAACGGAAGAAGACCCGTTCGTGCTGGCACCGCTGGGCCCGCTACAGCCGGGCACCATGGACTCGAGCGTGGAAGAAATCACGATCACGAGCATGAGCGACCTCAGCGTGGAGATGATCGACTACAACGATCTGAACAACTACGGCCGGTTCAGCATGTACGAGTCCGCCTTCAGCATGGAAGGCTCTCGAGTCTTGCCGGTGGGTAAAGACGGTGAAATCGTGCTGAACTTCAAGTTCGACGACCGTGAATTCCCCACCTACGAAGGCGGCACCTACGCCGCCCGCATCAAGTTGGGCAAGGCCAGCGTGCACTTCCTCTGGGAGGTCACCATCATGGCCGACGACAACAAGGCTGAGGCGGAAAAGAAGAACACCATGGCCCGCATCAAGAAGCGAAAGAAATCCTTTGATTTCGAGCGCATCGGCAAAGCGACCAAGAAAAACGCTGACGACCTCCAAGCCATCAAGGGCATCGGCCCCTACAGCGAGGAGAAGCTCAACGCCTTGGGCATCTTTACCTACGCCCAACTGGCCAACTTTGACCGACAGACAGAGGACGACGTTAACGACGCCATTGAGCACTACAAGGGACGCATCCGTCGAGACGAGTGGGTCAAACAGGCTCAGAACATCATCGGTGCGCAAGCCAAAGCGGACGAAGAGGCGCTGAAAGCGGCTGAGGAAGCCAAAGCCAAGGCCGAGGCTGAAGTCAAGGCGGCTGAGGAGGCCGAAGCGAAGAAGAAGGCTGAGGAAGAATCGGCTGCAAAGGCTGCTGAAGAGGAAGCCGCCGCTGCTGCTGCTGCCGAGAAGGAAGCGAAGGAAGCCGAGAAGAAAGCCAAGGCTGAGGCCAAGAAGGCCAAGGCTGCTGAGGAAAAGGCCGCCAAGGAAGCGGAAAAGAAAGCGAAGGCTGAGGCCGATAAGAAGGCCAAGGAAGAAGCCGCTGCTGCTGCCGCTGCCAAGAAGGCCGAAGAAGAAGCCGAAGCCAAGAAGAAGGCCGAGGTTGAGGCCAAGAAGGCCAAGGCTGCTGAGGAAAAGGCCGCCAAGGAAGCGGAGAAGAAAGCCAAGGCAGAGGCTGACAAGAAGGCCAAGGAAGAAGCCGCTGCTGCTGCCGCTGCCAAGAAGGCCAAAGAAGAAGCCGAAGCCAAGAAGAAGGCCGCTGCAAAACCCGCCACCAAGGAAGCGAAGAAAGAAGCTGAACTCGAGCGCGTCAAATCTCGTGCCAAGACCATCGACTTCAAGGTGCTCGGTGAAGCCACTTCATCCAAGTTGAAGACGGAGGTCAAGAAGGGTGCAAAAAGCCTCGAAGTGGCCGACGCTTCCGAGTTTGCCGATTCGGGTTCCGCCGCTTTGATGGACGAAGACGGCAGCACAGTGATCTCCTGGACGGGTAAAGACGGCAACGCCCTCACCGGCGTTTCCGGTATCACTCGTGTGTTCGGCAAGGCCTCCATCGTGACCACCAAGGACGACTTGCAAGTCATCAAGGGCATAGGGCCGTTCATTGAAGAGAAGTTGAACGCGCTCGGCATCACGACCTACCGGCAAATCGCGAACATGAACGCCAAGCTCGAAGAACAGGTGAACAAAGCCATTGAGTTCTTCCCCGGACGCGTCAAGCGAGATCAGTGGGCGAACCAAGCGAAGATTTTGCTCGGCGAGAACGTGAAGTTGGACGAGAAGGCGCTCAAGCAGGCTGAAGAACTCGAGCGCGTGGCCGCCAAGGCCGAGAAAATTGACTTCGCCACGCTCGGCGTGGCCTCCGCTTCGGAGAAAGACGACCTGAAGTCCATCAAGGGCATCGGGCCGTTCATCGAAGAGAAGTTGAACGCTCTGGGCATCTTCACCTTTGAGCAGGTCAGCAAGATGACGGCCAAGATCGAAGAAGAGGTCAACGTTGCCATCGAGTTCTTCCCCGGGCGCGTCAAGCGAGACGAATGGGCTAAGCAGGCCAAGCAGTTGCACAAGGGTAAGAAGTGAACAGCGGCTTCTGACGACGTCGCTTTCAACCGCTTGTTTTGGAAGGCTGACCCTGTTATAACAGGGTATGTGTTAAGAAGAGGATGCCGGTCAAAAAGACCATGGGTCAGTCTGGACTATCCCGCGCGTCGGCACAAAACACCTTCAAATCGGTGTTTCTTGTTGCTTTGATGATCACCATGTCGTTGTCGGCAGGCATCATTGATGCCTCCCGTCCTGCGGCGTCTTCCGAAGAGCCATCGGAAGGCTTTGACTTTTCAAGCCTGACCGTGTTGAATCCATTCACCTGGTTTGGTGGTGAACAGCCAGCGAAACTGACAGAACCGGCCCAAGAGGCAATGATGACCGGGGGGCGGTCGGCACCGACCATCTCCTACAACCCGACCGTGTTTGATTTGACACAAAACATTGCCATGTCAACGGTTACGCCCAGCGTCACCGGGACCGTGACATCGTGGTCAATTTCACCCAACCTTCCGACTGGATTGTCGCTTTCTTCCTCCAACGGTGCCATATCTGGAACGCCCACCGTCATCTCCTCCACCACCAGCTACACGGTGACGGCGAGCAACTCTGCAGGAAGCGACACCGCCACGGTTTCCATTACCGTCAGCGAACCACTTCCGGTCATTGTCTATTCTCCAAACTCCTTCACCCTGTCTGTTGGCAGCGCCATGCAGTCGGTCTCACCAACCCTATACGGAACAGGAACCGTCGACTCGTATTCCATTTCCCCCACGCTCCCTTCCGGGCTTTCCATCGGTTCCACAACGGGTACCATCAGCGGGACGCCGACGGCCGTCTCGTCGTCGACGGTTTACACCATCACCGCCACCAACACGGCGGGCAGTGATACGGCAACGGTCACCATCGTCGTGAACGACGTTGCGCCCTCGACGATCACTTACAGCCCAAGCTCGTTCACCTTGACCAAAGGTACGGCCATGACGACGACTACGCCAACCACCACCGGTGGAACGGTCACGTCCTGGTCCGTTTCTCCTTCGCTTCCTGCCGGTCTTTCGCTGGCCTCGTCTGACGGGGCCATCAGTGGAACGCCGACCGCTGTTACCTCTTCCGCAACGTACACCGTCACGGGAACCAACACCGGTGGCAGCGCCACCACCACCATCACCATCGTGGTGAACGACGTCGCTCCGATCATTGGTTACTCGAGCAGTTCCCTCACGTTGACCAAAGGAACGGCCATGACCACGCTCAATCCGACCTCAACCGGCGGGGCCGTTGTTTCGTGGTCCGTTTCCCCGGGGCTTCCGACAGGCCTGACAATTTCAAGCACCACTGGGGCCATTTCTGGTACGCCAACTGCTGTGACATCTTCTGCCACCTACACCATCACCGCCACCAACACGGGAGGCTCCGATACGGCTTCCATCACCATCGTGGTCAACGATGTCTCCCCGCTTATCGGCTATTCTCCGTCTTCCTTCACCCTGACCAAAGACACGGCGATGTCCACTGCCTCCCCCATCTTGTACGGAAACGGCTTGGTTGACACTTGGTCGGTTTCACCTTCCCTCCCCGCCGGTCTCTCCCTTGACACGTCAACCGGAGACATCAGCGGTACGCCCACGGCCATCACTTCGTCTGCGACCTACACCATCACCGCCACCAACACCGGCGGTAGCGACACAGCAACCGTGACCATCGTGGTCAACGATGCCGTGCCCACCATTTCCTACTCACCAACAAGCTACTCACTCACCAAGGGCGTGGCCATGACGACATCAACACCAACCGTCGGAGGCGGTGCGGTGGTCACCTGGTCGGTTTCTCCTTCGTTGCCTGCAGGTCTGTCGTTGGACGCCTCCACGGGTGCTATCAGCGGTACACCGACCGCCATCACCAGTTCAGCCACCTACACGGTGTCCGCCACCAACACCGGTGGCACTGACTCAGCCGTTCTCACCATCGTCGTCAACGATGTAGCTCCCTCGTCCCTGACTTACAGCCCAAACACGTTCACGTTGACGAAGGGCACGGCCATGACGACGGTGACGCCCACGGCCAACGGCGGGCCTGTTACCGCATGGTCGGTTTCACCGTCGCTGCCTGCGGGTCTTTCCATCGATTCCACCACAGGGGCTGTTTCTGGAACCCCGACCGCCGTTACGTCTTCAGCAACGTACACCGTGACGGCCAGCAACACGGGCGGCAGCACCACCGCCGATCTTACCATCGTGGTCAACGACATTGCGCCGTCGTCCTTGACCTACAGCCCAAGTTCGTTTACGCTCACCAAGGACACCGCCATGACCACCGTCACTCCAACCAACAGCGGCGGAACGGTTGTTTCCTATTCCGTATCGCCCTCTCTTCCAGCAGGATTGACCCTCGATACCTCCACCGGTGCCATCAGCGGCACGCCAACAGCGGTTACGTCCTCCGCCACCTACACGGTTACGGCGACCAACACCGGTGGCACCACGACCGCTGACCTCACCATCGTGGTCAACGACATAGTCCCTTCCTCATTGACCTACAGCCCCAACTCGTTTACCTTGACCAAAGGGACGGCGATGACGACGGTGACGCCCACGGCCAGCGGTGGTGCCATCACGGGTTGGTCCGTTTCTCCCTCGTTACCAGCCGGCCTTTCCCTCGATTCTTCCACCGGGGCCATCAGCGGGACGCCCACGGCGATCACCAGTTCGGCCACTTACACGGTAACCGCAAGCAACACCGGTGGCAGCACGACCGCCGATGTCACCATCGTGGTCAACGACGTGGTTCCGTCCTCGCTGACCTACAGTCCCAACTCGTTCACCCTGACCAAGGGCACCGCCATGACGACTGTCACACCAACGGCCAGCGGTGGACCCATCACGGGCTGGTCCGTTTCCCCTTCGTTGCCAGCGGGCCTCGCGCTCGATTCTTCAACGGGAGCCATCAGCGGGACGCCCACCGCCATTACGTCCTCTGCGACCTACACGATCACCGCCAGCAACACGGGCGGTAGCACGACCGCCGACGTGACCATCGAAGTCAACGACGTGGTTCCGTCCTCGTTGACCTACAGTCCCAACTCGTTTACCTTGACCAAGGGCACGGCCATGACGACGGTCACGCCCACCGCCAGCGGCGGGCCCATCACGGGCTGGTCCGTTTCTCCCTCACTGCCTGCGGGCCTAGCGCTCGATTCCTCGACGGGCGCCATTTCGGGCACCCCCACAGCGGTCACTTCCTCAGCCACCTATACTGTTACTGCAAGCAACACCGGTGGCAGCACGACCGCCGATGTCACCATCGTGGTCAACGACGTGGTTCCGTCCTCGCTGACCTACAGCCCCAACTCGTTTACCTTGACCAAGGGCACGGCCATGACCACGGTCACCCCAACCGCCAGCGGTGGGCCCATCACGGGCTGGTCCGTTTCGCCGTCGCTCCCCGCTGGCCTCGCGCTTGATTCGTCGACGGGTGCCATTTCGGGGACCCCCACAGCGGTCACCTCCTCAGCCACCTACACCGTCACCGCAAGCAACACCGGTGGCAGCACGACCGCCGATGTTACCATTGTGGTCAACGATATAGCCCCCTCTTCGCTAACCTACAATCCGAATTCTTTCACCCTGACCAAGGGCACCGCCATGACCACGGTCACCCCAACAGCAAACGGCGGCACCATCACGACGTGGTCGGTCTCTCCATCCTTGCCCGCTGGCCTTTCCCTTGATTCTTCAACGGGCGCTATCTCGGGCACACCGAGCGCCATCACCTCCTCGGCAACGTACACGATTACCGCCAGCAACACCGGAGGCAGCACCACGGCTGATGTCACCATCGAAGTGAATGACGTGGCTCCTTCAGCGCTGACTTACAGCCCGAACACGTTTACCTTGACCAAAGGCTCGGCGATGACGACGGTTACACCAACCTCCGGTGGTGGGCCCGTCACTTCCTGGTCTGTTTCTCCTTCTTTGCCAGCCGGCCTCTCGCTTGATTCGTCAACCGGTGCCATTTCCGGTACTCCAACGGCCGTCACCTCCTCGGCGACCTACACCATCACGGCCAGCAACACGGGCGGCAGCACCACCGATGACGTCACCATCGTCGTCAACGACATCGCACCGTCCTCCTTGACTTACAGTCCAAATTCGTTTACGCTGACGAAGGGTACCGCGATGACCACGGTCACGCCAAGCTCTAGCGGAGGGACCGTCATTTCCTATTCCGTTTCTCCTTCCCTACCAAACGGGCTTTCCCTTGACACCTCTACCGGTGCTATCTCAGGGACGCCGACCACCATCACTTCCTCGGCAACGTACACCATCACCGCTACCAACACTGGCGGCAGCACCACAGCTGACGTGACCATCGAGGTCAACGACGTGGCGCCCTCTGCCTTGACCTACAGCCCCAACTCGTTCACGTTGACCAAAGGAACGGCGATGACAACCGTTACCCCAACCATCAGCGGCGGACCGGTTACCTCGTGGTCCGTTTCCCCTTCACTCCCCGCC
>CACODE010000018.1 GCA_902625885.1 uncultured Candidatus Poseidoniales archaeon
AACATGTGCTCTTGAACGAATCCATGGTGGCGTCGTGCATCTCCATGGCCCAGCCGCAACCTGCAATGGTGAAGCTGTCAATGTCAAAGTTCGTCATCTCAACGACTTCGTTGACGATGGAGGAGCCGCTCATCGAGACGTCTTCTGCCGTGATGTCAGCGAAGGTTCCTGGGTGGATTCGCTGCATGGTGATGTCACCAGCCGTGATGGTGTCGAAGACGGCATCGGAGCCTGATGGCCCGTTGCCGGTCTGCGACCAACCGCCTGGGATAAGCCACAAGTCGGCTGATCCGAAGTCAACATCGGTCATGCTGATGCTACCCATGGCGTTGATGCCGGAGTTGGCGTAGCTGTCAACGTCCACGTTGTTGATGACCACATTGGCGTTCGTTCCGTACATGGCGTCAATACCAACACCGGACTGTGCGGACGGGTTGGTGACGGTCACGTTCGAGACGGTGACATGTTGCAAGTCAACATCGATGAAGTTCACGTAAGAGTTCTCAACTGTGAGGTTCTCTGCGTGCAAAGCACCGGCAGTGGAGCCAGGGTAGTTCACGATTGCACCAGCCCATGTCTTACCATCGGTGTTACAATTCTTGAGCGTACCTTCTTTCAACGTGGCCACAGTGTTCTCTGGGAAGTTGAAACAGGCTTCGTCAGCACCATCGACGGAGAAATCTTCCATCGTGACAACGGTTCCTTGACCGCTGCCGTGGGTGAAGACCGCACCAACGTTGGTGAACGTGACGTCGTTCATCGTGTAGTTTCCAGTGTTACAGTCAGCGGTTGTGCTGCCGCAAGATGGACCCGTGTTGTCGTGTCGGCTACCGGAGCGGAACACGGCATCGGAGGTGTTCTTGAAGTTCACATGACTGAACACATGGCGATCGTCGGTGCCACCTGTGGTGGTACAATCGTCCGTGAAGGCCATACCGACCCACTCAGCGCCGTTGAGGCCCGTGATGTTAATCGGCTGCTCTTCAGTACCTTCTGCCGACATCTGTGTGCAAGCGCCATCAAACGAGATACCCTTGCCTTGAGCGACGTAAATCTCCACACCGGGCTTGATGGTCAAGTCCGAGGAGACCACGAGGTAGTCGTTGGACGGGTTGATGCGAATTGGGCTGTCCGTGAGGTCCCAAACTGGGTCGGACGTGATGTCAGCGGTGACATCGGTACCCTTGCCTTCGTAAGGCATGACGCGATAGTAGACAGAACAGTCCTGGTTGGAGTTGACGTAGCAGTAGTACTGGTTGTATCCGGTCCAGAACGGTGCGATGGTACCTGGGCGTGCCAAGCTGCTTCCGCTGTATGGGAGAGCAGGCTGGTGGTATGTCCAGAGGTTTCGCTCAACGTTGGTGTTGCCGTTGCTGATGAAGTACATCGAACCTTGTCGGCTGAGTTGGACACGGTCGTTGGCGTCATCACCGTCGTAGGTCGTGCCGAAGTAGTCGAACTCAAAGCCGGCTGGGATGTCAATGTTGGCGTTGCAGCGAGCCTTGTAGGTGTTCCAGTAGTAGGACGAGATGCAGTAGTAGAGGTAGGGTCGTCCGTTGGATGTACCGGTCATGGCGGTGTCGGCGTTGGTGACCTCAACCAGTCCCTTGTCGAAGGCTTCCCATGCGTGGGAGGTCGAACTTGTGGAAATTCTGAAGTTCGAGGTGGTTGGGATGTGGCCGGTTCCGCTGTTGAAACTGGTCGACGAGGAGTGAGCGATGCTGGCACCCTTCTGACGTGTTTGGTCCATGTATCCAATCGACCAAGAGTTGTAGGTGGTGCGGCATCCGCTGTCGTACTTGTACTCGATCTCGTTGGTGACGTCGTAGAACAGAGCCTGAACGGTACAGAGTTGTCCGTAGGTGTAGTAAGCCATGTCTCGCCACTCAACGACGAAGACCTTGTTGGGGTCGCCGCGCTTGAAGGAGTAGCCTTCGCTGGCCGTGCTGTTCGTGTTGACGCCGCTGGAGACGGTGGAAACGTCTTGAGCGGTGAAGTAGTACTCAACGGTGTCGTTGACTTCCAAGTCTTCAACGGTGGCGCTCCACTTGCAGGATGCAAGAGCACACTGCGCTCGAGTCTTGCCGGATTCCTGAGACATGGCCGTGGAAATCCAACTGCCAGCCGAGCCGCCATCGGGCGTGACTCGGTGGTAGAGGGTCGGGCCAATGCCTGCCGAACTGCTCGTGTTGAGACCAGCAGCTGGGTCTCCGCCGTCAAGGATGGTGACCGACACCGTTCGGCTCTTAGAGTGCGAGTCCTGCATTTCGGTATGGATCATTTCTGGCTTGAAGGTGTCTGGCGTTGGCGCAACGTTGCCCACCTTGTAGGTGATGTCGCCAGTGCTGGCTTGTCGGCCGTAGTAGCCGGAGCCAAGGGCGAAACCACTCCATCGGTAGGAGGTGGTCGATCCGTAAATCATGTAGTAGGCCGATGTGCATCGGTCGGTGCTGATGGACCGGTAGAAGTAGTACCATCCGTTGGTGGTGACACACAATCGGTTGGCCGTGGTCGTGGTTTGTGTTGCGTTGAACGAGAACGTACCGAACGAACCGGTGATGTCGCCTGGGATGGCGAATTTGTAGGCTTGCGTGTACCCGTAGGACATGCTTGCCGTGGCTTGAGAGCCACCGGTGAGCGGGGTGTCAATACCGGTTTCTGTGTCGACACCAACGGTGGCCCACTGGTTCATGGCGCTGTTGTACACGAAGATGAGGTTCATGCCTGGGCCGTCCTTAGCAGCGATTTGCAGGTATCCATCTCCGTTGTTGTGCCACAGGTTCTGGTTGAACTTGTTCGATCCGCTGTTCATGCCGTAGTATCCGTAGGCAGGTGCGGTGTTTCCACGGGCAATCCAGTTACCGTAGAAGGTGCTGGTTGACGTGTAGAAACAGGACGACGAACCCGTTCCACAGCTGGACGTGTCGAACTCAAAGAAGTACTCGTCGGAATGGCTGTAGTAGGTCATTTGTCGGTCGAAGAAGCCCTGCGGGTTGAAGTAGCTACCAGCGTGAACATCGGTGGTCAGCACGGTCATCTTCTTGTGAGATGTTGGTGCGTTGGCTGGGTCAACGATGTCGACTTGGTAAGGCGTAGGCGTGGTCTGCGTGCCCGTCAAGGCAGGGGTGTAGCCGACGTTGGCGCCGTTGCTGCCTTGGTTGAGGTCTTGGTACTTCCAGTAGTATTGGAAATCATCGCCGTAGGACAGGTCGTCGACTCGTGCCTTGAACTTGCAGTCAGTGGCTGACGACGAGCAGGTGCCGATGGAAACGAGTTCACCAGCGTCGAACTGGTTGTTGGAACCCAGTCCGTAGGAAGTGCTGCTCCACGAAGTTCCACCGTTGGTGGAGTAGAAGAGTTGTGGAGCACCGCTTGAGGTGGTGTCGATTCCCGACATGTCTGTCAGTTTGATGAAGAGCGTTCGCTCGCCTTCGATGTACGAATCAATGCCGGTGTATGGGACGAAGTCCGAGGTTGGGGCGTCGGCGTCCGTACCACCGGAGTAGGTGATGAGCAGGTGCGAGTTTCGGCTTCCCGAAGCGATTCCGTAGGTGCTGAAGTACGCACTGCCACCGGTGTAGTATTCACCCACACCAACGGTGCCTTGGTTGGTCAAGGCGTTGTTGATGATGGAAACACCACCAGAGCTTGCGGCGCAAGCGGTGGCCGAGTTACAGAAGTTCACGGTTTTCCACCCGGTTCCTGCACTGCTGACGGTTGCAGCAGATGGGGAAAGGCCAATGGAGGCCTTCAGGCTTCGACCTGCGGTTCCACCGTAGTTTGTGGCCAGGTAGGAAGAAGCGATGGATGAACCCGAACAACTGCCTGTGCCCATGCTGTACGAGTACCGTGGTGCGAGACCGCAGTTCTCCAGAACCTTCACCTGGAAGGTTCGGGTCTGACCGTAAGCGTAGTTCATGTATTTCTTGAACTCGATCTTCTCAACGGTAGCGCCGGATGGGAGGGCACTAGAAGAGGTGAAGGTGTACTTGTGCCATGGGATGTAGTAGTAGCTACCGTAGTATCGGTAGTGACGTCGGTAGGTGCTGGTGTAGCAGTTGGCGTAGTAAATGTAGCAGTAGCCACCGGAGGCGGAGTTAACACGGATGGACGGGTCAATGACAACCGGGTATTGTCGGTCTTCATCGAGCAGCCAGTCGGACTCCACAACGGTGATGAGAATGATGTCTGGACCGTGAACCTGGACGAAGAAGGTCCCGGTGTAGGGTTCAGCAGCGTTCGCTTCAAGGATGACCGGGGCTGGAATTTCAACCAGCAATTCTCCAGTTTCGATGTTGCGGATTTGGAGGTCTTCTTGCGTCTTGAAGATCTCCTCGCCAAGCATGGTCTCACCGGAGAACAGAGCGTATCCTGCAGGCATGCGGATGCCCTCAGAGATACCGAAGTATTCGGCGGCCTCTGGGATGACAGGAACTTCTCGTAGGATGAGGTTTTGCTTAACTTGGTTGGACTCGACTTCGTAGTCGAGGTCAAAGCCTTCTGCAAGCGGGTATCGGATGACGTTGCCTCCGACATCAACGCTGTTTGGACTTGGTGCGGTGATGAACGGCTCAGGTGCTGAACCGGTCGCATCGAGCGTGACGAGCATGGGGTTGATTCCGGAAACGACCGGGTCAACAAACTCGTTTGCTTGGACCATGACACCGCCGGCAACCTCAGGAGCGAAGTACGTCGTGAAGGTGTTCTCCGTGACGCCCCAGCCCTCTGGGTAGGCCTGAATGTTCAGGTCAATGTCTTCCCAAGTACCATCGGCAGACATGTAGTGGATAGGTTCACTGGCCACCATCTGCGTGATAGACCCGTCCTCATTGAGGAAGGATTTTGTCTTGGCGTCTCGCATCCCTTGCAATTCAAGCGATGGGTCATATTCGTATTCTGCTTCAGCAATTTTTTCGGGGAGCGCGTAGTATTCTTCTGCTCCAGTTGAGTCTGCTTCCACAGACTGAACGGTTGCCTCTGTTTCGTTGTTATCAACGTAGCCGCTCATTGGCATGAGCACCATCAATGCGCACAACAACAGTGCAACCCCGATACCGCCGAAGACGGTTTTCTTCTGGTTTTTCTTGTTTCCCAACATGTTTCATTCACCCCATACGGACTGTATGCAGAGCATCCCACAACTTACGCCATTTATAGCAATTGGGGTACATATTCTTTGAATAAATGTGCATGTTCGGAAAATTAAACGGCATTCCTCGACGAAAAACGACATCGAACCCGGCCTAAAACGGCCGTATTTCGGTAAAAAAAATTACATTTTAATTTCGCTGTTCTGAGATCCTCGGCCCGAGCGCTGAAGGTCTCAGGCCCAAGCTCCCTCTTCGTATCGGTGCTTGGCTGAAGCACCTGACCGATGGCTCAGTCATGTCAGAATTGAAAAAGAAGGCCAGAGGGGCCGCCTTAGCGACCCCTCCAGCGTTGTACACCTCAAGGAGGTGGTATCGTGCTCAGCACGTGCGGCTCGATCAGTAATCCCAATCTTTGCCTTCGCCGTCTTCACCATCGCCTCGTGAGAGGATGAAGGCGCCCACGACGAACGCTACGACAACCACACCGCCAATGAGACCCCAGGTCCAGCCTGGAACGCTCGAAGACGTGTCGTCTCCACCGCCATCACCGATGGTACCGGTGCCGTCGTTTGTGTTGCTGTTGTCAGCCACACGGGTGTCCTTGATGCTGTTCATGGATGCCGCAGCGTCCATGTTGCCCAAGGCGTCCATTGGGACGGCCGTGAAGTAGTAGTCTTGGCCTGTTCGAACGGCCGGCATGTCGATCGTGATGGTGGAAACACCTGCTGCAACACCGTTTGGACAGTCCGATGGCATCTCTGCTACGGTGAAGTCTTCGGTCTGGTAGCACACGTGCCACATGGCCACATCACTGGTGTCGCCGGACACTGTCCAAGAGAGCACCCACTGGTCGCCCTGCGCCTCAACGACGAGGTCGGTAGCAGCTGCACCGCCGTCAACACGCTTGTCGGCGACCACACTGGCAATACCCGGTGTGGAGCAACCCTGCTCGTTGCAGACGGCCACTTCGACGTGGTAGGTCTCGCCGTGCGTGGTCTGCGAACCGCTGTAGGTGTAGGTGCGGACTTCATCGGCGACAGTCGCTTCGAATTCATCAGAACAATCAGCCTCTACAGGGCAGATGCCCACAACGATGCTGTCCGATGAAAGGAGCGTGCCGGTGATGTCCCAGTTCATGTTGATGGCACCGCCAACTGCAGCTGCAGCACTGAAGCCGCTGACCGAGGCGTCGGGAACGGTGGCCTGTGCGAGTTCGCCGCCCATCAGGATCATCATTCCAGCCGGAACGACCGGGCTGTTCTCAGGCACGTCGTAGGTGTACACCTCAAGCGTTGCATCGTCAAGTGTGTCTTCGGCCGTATCGTCCAAGAGAATCCACTTTCCTGAGCCGTCGATGTACCACAGCGACGTGGATTGTAGGTCCTTAGGAGCCTTGACCGAAATGGACTGGTCGAGGACATCGTTGGCCGTGTAGGTCGTGCTCGGGGCGTAGTCGATGGCGCCAACTGCAGCGTAGGTACCGGTGAAGCCTTCCAGTTGCACGGCGTCGTAGGTCGACACATCGGCGTCAGCGAAGGAACTGATGTTGAATTCGGATTGACCGTTGTATTCAAGGCTGTACTGAACAGTGACTCCAGAATCGCTCGTTGCTGTTGCAACACCGCTGTTCCAGACGAACATGTCGATCTCCTTGGAGGCTTGACCCATGTGAGCGTCGGTGACGACGACGGTGACAGGGGAATTGCCGATGTACTCGGGCAGAACAATGGTTGTGCAGACCGTGGCGCCTTCGGCTTGGGTACCGCTGCAGCCACCGATTTCACCGCCTGGGAACGAGTAAGCGAACGTCAGGCCATCGCCGGACGGGTCGTCGACATCGAAGGCAGAGACAGCGAAGACGAGTGGGTCTTCTTGGCCCATCACGATGTCGCCCTCCGTTGTCAACTCAAAGGAGGTGATGACGGGAAGGTTGTTGATGACGTCAATAACCATCGTGGCGTCGTTGTTGCTTGTGCGCTGGTCAGTGCCACCGGACCATGGTTCTGGAGCGGTGTCGTTGCTGTTCTTGACGTCCATGTTGAGCATCATGTCGAAGGTGTACTCACCTGGCTCAAGCGTCGTTTGCATGCAAACAGCGCCGACCGGGGATCCTCCACCGAGTGGGGAGTAGGTGTACGGCATTTCAACACCGACCGTGCACTCGTTGAGAACACCCTCTGCGACGGTGGTACCGTCCAAGGAGACGCTGTATGAGACGTTCCAGCCGTAAGCCTTGGTTGGGTCGCTGCCTCGGTGCTCAACATCGGCGTAGACGAGGGAGCAACCGACGTTGAGGTCGCCGTCTTCGCCTTCCTGTGTGAAGGACGTAGCGACACCCGTGCAGTCAGAGTTGTAACCCTGGTAAATGCCCATCCTCGAGATGCGGATGTCGTCGTAGGTGACCTTGCTTCCGGTCAATTCGTCAGCATCGGTCCTCGGGCGGTCGTCGCCAGAGAAGATCACCTCACAAGAGTTCATCCACGTCGTGACGTTCTCGTTGCCTTCGGTGGCTTCCGTTGACTCCGTGCAGTCATCAAACGGACCGTACATGGTGTAATCGATGACTTCTGCCGTGATGGCAAACTGAGCGTTTGCATCGCCGTTAGGGACCAAAGAGCCGGAGATGGACCATGCGTTTTGGTAGGAAAGAACGGCCCTTATGTCGGTCTGCGTAGCGTTCAGATCTGTTTCGTTATGGAACGTCTCAACCGTTTGGTCGGTTCCGGGAATGACGGAATTGATGCCCATGACATCCGTACCGTCGCTGAGGGTAGCGGAGGCAACTTGTCCGGAAGTTTCCAATCGAATGTTGACTTCTCGGGGGTTGAACACTTCGGACCCGTCAGCGGTGACCGTGAGTTTAAACTCGGCGCTGGTGAGGCTGCTGGCGTCCAAAAATTGCGAATCCATTTCATCGCCGTTGCCGTCAATCCAGGCGAGTTCGACCTTGACGTCGTACCAGTCCTCAACCTTGACGTAGGTGTACTCGGCGTTGTTGGCCGTGTCAACATCGGTAGGGGACTCAACAGCCACCTCAACCATGTACTCACCCGTGGTTGGGGTCCAGATGATGTCAGCGCCGTTGCGTTGGAGTGTGAGTTTACCGCCGCCGAGGTAGGCACCTGCCGCTAGCGGGTCGGTCGTCGAATCAAAGTCGCAGACCGAGCCGTCGTCGCACATGGCGTCGAGGTTGGTCCAGACAAGGTCGTTGCCGGACGCATCCTTGGCGAGGTTCCCAATGGTTTGGGAGGAATCGGTGAGGTAGATGGACACCGAGTACGTCAACTCGGTGATGTCGGTGTCGCCTGCGTTCTTGATGTACGCAGAGAACGATACCTCTTCGTCCACCTGGAGCGTGTTGCGGCAATTCTGACCATTGCAAGTTGTTTCTTTCGGTGTTGTGATGGCAATCACCGTCGCATCTGCTCCAGACCGTGCGCCGGTATCCTCGATCACCACTTCTTCTTCTAGCTCGTTGAAATCGATGCAGGCGAGATAACTCGTCAACATCAACATCACGAGGATTACAGGTGTTATATTCTTCATGTCTATACCCCCGAAGGTTCGGTATCCCTCTCCACGCCATGCGTCGTATTTATACTATGGGCCAGTAGAAAACGGAACAAAAATGACGAAAAGCGACTGTTTGCGACGGATTCCGGCGTGCATTGGCGGATTTCCGACAAAATACCACATCGATTACTCGCGCTTGGATACCGACCGTCCAATCGTTATTTTTCACAGGTTTCGCAAAGCTGCTGAGGGAGGAATGTTGGACGCTTTTCTCACGGGGAGGAACGTGGTCAAAAGCACCACCAGCCAGGCAAAAAGAAACAGCCCCGCCGTGCTTCCCCACGGGAATTCAAACGCCGCTCCCTCGCCTTCCCATATCGCCTTGTAGAGCACGAAATGGAAACCGAAGCCAATGAACAACCCGTTGAGCATGCCCAAAACAGCAACCCACGATATTTCGATCAGGAAGAGGCGAGAGACCAACTTTTTCCTGAACCCAATCGCCCTTAACATCCCAATGGTCCGCCTTCGCTCGCTTACGTTGCGAACGGTCACCACCCCAATGCCGGCCACGCCGACCATGAGACCGAGCGCAAGGTAGCCTTCAAACAACGAAAGGATGGCCAAAACCAACGATTGTATGATCATCACTTCATCGGCGACGGAAAGCACGTTAACATTGCTGGAGGCCAGTTCTGCGTCCAGCACTTCTTCCAATTCAGCCGCCGCTTTGCGAACGCTCGCCGACTTCCCCTGTTCCGGTTTTGATTCGCCCTCGTAGCCGTCGGTTGCTTCGGCGTCCGGGTCGACGCTAACGTACATGCGAGTAATCTCGCCTGAGAATTGTGACGACACCGTTTCGCCCTTCATCCAGACACCCGGCGAGAAGATGTACGACGATTGCTCAAGGAACCCCCCAACCTGCACAGAACGGGTGTTTTTCGGATTTAACATATCAATTAGCAAAATCGAATCTCCAATTGAAAATTGCAGGGGGACCAGCGTGGTCCCGTCCGCAGTGTTTTCGAGCCCAAAGGAGGCGTCCAAGAACACAACGCTGTCGAACGTCCCGAGCGACCGCCAGGCTTCATCCGAAGTGTTTCCAAGCGAAAGATCCCATACGTGGAGGGGGAGCCCGCCGTGCTGAACAAAACCTTCGTCCACGCCTCGAAGCGGATAGCGCATGCGTTCCCCAGCGTCGTTTTCCATGTGAACCGGCGCTCTGTAGACGCCCCCGACGGCGTCGATGTTGCCGATGGCGGGATGGTCAATGCCCCAATCTTCTGGGGACGCACCCAAGTCGATTGGACGGGATCTTGTCGAGGTGAGGAGCAGTTCAAAATCGCCCTCCGCCTCTTCCACAAAGGTGGAGGAATACGTGTCGAATTGTTCCGTGTAGCCGGACAGCACGACCACGGAAAACATCGTGATGGAGAACATGCCCATGACAACGGCTGTTCTCACCGGGTGGGCGAGCGGATGGGAAAGGGCCACGGAGCCGACCGGACCCGTCCTTTTCGTCACCCATCGCCTTTTTGCCAACCAACCGACAACAAGCGGGGCGAGACTCGTCAACACGAGCACACCGGCAAACACCTGAAGGAGACCCAAGACGATGAAGGCCAGTTCGTTGGGCTCCATGCGCTGCCTCAACGGGTCGAACGGAGCCAGCACCAACGTCCACATCAAGAACAAGACCCCGATACAGCCCAAGGTGTTTCTAGCGGCGTGTCGAGTGAATCGGTTCATGGGCTTGTTTCGGTTCAGAAGCACCGGCAGTTGCCATGTGAGGAACGGGGTCAACAGCATGATGCCCCCCACGCCCATCAACACGTAAACAGCATACGACATCGTACCTTCGTACCCCGAAAGAAGCATCGAAAGCAGGCATAGCCCCATCAAGCCGAACGCAAGAACTTGGAGCAAGAAGACGCCCCACGGGACATCTTTTCTCACCGTTGCTCGAGCCCCGCGCAAGGCTTGAACGATGTTGAGTTGCGCATTGTAGAGCGCACTCGACCACAGCAAAACAAGGGCGATGAGCGTACCCCATATCCAACCTGACAACAGCGAATCAAGCGTCCACGAGAAAGAAAAAGTCTGGGCGTCGACGGTGGCAAAAATAACCGAAAATCCGACCGAAATCACCCACGCCAGCGCCAGCCCCAAGAGAGTCCCAAGGCCGCTTGAAACAAACGCCAAGACCGCTCCCTCGTAGACAAACAACGAACGCGTGTCGCTGCGTCGCAGCCCCAGCGCTCTCACGGTAGCAAGTTCCGTCCGCCGGACGTCAGCGAGCAACATGATGATGGTGAGCGACAAAAGCACGCCGGCAGCAATCGTAAACGTTCCAAAAACAAGGAACATCGCCGACAAGGCTCCCGACGATGCTTCAGCCTGTTCAGCCGCTTCCAGTTGGACCGCACGCACCCTGAGGTTGATGTCGTCTCTGGAACTTCGTTCGTCAAACCACGACTCCAGCAGGACCATCGATGAGGTGTTGTTCGCCCCAAATCCGGCGCCTGTGAACATCAGCAGCGAACGGTCGTCTTCTTCAGCGAGGGCCAATGTTTCGGCGTCGCTCAGCGATACGAGACCGAGCACCACGCTGTCCAGTTCAGCCAGCTGATCAAAACCGGGCACGGCGCTGTAGGTACCGGCAGGCGCCAGCATGACTGATGAATCGTTTCCGTATGCATAGGGGAGGATACCGGTCAACGAAAACACGGAGGTGTTGTTGAGATTGAGAAGCGAGAGACGTGCGGAGGTCAGCACCTCGCCATCGTTGACCGACAGCGGCGCGTTCTCGCCACCAAACGCTAAGACCATCTGGGGCAGCTTTCCGAAGCCCTGAGCGTCGGAGAGAACGGGCAGGCGTATGGTTTCGGGAAGAAGAGAGGTGGCGTTCAGCCTGACCAGCCCCTGTTCGTAGGTGCACCACACTTCACCGGTCAGCGTCTCTACAGCGGCCTGACCGTTGCACGGTTCGGGAAGTGGAGAGGGCCCGGTCGTTTCGTCGCTCGGCCAGACCCCCTCATCGCTCGATGAGAACGCTATACTTTCGAGAGGAGAAACGTAGTAATTTGTTGACAAAAGACCTTCAAGACGCAGATGGAGGTGCGTGGACGTCGTGCGAATCCCGTAGGAAAGGACGGTGCCTTCGGGAGAAATACCGACCGATTGGGAAAACAACACGCTTAGGTTGGCATCGAAAGCGGTCAGGTTGAGCCCTGATGGCTCGTTTGAAAGAACGTACCACCCTTCAACGCTCTTGGCAATGGCTACGGGGGCTTCTGTCATGGTCGCTTTGGCCCTTTCCGTCTCGTCAACAAGGTCCGTGTCGGCAACGACAACCGCATTACCAGAAAGAAAACCGGCCGTTTGGGACGATGCGTCCCACGCCACATCGGTGAGCAAATCGCCTTCCTCAACCTGCCACAACCACGCCTCATCAACATCGGTTCGCTCAAAACCGAGCCCGTTGGAAGTCACGTGCCACAAGGCGTCCGACGACAGGCGAAGTTGTGACACTTGGCTGTCGGCGAGGGTTAACAGCGCCTCGCCGTCGTGCGCCACGTCGATGAGCGGCACTTGCAAGACCTCCAGCAAGGTGGCGTCCGGGTAGAGCGTCGTACGGTTTTCCCGCAACGCCATCACATCGTCCCCACCGATACGCTGGAGGCCGTAGGAGGAAGAGACCGTGACCGAGGAAGTCGATTCGTCCACCGTCCACTCAAACCCTACATCTTCGGACAGCAAGGTCTCGTTCAGCACCGTCCCAACCTCCGTGACCGCCTCCCTCAACCGCTCTTCGCCCACCTCAGCGCTGAAGGCCAAAGCGATTCGATTCAGCCGCCCCTCCATCCCCAGCAACTGTTGAACGGTTGTTAGCGACGCAAAGACAGCCGGTGAGGAGGTCCCCGCCATGGCACCTTGCCCGGTGTTCGGGACAATCTCTTGAACGTAAACGGAAGAAGTGACCCTTTCTCGCCCTTCGTCGGAAGTCGCGAAGGCGCCGAGTTCGAGAGTTTCCCCTGCAGCAACCTCCAGCATGTCGGCTGCGACGCTGTTGAGGACCACGCTGGGAACGCTTGCTTGTTGTTCACCGGCCCCGATATCGCTGAACCGGAAACCCGAGGCGGGGTCAAGTGGAGCCCAAACCCCCTCCGCATCAACCGAGACGTTGTGCGCAAACAGGGAAATTGAAGGTTCGGCCTTGCCGTTCTCGGCCGTTAAACTGACAACCGTCGCCACACCGTATTGACGACCAATAATTTCGTCGCCTAGGTTTGGTTCGTCCATTAAGTCGCCCCAGAATCGCTCTCCAATCGCCTCGTTAAATTCAACCGGCCCCCCAACCATGCGGTCTTGGCCAGCGATCAAGATGTCCGTCTCGCCCCAGGCGGCGCTGACCTCAAGACTGACCGTGGCGTCAAGCGAATCGCCAACCACCAACGAAGACGTGATGATAGCGGAGGAAATGACAAGCCCGGCGATCATCAAAGCCGATTGGCGTTTTCGACGAACCATGTTTTCGCGAGCGAGCCTCCATACCAGCAAGCGTTGAGGAAGCAGAAGCGGCTGCACGAAAAGCATGGACATGATACCGAGCAACAAGCCTCCCATGAGAACGGTCAGAGAAGCCAAACCCAGCCAGTCCAACACCACAACGGTGATGGCTGCGTCTGCGGGCCCCGTAAAGACCAACAGCAGCCGGTTTGGCCACGAGAGGTCTTGCGTGCGAGATGACAACAGAAGGCCGACGATGCTCAGCGCGAGGACAACCCCGACGACGAGCATCGTCCAAAGGAACACGCCTATTCCTCCTCCGGAGGCGTGGTGATTGAATCGGTAAGGACCATGCCGTCGCTCATCGTGATGGTTCGCTGGCACTTAGCGGCGATGTTGGCGTCGTGGGTTACGATGAGAAAGGTCGTGCGTTGGTTCCTGTTCATTTCCGAAAGCAGCGACATGACTTCCTTGGACGTGTTGTTGTCCAGGTTTCCCGTTGGTTCGTCGCAAAGGATGATGGATGGTTGATGAACGATGGCGCGGGCGACCGCTACACGTTGTTGTTGACCACCTGAAAGTTCAGCAGGCCTGTGCTCACCGCGGTCCTCCAGACCCACCATTTCCAGCGCCTCTAGCGCTTTTTTCCTCGCCTCGTGCGGTGCTTCACCCTTGAGCAGCAGCGGCAACTCCACGTTCTCAGCAGCGGACAGGACAGGTAGGAGGTTGAAATCCTGAAAGATGAAACCGAAAGAGGCGCCCCGCAGGTCGGTTCTTGCGTCATCAGAGATGCCGTACAGTTTCTCACCGTTGACCGAAACCATGCCCGAGCTGGGTTCGTCGATCCCCGAGAGAATGTTGAGCAGGGTGGTCTTGCCGCACCCGGATGGACCCATAACGGCCACCATTTCACCCGAGTCAATTTTGATGTTAACATCGCGCACGGCTTCAACCAGCGATTCACCGGCCTCGTACAATTTCCAAAGCGAGTGTGCTTCAAGAGCCGGTGTCATGAACGAACCAAACGGAATTGTATTCATAAATCCCTGCCCGGAAGGCACAACATGGCCAAAGGAGCCGATGAATTCGAAATCGTTGTCGTTGCCTTCGGCCCGCTGGCCGAACGACTTGGGGGTCGACGCCATGACAAAACCGTCGCTACGGGCACCACCATCGCCGACATCGTCGTGGAACTGGGGTTTGCCGAGTGGATCGCTTTTGGTCTGTCCGTCGCTATGAACGGGGAGCGGTGCCCCATCGATACGTCGGTCGAGCCGCATGCGGAAATCGCCTTGCTCCCTCCGGTGAGCGGTGGTTAACGCCTCTTCAGGACATGAAAGAATGAAAGCCTTCAACAACGGGGAGCGCAAGGGACAGGTGAGGAAGCGGTATGGTTGGCGGACTCGGACCTCTGGAATTGAGCATTTTGCTCCTGCTGTTTTTCGTCCTGTTCGGAGCCCAGCGACTGCCGGAACTGGCCAACGCTCTTGGACGCTCCAAAGGAGAATTCCAGAAAGGCCTGTCAGAAGCCACAGCGGTTGGCGATACGGCACGAACCCTGGCCGACCTTGAAGCGGGCGGGCGGACACCCGATCAGGTTTTGATGGACCGGGCAAAAGCGCTGGGTCTCGACCCGTCAGGGATGCCCGTTGATGAACTGGAAAAGAAAGTCAATGCCTTGGAGTCGCTGGAAAGCAGCCCAGAGGACGAGTGAAATCAACCGCGCCGTCGCTTCACTTTGAGCGCAGAGCCACAAACCCGGCACTCACCAACAACGTCGTGCTTGGAACGCTTGACCTCACCGTCCACCGCAGAAACAGCCCCGCACCCCGTGCATCGCTGTTCCCATATCCAGACGTGTTTGGAAGCCGCGTTCACCACCGCTTCAACCGTCCCACCGGCGAGTTTGTGGGTGTTTTGCATGCGGTAATCATCGGTGTAAAGCACAGCGTTGGCTTCCAAGGCCAAGGCGAGGACATCGAGGTCAACGTCCGACAGCCGGGGGAGGTCACCCGAAGCCGTGGCGGCGGCAACGGCCTGTTCCATGGCCGACTTTGACACCGGGCGCCAGTCGATGTTAACGGCCTCAACCAACATGGCCCGGGCTGGGCTCAATCGCTCAAGCTCAACCCGCTGCGAGGGTGCGCATACACCGTCGTGGAGCCGGTCGGGGGGCCAGTGCAGCAAAGCGGCCGTGTCCAGCACCCGTTCCATGAACCCATGAACGGAATCAACATCATGAAGGCACCGCACACCCCTATCTTCTTGAGCGACCACCGGGAGCGGTGGGCATGAGTTGGAAGGACGCCGTTCTGGAGGCCTTCGAGGTGTTCGGCCCTGCCAGCCTTTTCCTGCTCTCCTTCACCGAGGCCATCGTGCAGCCTATTCCGCCTGACTTGCTCTACATCCCCATGCTCGTGAACGCCATGGGCAACACCTCCCTTGTGCTCTGGTTGTGGGCCGTCGTCACCGTCGCCTCTGTGCTTGGTTCACTGGTCGGTTACTACCTTGGAGAGCGTTGGGGGACGTCCCTGATGAAGCGGTTTGGTCAAGAACGCCACCTCACGAAACTGGAACACTTGACGGCGTCCTACGGCACCCTTGGCATCTTCATCGCCGCCTTCTCTCCAATCCCCTACAAGGTTCTGGGCTGGATGGCGGGCATGGGCCACATGGCCAAGCGCCCGTTCGTCGTTGCGGGTCTGCTTGGTCGTGGATTGCGTTTCGGCCTCGAAGCCGTGCTCATCGGGCTCTACGGTGATCAAGCGTTCGATGCCATGATGTGGTTTTTGGACAACGAAATCGTTCTCGGTGCCGTGTGTGTGGTCTCAATAGGGCTCCTCTGGTACGTTTGGCAATGGTGGACCAAACTTGGTGATGACGGCCAGAACGCCGGCGTTGCTTGACCAACAACATCTCTCTACGGGAACGGTTATGAAGAGGGCGTATGTGGGTTGTTCGCCGCTCGCGTGGTGTAGCCAGGTCCATCATTACGGGTTTTCATCCCGTCGACCCGGGTTCGAATCCCGGCGCGAGCACATCAATCGCCTGTATTCGTGCCACTGCGCCGTATTTTTCATCCCGTTTGGAGCCGAACGGCGGCACCAATTCGGTGCGCGAGAAACTTTAGGTGCTTTGACCCCGCCCACGAAGCATGGTCAACATTGGAGACACAGCCCCTGCCTTTACCCTACGAGCCACCGACAAGCGAGCCGTGTCCTCGTCTGAATACGCCGGAAAGAAGTTGATTTTAGCGTTCTATCCCGGCGCTTTTACCGGCGTTTGCGACAAGGAAATGTGCGCCATCCGGGACAACATGGCCGCTTTGAACGATGCCGATGCGGTCGTTTTGGGCATCAGCGTTGATTCACCTTGGGCCAATGCAGAATTTGCTCGCAAGTACGACCTCAAATTCGAGTTGCTGTCCGACCTCGACCGAGAAGCCGTCCACGCTTACGATGCTGCTTTTGTCGGCCTGGGCGGTATTGAGGGGTACGTCAGCGCCAACCGAGTGGTTGTCATCGTTGATGCAGAAGGCATCGTTCGCTACCGATGGGTGGCAGAAAACCCTGGTGTTGAACCGGACTACGCCGAGATCGTGTCCGTCGCCAACGGGCTCTGATCTAGATTCACCGCCCGGTGGCTCACGCAGCAAAGGTCCCTTCGTTGTAATCCTTGACGGCTTGGTAGATTTCCTGTCGCGTGTTCATCACGAACGGCCCGTACCTTGCGATGGGTTCACCGAGCTCTGGTCCACCAAGTATCAACAACTCGGCACCTTTCTTGCCGGCGGTCATGGTCACCGAATCCCCCGAACTCAAAAGCCCAAGACCACCGTCCTCGAGTGATTTACCGGCCACCTTGAGCGAGCCGCCAAAAGCGTAGAGCATCACGTTGTGGTCGGTTTCACAGGCTTGCATGTATGTGGCTCCGGGTTTCAACCTTAGATGAATGAGCGTGATTGGAATGACGGTGTCGATGACCGCTTCAACGCCAAGGGCTCGACCGGCGATGACCTTAGCCCAAACCGTACCTTCATCGTCACTGGTTTCCGGTATTTCGGATGACGGAATGTCTTGATAGCGTGGTTTCATCATCTTGTCCTTTGCAGGTAGATTGACCCATATTTGGAACCCGTGCATTCGACCGCCGTTCTCCATCATGTGGTCTTGCGGAAGTTCTGAGTGAATGATACCCCTCCCTGCCGTCATCCATTGGACATCGCCGGGGTCCAAATCACCGCTGTTGCCAGCCGAGTCGGCATGTTGCATGCCTCCAGAGAGCAGGTAGGTCACGGTCTCGAAGCCCCTGTGCGGGTGCATAGGGGCCCCCACGGCCTCACCCGGGCCGTAATCCACAGGACCCATCTCGTCAAGCAAAAGAAACGGGCTCATCAACCGACCCATCGCCGCCGGGCGACGCACTTTGAACCCGCCTCCTTCAAGGACGGTGTGGGTTGGGACAACCGAAGTGATGGTGCGCTCCATGCTCATGCTTTGGTCATGGAACTAATAATGGCGCGTATTGTGTCCGGGTTGGCTTTCTTTTTCTTGTTGGTGACCAACGAGCGACCGATGACAATGCATCCAAGGAACGAGAATTGCATTCGCATCGCCATGATCACGTGCGGCCCTCCGCCACCTGAGTGCGTTCCGAGCGCCACGATTCTGTCTCTAAAGATTCGGCGAAAGTCATCGCCGTCCCTGCTCAGCCAAGCGATGGCGTTGTTGAGAACAGGGGGGTAGGAACCGTTGTACTCCGGTGCAAAAACAAACCAAGCGTCGCCGTCCCCAAGAACCGCTTTGAGTTCTTCCAAGTTCTCCAAACGGTCGGTTTCTCGTTCGAGTTTCACGGTGTAGACGGGAAAATTGCAAGCGTTCAAGGACACGTGCTCAACGGTGTGACCCAAGTCAACGGCGTAGGCCTCCACTTCTCGAGCCAGTTTGGCGTTGTTGCCGTCCGAGGCGTGAATGAACACCAAGTTTGCCATGCCACGCCCACGGCCTGCACGGCTTTATCATTGCCAGTCTAAGGCCACGCTAAGGCGACGTTTTGTGTTCGTCGTTCACGGCTTGGAAGGCCGCCGTAAAACGTGCCATCCATGTTGAACGGGGTTGAAGGCAGGTGCCCGATACAACGTCGCGGTGCGCCTCTAGATAATGCGGCATCATCTTCACCAGCATCTCCCTCAGAGAATCGGCTTCGTACACGACTGCGCCGCAGTCCATGCAAGCCATCTTG
Organism: uncultured Candidatus Poseidoniales archaeon; assembly: GCA_902625885.1. GTDB lineage: Archaea > Thermoplasmatota > Poseidoniia > Poseidoniales > Poseidoniaceae > Poseidonia. Next base: position 18,354 of record CACODE010000018.1, read on the forward strand.
GGCATGGGCAGAGAGCCTTGCGGCGATAATTGAAGTTATCCAAGACGTCGTTGCATGGCCCTTATGAGGACAAGTCATTAAAGAGGCGCAGGGAGGTTGGCAAGAACATGTCAGAAGCGATGATTTTGGACCACGCTGCTGAATGCACAACGGATTTTCTGATTTACACCGGTGATTTCTGCAGTTATTGCCGTGCGCTCAAAAACCTCCTTGACGGGAGGGGGCTGACCTACACGGAATACAATTTTGACCGGTACGAAGGCATGCGAATGGGTGTGGTAAAAGCCACGGGTCATCGAACGGTGCCCGTCGTGTTCGACCTGCGTGGTGAACAACCCATGTTCATCGGTGGCTTCGACGAGACGAACCGTTTCCTCAAGAAAAGGTCGTGAGCCATTCCTTCAGGGCACGATGGTGCTCGATGGGAATCATGTGCCCTTTCTGGTGTTCGATGAGTTCCACAGCCCAGCCTGCTGACTCAAACAAATGAGCGATGGCCCACCCGTCCTCAATCGGCACGCGTACATCCTTTTCTCCGTGCATCCAAAACAGCCGCTTCTTTTCCAACTCATCAAGCCTGAGCCGCAGTTCCATGGGTCTTACGAGACGGGTGGCCATGCAAACAACGCCTTGGATACGGTCCGCAATGGGCAGTTGCAGCAGTTCCTGCGCCATCGCCCCGCCTTGGGAGAAGCCTCCAACGACCAGCGGGCCAAGCGGCGCCTCTTCGGCGATCAACTTCTCAAGTTGCGAAAGGCTCGAGTCCACATCCACCAGTTCCTTTCTGGAGAGGGCCATACGCCTCGTTACGTCGGCATCAAAGTCCTCGTATCGCCACCATGTGTAGCCGCGTTGAGGGTGCTTGTAGCGTGCCTGTGGGACAAGAAGAGTCCAACCCTCCGGCAGAATTTTCTCAGCGAAGGGGCGCATCATGGATGCCTCGCCGGTCATCCCGTGCATCATGATAAGCGTGGGCAAATCGACACCTCAAAGTGTCCATGAACGAACCAGAGCGCCTGCCACCTTGAGGTGTACAGAGGAACCCTCTCCACGCAAGGTCACCGTAATGGAATGGTCGCCTGAGGTTGATGGAATGGTGCCGAATGAGCCCTTTTCTGTCGCTCCGGCGCCCCAGGCACGGGTAAGGGGAGAGGCCCCTTGGTGGTCCTTAATGCTCAGCGATCCTGACCCTCCTTGCTGACTGATGTCAACATCGAGGTACCAAACCAAGGTATCCCAGGCTTCGTTGGGGGAGTAACCTTCGTCGAGGAAGGTGTCGTAGATTTCCTGGTCGTTTTCCAGGTACAAATTGTCGTGAATATCACCGGCACGGTAAAAGAACACATCGCCTGTGTACTCCGTTTTCTTTTGGTTCAGGTTCATCTCCAGACGATCAACGCCCTCGTTGTCCGTCCACTGCAGGCTCTTGATGAAGCCCTCACGACCGCTGAACACATAACCGAGCGTGTGGTCTTCGCTTGAGGTGGCGGAGACGGTGACTTCGCCGTCGTAGATGTTGTCCGTGGAGGCCGTCCAGTCCTGACCGAGAAGCCGGAATTGCCACGTGTTGCCAACAGCCCATGGGAAATCGAACACCGCTTGAGGCTCGCCGTTTTCGTACACCGACAAGCCGTCCATGGTGACCCTTCCCAGGAAGGGGTTGTGGTTGATGACCGCATGCCGTTGGGCCTCGCCTTCTGAGGAAATGCCCAGCATAAACAGCCCGTCGTCCGTTCGAACATCGGCCACCACAAGGCGAGCGCTGTCCTCTCCGAATTCCGGGGTGATGAACGTGTAGAGCCACTGATGCCCAATCTCCCAAACGGGAAGGCGAAGCTCGTCTTCTGTGGTGTTGCCAAGGCCATCGGAGTCAACAGTGGGACCCTCAAGGCAACCCGCCAGCGACAGCGAGAGGATGAGCCAAACCACCAGTCCTGCCGTTCGCATGGGAGAGCGCTTACGCCCTCTCCTTGAAAGACTAACGCTTGCCGTGTGGCTGACGCTATCAGAGCAAACCGTTCTGCTTCATCACGTCGGCACCGGCCAAAACCACGGCCACAATGGACATCAGTTTGATGAGAATGTTGAGCGATGGCCCGGAGGTGTCCTTGAACGGGTCGCCGATGGTATCGCCGATGACGGCTGCATCGTGGGCTTCATCGCCCTTTTTGGCACCGGGAATGTGGTTCTGCTCAATGGCTTTCTTGGCGTTGTCCCAAGCACCGCCAGCGTTGGCCATGAAGAGCGCCATGAGCACGCCGGTCACGAGCGAGCCTGCCAACAATCCGCCAAGGGCGTCGAACCCGAGTCCGTAGCCAACCAAGACGGGCGCCACGACAGCGACCACGCCCGGACCGACCATCTCTCGAAGGGCGGCCTTGGTGGAAATGTCAACACAGGCTGCGCTGTCGGGGTAAACCGTGTCACCAACCTTGATTTTTGTTGGCCAGGTGGTTGGGTCGTCAATCTTGCCTTCAAAGGACGAATCTTTCTCCAAAGCACCGCGCATCTCGGCAAATTGACGGCGGATCTCTACCACCATGTCGCCAGCAGCCTTGCCGACGGACGTCATGGTCATGGCTGCGACAACAAAGGGCAAACCGCCACCGATGAGCAGGCCGATGACGACCATGGGGTTCGTCAATTCCAAATCGAGCGTATCCCCGTTGGCACCAATCGCCGAGGTGTAGGCGGCAAACAGCGCAAGAGCGGTCAAGGCTGCAGACCCGATGGCGAAGCCTTTGCCAACAGCGGCCGTGGTGTTGCCAATCGAATCCAATTCGTCGGTGATGGCACGGACATCGTCGCCAAGTGCGCTCATTTCCGCAATACCGCCAGCGTTGTCGGCCACCGGACCGTAGGCGTCCACCGTCATGGTCACACCAACCGTGGCAAGCATGCCCATGGCGGCCATGGCGATGCAGTAAAGCCCGTAGGTCCCGCCACCGAGTTGGTTCGCCCCGAGAATCCCAAGAGCGATGAGCACAACAGGCACGAAGGTTGACATCATGCCCACGGAAAGGCCCGCGATGGCGTTGGTGGCTGGCCCGGTCTTGGACATCTCACCGATGTGGGGGATGGCCTTGGTCTTCAGGCCCATGACGGGCTCGATACCGGTGTAGTACTCGGTCACAAGACCAATGAAAATACCAACAATGCTGCCGAGGACAACCGAGTGCATGATGCCCATTTCAACATCGATGAGGCCTCGAGAGATGGCACCGTAGCCACCGAGCCAGAACAGACCGGCACCGATGAAGGTGGTGTTGCGAAGAGCGACCGCCGGGTCGTCTCCGTTCTTGAGAACGGTCATCGAGAAGACCCCGACGATGGAGGCGATGTAGCCGATGAAACCGAGGAAAATGGGCATCATGACGTAATCGACTGCCAAGTCATCGGAGCTGGCGATGATCATGGCGGCGATGATGGAGCCCACGAAGGACTCGAAGATGTCAGCGCCCATGCCGGCTACGTCGCCGACGTTGTCGCCGACGTTGTCCGCAATGACACCGGGGTTTCGCGGGTCGTCTTCTGGAATGCCCGCCTCAACCTTGCCCACGAGGTCCGCACCGACATCAGCAGCTTTGGTGTAAATACCGCCGCCAACACGAGCAAAGAGCGCAATGGACGAGGCCCCCATGCCGAATCCAGCAGCTGCGGAAAGGTCCGCACCGCCTTCAGCGTCAAGCCAAAGGGCAATGAGCGAAATGCCGAGCAGCCCAAGACCGCCCACGGAAAGCCCCATGACGGCACCGCCGTTGTACGATACCGCAAGAGCGCCCGCACGTCCATCGCTTTTCGCAGCCATGGCCGTTCGACCGTTAGCGGAGGTGGCCGCTCGCATGCCTGAGAACCCGGCCAGAACCGAGGCAACGGCACCAGCGAAGAAGGCAACGGCCGTGTTGGTATCGTTGATGACGGCCAGGAGAGCTCCAACGGCGACACAGAAGATCGCCAACACTCGGTATTCAGCAAAAAGGAACGCTAAAGCCCCTTTCTGAACCTCTTCAGTGATTTCGGCAACGGTTTCGTTGTCGATTTTTACTTTGTTCACCTGCTGGTAGAGCAAAAACGCAATCACCAGACCAAAGGCACCTGCGCCTGCCGAAATCAAGCCAATGTTTTCCATCATCAATAAACACCTGTTGCCTCGGCCACTTTGGAACCCTTCATAAGCAGTTCCCACCGAAAATGACCCTCTGCTTCGGTTTATGCAAAAGGCTACTGAAGCGAAACGCCCTGTGCGCTAGGGTTGATGGGGGCAATCGTTGAAAGAGGAGAAACGACTGGCTGACAGCATGAGCATGACCGCGGAGGAAATCTTGGCCGAGATTGGGCCGGTGCAAGAAATCCTTGACGAACACGACGGTGTGGTGAACGTGCTTGACACCACCGACGGTAACGTCATGCTCTCCTTGGACGGTGGTTGCAACGGGTGCTCTTCAACACCCATGACCGCCATGCAGATCTACTACTCGCTAAAGAAACTGGACAACATCAACGATGTCATCTTCGTCAACGGAGAGTTGCCCGAGTACATGCGCACGTTCATCGACCAGAAGATGGCGAAGGAAGCCCAAGAAGCCAAGTCGGACGACGACGGTCCGCAGGGCGAAATCGTGTGATCACTCTTCTTCGGAAGAAAGTTGACGATCATACCAAGCCTCCAGGTGCCCAACCCGAGCCTCGTCAAGTCCGAGCGTTTTGGCTTGCAGTCGGAGGAATTTTCGTTCCTCGTCCGTGATGATTCGGTCTTCCATGGCTATTTCGTAGGCCTCCAGGTAGCTCTTTTCGGCCGCCGTAAACGCTTCAGGCATGAGCACCGATGAGAAATTTTGGATGGCCCCAAAAATGGGTCTCCGAAGAATGACCAGCGGCGCACCAACGACCACACCGGCCACCAATCCACCGCCGGGAACAAAGCCCTCAATGATCTCTGAAGTCAGCAACAAAGCGATGCCGCCAACGGTGGCAAAGATGGCGGCGCTGAACGTTTTCCTGAGTTGCTCGTCGATGCCGAGAATCTCGTTCTTCAAAATAGCGTAAGTAAACATGAACCCTTCAAGCATGCCGGTGAGAAGGATGCTAAACAGGAAGCCGTAGAACAAAACAAGGTACGTGAAAACCACGCGCTCGCCCTCCGTTTCAATGATGGTGGTGACATCGGCGAGGTTAAAGTCCCCGAACCGAATCACCATGAACACGATGCAGAACACCATCGTCCCTTTGATGACGGCTTTTCCTGCGAAGCCCAAAAACAAGGACCGAGCCTCGATGGCCTCGTTTTCACGACCCGGTTCTTGGCTGAGGCGTTTCCAGCCGGCCCTCATGAACAGCATCGCGATGGTGGCGGAGAACACGGGCGTGATCAGGAGCAATTTGCCGATATCGGAAGAACCGGGAACGAAGAACGAATTTGGAACGTAAGTGGTGTCGTCCTCCGCGCCGCAGGTGCTCGTGATGGGCGGTGAGTCGGCGTAGGAGATGACCGTTGCTGGCTGCCCCTCCGAACCGGCCTCGCACTCGATGTAGTAGGCTCCACCCACGGTGCCAACGATGCCGTTGGCGCTCACGAGGGCCGTGATGATGATGGCGGCCACTGCAGGCAAGAACCACCAGAGGTTGTTCTTTATTTTCGGCTGGGCCATGAATTCCAGTTTCTTGGGCGGATAGAACGAGACCGCAGAAATGTACATCATGATGCACATGATTGAACAAAAGTACCAACCAACCCTGTACGACGAGAGAACGTGAAGGAAGCCCTGTGAACCCTCGAACGGGTAGGCGTTGTACCAGTTGGCCACCACTCGGTAAGCCTCGGCGAGTAATAGCACAAACATGAACCTGTTTTCTGGATTTTTTGGTCGCGCCCGGATGATCAAGAACGCAAGGGCAACAAGAACGATGAACGTGATGATAGAGAGAAAGCCATAGATGTAATTCACGCCAAGAACGTTGCCTTCTGAGAAACTGATGTTTCGAATGTTTCGCAGATAGTACGGTAGGATTGGACCAACATCTGCCATAACCCACCCATGCCCCCAGAAGGGATAGAAGTTCCTCCGACACAGAGGCCTTTCTCAACAGGTTCGGGTACTCGGCCTTCAACCGCTTATTCTTCTTCCTTGGAACGCTTTCCAATGCTGTGAGGGTTGGCCCCAAACGACACGTTTTCGCCTTTGATGTTCATTCTCGCTGATATCGCCAAGATAATGCAAAACAGCGCCAGAGGTCGCGGCAAATAATCCGAGCCCCAAAGTTCGCCACCGACGCTCGGCAGCATCCAAAGCACAGCAGCGGCCGCCAGAAGCAGGGTGAAAATGATGTTCTGCACAACCATCTCGGCCTGTGGAGAACGGGAGAAGGTGGCGATAAAGGTGAACAAGATGGCCGATGAAGCGCACAGGATTTCTGCGAGCAGTTCCACCAAAACCGCATCCACCATGCTCCACCCACACCTCTTGTCTTCTTGAACATGGGGGCGAGGCGAACCTTTGTGTAGGGTTGTCCCCCTCTCCACCGTATGGCGGGGGGCTCTTTCAGACTGCCCAAGCCAAGGAAGAACGGTCCGCCGTTTTTCTCCCGAAATCAAGTCGCTAAAGTGCTGCATCAAATGGGTGTCCTGCTCGAACTGCAGGGCGCCAACGTCTTTCGCGTGCGGTCGTACCAAAACGCCAGCAGGCTGCTTGGCAGCATCACCGAGGACATTGGAGAACTGGTGGCGAGCGGCGACATCTACAACATGAAAGGCATCGGAAAGGGGCTTGGAAGTGCGCTAACGCAAGCCATTTCTGAAGGGCACTGGCCAGAGGATTGGGCAAACCTCCACACGGATACGCCGCCCGGCCTCATCGAAATGCTCGGCATCCCCGGATTGGGCCCAAAACGCATCAAATTGATGGCCGACGAACTGGGTGTTGACTCGGTAGCCTCCCTCAAGCAGGCGGCCCTCGAAAACCGGATTGCACCGATGAAGGGGTTTGGCGCTAAATCGCAGCAGAGAATGCTGGACGGTATTGAATTGCTCTCGAGGTTTCGCGCCCGGCGGAGGCTGGACATTGGCCTACGCTACGGAGAAGCCTTTCAGCAGAAAATTGCCGTCCTAGACGGCGTGCACCGGGCGACATTGGCTGGAAGCGCCCGGCGACGCAAGGACACCATCGGCGATCTTGACGTGGTTGTTGCGGTGGACGAGAACGATCACGAGGCCGTCGCCAACGCCATTCTGAGTTTGCCGGGCATCGCCGATGTCAAGGGAGCGGGAGATTCAAAGATCAGCCTGATTCTTGACACATCAATTTTTGACGAAACGTTCACCGTTGGTCATATCGATGCGAAGGTGCTCGACGCCATCGGTGGAGGCGACTATGAACAAATGGAATCTGGTGGCACCATTGACGCACAGGTCCGCCTCGTGCCACCGCACGTGGAGCCCTTTACGCTCGCCTATTTCACGGGCAGCAAGGAGCACAACATCGCCATGCGCCAAAGGGCCATTGACCGAGGTCTGCGACTGAACGAATTTGGCCTCATCCCGGAGAAAGAGGCCGGCGAGCTCAAAGGCATGGAGGCCGCCATATATTCGCTGAAAGCCAACGATGAAGCCGACATCTATGCGCACTTGGACCTCGCTTACGTACCACCGGAACTGCGAGAAGACATGGGCGAAGTCGAGGCTGCCCAGGACGGGAACCTTCCAAAATTGATCGAACCCACCAACATCAAGGGTGCCCTGCACAACCACACGACGCTATCAGACGGTGAGCACAGCCTCGAAATGATGGCGGACACCGCCAGAAAGATGGGTTGGAATTGGCTGGGCATCGCCGATCACTCCCCCTCGCTCAAGATCGCCAACGGTGCCAGCGCCGAAGACCTGCTCAAGCAAGTGGCCACCATTCGAGAATACAATGCCCAATGGGAGCAAGATGGCGTTGACTTCCAACTCTTTGCGGGCGTGGAATCCGACATCTTGGCCGGCGGCAAACTCGACCATCCAGACGATGTTCTGGCGCAACTCGATTACGTGGTGGCGAGCGTGCACGCCATGACGAAGTGGCGCGGCAGGGACGAAGTGGACAACACCGAGGAGCTCATACGGGCCATCGATCATCCAGCTACGACCGTGCTGGGCCACCCAACCGGTCGAATTCTTCAAGGTCGCGAAGGCTACGAAATCGACCTTTTCGCCATCTTGGAGCACATGGCCGAACACAACGATGAAGGGCGGTTGAAGGCTGTGGAACTCAATGCGAGCCCGTATCGACTCGACCTCGATTGGCGACTTTGCAAGCACGCCAAGGGCCTTGGCGTGCCGATCATCATCAATCCCGATGCCCATTCCATGCGGGGACTCAGCGACGTTGCCTACGGTGTTATGACGGCCCGAAAGGGATGGATAGAGCCGCAAGACGCGTTGAATTCCCTTTCTCGTCAAGAACTCTCAAAACGCATGTCAACGTGAAACAAAAGCACACCTTCATGACTCACCCCCGCCTCCTCAATCCATGCGCACCCTGCGGACGGCCATTATGGGCAGCATGATGGTTCTGCCGGGTCTGGTTCTCGGCTTGCTCATTTGGTACATGGCCGGAAGGCCTGAAGGTGAGCCATGGGAGACGCTGATTTGCAACGGTATCCCGCTGGCCTCAATTTTCATGGGCCTTTATTTCGGGTGGCAAACCGGGGAAGAATACAGCGCAACTTACGAAGGTTGAGTGGTCCCGTGAAACGCCAGGACAAGGCCGTTATTATCGCCGCCAAACTCGAGGAACTCTACCCTGAAATCCCCGTGCCTTTGGACCACTCCAACGCCTTTGAGTTACTCATCGCCGTGCTGATGAGCGCTCAAACCACCGACCTCAAAGTGAACGAGGTCACGCCGGCGCTGTTCGCCAAAGCGAGCACGGCGGCGGTCATGGCGTCCCTTGATGTCGAGACCATCCTGGCGGACATTCGACAGGTCGGTTTGGCCCCAACCAAAGCCAAGAACATCAAGCGCCTGTCTGAAATGTTGGTCGAACAACACAACGGCGAAGTCCCCGCGTCCTTTGAGGCGCTCGAGGCGCTTCCGGGTGTCGGCCACAAAACAGCCTCGGTGGTCATGGCTCAAGCCTTTGACGTGCCCGCCTTTCCAGTCGATACCCACATCCATCGACTGGCGGCAAGATGGGGCCTGTCCAACGGCAAGAACGTCGAAAAAACCGAAAAAGACCTGAAAGCGGTCTTTCCCAAGGAGAAATGGAACGACCTCCACCTCCAAATCATCTTCTTCGGCAGGGAGTACTGCCCGGCTCGCTACCACGATTTGACGACGTGCCCCATCTGCTCGTGGGCAGCCACCAAGAAGCGCATTCGCGAGGAAATGAAACGCTGAGCATCAGAAGAGGGAGAACCCTCGCCCGACGATGCTGGTGATCATGACAACGCCGGCGAGCATCATCGTGATGCGAACGGCCACGTGCTGATCATCGTCCTCTTGAGACTCCCGGAAGAACGCATAGCCCAGAAGCACCACCGCACCCGTTTGAAGGACGGTGGAAACGGCAGCGAGGAGGGCGACCTGCCCTTCGTAACTGTCGACGTCATCGAGGTACTGTTGCGACTCTTTTTCGTCGAGCATGTCGTAATCAGCGATGTTCGGCACTGAGGATTCAAGAGGAAACTGGGCGAAAGTGG
>CACODE010000019.1 GCA_902625885.1 uncultured Candidatus Poseidoniales archaeon
TTGATTAGCCATGACCTGCGGGTTCCCTCTCATTGATGAACAACATTCAAACAACGGGCGCAAGTGGGTGAGGTATGGCCTTCCGTGACCACTTGGGCGCAGCGACCGTGGAAACCGACGAGGTCAGTCTCGTCCACGGCATGCTTCATCACTCCAGAGCCAACGGTCATCAAATGACCATCTATGCCAACATCAAGGAGTGTCCTGGGCATCGGGCGGCGGTCAACATGCTGACGCGAGACAGGTTATGCGCTGCCATCGGCATCGAACCTGAGGCCTACATCGACACGCTTGGATGGGCCATGACGAACCCGAGCCAACCCCACGTGGTAGAGAAAAACAAAGCCCCTTGTTTTGAAAACACAGTTGAAAAGGTCGATCTCCGAACCATACCGATTCCTCACCATTGGCCCCAAGACAGGGGACGGTATTCTTCTGCCAGCATCATCATCGCCCAGGACAACGGTATTCGAAACGTGTCGTTCCATCGACAATTTTTGCGGGATGAAAATCATCTCGTCGTACGGCTTGTCCCCCGACACCTGCGAACCATGGTCACCAACGCCAGAAGTGAGGGGCGAGAGGTCAATGTTGCTGTCGTTAACGCACCCGATCCGGTGGTTCTGCTCGCCGCAGCCATGTCGTTTAACGAGAACATCGATGAACTGACCATCGCCGCCGCTCTTCATGAAAAGCTGTACGGCACACCACTGAATCTTGTTGAAATGCCGAACGGTGTGCACGTTCCTGCCGATGCAGAATATGTCTGGTGGGGGCGAATTACGCTGGAAGACGACGACGAGGGACCCTATGTTGACATCACGGGTACCGTGGACGATGTGCGTCAAGAACCTGTTATCGAAATCGATGGATTAACGCATCGAAACGAGCCTATTTTCCACGCCCTCATACCAGGTGAGGCCGAGCATAAAACGCTCATGGGTCTGCCGAGAGCACCAACCATCAAAGCAGCGGTAAACGAAGTGGTCGAATGCGTTGACGTGCACATGACAGAAGGCGGTTGCGGTTGGTTAGCAGCCGTGCTTAAAATTCGAAAGAAACACGCTGACGACGGGTTGAAAGCCATAGAAGCGGCCTTTGCAGGCCACAAAAGCATGAAAATCGTCACCGTGGTTGATGAAGACATTGACATCACAAACCCTGTCAGGGTTGAATGGGCCCTGATGACTCGCTGGCAACCCGACAAAGACACCATCATTTTGAAAGACCAGCGCGGAAGTTCGCTGGACCCATCTCGCTACGATGACGGTCGCACATCAAAAATAGGCTACGATGCAACCATTGATTTCGATGCCGACAGAGAGGGCTTTCTATCGGTTCAGTGAGGGAATCCAATGGCTGATGGTCAAGACCTCTTGCAGCACCCACGCCGAAACCTAGGCAACCGCTACCGGACCACGGCCTTGAAATTCTCAAAGTTGGCCACGGACGACCCCACCAGGGCGAACGAAAACATGGCATGGGCTGAGCAAAACGCTCGCCAAGCGATTCTTCATGATTTCACAGACGAACGAAACTGGCGATGTTTAGCAGAGCTCAAAGCCCTCAACAACGACGCTGACGGGCTACGCGCTGTTCTGGAAGACGTGTTCGTGGTCTTGGGCAGGGACCCTGAGAATCTTGAGCAACTTGCGGGAATCGATTACCTTGGTCATGGAAGAGAATTGTTGGAAGCCGCCTTTGCAAGAGACGCCCTTAGCGCTGACGACTGGTGGGAGCAAATAAAGGCGAGTGGCAGTGACCGTGCCCTCTCGGATTTTGCAGAACGTTGCCGCCGCCTTGACTTTCGAGATCAACGAGCCAACATCATATTCGGAAGGAGATTGGAACGCTTACGGTCTGCGGGGCACGAACAGATGTTCATCGAACTTTCAAGACACCTCTTGGCCCACAGACCCATCAACCACGAACTTTGGTTGGAATTGGGACGGCTTCATGAACGCCGTCGGGAGATGGATGAGGCGTGGTCTTGTTACGACCAAGTGCAAGAATTGCGGCCGCACACAAAGGAGCGCGACCGGTTTTTAGAGCGGCTGAAGGACGACATGGACGGCAAACAAGCGCAGCCCTGGTCAGGCCCAACCATCGAACATCGGCAGGCGTTTTTGGAGGGCATGCGTCAATTGACAAGCCGCATATCAACAACACAACCTGTTGCACAAGAAACCGTTGTAGAGGAGGAAGCCACGAGCGCTCACCCCGACGAGGCAAAATTGGAGGCGTTGCTTGCACAAGGCGATCACCAGTCTGCGTTTTTCCTTGCAAGACGTCTGTTGGCCTCCGGGGAAAACTGGGCCCAACCTTGGCTCGACCGCATCCAATCCACAATGAAGTGAAACCATGGCGGTCGGGAAACCAATGTTCGTCCTCGCTTGGGTCACCGAACAAGCGAGTGCTCCCAAAGCCTTGGGCGATGGCGGCAGGGTTCTGTTTGTTGAACACCCGGAACGCGGATGGGAAATACCGGGCGGCCATCTTGAGCAGGGAGAAAGTCCCGAGGATGCCCTGGTTAGGGAACTGCGGGAAGAAACCGGCTTAACAGGAACCTTGGTCGGTTGGAACAAAGACTACTACGGGAAAGGATGGGTCGCTCATGTGGTCGTATCACCTACCGAAAGCGAGGCATGGAGCGTTGACGACACGAAGGTGAGATCGGTGGCCTGGTGGAATACGGTGCCGCCCACGAAAACTTGGACGGTTCAGGAATTTGAAGACCTCAATCGGTACTTCCTCAAAGGCTAGAGACTCGTGAGCTCGGATAACCTCGTGCCCCAGATTTGTGTTTCTGCAGGCGTAGCGGCGCATGCTTGAGCCACGGCCGCCAACATCGGATCGTCAACGTCTTGGGGGTTGGCCATGAGTTCGGAAAATCGATGCATGTTACCAAGTCGATGAGCAACGGTGAGCATGGCCCGAAGATCGGGCCGCTCAGGGCCTCCCCATCCAGGCTCGAGGCGATCCATGCACCAGTCAAAAACCCCGTTGGTATCGTCCGGATGGACGGCCAACACGGGTGTCTCCTGCTCCAGATTGAGTGGTTTGGCATTCTCCACCTGATGCTTCATGGGTTCAGCGTCTTCTGATTGATGATCGGCGGCAATATCGAGGAACAAAGATCCGGCCTCTATGGCCATTTGGATTTGTGAAGCCAATATGGCGTGCTTGTGAGCGTTCCATGCGTGCCTGCAGGCGTCAAAACCGTGCCCCAAGGCCTGCCGAATTCGGCTAGCACCCAAACGCGATATGGCAATTGTTTCGTGGGCGTGACCGCCCTTTCGGGAAATGTCCCCGTAGACTTGGAGCGCCATCAAAGCCTCTCCTTGCGCCATGTGATACGCCGCTTTGTTCAACAAAGACAAATCGTGGTCGCGACTCGCTTTAGCCACGGATTTTAGTCGAGTTTCCGCCCATGTAAGATCGTCTTCAGCCCCGGCGACATCACCAGCTTCAAACCGGACGAGTCCTCGTTCCATGCGCAACCGTCCCTCAAGCGCCAAATCCCTTGTTTTTGGTGATTGAACAATGCTAAGGGCTTGTTCTATGGCCTCTGCCAATCGCGTATCACCGAGCCAGCGGCGCCGTACCAACGCCAGCACTGCCTGCTCACCTTCGGAGAGGTGCACAGCCAAGGCTTCGAGCAGCTCTGGAGCATCCATGAACAGGGCTGCCTCCGCCAACGAGAGCCAAGATGGCCATTCCAATTCGTCCTTCCACTCCTGCAATACATCGCTGCTTACGGGACCTTCGTTGCGCCATCGAGAAATGAAGAGACCCGGCCCTTTCAACGGCTCTACGTTGGTCATTGTTCCACTCCCTTACGGATGGCACGAGCAACGGCATCGATGAACGCTGTTTCAGCGGCAACAGGATGGACGTCTCCTGACCATCCAGCAGCACCATCATGTCCGCCGCCATCGCCCCCGATGTTCTTCGCAACCTCTTCCATGATGTAGCCAAGATGAAGCCCTGAGGCAACGCTTGACCGAGGAGCACGGGCGGTCAACCGCGTCGAGCCGCCCTTTGAGCGGGTGACCACCACAGCATCCGCACCCAAACCGTTCAACATAGAGGCCAACCGACCTTCCAAGGTTCCGGCATTGGTTCGCAGGATGGTCCACGGACCTGCTTCCGTCGTTTCAACTCGCTTTAGCCCCTTGATGAGCGCTCCCCTGTCACTTGGTGTGGTGGGTGTGTCCTCCAACTGTTGAATGAAATGCTGATAGTCAATGCTTCCTTCGGCGACAAGAAAACCCGCCGTTGCGAGAGAAGCAGCGTCTGCATGGCGAAACCTACCCGTGTCCGTAATAATGCCGGCGAGCAAAAACTCGCAAACCGGACGGGTTAGGCTTTCACGAGCATGGGCCTCTAGGTACCGAGCCACGACTTCGGTTGTCGACCTGGTGGGGGACTTCAGGTGAAGGTCGCCGGGACCCATTGACCATCCATCCGTGGCATGATGGTCGATGATGCAACGTGGAACTGAGGGCAACTCCAAGCCCGTTTGGTCGGGTGCCGCTGCATCAACGATGACAACGGCGGCGAGTGTTTTTGGCCATTCAGTACCGATTTCTCCCAAGAGGCGAAACGGCGCTTGGTGTTTGGCGATGTACCGTTGTGCCGTACGGCCGATGTGAACGCCGCATGCTAACATGTTCCTGTTTGACGAGGCCAAGGCCACCGCTGAACCGATGGTGTCCATGTCGCCATTCCGACCTGTAACAACGGCGACAGGCCCTTTAGCAGCGTGGGTGGTAAGCCACGAATGGAGTTGTTGAAACTCCACGGGTTCACTGTATTCATCAACGGTCATTCTTGAGCACCCTGGAGGGACTGTTTGAGTTCATCGTACGTTTGGATGAGTTGCTTTTCCCTTTCAGTAAACCGTTCCAGATGTGTTTTGAGAGAAGAAAGCGTTTCTTTGAGCTCACTGAGGAGAGCGTCTCTGTCCGCCACCTCGATCAGGACGCCGCCCATCTGACGATGCAGGGCCATGTTTTTCGGTTGATTTTCGACGGCGGCAACCGTGCCCTCCAGTTCCTGAACTTGGGCTCGGACGCTGCTCACTTGTTGACGTGCCGCTTGAACTTCGGCCACAACGAGTTGTAGTTGTTCAAGTTGTTCCATGGGCTCACCGGTTCCAAGGTATCTACGGGGGTTCAAGAATGCTTTCCGAAAACCTTCAGCACAGAGTCCGTGGCGATAAGACCGCGCAATCGCGTGTTCCACATCGCTCGAAGGTCTTTGCAGGAGTTTTCTTCAATGACGATCGAAAACCGTTGGTCGGTATCCCACTCGGTATCGCAATCGGTTGCTAGGCATGCAGCGAGCGACTTCGTATCGATAGGGGTTCTTGATTGAACGCGAAGGGTGATGGCCCACATGTGCTCCACCGGGTGAGCAATCACTCTTCCTCGAGGGAAGGTCGGTTGGCGAGTTCTCTCTCGTAATTCATGGCTGCCTCTTGGGCGATGAACGCCATGTCCGCTGTTGTCGCGCCATCGACCGATCGTCGAAGAATACGGTTGTTGGCATCGGATGCTCTGGTGAATGGCTCCCAAGCACCGCCTGCAAACGTGTGGTCACATTTCTTGCAGGTCCAGATGCCCACCGAGACCCTTCGAACTTTCTGGTATTGGCAAACCGGGCAGGTGTACTTACGGGAGCGCTTGGCCATGGCAGATCCAGCGTTGCGCCGGACGGAAACGCCGTACCGGGCGCCAAATCTCGCCGTTGCGCCAGCCTTCTGGGTTCGCTTTGCCAATCAGTTCCCCTCCGTCTTTGCTACCATTTTCCGAAGTTCAACGCATCGCTTTTGTGCCACATCGAAGATCTCGGCAAACTCGGCGGGAGTGAACACCCCTTTTAGCCCCTTCTGTAGAGAGTGGAGGTGGCCTTCATCCCCGAGAGTGATGTGGATTCGTTCATCGCCTCCAAGTTCTTCATGCTCGTTGGCGTCTAGGACAAACCTTCCACCTACACGTGTGAAGGAGGCCATAATCGGCGTACCGTTCACTTGTAGCGTGTGGTCTTCACCAACGTCAAACCGCTCCGCAGGAACAACAGCCGTGCGAAGGGCAGCAATGGCAGCCAAGCCGCATGCATCGAAAATGTTGCCTTGATCGGAGAGAACGTGGATGTCGATCATGACACCCCACACTTTCTCACCCGGCACGATGCAGAGACTCTCCATGTCAATGCAACCGGACTCGCGGATGCCTCTGTCCACAACGCGACCGAGTTCAATGGATTCAGGCGAAGGAGGGCCAGGTTCGTACTTCCGACCGGCTACAGGTCGAAGTTCAGCGCCGCACATCAGCGATCCTTGCGTAGGTCGGTCCGGCCATGGGGTGCGAAGTTCAAATTTGACACCTGCATAGACAATGGTGCCGCCCATGACGACTTTAGCAGAGCCTTCCGCATTGTAGAGACAGTCGGTTTCAAGGGACACGTCGCGTGCCTCCCATTGCTCGCGTCCGTCAATTCTGGTGCCTTCTTCAGCGAGGCGGTTCAATTCTTGACGAAGCAGCGCAGGAACGAGTTCAACCATCAGGCCTCACCTCCATCGTACCGGCGCTGAAGCGCTTCCACCATGATCTCGTGAATTTCGTTGGCTGCCTTGAAGTTGTATTCCATGGCAAGTTCGTATTCCTCTGGGGACAAATCGCCGTCCATCTGAAGGAAAGCAATTTCGCCGGTATTTGGCAAAATTCCAACCGGGAGGTCGGCTTGACCATAGTTGTCTTCTGCCTTGTCAAGGTCGAGAACGACCGTGTCTTCGATCTTTCCAGAAGCCACACCAACAATCATGTCGCGCATGGGGATGCCGGCATCAGCAAGGGCGACAGAGGCGGCGGTTATACCAGCACATCGCGTGCCTGCTTCGGCCGCTAAGATTTCAATTTCAACACGGATTTTGGACCGAGGATACCGCTCAACGAGAACAACCGACTCCAACGATTCGGCTGTCACCTTGGAAATCTCTCTGGACCTTCGATTGAAACCGGGTCGAATTCTGTCAGAGGTTGAGAAGGGTGCCATGTTGTATCGAACATCAATGACGGCACGGTCTTGACGCTGAATTTTTCTCGGATGCGCTTCCATGGGACCATAGACAGCAGCTACGGCCACGTTAAGCCCGTGAGTCACCATCGCCGAACCGTCGGCCGCTGGAAGCACACCGGCTTGAATCGATACCGGTCTCATCTCGTCAACTTTTCGACCGTCAAGGCGGCTGCCATCGTCTTTCAGTAGTTTTACATCGCCATATCCACCCATCATGCATCACCTTTCTTGTTGCTTTCAATATCTGATAAAATGGAGTCAAAAGTCGTCATGTGGCCTTCAGCGACCAGGCGACGAATGGTTTTCCGTGCCAGTGCAATGCCGTCGAGGGAAGCGTCTATCCAAACACGCCCGTTTTCTCCAACCATGATTCGAGCGTCGCAAACGTCTCGGAGTCGTTGAAGGTGAGCGTTGTTTTCGCCTCGAAGGCGGTCGATGTGTTGAACAGGGACGGGTTCGACGGCGCCCTGGTTGAGCCTGCGCAGACCCACGCCCTTCATGGTGAGCACGACGTTGTGGCATTCGTCCACTTCTTGAACCCGTGCGAGAACAACGTTGCCCACGTCCATGTGTTGCCTAGCGGCACCAAATTCCACCTTCCAAGGCGCAAGCGACATCGGTAGAAGACCTTGGAACGAACCGTTGATGTCCATGAACCACAGGTTGTTGCGAACTTCTGCCACAACAGCAACCACGAGGTCGCCAGAACGAGGCATGTAAGCTGCGTTAATCGGGTCGACGGACACGGTGTTGTTTCGTTCACGAAGCCACCCAAGTTGGGTGGCGATGAAGTCGTTCTCTTTGGCAATTATACCGCTGCCTGCACGCTTCCCGGCGGATGACCCAACGGTCATTCCCGGGGTCACTAGGCGCTGCTCGGCGCCGGCTTGACCTTGGGACATTCTTTTCTCTCCGGTCGGTGCCAATCACCGACCCATGATAAAGGCCACCCTAACCTCATAGCGGTCAAGAATCCATTTCCTTGACCTCGGCCTCAGCGCTTCTGCGCATGACCTGACCGATGATCTCACCCTTCATGCCGGCAGGGCATTCAATGACGCAGGCCCATGAACCGTCTTCCAGCCAGCCTTCTCTTTGTTGGTGTGAACGCAAGAACTGAGAAACCGACCCGTACGCCGAACCGGGAATTTTGAACGCAAGCCGAACCGTCTCAAACGATAGCGGG
Organism: uncultured Candidatus Poseidoniales archaeon; assembly: GCA_902625885.1. GTDB lineage: Archaea > Thermoplasmatota > Poseidoniia > Poseidoniales > Poseidoniaceae > Poseidonia. The sequence continues at coordinate 8,270 of CACODE010000019.1, forward strand.
ATAAGGGGTTTGAGTTTCTTGACGGCGTCTTTCACCTGCTCTTCGAGTCGCTTGAACGGGTCAACCGAGTACCGTGATTCCTCAAGGGCGAGCTCAATTCTCGTTTTTGGATGGGGGGATTTTGTTTTTGGGTCGACGGCCTGAGAATGAATTCTGTGGATGATTTGTTGGCGCATCGTTTCGACCATGTGTTTCCGTTGGGCGGTCGTGAGTTGTATGGAGCCTTTCTCCAGAATTGCTGTTGCGATTTGCACGATGTCTTGGGTCCCGAAAACCGAAGCGATGGCTTCCTCTGTTGGTCGTTCACCGCCTCTGGCGTCGTGGAATACTTCGTCCATTGCAAAGAAATCGTCAATGTTAACGCTTGAAGAGTCCTCCTTGAACGATTCCACCAGTGAAGGGTCCACAAGAACCTCGTAGCGTTTGCCACCTTTCTCTAACCGTGCCAAAACAGCATCGTCAAGGCTGACCATAGCATCACTTGTGGGTAGACTGACGAAGGCGACGCTTCAACCTAACCCTCAATCATCCAGGGGCTTGAGGCGGTCAATCTGCTTGTTGACCTCTGCACGGTCAAGAACACGGTAGCCGTTTGAGTCTACCACGGTTACTTCGACTGCCTCTCGATTCAGCTCAGCATCGTTAGCGGAGCGAAGGGCCTCCAGGCCGAGTTTCATGGCAGCGTTGAGGGTCATGTTGTCCTTCCAATTGTCTTCAAAGAACTCGATAACGGTGTTCCGCCCGCTTCCAATGGCGCCAGCGTGGTAGGATTGGTAAGCACCGGACGGGTCGGTCTCGTAGAGATGGATGCCGTTGGCGTCAACGCCACCGATCAACAAGGCCGTGCCGAACGGGCGTGAACCACCGTACTGCGTGAAGGACTGCTTGAAGTCGCAGATTCTTTTGACGAGGACGTCCACCGGGACGGTAGCGCCGTAGGTAATTCGGTTGATCTGCGCTTCAACACGTGCTCGCGCCACCAGTTGTCGGGCGTCAGCGACCAAACCTGATGTTGCGATACCGACGTGACCGTCGATTTTGAACATCTTTTCAATGGATTCGGGGATGATGAGGCGACTGATGATGCGCTTGTCACAAACGAGCACAACGCCGTCTTTGAATTTGAGGGCAGCCGTTGTCGTGCCTCGCTTGACGGATTCTCGTGCGTATTCGACTTGGAACAAACGACCGTCGGGGCTGAATGTTGTGATGCCGTGATCGTATCCTCTTCCACTTGGTTGCATGGTATGACCTCTGTTGATGGGCTCGGTTGACACTTTATGAGTATGCGGGTTGATTGACCAGCAGTGTCGCCGTCATGATGAACTCAAGACGCCGTCCCGTATCAATCCTGCGAGGTGAACAACCTCATGAAGGTCATACCAGTGGACGGCTTGTGCGAGTTGCGGTTCTTTCGTCAGGTGGAAAAGACTCAGCGGCTGCGTGGTGGTGGGCCATGTGCAGAGGTTGGTCGGTGGAATGCTTGGTCACCGTGGTCATCACCGATGGAGAATCGCCGATGTTTCAAGTTCCTAGCACCTCGATGGTGGGTCAACAAGCCGCCATCGCTGGCGTAGAGTGGTTGGAAGTCCGCACTTCAGGCGAAACACCTGACGACATCCATGCACTTGAGGCGGCGATGCGTGGACTGGATATCGACGGTTTCGTTTCCGGCGCTCTTCGCTCGGACTACCAAAAAAACCGACTTGAACGAATGGCGGAACGTCTCGGTGTGAAAAGTTGGACGCCGCTTTGGCACCAATCCGGCGATATGCACCTCAAGCAGATGATTGAGCACGGGTTTGAGATCATGATTACCGCCGTGTCCGCAGAAGGGTTGACGGAAGGATGGTTGGGCCATGTGCTGACCGTTGAATCCTATGAAAAACTCGCTGGATTAGCGCTCAAGCACCGTTTCCACGTGGAAGGCGAGGGTGGTGAGTACGAAACACTCGTATTGAAAGGGCCGCACATGCCTGAACGATTGGATGTCAAGGGAAGGCCAACTTGGGACGGTGTGCGTGGCACTTACGATGTCGTTTGAATGGCTTCGCGTGCCAAGGCCACGCATTCATCGACAATTTCACCAGCCACGCCGACGTGGTTGTTCGGGTCAAACATGAATTCGAGCTCCTCAGCCGAAAAAGCGGCCGAAATGGCCGGCGTACGGCTGCAAACATCGATCAGTTCCTCGTCGTTGGCCAAAGCCGTAAACGACGCCTCACGCAAGACTTCGTGAGCCTCGTCCCGAGGGACGCCGTGGTCAACAAGTTCTATCATGACTTTCTCGGCCATGACCAAGCCTCGCTGGGCATGGATGTTGGCGAGGCAACGCGCTCTGTCAACCCACATGTTGGTGAGCACATCCGCTGTTTTGGTCATGACGTCTTCGGCGAGTGTTGAGGCATGAGAGAGCGTAAACCGCTCGCTACTGGAATTCGCCAAATCTCGTTCGTGCCACAGGAGGGCGTTCTCGTAGGTAGGGATAATGAACGAACGAACGATTCTTGCCAAACCCGAAGCGTTTTCAGATTTGATGGGGTTCTTCTTGTGCGCCATGGTTGACGAACCCACCTGCTTTTTTACATCGAAACCCTCACCGGCCTCCGACAATTCGGACCGCTGAAGATTTCGGATTTCCTGGAGGATTTTTTCACAACTTGTCGCGATGTTGGCAAGCCACGACATGTATTCGACGTATCGATCCCTGCCCACCACCTGCGTTGTTGCGAGCGGCACGCCCAATCCGAGATGGGTCAAAATGAGCCGTTGAAGTTCACGTGCATGCTCACCTTGTGCGGCACCGGTGCCGACAGCACCAAGGAACTTTCCTACAGCAACCCTCGGTGATGCCTCATCAAGCCTCGCGAGTTGCCGACGCAATTCGTCCAGCCAAACGGCCGCCTTCAGTCCAAAAGTGATGGGCACGGCGGCTTGGCCGTGGGTCCGGCCAAGCATGACGGTGTCTCGCTCTCGCTCCGCCACATCAGCGCACACACTAATGAGGTGGCACAACTGTTGCCTCAACATCACCATGCTGTCCCGTAGTTGCAGGGCGACGGCAGTATCGACGATGTCGTTGGATGTGGCTCCAAGGTGAATGCACCATCCTGCTTCACCGGCCGCTTCAGCCATCGCTTTGGTCAAGGCCATGATGTCGTGCCGTGTCTCAGCCTCAATCTCACTGACCCTTTCTTTGGTCACGGCCTCAGGATTTGCAATCGCTGCCACGGCGTTGTAATCGTCCTCCGTGACCCTTCCAAGCTGCCAATGGGCCCAGATCAGCGCCCGCTCAACCTCAAGTTGTCGTTCATGGCGGCCAAGTTCAGACCAAATACGCTTGAATGCATCTCGGCCGTAACGGTAGTCAAGAGGGCAGAACGCCATGTTTCAAGGTGTTCGTCGCGATTCATCAACCTTCCCACTGGCCAGAATGAATGGCTCATGCAGGGGTACCGTCTTCGTGGGGCGCCTCCACCGGAGCCATCACGTTTCGAATCAGGAGGATGGCCAATACGGACGAAATGACGAAAGAGACGCCGACCCAGGAAGACATGTTGTACCACATCATCGCTACGCCGACGAGCGAGCCATAGGAAACGACCTGGCACAGTGCTGACGCAAGACCGAGTTTTTTGATCCGCTCTTCTGGCAGACGGCTCTCGTGCTCCAAAAGAAAGGTGTAGACAAGGAAGTAAATTCCTTGGAAGGGGAGGGCTGCGGCAATGATGGCCAATGCGACCTCGCGAACGGGGTCAGGGTCGTTTGCCTGTTCAATGCCCTGAAAGAGCATCAGCGCCGTGTTTGTGCCAAGCAGGGCCGCCATGATTGTCCATCGCTTGTCTTGTGAGGATGTCCTGCTCTCGACATTGACGGAGCCTTCACTCATGTTGCAGGATTTTGCCACCTAGGGTTTGATGTTTGCCGTTTATCTTGGCCCAATCGATGGAATTCAACCAAAGATGTTGATGGCCGACAAGATCTTGATGGCTCCACCTGTCATTGTTGCTACGATAATGAGAACAATCATCATGCCAACGGGCCCGTACTGGTTCCTGTCATCAAGGAGCGTGCCAATGAGACCGTCTCGGCTTATGGCCTCTGCGAAACTGTCTGCCTCCAAATATTCGGGGGGGGTGCGACGAGGGATGCGCTCGCCTTTGCGGACTTCGCCAGCCATGGCATGACCAGCAACATCCACATCAAGAGGTTTGCGAAGTCGGGGCGTGCCGGAACACTCATTCACCGATGCCGCAAGGTAATGGCATGGACCGGTATCAGTTCAAGGCCGATGGCGAAAGAATTCACCTCGCTGTAGAGGGGAGCACCGGTGGCACGACGCTCGGCCTCCACATGGCTGCTGATGTCATCAATCGAGGTCAACGGGTTCTCTGGGCTTCTGCAGAGATGCCTGACCCGGCTCGGTTTTCTCAACTTTTTCAGCACCTGTCCCTCGTCGAGAGTTCACGCTTTCACGCCATGAACTTTGGCGGCAGGTTCGATCGAGCCATCGACGCATTGCTTGATGCCGCCACCTCCCTGCCAAGTGTGGGCTTGGTTGTCATGGACGATTGGTGCCCATCAAGCGGTCGTGTTCCTGCCGACAAACTCAACGATGTGGGCCGCTTAGCGGACGACTGCCCGGGAAACATCACCTTACTGTTGATCTCGAAAGGCAGCGTCGATGCCAGTGGAACATCAAAGGACGCGATCGTAGCCAGGGCTGAAACATCGATGAAATCCAAGGGGTTCTCGACATGGCGGTTATGGCGGGGAAAGAACAGCCACCAGCGCGTGCTGGCTGTTGATGATTCTGAGACGACGCTAACGATTGATGATTCAGGATTCGTCTCCTGAAGCCTCGTCTTCACCCAGCAGTTTTGCCATTTCTTCTAGGGCCTCATCGTCGGGCTCCTCAAACTGTTGTGGGTTTCTTGCACCGCCCTCCAAAACGTCTTCACCGGCGATCTTGGGTTCGCTTGCCGCCAACATCCTTGCCCGATTAGCGACCATGCGCTTCTGGATAAAGCGGCCAGACAGCACAAGTGCTAGCGCGCCAATGATGTACGCAATGTTGCGCGTCGTGTCGGGGTCCATGGCGAGGTGAAAGCCTGTGTTGTTCTTCATGGTTTGGTACGTTTAGGCTTTCATGAGGTCAATTGTCCCACGCAAGGGGACGAGCAAGGTGGCGTCGCGCACCAACTTCAGGTTCAACCCATGAAGACCAAGGAGGCGTACACTCCACTGCCACCCATGCATCCTCTTCCATTTTGAATTTGCAGGCCGGGCAACGCAGACCTTGCCCCCGCCCCATGCTCTTCAGGCGTTTGGGACATTGCGGGCACAGCGGTCGCTCGTGTTTTCTTGGTAGCCAGGTCTGTACTTTCATTTGCTCGGCGTGGAGGTTACCATCGTGGTCCAGCAGGCCCTTCACCCGGAATACATCCCCTCCACGCAACCAACGTGCCAGCGAATTGACCGGGCCGCCCTCAAAAAAGGCAAGAACATCTGGACCGTTTGTATGGACCTTGGCGTGCTTTCGCGACGGATCGACCTCCACGCTTTCGACGATGAGTTCCAACGCTTCGCCCAAATGGTCCCCGCTGGCTTGGTTGGTCTGAAACACCATCGACGCCTTGATAGGCTCCGTTTTTAACCCGTTTGCGATGGTGCTGCAGGCTTTGTTAGCGGCCTTGGCAGATGTGGCTCGCACACCAAACAGCACGGGCGAAGAGCCCCGAGGAGCGATGAGGCTTGTTCCGCGTCTTGGGTCCCTAGAAAACACCACCTCGGGCCAACTGTCCACCTCTGACAGGGCGGCCTCGTCCACAGACCTTGAGGTGCCTGAATGGCTTTCTGACCGCCACGCAATGGCTTCCCAAGTGCACCTCTCACCGGGCCAAGCAACAGCAGCAGTGGCGCCTATCCTCCCATAATCGCCCCAAGACCTCGTGGGCTCAGGCAGGTCCTCGAGCGACAACTCGCCCCGAACGCCCTTGAAGTAAACGGCCGAGGGAGGTTGGTGGTTGAACCACACCATACCCGGACTCGCTGGATGCTGGGCTCTGTTCGAGATGGTCGAGTCTTGCTGAGCGCCCTTTAGCGGAGCAACGTGTTCGACCCACCAAGCATCAAGATGTTCAACAAGGGCGTCAACATCCAGGGAGTGAAGCTCAACAGCCAAGGCGGCGTTGCCCCTTGTGCGCCTCCTTGCAAACGGCCACAGCCGAACGAGACGCGGTGTGCCAACAATGACCTGTTCGGGCAGACCATGGAGGAGGTCAAAAAAAACCGCCGTCGTGCAACCGCCTTTGAGCGAGTCGGTGTCGTCAAGTCCCAACCACCCCATGCCATCACCTAGGATTGAAACGTCTCGCCATCATCAAGCGCATCCAAGCAACGGTTCGATACCTGCCGCAAACCCTCATCACCAGAGACACGAAATAACCGAGCGCCGTACGCCCATCCAGCACCCATGTCTGAGCGACGGTCGCCGACCATGAGGTCAAGCGGGTGTTCAGGAGACGGTTTTTGACCCCACCAATCCACCTCAGGTGGATCGACCGCCACGTTGACGGGAGACCATCCGAAAGGCACCTCCAACTCAGTTCGCAGCAAAGCATGACCAAGATGCAGCATGGCTGGCGAGGGTTTTCGGCACCAACAGCGCTCTTCGTGGCGATGAGGGCAGGTGATGTAGGCGTGAATCACGGCTTCAGGATGCTCCCGCAAGAGTTGGGATTGCAACTCTTCGTGTATGTCTGCAAGCCTCTGAGGCGGCCAAAGACCTCGGGAGATGGGGGATTGGTTGGTTACAATGCACACTTTGTAGCCTTGCGCATTCAGGGCCGCCACGCTGGCTGAGGCCCCGGGCAACAACTGCACTTCCTCGGGATGATTCACGTACCCTGCTTTGCCACGATTAATGACACCGTCTCGGTCCAAAAAAGCGATGGGGCACATGGTTTCACCTTGGACAAAAGATGCGGAGGGTATCTGAACAAAAGGGCCCTCCATGGTCTGGCCTGAACTCGGACCCTCATGGGGTTTGTTCCTTTGGAGACCTTGATAGCGGATTACCTCGTGCGGTACTTCGTGCTCATCGACCGGGAAGTGGCCACGCTCGTTGGAGCTGCTGGAATGATGCTTCTGGGTCTGTCGTGGTGGAAGCGGGCCAAGTTCAATGTGAAAATCGCACAATTGGGTTGGATTCTTGTCGGTTTTTACTTCTTCAATCAAGCGTGGACGTACTTGGAGCACGACGACCCGATCCTCACCGTTCTCACCGCCGGTACGCTGCCGTTGTGCTGTCTGGTTGCATGGTGGGAGCAAAGCGCCTCAGGTGCCAAAAAAGAGGCCATCGTTTGGGCTAGGGGAACCGTGGCCTTTGCAGGTGGTCCTTACCTGCTCATCGCTTATGTACCGTACCTTAGCGTGATGGCGATATGGTTTGTAGCGTCCCAGTCCGCCTGGTTTTTGGGTTTCGCCACGGGCCAAGACATCCACATCGGCACAACCTGGGTCAACGCCTCAGACGGGCGGGTCTCTTGGGAAGAATGGGACGGAAACCGTTGGTTTGAAACAGATTTTGCGGGAGAGTACGCCTTCCAATCCGAACTGCTACTCGCCAATGGCGAATCGATCGGGATCAATTTTGTGCTGGCCTGCACGGCCATTCAATCCATGGTTCTCTTTATTGGTGCCATTTCCGTACTCGAGCTTTCTTGGAAAAAACGCGTGCGGGCACTGTTGCTCATCATTCCAACCATCCACGCCCTCAACGTCTTCAGAAACGCAGGTTTGATCTGGATGCACATGACGTACACGCAATGGGACCTGTGGGGACTGAGCGTGTTTGAATTCGGGCACAGCTATGCTGCCCGCTTCGTAAGCCTCTTCGCCATGTTTTTGCTGGCGCTTATCATGTTCGAGATCCTTCCCAGCATGCATCGAAACATACTGGCCCTGACCGGTGCCGATGGGCGTCAAAAAAAGCCGTGATATGCAGACGCCGGGAGTCGAACCCGGGTGGAGAGGTTGGGAACCTCCCATCATAACCACTAGATCACGCCTGCGTGGTCCAACCTCAGCGACATCAATTCATGAGGCCTGTGGTGAGAAAGTATGAAAATAATTGCACCGCAGCCGGCGATGTGCACCCCGCCTTGGAAACCTACACCTTTAGGCGAAGAGGTGTGACGATCAGAAACCGCACGGTGCTTGCTGCAATGACGAACAAGCAAAGCCACGACGATGGCACGCTGTCGGATGATGAAATCGCATGGCTTGAAGCCAGGTCGCGGGGGGGTTTTGGTATCGTCACAACCGCTGCCACGCATGTGCTTGAGCGTGGGCAAGGCTGGGATGGCGAATTCGGTACATGGTCCGACGGACATGTTGAGGGGCTAACTGAATTGTCTGCACGCGTGAAGAGGGACGGTGCTGTCCTGCTCGCCCAATTGTTTCACGGTGGTATGAGGGCACCAAAAACCATCACGGGCGTCCAGCCAGTATCCGCGTCAACCAATCCGCTCGGTTCAGGTTTGGGCGACAGTGAAGAAATGACGGCATCACAGATACAGGAAACCATCGGCGCCTTTGGTCAAGCCGCACGCCGTTGCGAAGAAGCAGGGTTCGACGGTGTTGAATTGCACGGCGCTCATGGGTACCTCATCGCTCAATTCCTTGGTGGTAAAACGAACCGACGAACCGACGAATGGGGCGGCGACCAAAAGACCAGAACGAGATTTTTGGTGGCGATTACCGAAGAGGTGCGTCGTTGCACAGGACCAAATTTCTTGGTGGGCATACGGCTGTCGCCAGAGTTGACATCTTGCGGTATGACGATAGACGATGCCGTGACTGTTGCTACGATTTGTGGGGAACTTGACATTGATTTTCTGCACCTTTCATGTTGGGACATACGCAAAGAGGGGACGTTCCTAGGTGAAACAAAACCTTTCACCACTATTTTTCGTGAGGCTACGCCCGCTCATTTGCCATTGTTTACCACGGGCGGTATCTGGACCGCAGCGGACGCCCGATTGGCCATGAAGCAAGGTGGTGACCTTGTCGGCGTTGGGAGAGCAGGCATCCCTCACCCGGACTGGCCCAGTTACCTTGAAGCAGGAAGCAAGGAACCTTCACGACCGCCATTTACGCCAACACGGCTGAAAAAGGCCATGCTAAATCCCACCTTCATCGAATACATGCGGCGTTGGGAAGGGTTTGTCACCCAATAAAGCGCCCCTGCCGCGATTCGAACGCGGGTTCCTGGCTCCGGAGGCCGGGGTGATATCCACTACACTACAGGGGCACTGCGCCCTCAGTCTTCTGGCGTATGAGGTTTCCCGAATCAGGGTTTAGGCGACCATGGTACGTCAGGGCTGTCTCGAACCCAAACGTTGCCACTTCCAGTTGGGAATTCAACGGTCTCAACACCGTCGAGGACCATGCCCATCAACTCCTCGGGAGGCGTTTGAGTTGGCGCAAGTGCCGACATCAGGTCCTGATTTTCTACGGAGTGGTCAACCTTTGATTCAACCGACACGGTGGTGCTGGATGGCAGCGCAACTTCCTCTTTGCGGTAATCGCTTGAGCGCTGTTCTCCAAACATGGTCTCAGTCATTCGATCTTCACCATCCCACAGTTCCTCCTCTGAGCCTGACTTCGCCCCGTTGCGCAAGAATCCTACAAGCAGCGCTGTGAGGAGGAGGAATACAACGCCTGCCGATGCGTAAATGATGTCGTTGGATACGCTGGCCACGATGTCGGCGTTGTCGCCCACACCGTCGCCGTCGGTGTCCTTGGACTCGCTAGGGTCATTGGGAAACGCGTCGACCTCATCCGGAACACCGTCACCGTCTCCGTCAAAGGCGTCATAAGACGTGTCGCAGAGGACGGCGAGCAAGTCCAATTCTTCTCCATCAATGTACCCGTCATCGTTGATATTGACGCTTTCAAAATCAAATTCATTGGCCCATTCGTGGCTTGCTAGGGCCCGAATTGAAACCTCATCTCCACCGAGTGCGAAGGCGTCAAACACCATCCTGAGTTCGTTGTCGCACGTGCAAGAAAACTGGAGGACTTCACGGAATTCAATGGCCCCGTCCTTGTCGATGTCGGCGATTTTGAATTCCTCCGCTGAGATCTCTGTGGACTTGAGCTCGTTTTCGTCGAGCAAACCGTCGTCGTTCGCGTCATGTTCGTCGAACAATTCCGTCATTGTCTCGACGCATGTGGCCACGCTTAGCGGTTCTGCCGGGGCCTCGGGTTCAAGCGGCTCAACCGGGAAGAACGTCTCGTCCCAGCGAGCAAGAATGCTGATTTCTGTGGCGTCGGAAATCCCTGTCATGGTGATGTCAATCCTGCCGTTCATCGGCGCTTCTACCGAGAGAAGATGATTCGTTCCCTCTTTACCACTGGTGATGGTAAAGTCCGATGTCTCCGTTTCGATGTTTTCGCCCGAACCCGGACGGCCTCCTCCCTCGTTGAACGCCAGTTCGTACTGAAGCCCTTCCACTGTGAGCATCACATCGCCCGAGCCCCCGGATGTTTCCAACCAGAAGATGTTTCCAGGTTCCTCCAAGTCAGCGAAGAAAAGGACGCTTTCACCTTTCGAAACCGCAACACCGTCCAAGGGTTCGTCGTTGTAGAGTTCAAGCGGTGTTCCATCGTAATCCCAAACATAGCGTTCGGCGAATTCTGCAAGGATGTGGACACCGGTGAAGGCGGAGGGCGAGTCAAGGAGGATGTACCACCAGCCCGGCGTGGGGTCGTTGAAAGCGATTCGATCGTCGGCGCCCTCGGAGGTTGAATGGTGGTCGTAGGTTGAACTGGTTGGCGCTTGATCCAGTCGCATGTAGAGACTCGCTTCGCCTGCGCCGTCGGCCAATGAGACAATCAGACGTTCAGTGCCTTGAGGCACGTCGACCTTGAAGTATTGATTTAGCCCGTCGTATCCACTTAACGGTCCGTATTCAACACCGGGTGTCAACACAACGGCATCCTCCGGTTCGACGTTCTCGGGTGGGTAGACGAAGTCAGCGACTATGGTGAATTCACGAGCGTTTCTGAAACTGTAAGCCGTGATGTAGTAGAGACCAACCTCCACGTCGAAAAGGTGCACTTCCTCATCGTTACCCGGGTTGGTTGACCAGGCTTCCATCAGGGCTATTTCGTCGCCGTTTTCATCAAACTTCTCTTCACCACCGTCCTGTTCATCCCACCAGAAAACTGGCGTGGGTGGGCTGTAGTACGACATCCCGATGTCGACGTTGCCGCGGCCGTCATAGGTTCGCACGCGCAAATCGGCAAGAGGTTGTGTGACGTTAATGTAGTAGTAGTTGATGTTGACATCACCGTTGTTGTAGGAATCTCCATTGATGTTCTGGTTCGTTACCGGTATGCTCTCTTTGAGTTCGGTCATGTCGTCCAACGTTGGTGGCGGATCGGCTATATCGGCGTCCAGTTCGATGTAGAGGTCTTCTACGTCGGTGTCGAGAACGACGGTAAACCACATGACGCCTTCATCGGGCCACGACCACGATTCGTAGACAAAGCCGAATTCTCCTTCGGTGGCTGTGTCGTGGTTCCACGCGTCTGGCACCTCATTGGAAAGGGCGTACAGGGTGTATTCTGTCATCTCCTCAAAATCGTCAAATTTCAGCGAGTAGGAATACCACTCGACTTCACGCGTGTACTCCTCTATTTCAACAAAAAAGAGGAGCGTGTCCCCCGCTGCGGCAAACGCCAACTCAAACGCTTCACCGATGAAAAGTTCCTCTGCCTGCGCGACGATGCTCCCATCGGGCATTACCCAATCGGCGCCCTCGATAATGGCCACATGGCCATGCATGCCTTCGGAGGTTTCGCCACCTTCGCCTTCGGGGAATTCAAGATGAACCCGTTCCTCCAGCGTGCTGTTGTCCGTACCTGCTCGAACAGTGATGTTGTCCAGCAGCCCCTCAAAGTAATTGCACTCGCAACCCGCTCCCATCCTTGCGACAAAGAATTCATCGCAGGCGAGATTGTTCTCATAGCAATTGTTGGAGCCGAAATCACCTAGAGGGATGGTGGCGTCCTCATCAGTCACAGCACCGGCATCGTTGCCGTTGATACGGAACGTGTAGCCTTCACCAACGACGACGTTTACCTGAACATGTGACCACTCATCGGCTTCAACGATGCCGTCAGAAACGGGATGCTGAGAAAGACTGTATTCAGAGGAAAACGCCAAGCGATTGTCGGAAAGGTACATTCCCCATCCGTAATCACCTTTCATCAAAATGAACTGGTTACCCTCGGTGCCGTAGGGGTGAACCCATGCCGAGAGTTCCAGATGAGTGATGTTTTCCATGTCCAATCGATCGTTGTGGTCCATCACCACATGATCTTCGGCACCGTCAAAGCGCAACGCATAGTCAGCCCCCGGACCAATCTCGACAACCCCGTAGACGGGGAAGTACTGAGGGTCGTTCTCGAGGTCGTTCCAACTGCCCGGCATGATGTTGCCCATGTTTGTGCTGGCGATGTGAACGAAGTGCTCGTCGCCGCCCTCTGATGGTTGGGCATCGCCCCAGTTGCGGTAGAGAAACGGTGTGCCATCGTGCCAGCGGTACTCTCCCTCGGCGCTGTGATCCGAAAGCCCAATCCAGAGGTGGCGGGAAGTGTTGTCCCACGATGAAAAGGTTTCGAAAAGCCACGTGTTTTCGGCATCGTCGTCAACCGTCACCAGGAACCCATCCAAGGACCTCGCATAGGAAGCAGCGTCTTCCCACGATGATGCGGTGAGCAGGTGATAGGTGTTGTTGTTGGCTGGGTTAACAGCGGTGTGCAGCACGCTCATTTCACCATCCTCTGGCATCTGAGCGTGGGTGGTTGTCATCATCGGCGAGCACAGGCTGACGAGAAACAGAAAAGTAAGCAAGAGGGCCTTTTTCATGCCTCAAAACACAATGTGTTCCTATATCAACCATTGGGAAAAGGGGGATGGCCCAAAATCAAGCATTCAAATATCAACATGAGAGCAGCGGTCCATGCACACTGAAGTGGAGCAACGCATCAAAGGCTTGTTGGACGGTGAAGACGATTGGGTCGCCGCTATGGCCACCGTGGTGTGTGAGCTCCATCACGCCTTTGACCATTTCAACTGGACGGGTTTCTATCGGACTACGGCGCCCGACGTATTGAAAATCGGCCCGTACCAAGGTGGCCACGGTTGCCTGTACATCCCGTTCGACAAGGGCATATGTGGCGCAGCTGCACGGACGGGAAGAACGCAAGATGTCCCGGATGTGCACGCACGCCCAGAGCACATCGCCTGCAGCTCATCCACCAACAGCGAAGTGGTGGTCCCTGTCAAAAATCACGCGGGCGAGGTTGTCGCAGTTTTGGATGTTGATTCAGATGCACACGCCGCTTTCTCACAAGCCGATGTGAAGTTCCTCGAGGGTATCTGCGATTACCTTGGCACGGCTTATCACGCAGTGTGAAGGAAGTAGATGATTGCTCACTTCAATTTTTTACCACCGATGCGGAGTTCAGTTTGCAACGGCATTTGGTGTTCCCAAGCGAATTCCTTGACGATTCGCCAGGCCTTTTCGGAGCCTTCGTAATCCTTTACGTCAATGATTTTGTTTCGCGTGTTGGCTTTGAAAGCAGCCACTGGCTCAGCGTTTCTGAAGACCAAATAGGCCGAACCAAAGCCAAACCTCTCTTTCATGATGTCGGCAAAATAAGGGGCAATGGGGTCGGAGGGCGGGAGAACGAAATCACGGATGGCTGGAATGGATTTGGCTTCTTTGAGCAATTCTTTTCTCCCCCAACAAACTTGGTGAAAATCCTCAATGAGGAAGCCTTTGATGAGGGTCTCATCCTCCTCAAAACTGTTGAGGACCGCCTTCAACTCCTCTGGTTTGAACGACGGGCCGGCGAGTTGCGTGAGTTGACGGAGCGTGATCACTGGGAATTTTTCAACCAATTTTCTGATGTACTCCTTGCGCAGTTCGGCCCGATCAACACCCTCAGGAACAAACACGCTCCTGAATCCACCACGGAAATCTTGCACAATGTGCCCGGTCCGAATCAGTGGTTGAACCAACTTTCTAAATTCAGATTGCGTAAGAGCGTGCCTTTCCTTGAACAGATTTGGATCGGAATGGTTGCTGAAGAATTCGACGATGTCCCAGAGTTCTTCATCTGCGGGTTGGTTGCGAATCGCCAAAATTTCTTGGAAATGCTCGTAAGAAGCCCAGACTTGGTGCCCCCGCAAGTTGATGCCTTGATGCAATCGGTGGGCACTTGCCATGCTCTTAAGGTCCACTCTATAGAGTTCACTTCGTCCTCTTAACGCAAAGTCGTCCCGTATTTCGTCAACCTTCTTGAGAGCCATGATCTCGTTCTCATGACGCGTCGTTTGATGCAAGTGGTGCTTGTGGAACAACGCCCTTTCAGCAATTTCACGTGGCTGGGGGTCAACAACAGCTCCGCGAATCATGCGCTCGCCCGTGATTTTGAAACCAATGCCCTCCAATGCCTTTAGCGTTGTATCGTCCAAAGACGTTATTGGCTCACTGTTGAAATTTGAGAGAACAGATACGTCAACTAGTTGCGCTGCATGATTTTCCAGGAGAAGCTCGAACGCTTCGCAGAATTCCTCGAGATAAGCTGTCGGTACGTGGAGGTCCTTGATTTCGAGATAGTCGTTCACCTTGAACATCAGCACCTTTCCTATCGGATCAACCCCTTTGAAAATGGGCAAGTACCATCCCCTGTCGAGCACGCTGCGCACCTCCCAGATGAACCTGGAGACGTAGGGGTCGGACTGCGTGAGAATTCGAACGGTTCGGTCTTCGCGACGCTGTCGCATCAGGTCGTCCACCTCATCGGGAGCGCAGTAGAACGTTTCAGGCTCAGGGACGAGGGCCGTGACTTTTGCAATTCTGCCATCATTTTCGAGATTCATGAGGGCAACCGTCAAATCCTCAAAACTTCGAGAAACATAGAAGCGAAGCGTGCTGGCTTTTACAGGGCCCATTCGCCGTACGACCTCTTCCAAAGCCTCCTCGAATCCCAGGGCGGGATAAACGTCCTTGACCCTGTGGAACAGCGACAAACGACGGCGGCGACCGGCCACCTCCTCAAACTGCTTGACGACCAGCATCTGACGTTCCAAATTGCCAAGAGCGTTTTTCAAATCGCGTTGGAGAGATTTGTGCTCGTCACCTTTCGGGTAATCCGCCATGATCTCTTGACGCGTGACGTTTTCCCCGGGGGGAATTTTGCTAAGAATCTCATCCTCCATTGGCCCGATCCATGGTTCGGGTTTCAATCCGAGCAGCATCGGTAGGTTTCGCTTGGTCGTGTAGCCTATCCTGTTGTGCAACAAACGGCCCATAACAACATCAGAGTCGAGCTGAACGTCTGTCCAATCGTTGAAGGCGAACTCGTCGACGCGGTAGAGGAGTTCCTGTTGTTTCTGGAAGAGAACGTGTTCGTTGAACGCCGTGAAACTGTCGCCGTAATTCTTGAACGACTTGTCAAGGACCATGTTTTGAATCCATCTGTATTCGACAACCTCCTCCTCACCTCCGGTAAGGCGATGTTCGTCCACACGCATGATGTACTCAGCATCGTTGGTTTGGATGAAGAAGCCAACAGAAACCACGTTTCGACCTTCCAGTTCGTGGAGAGATCGTTCGATGAGCGGTTGAGGGAACGGCAGTCGGTCGACCATCTCTTCAGAGGTCTTGGGCCCTTCTGAACCGAGCATTTCGATGATTTTGACTCGCATCGCTTCCTGGGGGTCACTCAGGGCTCGTCGTTCCCAAGCCACCGGTTTGGTTCCTTCGAAAGCCGTCGCTATCTTGTAGGAGAGGCCGGACGTATGAAGTTCCAAGAGGTTCTCTATTTCCTTGCCGCCCGCAACCGCAAGGCAACCCAGCGTGCCGTGTATTTCCGCCATGTAGGGGGCAAACCACTTGCCATCGAGTTCCTCTTGTCCGGTACCATCCAGTTTCGTGATCTGACCGGACTGAATCAATTCCTCAACCCAGCCACGGATGGTGTCTTGTGGAATGCCGGCCAGTTTTTCCTTGTAGAGCGGGTTGTTGAACTCCCTGTCAAGGCCACCGCCATGGCTCATCAACCGGAACAATTCCCGCGAGTTGGTTGGAACCGGGGCTTTGTTGGCGTAGTAAGTATTCAGTTGTTCGCTGGACAGTTCGGTCGCTAACGAACGGGTGCCAAGCAGCCTCTGGAGAATGGAAGGGTCAATATCCTTAACCAGGAAAGCTCGCGTCTTCATGGACATCAAGTCCTCAAAGGCGGACATGAAGAGCGACATACCGAGTCGAGACGGCACCACAACCTTGGTGTGAACAATTCGTGCATCGCCTTGGACGCAGGATTGCAGAAAGTGTTCAAGACCGATCAGGTCAATATCGCCAAACATGATTTCGCTTTTGGCTTCCCTCATCAACAGGCTGTTGTCCATCGTTCGATGCTTCTGCAACAACGCTTCCGCCCTTTGCTGGAATTGCTGAGGGCTGATTTCCTCAGCACCCATGCGTTTTGGAATGATAAGCGAGCGTCCTGAAACTTCACGGAATCTCTTGGCGAAAATTTGGGTGTTGATGATGTAGCGTTCGATGACATCAAGGTGGTTGTTTTCCCGAAACGCTAGGTACATTTGACCCGGATCAACCTCCTGGCTGGTCTTCAGAAGAAGCCCGTTTTCATCGAAGGACATCTCGATAACAGCGACGTTGTTGGCTTCAGCCAGGCCCGCCATGAAATAACCGAGCGCCGTGTTGAAACCGCGACCTCTGCAAGTGGTGATCATGTATGTTGGAAAAGCCCCTGAAATGACTTGTTCGACAAGAATCCGACGGGAATCTGGCACCTGGAATGAATCAAGGGAATGTTCCTCTAAGTGTCGGGCGATGGCGTTGGCGACATCGTTTGACAATCCGTAGACCTCTCGCAGCAACATACGCGGGTCTTGCTCCCGACGCAGCGAGACAATGCAATGACCGATGAGGTCCAACAAGGCTTGAGAGAGTTCACGGCTTCGGCTTCTCGCCTCACCCGACCAAGATGGAATTGTAGGTCGATGACCGGTGACACTTGTGACATTGACTCGCGTGCCCTGAATGTTTGTCACCCTGTACGTTGAACCGCCGAGCAAAATAACATCGCCGTTTCGCAAATTTGAGACAAATGAACCCGACAATTTCCCCAGGATAGAACCTTCTGCGTTAAACACCAAGTAGGAATTATCTGGAGCGATGGTTCCGATGTTGGTGTAGTAAATCATTCGCGAGTAACCGCGCTTGCCGAAGATGTTTTCCTCCCAGTCAATCCAAATGCGACGCTCCTCCTCGAGCATGTCCAAGACTTCGATGAAATCGTCGTACTCGAAATTACGGTACGACCAGGAATTGACGATGATTTCGTACGCTTCATCGATATCGAGCTCGTTGATGATGACCAAACCGATGATGAATTGCGCCACGACGTCCAAGCAATTTTGGGGGAAATCAAGACGGTCCATATCGCCGGTTTGAATCGCCGCTTGCAAGGCCGCCAATTCGATGAGGTCGTCAACACTCGTCGGGAGGAAGCGGGCTCTGGGAATACCACCCACGTGGTGACCTGCACGACCGATTCTCTGCAGCGCGGTTGCGATATCGCCAGGACTGCCAACCTGCAGGACAAGATCGACGGACCCGATATCGATACCCATTTCGAGTGACGAAGAAGTTACCACGGCTCTTAGGTGGCCGTACTTCAATTTCCGCTCCACCTCAAGACGAATGTTCTTGTCCATTGAACCATGGTGTCCGGCCACAAGATCGCCCAGGAACGGGCGAAGTTTCTGGACGATGGTCTCGGTCATCTTCCGGGTGTTGGCAAACACCAGCGTGGTGGTGTGGGCGCTGATGAGATCTGCTATGGCCTCGATGTTGTACTCGAGCAATTTTACCATCGAGAGATCGCTGAATTTTGGATGGGTGATCAAGATGTCCAAATCCAATTCCCTTGAACCCGAGATTTTGGCGATGCTGACGGATGTTGGTTGCCCTCTCGCCTCACGGTCATCACTGCTCACCAAATACTCAGCGACGGTCTCCAGCGGTTCCATTGTTGCAGAAATGCCGATTCTTTGAACAGGGTTCTTCAACAGCGAGTCCAACAATGATAACGTCAAGGAAAGATGGACTCCACGTTTGGTTGACACCATAGAATGCAATTCATCGATGATCATGTATTCGACTTCGCTAACAATGGGTTGAAAACGCGGCGAGGTGATGGCGATAGCAAGGCTCTCGGGTGTCGTGATGAGAATGTGCGGGGGGTTTCGCAACATCTTCTGCCGGTCGGATTGAGACGTGTCCCCGGTGCGCAACCCAACACGGATTTCCTGCGCTCTGTCCGGAAGATAATGTTCGGTAATTTCGGCAAGCGGACCGATGAGGTTTCGCTGAATATCGTTGGCCAGGGCTTTGATTGGTGAAATGTAAATCGCATGCACTTTCTTCTCTAATTTTCTGTCCAGTGCGAGGCGAACCAGTTTATCGATGACCGTGAGAAAGGCAGTCAATGTTTTACCGGAACCTGTTGGCGAACAGAGAAGCAAGTGTTCGTTGTTCATGATGGCTGGAATGGCCAATTTTTGCGGGCGCGTGAAGTCTGGGAACTTGTTTTGGAACCATTGTCGAACGGGCGGGCAGAGACGCTCGTACAAACTGTCGGAGTCCAGAGGCGAGTCTAAGTAAACAATCTCTGGCATATTTTTTCTTCACCCATTGGGGCGGGAGCGAGGATGAAGACATATAAATTGTTGGGATAGCGCTTGCGTCAGCCATTAAGCGTGTATAATGCCACTTTTCCAAGAGGTCAGCCGTTGTTTTGGCTTCGCCGTCTAGAACAAAAAGAAGAGGTTTCTGCACGTGATTGATCGCCATACAAAGGGTTTGGTAAAGCGATTGAACACCATGTTGA
>CACODE010000020.1 GCA_902625885.1 uncultured Candidatus Poseidoniales archaeon
GCCAAGCACGACCCGCTCGCAGGCTCTACGCAAGCCAAAGGCATCGTGATTGAAAAAGTCGGTATTGAGGCCAAACAGCCCAACAGCGGCATCCGCAAAGCCGTGAAGATTTCGCTGATCAAAAACGGTAACAAACTTACCGCCTTCGCTCCTGGCGACGGCGCTATCAACTTCATTGACGAGCACGACGAAGTCATGGTCGAAGGTATCGGCGGCCGCATGGGTCGTTCGTACGGAGATATCCCCGGTGTTCGCTACAAAGTCATTCAAGTCAACGGCGTTTCGCTCGACGAAATGGTTCGAGGACGAAAGGAAAAGCCGGTCCGATGAGGTGAGCACCATGAGCGATACAGAACCCGAGGCACAAGAAGTCAAACCCATTGCTGGCATCGGCACAAAAGTCTTCGGAAAGTGGGACGCGTCAGAAGTCACCTGCCGAGACCCTGGATTGGCGCCATACATCAATCTGACAACGGTGGGTGTGCCACACACCGGTGGACGGCACGCCAACGCTTGGTTTGGAAAATCCAAACTCTCCGTTGTTGAGCGATACATCAACAAACTCATGCGAACCGGTGCTTACACTGGAAAGAAAATGGGCGCCATGAAAGCCTTTGAGGGCGCCCTCGACCAAATTGCAGAACGCTCAGGCAACAACCCACTGCAGGTCTTTGTCGACGCCATTTGCTCTGCCGCACCTATGGAAGAGATCACTCGAATCAAGTTTGGTGCAGTCTCTCAGCCAAAAGCTGTTGATTCCTCCCCTTCCCGCCGCTTGGATGTCGCCCTAGCCAACCTTGCCAAAGGAGCCCAACAGGGGACTCACAAGTCCAAGCGAACCCTTCAGAACTGCATCATTAACGAACTTACAAAGGCAAGCGAAGGCGACGTCACTTCATTCGCTGTTGGCAAGAAGGAAGAACTTGAGCGCATCGCTGCTTCTGCTCGATGATCGAATCGGTACCCAATCGTCAAGTTCGCTCGCTAAGATTCATACCCCGTCGCACCGAGCAACGGGCATGTCCAAGCGCATTTTTGTGAAGTTTGTCTCCGACCCGAACAACGACCCTGTGAAGACCATCGTCGGTTTAGCTTGCGCCTCGCGTGCCGTGGCCGATGGCCATGATGTCAACGTCTTCTTTGCTGCCGCTGGTGTGCGTCTTTTGGAGGCCTCGTACATCGAGGGACTCGAGGCTGAACTTGACAGCCCAGAACCCATGGTTCGACCCATGATGGATGCGCTGGTGGCAGGAGCAACCTTGCACTGTTCGTTTGGTTCGCTTAAGGCCGTTCTCGGTATCGCTGAGGGGGACGGCGCTCTGCTCATGGCGGACGACCAAATCTCATGGAGTGGCCCTCCCGGTGTCATCGCTCTCGCCACCGCCTCGGATGTACAACTCTTGTACTGATTCACACCCTGCCTGCGAGGCACTTAAGAACCCCTTTTCAGTGGGCGAAGCAGCGAGAACACGGTGGTAACCATGGGACGTAAGGAAGACAACATCAAGAAAGCCACAGAAGTCATGCACATTCTGCCTCAGATTCGGAATCTCTGCATTGCTGCGCACATCGACCACGGGAAAACAACCCTCTCCGACAACCTCATCGCTGGCGCAGGAATGATGTCGAACGAGCTTGCAGGTGCTGCCCGAGTTCTTGACTTCGACGAGCAAGAATCCGCTCGTGGCATCACCATCAACGCCGCCTCGGCCTCGATGGTCCACGCCGTCGAAGGAACGGATTACCTCATTAACCTCATCGATACACCAGGCCACGTTGACTTTGGTGGAGACGTAACCCGTGCCATGCGAGCGGTCGACGGTTGCTTCATTCTTGCCTGTGCCGTGGAAGGCCCCATGCCTCAGACAGAGACCGTGGTCCGTCAAGCGTTGAAGGAAAAAGTGAAGCCTGTGCTGTTCATTAACAAGGTTGACCGACTCATCAACGAACTGCAGGTGACACCAGAGGACATGATGGCCCGTTTCATTGAAACCATCAAGAAAGTCAACAGATTGATCCGCCAATTTGCGCCCAAGGGCATGGAAAAAGCGTGGCAAGTTTCAGTGGAAGACGGAACGGTCGCCTTCGGGTCAGCGTACCACAACTGGGGCATCACCGTACCCTACATGGCCAAATCCGGTATATCTTTCAAGGAAATTTTCGAATACTGCAACAACGAGGACCAGAAAACCCTCGCCCAGAAAGCTCCTGTCCACGAGGTTCTCCTCGACATGGCCGTGTCAAAACTTCCCGGACCGATTGAGGCCCAGAAATACCGAATCCCAAACATCTGGACCGGCGATCTTGACTCCGACATCGGTAAGGCGATGATGAATTGCGATCCTGAGGCAGAACTCGCCATGATGGTGACCAAAATCTGGATGGACCCGCACGCTGGTGAAGTGGCCGTTGGTCGCGTTTACTCTGGTGCCATTAACCAGGGTGAGTCCGTCTATGCCATCGGTGCTGCGAAGCCTGAACGCGTTCAACAAGTGGCGATGATGGTCGGCGGCGACCGCATCACGGTGCCCAAGGTCGTTGCGGGAAACATCGCAGCAGTGACGGGCATTCGCTCTGCTGCCGCTGGTGTAACCCTCTCAAGAGACAAAGATTTCACGCCCTTTGAGGCAATTCGGCACTACTCCGACCCTGTGGTTACGGTGGCCGTAGAGCCCAAGAGCATGAAGGACCTGCCCAAGTTCATCGACGCTTTGCGCTCCCTGGCCAAAGCCGATGCATCCCTACAAGTGACAACCAACCAAGAAACGGGCGAAGCTCTTCTTGCCGGAATGGGTGAACTTCATCTTGAAATCACGGTGTACCGCATTGAGGAAGAACAGAACATCAAGGTCAAGGTCAGCCCGCCCATCGTTGTCTACCGGGAAGGTATCCAAGGCTCAAACCGTGGCAACTCGTTTGAAGGAAAATCCCCCAACCGCCACAACCGTTTCTTCTTTGAGATTGAAGCGTTGCCAGAAGACGTTGTTGCCGCTTTGAGAGCTGGCGAACTCGGCGACGGCCCCGTCAGAAACAAAGACGCCAAAGAGGTCGGGAACAAATTCGGCGAGTACGGCATGGACAAAGACATCATGCGCAAAATCTACGCCATCAAGGGCACGAACGTCCTCGTCAACGATACCAAAGGTATCCAAAACCTGCACGAGACACGTGAACTGATCATCGAGGCTTTCAACGAAGTGTGCGTAAAAGGTCCCGTCGCAGACGAACCAGTGCAAGGCATGTTCGTTCGACTTGTTGATGCTAAACTCCACGAAGACGCCATTCACCGTGGACCTGCACAAACGATTCCCGCCGTTCGAAACGGCATCAAGGGAGCCATGATGAGGGCAAAAACGGTCCTCCTTGAACCGATGCAAAAAGCGTTTATTTCCGTTCCAAACGATTGGCTCGGCCAAGTCACACGAGAAGTGACGACCCGCCGAGGTATCATTGAAGACATGCCATCCGAGGGCAACGTGACCACGGTCGTTGGTGTCATTCCAATCGCTGAAACATTTGGTTTCTCCAACGACATACGAGCCGCCTCCCAAGGTCGTGCCGTTTGGAACACCGAGAACCTTGGGTTTGAGATGCTTCCTCCCCAGCTTTTCAATGACGTCGTGGGGGACATTCGCCAACGCAAAGGCCTCAAGCCTGAGCCAAACCCTGAATCGTACTACGCAGATTGAGGTTCAAACATGAGCGGAGTCGTCTTGGGGCTCCACGCTAGCCTGACAGGTGGCGTTCCAAAACAACCCGTTGAGATGCTCGAGGTTTCAGAAACGGGCTGCACTGGTGATCAACAAAACGACCAGCGACACCACGGCGGCCCGTTACGAGCCGTGTGTCTGCTCGAGGACTGGGTTCTCGAACGTCTGCAACAGGACGGCCACCCCATATACCCAGGCTCGACTGGAGAAAACATGCTCATCAGCGGTTGTTCGCCCGGGGACTTAGGCATTGGATCACAACTTCGTGTGGGGTCTGTTTGGCTTTCGATAACGTCAGCGGCCGTGCCGTGCAAAACCATTCGCAACTCGTTTATTGGCGGTCAATTCCACCACCTCAGCGACAAACGAAACCCCGGACAGACACGTTGGTACGCAGAGGTGATTCAAGCCGGCATCGTCCGGCTGGGTGATGAGGTTCGTTTGGTCACGACAAACGAGCCAACTGGAAATCCGTGAGTTCCCGGAGCGCCCGTAGAGCCGTGGATGTTGGCAACTTGTCAAGGCAGTCGTGCGCTTCTTGGTGGTAGGCTTCGGCTTTCTCCTTGGCGTAGGCCACCGAACCGAGTTCGTTCAACGCCACCAAACCGTCTGCCAAACCGGCGGCATCAACGGCGTCGCCTTTGCCTAAAACGGCCATCAGGCGTTGTTTCGTCGGGCTGTCTGGTTGCCTCAATGCATGAATCACCATCAGGGTCCGCTTGCCCTGTGCGATGTCCGAGCCAGCCGGCTTGCCGAGCGTGGCGGAATCGGAGAGCACGTCAATAACGTCGTCCATTAGTTGGAAACACAGGCCAAGCGCTTTGCCCCAATCCGCCATGAGTTGCACGGTCTCTTCTCCGGCACCCGATATTCGAGCGCCAATTTCTGCACAAATCCAAAACATGACGGCTGTTTTTCCTTCGATCATCTCTAGATAATCCTCTTCAGAAACTTCGAGCCGATCTTCAAACTCAATATCGAGCTGCTGACCTTCGCTCACGCGTCGCACCATCCATGCTATACGATTCACAAGCGGTGCTACGTCCGTGGGCGTGAGGTTTTCCGCCTGCACCAGGCGCTCAAAGGCGATGGCCAACATGGCATCGCCTGCGTTAATCGCTGTCGGCATGCCGTATTCGATATGAACGGCGTTTCGACCACGTCTCAACTCATCGTCGTCCATGATGTCATCGTGGACCAGCGTAAAATTGTGCACGGTCTCGATGGCCGCACCGATATCTAGGAGACCTGCATGCGTGTCCCCAACCGCTTTGCCCACCAGCCAAGGAAGCGTTGCTCGCATCCGTTTACCGCCACCCTCAACCAAGTGCATCATCGCATCGCCAAGCCGTTCATGCCTGGAGGCCCGTAGGCTCGTTTCAATGCGTTCTTCAATGAGCGGCTTAACTTCCATGATCGACGTAAGCAGGTCAGCACCTTCCGCATTCGGGAGCAAGTCCGTTACGTCCCCCATATCATGAATCTTATCGTCGGCCAGCTCTTTCAACGCCATTGGGTTGTTGAAGCCCTCCCACCATGCGGGGTTCATGATGCGGGATGCAATGCATCGAAACCAAGGGGCAACAGCTTGTTCCGGTGGTCTGTCCTCGACCAGCATGGCCTCTAGGGTCTCTTGATTCACCCACATCACGTCCGCCACCTCGTTGGGATTCACTGCGAGTTCAACATCTGCGCACATGACGAGGATGTGGTCAACCTCTCGTTCTATCCATTCTTGATTCATGCGTGCGGCGTATCGCATTTTGGTCATGAAGGTCATGTCGTCGGTGGACACGGTGGATGGGTCGATGCCCAGTTCTTGCTCGAGTTTCCTCAAAGCAGCCCGTTTTACACCCATGGCATTAGCCTCGTCCAATTCTTCCGGGCTGTAGAGGGGGTGTGAGCAACACGCATTCGCCCAAACATGTGGGAACGTAACCTTCTCTCCGGACCGTTGTTGAAGCAACATCTCTCCTTTGGTGTTAAACAACAAAACGCTGAACGCTCTGTGGAACGCACCGGCTCCTTGGTGGGCTTCAATCTTTGATATCGACCCCAGCGGCTCGTCCTGTTCGGAGACCTTGATGATGGCTTCGGCCATGAGAGCCGCCTGTTCCTCGTCCTGTTGACGAAGCGTGTCAAGTGCTTCTTGACTCAAATCGTGGTGCGGGACATCCTCAATTGTGTACCCCACCATCGTTTCACCGGACTGATGGAAGCGCGGAGGCTACATGAAGAGTTCTCTGTTGTTTCAAAGGGTAAGAACGGTGCCGCGAACCTCGTTG
This sequence comes from uncultured Candidatus Poseidoniales archaeon, assembly GCA_902625885.1. Classification (GTDB taxonomy): domain Archaea; phylum Thermoplasmatota; class Poseidoniia; order Poseidoniales; family Poseidoniaceae; genus Poseidonia. Next base: position 5,996 of record CACODE010000020.1, read on the forward strand.
CCGAGACATGCTTGCATCACTCGCTCGTCAATTTCTCCACTGACAAGGTGGACGCTGATGCCATGTTCAGCGGTTTGAAACCCGCGCTCGACTTTCAATGCAATCCCGCCGGTGACATCAATATGGTCCATGTGTTGTTGGGAAAAAACATCTTCTTTGTGCAGAACTTCGATGAGCGATGCCTCATCGGAGTCGGTGGTCGGTGGCTCACTCAACACGCCTTCCACACCACCCATGGCGAAGACCAGTCGCTTCACGTTTGGCAGTTCTGTGGCCATTCTGTACACGATGTCATCGCCTGAAAGAATGCCGAACGTCTGAGGTTTGTCGCAATCAACAACATCACCGTGCGTGACGAGGACGATGCCTTCGGGTACGGAAGCGAACATCTCGAGATCGGCCTCAAAGTCATGCCCGGTGTTTCTCGCCCATTTGTGGGGCGGGATGGATACGGCCGAGACGTCGTATTTCGTCAAGGCGTCCATAACGTGCTGGTTGAGTTCCAGCATGTCCTCGCGCACGGCGTCAACGGCCTCTTCCTGCGTGGTGCCGTCAGGGCTCTTGAATTCGGGCAGCTTGCCATCAGCGAGATTGTAGGCCTTGGCTTTCATGTGGCCAAAAGAACCGGCACCATGGACAAGAACCACATCGATACCTTCACGGATGCAAGACTCAAGTTGCGCCGCTAGCGAGTCCAACACGTCCTGCCTCACGGTCTTCATGGTGTCCTTTTCGGTGATGAGGCCGCCACCCCACTTGAGCACGACCCGTTCCCGCATGCCCCACCCAGCGGGCTGCAAAACATGAGTTTACCGTCCTCAAGGCGTGGCAAGGATTCATGAAGAACGGTTCTCACCGTGCTACCATGGGAGATGAACCTACGGTGGAAGCGTTCATGCGCCATCTCCAAGTTTGCGTGGAGGAAGCGCGCACCATCCCAGATAAACAAGAGCGGGAACACCGGCTGTTGCAACTCGAATCGGCTCTCCAGGAAGCCATTATTTACAAAAACAGGATTGAGGAACTCCAACGGCACGGCATCGACCCTATCCGGCTGGTTGAGGCTGAACCTACACTCGGTCAACCGCCAGCACCGAAGAAAGTTGAGGCCTTGATGTCAGGCCACAATCACTGCAAATTCTGCAAATCCGTATTGGAACCTGATTTGCCGTTTTGTCCGGCATGCGGTGCTGAACAGTGAGGCTCACTCTTCTTCTTGTTCCCATTCTGCGATGATTTCTTGAATCATCGGGTCGTCTTCGTCGACCCTGTACAGGTAGTCTCCTGGAACCTCATCGGTGAGGAACACCGTTGTGCCTGCACGGTAGATGACAATGCCATCCGCGTCAGCACGAACGGTGTCAATTTCAAGGATGGCTGGGCGGTCTATGCGTACGTGACCGGCTTCCATGGCGTTGCTGATGGATCGGGAGAGGTGGACATTCTTTCTGTCGCCTGCGGTTATGCCAAATTCAAGCAATGTTTCTACCTCTGTGGGCTCGCACGGGTAGTAAAGAACTTCGGGGATTTCGTCGGTCGGTAGGTCGAGGTCGAGTTCTATTGAATGCCCGTAGGTAGCACGAATCATGCCGTTTTCGACTTGGTACCTTCCCTTTTCATCAGCATCTGCAATGGCTTCAAAGTGCCATCCGCGAAGCCAATGGTAATGGCGACGCTGGTTCCCGATAGCATCGGAGAGTTCCCGAGCGTTCACCCATCCGTTGATGTCCATGTCAACGCCGAACTTTTCGGGTGCGTGGCGCAAAACAAGGGCGAGGATGCGACCAAGGGAATTGGCTTCCCGGTCGCTCATGATGAATTTTCCTTCTTGGTTGCATTTTGGACAATTGGTGCCCTTGAAGTTGATTCCTTTGCATTGGCGCAGCATGCACCGATGCGGGTGCGACCTGTTCATGAACCCTACGGGAGTTAGCGACCGAAACCCACCTTGTTTTGTAGCATGCGAAGCGTGGGTATGAAGTGCCTCTTCGACGTGGGGAGTTCATGGTGGATGTCGCTGTTGTTGGCGCCGGACAAACAAGGTACGGCAATCATCCTCTCGGTTTGAAAGGCATGTGGGCCGAGGCGGCCAGGGACGCCTTCAATAGCATCGACAACGATTTCGATCCGGTCATGATCGACGAAGCGTTCATCGGCAGCATCGCCTTTGGTGGATCGCAACTCGGAAACACTGCAGCCTTGTTGACCGAGCATTCCGGTATGGACGGAGTGGCTGTACGTCGTGTTGAAAACGCCTGTGCCTCCTCGGGATTTGCGTTTAGGGATGCATGGATGGCTATCAAGAGCGGTCAGGCGGACGTCGTTGTTGCCGGTGGCATTGAGAAGATGAACGATCTGACGCCGGAAAGAAAGCGGTATTGGCTTGGCGTCTCGGGGGATACCGAGTGGGAACGGCTTGCAGGACTTACGTTTCCTGGAACGTACGCTCTGATGGCCCGCCGTTATTTTCACGAGTTTGAATCGTCCCATGACGACTTGGTCCATGTCAGTGTGAAAAACCACCATCACGGTTCGCTTAATCCAATGGCTCACATACAGAAAGAGGTCAGTTTCGAGAAAGCCAGCAGCGGCTTTATGGTCGCCGATCCACTCACGTTGTACGATTGTTGCCCTACCTCGGATGGCGCTTCATGCATTGTATTGGCCGCCGATCATGTCGCTAAGAAATTGACCGATACCCCCGTGTGGGTGAGGGGTTCTGGTGCGGCTTCCGACCGTTTGGCTCTGCACGACAGACCGAGCATAACTCAACTGCAGGCCACACAAGTGGCAGGCAAGCGCGCCCTCGGCATGGCTGGCATTGGCGCTGAAGACGTCGATTTAGCAGAAGTCCACGATTGTTTCACCATCGCTGAAGTTTTTGCAACCGAAGACCTTGGATTTGCCAAACGGGGGGAGGGAGGCAAGTTTGCCCGGGAAGGATTGGGGCGCCTCAATCAAGGCTCGACGACCATCAACGCCAGTGGGGGTCTGAAATCGAAGGGCCATCCTCTGGGGTCAACCGGTACCGGTCAGGTGGTTGAGGTGTTCAAACAGTTACGGGGCGAGGTCACCTCCTCTCGCCAGGTTAGGGGCGCTGAAGTGGGTTTGACACACAACGTGGGTGGTTCCGGTGCCACGTGCGCCGTGCACGTCTTTGGGAGGGATCAGCGATGAAAGCCGATGTCTGGATGGGCTATCTTCTCCAAATTCACGATGATTTCACGGTTGTACAATCACCCTTCGTGTTAAACGATGCCCGAGTTTTTGGTGCCGATAGCGACGCCACTACCCTTGCGGTTGCGGCCCTGTTGCATCGGGCGGTTGACGAATTGGTGACTTCGGTTTCGATTCCCGACGGATTTGATGCTCGAAGCATCTGCCAAGCCACCGGTGTCCAATCGCATAATTTGGACGATGGTTCGACGGCACCATGGGACCTCCTCTTGAGCGACGAGGCAACCGTGGTCCTTGCTCGTCATGGTGCAGAAGTCACACTGGCCGACCTCGAAATTTCCGTGGACGTGGATGAAGGCTTTCATGAGGCCATCAACGAGGCTTGGGGGGCTGAATTGTCGTCAGGTCATGTTAGCCAGGGGGCGTATGTTTCACAAGCCCAATACGAAGAAGCGGCTCTTCCTAGACTATCACTGGTTGGGCAAACCGCCGAGGGTGCGGTCTTGTGGCCCCCCCGTTTTTCCCATCTTGTGGCGGGCGTAGAAACCTCAAATCAGCCGCTCAAAAGAGAAGGTACCATCCAAACATGGACGACGTTATCCGCTGCCGGGGCGCCTTCAGAATTTTCGTTAAGAGCGCCGTTGCTCGGCGGCATCAGCACCGTCTTGCTGCACCTTGATGACGGCCCCAAGGGGGTTTTTCTCGTCGTTGATGACGAAGATGTTGACTTTGCGATGGATGGGAAAATGGAATTGGTCTTCCGCCGACTTTACGCACAGGAAGGTGTCGTTCGGTACGGGTTGAAAGCTCGTTCCATCGCCAACTAACAAAGCATTCATAGAAAGCAAAGGGCACCATTCATTCATGGCGGGTTTTGGCGGATTGCGTAAAGGGAAGCAGGCTGCCAAAGACAACCTCAGTTACACTGAGGATGGAGATTGCCCCCGTTGTGGCGGCGAAGCCCAAAATTCGACCATGGCCGGATACCTTCGATGCGTATCTTGCGGTCATGAGTGGGCAGACCCAAACGCCACAGAGGTCAGAAAGCGCCCAGAACCACCAACGCACAGAAGAGATGCGGAGATGATTGAACAGTTCAAGCAGGAAATGGCGTCGGGCGAACTGGCCAACGTTTTGGGTATCAACAAAAATCTGTCCGGTGAACAGGAGCAATCGCTGAAGCGCCTCGAAGACAAGTGGATGAGCGGCATGCAAGGCCACTACAACGCTGCTTCGGAAGAGCGCAAACCGTTGATGATCAGTTTTGACGACGACGACAACATCCTTTCAACGGAGGTGGCTGCTATCACCATCGTTTCTAACGGTTTTGATGGTGGTGAAGAAATTCGCCTTGAGTACCCCGGTCGTGGCACCGAATTTTATGCGTACAACGAACGAAGCCCTACAGGTTGGAAGAGGGGCCCCAACGCGGAAACCACCGCCCGCTCGATCGCCAACGTCATCAATCGCAGCTCAAAATTGGTGTACGCCAATATCGAAGGTGCCCGAATTTCGTTTGAACTCAAGGACAATTCTCTCAACGCTGCGTCTTTTGTTATTTTCGTGGACGATCCCGGTGGGACAGATATCGTCGCAGAGAAAGGCGGCGTGGTGCTCGATCATCGGGATTTTTCAACCATACAAGACTACCGAACAGTGGTTGAAATGGTGTTGGAAGACGGCATCATTTCACCCAGCGAAGACCAGTTGTTGTGGGCGATGCGTCAACAATTGAACATCGACGACGCTTATCATATCCAAATGGTGTTGGATATTTGCGGAGAGCAGACGCTCAAGGAGTGCACCAATTGTGGTGGTATGGCTGAATTGTATCCGGAACACGCTGCTTGGTATTGCCACCATTGTGAAGCCTGGACTTGAGGCATAAATGGAGCCCATATCTCTTTTCTATAGATATTGAAATCTTTGCAATGCCTATCTACCGCTATTGATAAGGTGGGCACCATTCATAAACCAAAGCGTAGTCCGGAAACCAGTGAGCCTATGGCGAAAGAAGTGTTGTACATTGGAATAGACTTGGGAACGTTCCGCTCCGTGATGGTTTCCTCGGACAGTCATGAAGTGGAAGAATTAACCGTTATCGGAACACCAAAAGACCCCATCGCTAGAAATTTCTTGAAAAGGGACGTTTTGTTCGGTCATGAGGCCTTGAAGAACCGTTTGGCCCTCAACCTGTTCCGACCTCTGGAGCTCGGTGTCATCAAAGACACTCCTGAGGATCGCGAGTACATTGCTCACTTCATTACGCACCTCATTGGACTCTCCGACCCTGAAGAATACGACCGTGTAGTTGCCGTTATTGGTGCACCTGCCGAAGCCAGCCACGTCGACAAAACCGCTATTTTTGATGCTGCAGCAGGTTCTGTCAACTCAGCCATGATCATCTCAGAACCGTTTGCGGTTGCTTACGCACTGGACATGATCAACCACACCCTTGTCATTGACATCGGCGCAGGAACCACTGACCTTTGTCGAGTCTACGGCACCATCCCAGGTCCTGGCGACCAAATGCACACGGGGTATGCTGGTGATTACGTCGACAACCAACTCATCAAGGAAATTCAATCAAAGTACAACGGTGCCCAAATCACCAAAGACATGGCTCGCCGATGGAAAGAACAGTTCTCTTTTGTGTCAACTTCAGCACCCGATGAGCCCGTTCTTGTTGACTTCTCCATTGAGGGCAAAGCGATGACTTTGGACATCACCGACTGCATGCAACGTGCTTGCGAATCCATTGTTGACCCGATTGTTGAAAACGTCAAGAAACTCATTGCGGGATCAAACCCAGAATATCACGATGAATTCCGCAAGAACATGGTTCTCGCTGGTGGCGGTTCCTCCATCAAAGGCTTAGGCGCCCTGATAGAGCGACGCCTTTCCGACATGGGTGATGTCAATGTCCATGTGGTCGACGATCCTGTCCGATTGGGCGCCATGGGCGGTCTTCGCTTGGCCATGGAAGTTCCAGAGGACATGTGGAAAAACTTGACACTGGCATCACGTTGAACGCACAGGTTTCTTGAAAGCGACCTTGGCAGTGTCACGCATCGGTTGACAAGGATAAAATGCCTCGGCCACGAGTTTTGAGCATGAGCATGATAAACACCGGCGACAAAGCCCCACCAATCGTTCTACCTGGCATTGACGGAAGCACCTTTGACATGGCCGCCATGAAAGGAAAAAAGGTCATTTTGACATTTTTCAGATTCTCATCGTGCCCGTTGTGCAACATGCGCATCCGACGCATTGTCAAGCGTTGGGGGGAATTTTCCAAGGACACCGTTATGGTCGGCGTCTTTGATGCTAAGGTGGGCGAATTGAAGAAACGCATGAAAAAACATCACGTCCCGTTCGCCATTGTCGCCGACGAAACGTACGAACAGTTTGAGAAAAACGGTGTCAAAAAATCGTTTTTCAAATTCATGCTGGGCGCCCTTAAGTCCCCAATTACCCTGCTTCAGGCGACATTACGTGGGTATGTTCCGTTGACCTTGTCCCTCTCGAAATTCTCGACCATCCCGGTGGACGTGCTTATCGACGAAACGGGAACGGTTGTGGAAGCGCATTACTGCAAAGACACTGCCGACCACATGTCCATTGACAAAATGATCGCTTTCTCCAACGGAACCCTCGTGTAGAAGATTGTTTTACTCATCTTCATCTGTTCCTAAATCATTGATGACCAGCGAAATACGACCATCGTTATGAAATTCCAGTTCGGGTGTTTTGTCGTCCTCTGATTCAGTATATCGCGTTAACAGCAATGTGAGAATTGGATAGGCCACGCCAAGCACGATGAGTCCGTATCCCAGAGCGATTTCAACCATCGGAAAAAACGGATCTCTAGATGCGCTCAGGATTACACACCCCACGATGATGCAAATTGGCGAGCCAAGGATGAGAATGAGCACATCGGATGAACTGTTGTGAGCTCCAAACCTCGTCATGGAGGTTTTTCGACGGTTCTTTACCTGAATGTTTTGCCTGCACACCTTGTTTCAATCAGGCTTTTCCTGCTTTCTCAACCTCGGCCCAGTCACGCATAAAGCCCTCCAGACCTCTGTCGGTAAGTGGGTGGCTCATGAGTTGGCGGAACGTCTTTGCCGGCATGGTGGCGGTGTGGGCGCCGAGTTGAATGCACTGCAGCACGTGCGTTGGGTGGCGAATTGAAGCCGCAAGGACCTTGGTGTCGAGGTCGTAGTTCGCCCATGTGTTCATGATTTCCGCGATGAGCTCCATACCGTCGTGCCCGGTATCGTCAATTCGTCCGATAAACGGTGAAACATAGGTTGCACCCGCCTTCGCTGCCATCAACGCCTGCGAAGCCGAAAAGATGAGGGTGACGTTCGTATCAATGCCTTCGTCGGTCAAGATTTTGGTTGCTGCCAAGCCTTCTGGGGTGCACGGTATTTTGATGATCACGTTATCCGGAAGCGCGTCCTTGAGTTCACGACCTTGAGCCACCATCCCATCCGTGTCCATGGCCGTGACTTCCGCCGAAATGGGGCCCGAGCAGATGCCGGCAATTTCTCGCACGACTTCTTTGAAATCCCTACCGGATTTTTTGATGAGCGAAGGGTTTGTTGTCACGCCGTCTAAAATGCCCCATGCTGCTATCTCACGAATTTCGTCTACGTCGGCCGTGTCAAGGAAGAACTCCATAGTCCCCATGCATGCAAGAGGTTCTATGAACTCTCCCCTAACGGCGCCCTGGTTCAAATCACGCTTTTCGTGCGATGGCCCGCATGGCGGCTTCAGCGATGTAGCTGGATGAAATTTTCATGACGTCAAGCATTTCGTCAGCCTGTCCAGATTCTCCGAACCTGTCCTGAACACCCACGCGCTCGAGCGGCGCATACTTGTTGGCCGTCAAGTGCTCTGCCACGGCACCCCCCAATCCTCCGATGACGTTGTGATCCTCTGCCGTCACGATGGCACCGCATTTGTTGGCGAGCCGGTCAACCAGTGCGCCGTCCAACGGCTTGAGCGTGTGCATGTCAACCACGGTGGCGTTTATGCCCTCTTTTGCAAGAACTTCTGCCGCTTTGAGGGATTCAGAGACCATAACGCCACAAGCGATGATGGCGACATCCTCGCCGTCCAGCAACACGACGCCTTTGCCGATCTTGATGTCGTTTTCTCGACCTTCATACAACACCGGAGTTTTGTTTCTTGCCGTTCGCGTGTAGGATGGTGAGCCTGCATCTGCAAGCTGCATGGTGAGTAACTTGGTGGAGACGATGTCGCTGGGGTGCATGACGATGACGTTTGGAAGCGTCCTGTAAATCGCCAGGTCTTCTATTGATTGAGCTGACGAGCCATCAGTCCCGGTGTGCGTTCCACCGTGGCTGCCGCACACGTGGACCGGCAGGTTTGGTCGAGCGATGCCGTTTCGCATTTGTTCAAACGCTCGTTCGGTAAAGATGGCAAACGTGCTCGCAAAGGGGATGTATCCCGAGGCAGCGAGCCCTGCACCGACCAACAACATGTTTTGCTCACCTATGCCGCAGGAAACTGTCCGTTCGGGGTGAGCTTTACGGAAGTGCAGGGATTTGGTGGATTTTCCGAGGTCTGCTTCGAGGACGACCACTTTTTCGTTAGCCGCTAATTCCAGCAATGCTTCGCCATATCCATCCCGCGTTGCGGCCATCTTTGTCATGCAACCACCTCACCGAGTTCTTCCATGGCTTGGGCGTACTGGTCGTCGTTCGGTGCCGCTCCATGGAAAGCTGGATTGTCCGCCATGAAGGAAACGCCGTGCCCTTTCACGGTGTGGGCGATAAGAATGGAAGGGCCGTCGTTGGAATTGCTCAAAAATTGCATGCCTTGCACGACTTCGTCCATGTTGTGGCCGTCAATCTCCTTGACGTTCCAACCGAACGCTTTCCACTTGGCTGGAATGTCGAACATCCGCATTTGTGCTTCACAAAAATCGTCGTTTTGTATTCGGTTGCGGTCCAAAATCACGTTAAGGTTCCCCAGTTCGTGGTGAGTGGCCGCCATGGCTGCTTCCCAAACACTTCCTTCCTGAATTTCTCCGTCCCCCAACATTACGTAGACTTGGCGTTCGCTGCCATCGAGCCTTCCGGCGATGGCTGAACCCATACCGAAAGAGAGACCCATGCCGAGCGAACCGGCTGAAAAATCAACGCCCGGGCACCACTTCATGTCAACGTGCCCTTGGCAGATGCCACCAAGGACCCGGTAAGAATTGAGATCTTCCACCGTGATGAAACCCATTTCGGCCAGAATAGCATACATGCCAGGAGAAGCATGGCCTTTTGAGAGGATGAACCTGTCTCGGTCGCTCCAATCAGGCTCGTTTGGGCGGGTTCGCAGGGTTGTTTTGTAAAGTCCAACCAGGAGGTCAATTTCAGACAATGAGCCTCCTGGATGACCCGCTTGGGCTTTGTGAACCATGTTCACGATATGCACTCGGCACTTTCTTGCCAGTTCCTTTAATTCCTCAATGTTCACCATTGCCTCACCCGCAAGTATGGACCTGTGAAGATGGCTTTTGATGGTTGTGCATCGCATTGGTCAGCGTTCTCTTTCGTGGTCCTTGTTTGGTTGGAAAGCGTCAACCATGTTCCTGAACGCTTCAGCGCTGACCATGACAGCGTCGCCGGCTAAACTGCCACCTTTGGGAAGGGCTCGAGACGCCAACCAAATGAAGACACCAACAAACCAGGCAAAGAAGGCTAAGGACAAGAAATTGTTGAGTGTACCGATGCCGAATATTTCGTGCAGATCCTTTTTCGCAACAATGAGTACGGCGATGAACACGCCCATGATCGATTCACCAGCAATAAATCCGGCCCCAATGAGAACGCCCCGACTTTCAACTTCTTTTGCAGCCTTTACGGCCTTTTCCGAGGGTTGTTTCCGAAGCACACCGTCAACCCGTAGGTGCGCACTGCGCAACAGGACGTGAGATATGATTCCACCCAGCATGATGGGTGCCGACAAACCAAGGGGTAGATAGATGCCGATGGCGACGCTCATGACGGGCATCTGAAGGCGGATGAGACCGATGGCTATAGCGGCACCTAAAATCACCATTTGCAGGTTCAAATCACCGCCAAACGCACCTTGAACGATGGCCCCTATGAGCTCCGCTTGGGGTGCGAAGAGCGCATCGCTGCAGTCGTAAAGATTGGCGGAGTTGGGTCCCTCTGAAGCGATGAGGCGGGCGTTTGTTTGGGAACACGCGGTTGATGATATCTGAAAGGCATCGTGGAGCAAGGAAAGCACTGGCCCAATGACGACGGCACCGGTTAACACACCCACGATCTCAGCAACCTGCTGCCGTTTTGGTGTCGCCCCTAACATGTGTCCTGTCTTGAGGTCCTGCATCACGTCGCCTGCTATGGCGGCGCTCGAGGCCACAATAGCGGCAATCAGCAACGTGGCGTACATCAGGTCTTGCTTTGCCATTCCGAGGAACACGTCGCCCACGACGTAAACGAGGCCGACAGTGAACAACAAGGTCGCAATGGTCATGCCTGATACTGGAGAATTCGATGAGCCGACGACACCGGCAATGTATCCAGCAACGGCCGCAAAGAAGAAGGCCACAAAGGCAAGGAACAGGGCACCTGCTAAGGCCAAAACAAACGATTCCGTTGCCCACCAGTAGAAGAAAAACGTCAAAACAACGAGAACGGCACAAACAGCAAACACGCGATTCATCGGTATGTCCTGTTCAGTTCTGGCTAACACCGCATCGTTGTCGTCGGTTTTAACGAACGCCTTCGAGAGGCCTGTGATGATTGTTTTCCTCATCGACCAAAGCGTGTAAATGCCGCCAACAACCATGGCACCGACGCCAACATACCTGACTTGACCTTCCCATATGGCGTAGAAACTCTCCACCATGGTACCCGAAGCGGGCCATCCATAGATGAGGCCGTACATTGGCACGAGGATGCCGAAACCAAGAACGCCACCAAAGAAAATGAACGAAGCAATTCGTATGCCAACGATATAGCCCACAGAAAGCAAAGCGACGGAAAGATCCATGCCCGCGTACAGCCTTGTTGAGACGAACGATACGGCACCTTCTACGGTGTGATGGGTAATCTCGAAACCCTTGACCATCAGTCCGTAGAGGCCACCGATTGCGAGAGCGTACAAAATAGCGAGAGCACCATCGCCGCCTTCTTCACCAGCCACCAGCACCTCTCGGCACGCAACGCCCTCTGGATACGGCAACGCCTCCTCAACGATGAACAAACGTCTCAGCGCAATGGTGAACATCGTGCCGAGGAGACCACCCAGTGTAGCGATGATGAGGGTCTCAAGCCATTGGATGTTGGTCCAAATGTTCATCACCAACAAGGCAGGCACGGTAAAGATGACACCTGCGGCCAACGATTCACCAGCAGACGCCATGGTTTGGACGGCGTTGTTTTCAAGAATGGAGACGTCCTTGAACAATGTCCTGAGAATAATCATGGACATGACGGCTGCTGGAATGCTGGCCGAGACCGTCATGCCTGCGTAGAGGCCGAGGTAGGCGTTTGCCGCCGTCATTAAAACCCCTAAGACAATACCGACGATCAGCACTCGAGTTGTCAACTCAAGCGGTGATTCATGCGCAGGAATGTATGGTTCGTTTAGCCCTCCAAGGTCACCTACCTTGATGACCCTCGTTCCGAGGTCGGGGGGAGCCTTTCCAGCGGACTTTATCGAGTTCTTTGTTCCGCTCACAGGTTGTCCAATTGGTGCAAGTAAGTATAGACTGCGATGGCCATTCGTTCAATTTTAGAGCAAAGCACGCTGGGATATTACCCGCCATCCTAATATGCAACCTGTCAGCACGGGGAACTGTTTTCAACCAAATGGTTGGAATGGGGGGTACTTCATTGGAGGAGCATTGGCACAATCTTTCCATTGAAGATTGTCTGGTTGCTCAGGAAAGCACAGAGTCCGGAATTTCTGTAGAGGAGGTGCTTGCCCGCAGAGAGCGGTATGGACCCAATAAACTGCGGGAGCCTGAGAAAACATCGGCGATTTTGAGATTCCTTTCACAATACAACGACCCGCTCAATTACCTTCTGATCGGTGCTGCGCTCGTCGCTCTCGCCATCAATCCGGACCACCCCGGGGATGCCATCTTCATTTTCATTGTATTAACGGCGAACGCTGTTTTTGGTTTTTGGCAGGAAAACCAAGCCGAGCAGGCGATGGATTCCCTAAAACAAATGTCGATATCAAATTGTGTTGTTATTCGCGGTGAGTATGAAAGTGAGGTACCAACCTCTGAACTTGTCCCCGGAGATGTGGTGCGCCTTGAGCAGGGGCTTAACGTCCCAGCGGACGTGCGTCTTTTGTGGTCTCAACACTGCAAGATTGATGAATCGGCGTTGACGGGGGAATCACTCACCATCAGAAAATCTACCGACGAGTTGGCATTAGGAACCGTTCTCGCCGATCGGAAAAACATGGCGTTCATGGGCACCACGGTGTCTTCCGGACGCGGTCTTGGCTTGGTGGTATCCACAGGGATGTCAACAGAGCTTGGTAAGATAGCCAGCAACATTGCTCAGGCCAAGACACCAAAGACACCTCTGGAATTGAAACTTGAGAGTCTTGGGCGTTTTCTGGGTTTTGTGGCGCTTATCGTAGCCGTTCTGCTGCTGGCGCTCAACATGATTGTCTCGTACGGTAAACCGGATGTGGACCTCAGAGAGGTAGCTATTCAGCAATTTATCGTCGCCGTTGCCATCTTTGTTGCCATTGTTCCCGAAGGACTGCCCATTATCTTGGTCATCACGTTGTCCCTCGGTATGCGAAACATGGCCAGACACAAGGCCATCATTCGCAGGATGAAGGCGGTTGAGACGTTGGGGTCAACAACCGTCATTTGTTCAGACAAAACGGGTACGCTGACCAAAAATCAGATGACTGTTCGCACAATACAGACTCTTCAACAGAATTTTGACGTGACCGGCGAGGGTTTTGAGCCGAGTGGCCAACTCATACGAGCAGGTCAAGCATTGGGGGACGCTGATCTGAAAGAACAGCAATCCGACCTTGGCTTCCGTCTCCTCAGTGCATGCTTGTCTTTGTGCCACAATTCCAACATTGTCAGGACTGATGGTTTGTGGCAGGCTATCGGCGACCCAACGGATTCCGCTTGCGCTGTTGCCGGCTGGAAAATCAATGGCGATGTCAAGAAATTCTCACACCGTCATCCACGAATCAATGAATTCTTTTTTGATTCTGTGCGAAAACGTATGAGTGTTGTTCATGAATACGAGGGCGAACAATGGGTCTTCTCGAAAGGCAGCGCAGGCGGCTATAAGGACTTGGCGACATCAAAAATCCTCGACAATGCCATCGTTCCGTTAAGCGATGAGGACAAAGCGCTGATTTCGAACATGAACGATGAAATGGGGTCGCAAGCGATGCGGGTCATCGCTCTTTGCGCACGAAAAGTCACGAAGAACGAGGATATTGAGGACATCCTTGGTATGGAGTCCGATTTTATTTTCTTGGGGTTGCTTGGCATTATGGACCCACCGCGACCCGAAGTAAAGGCGGCGATAGAAACCTGCCAGCGCGCAGGTATCAAGGTGAAAATGATCACTGGCGACCACCAAATGACCGCAGCAGCCATTGGCCAGGAACTGGACATCGAATCTTCTGTCATCGGGCCTCTTGATGGAAAAGATCTGGCGGCCATGAGCACCGAACGATTGAACGAAGTTTCTGGGGAAGTTTCGATATACTCCCGGGTCACGCCAGACCAAAAAATGCGTATTGTCTCGTCATTGCAAGAGCAAGGAGAAATCGTGGCGATGACGGGCGATGGCGTCAACGATGCTCCTGCACTGTCCGGCGCTAACATCGGTATCGCGATGGGCATCGCAGGTACGGACGTCGCCAAAGATGCCTCAGACATGGTTCTGCAAGATGACAACTTTGCCAACATTGTCCATGCGGTGGAAGAAGGAAGAAAAATCTACCAAAACATTCGAAATTTCGTACGGTATCAAGTATCCACGAACGTAGCTGCCGTTCTGCTCTTGGTCCTCGCTACCGTTATGTTTGGTCCTGAAAGTTTGCCGTTAACAGCCACGCAAATATTGGTCATTAACATCCTCATGGATGGCCCACCAGCCGTCGCTTTGGGTGTTGAAAAAAAGCATGGAAACGTGATGGACAGGCCTCCGCGTCCGGTTGATGAAGGTTTGCCGAACGCAAGAGATATTTCGCTTATTTTCTACCTCGGGGCCGTCATGGTTATCGGCACACTAGCCGTTTTCTACTTGGCAGGCGGCGGCCTTGACCAGTGCGAGATCCTCCCTAGCGAGACCGAAACAACTGCCTTTGACATGAGCGCGTGCTTGCAAGGCGATGAACAAGCCATCGAGGATTGGCAACTGTACGCAGATGGACACTTCGAGCACGCACAAACAATGACGTTTGCAGTTTTCATCGTGTATCAATTGTTCAACGTTCTCAACTGCCGTTCAAACGAGCAGAGCGTCTTTGAGTTAGGGTTGTTTTCCAACCGGGCTATCAACTACGCGCTGCTCATATCGGCCGGCCTTCTGATGTTCTTCGTTCAACTAGCGGACGTCTCCATACCGTTACTCGGCATACAAATCGGTGAATTGCTCTCAACAAAGTCGCTTTCAACTGATGACTGGTACGTGGTTTTCTTGGTGGCCTCCAGTGTGTTTATTATCGAAGAATTCAGGAAATTTATCGTCAAATCTGGCTTCTTGGCCGTTCGCCGTGTATAATCTTTCTAAGCACATCTTCTTGAACACCGCAGACGCCGGGTAATCATGCAGCCAGTGGTGCAGCCTGTTCCCCTTGCGGGCGAACACGCCTCATGGTTGCTCCGTTTGGAACAAAAACTCTCCGAAACGATCTGGTCGAAGAACATCCAACCCATCGCAGAGAAACTTGCAGCAAACGTGCCGCTCGACATTGACGACGGCATGGCCCTGTACAACCACGCTGATTTGCACGAAGTGGGCGCGCTCGCTCATGCCGTCCGTGAAGCTCGATTTGGTCAACAAGCGTTCTTCAACTCCAATGTGCACATTAACCAGACCAACATGTGCGTGCTGGCCTGCAGATTTTGTGCGTTCCGCCGCAGTCCGAGAGCCGAAGACGCTTATGCCATGTCAATTGAAGAATACCTCGCCGATTTGGCCAATTATGCTTACGCCATCGATGAGGTCCATTCCGTAGGAGGCCTGCATCCTGAATGGGACGTTTCTCATTACGAGGAACTCTTCAGGCGTGTCTCGGAAACCTACCCGCGCTTGTCCATCAAGGCTCTTACCGCCGTTGAAATCAAGCACCTTGCTCAACGCTCGTCCATACCCACGCGAGAAGTGCTCTCTCGATTGCGTGACGCAGGCCTGACGTCCATACCAGGCGGCGGGGCGGAAATCCTTGATGACGGTGTGCGGAAAATCATCTGTAACGGCAAGGAAAGTTCGGACGAATACCTGCAAATCCATCGCGAGGCCCACGAGGTTGGATTGCCATCAAATTGCACCATGCTCTTCGGTACCATCGAACGCCTGGAACAACGGTTGAGTCACATGATATCGTTGCGGGAACTCAACAACATCACTCGCGGTTTCCAATGCTTCGTCCCCTACCCGTTCCTCCCTGATGACACGCGACTGCCACAAGCTCAATTGGCATCAGGCACGGAAATCTTGCGAACCATTGCGATTTCCAGACTGATGCTCAACAACATCCCCCACATTAAGGCCTACCGGATGAACATTGGCGATCAACTTGCAGAGTTGGCCCTTCAGTTTGGTGCTGACGATATTGACGGAACGGTCCAGAAAGAATCCATCATGCACTTGGCCGGTTCAACGGCGCCTCTTGACCACGACCGCACCAAACTGGCTCGGCTCATCAAGGACGCTGGCTGTCACCCTGTGCAACGCAACACGACTTACACGCAATTTACGAAGTACACACCACCAAAAATCAAACCAAGGCGAGTCCTTCCTATGGCAACAGAATGAGGTCTCCTGATGGCTGGCACGTGGACCAAAACCCTCGGGCGTGTTGCCTTCATCAACTGCGATCCGCTCTACCATGAGCTTGATCCGACATGGAATGTCCTTGCTGCGCCCCCCTCATGGTTGACAGGCCATGTTTTGAGGCGAGATTGCATTTTGGCCCCCATTCCTGCCGCCGATTATGCGAGGCACGCAGACGAGCTTGTTTTGTTGCCTCAAATAGGTATAGGGAGTCAGGGCGAGGTTGGCAGTGTCTTGCTGTTTGGTGCTGTCCCACTTGAAGAAATGAAGACCATCGCCTTGCCGACCGACTCAGCGACTTCTGTGGCTTTGCTCAAGCACCTCATTGACGTGCGTGGTCTACCGATGAATTATGTCTCGACCGGACCTGATTACGATTCGATGATGGCCATGGCCGACGGCGCTCTGCTCATCGGAGACAGGGCGCTTGAAGCAGCGCTGTCATTCCCTGCTATGGTACGTATGGATTTGGGAACCGCATGGATGGAACAGGAAGGTCTACCCATGATTTTTGGTGTGTTTGTCGCAAGAAGGGACACACCGAGCGACATCCTTCGCCTTGCCCACAACGTGCTGCTTGACAACCTTCAAGAATTTGAAAACAGCAAGGATAAGCGGCGCAGCGTTATCGAGTGGTCGATGGAGCGTTCAGGGCAATCTTTTGAGCGGCTTGACCAGTACTACGGCGAAGTGTTCAATCGCCTCAATCAGCATCACCTCGATGGCCTCTATCGATTTCTCGAGGGAGCATGCGGGATGAACCAAGAACCCGAGTTTGCGTGGACATGACCGTGTGGTTGTATAGGATTCCATACGGATGGTTCTTGAAGGTCTTCTCGTTGGAGAATTCATGGTCGTTGAACTACCGCTAGATGAGGAGGGCAACAAAATTGTTCGCATTGGTCACAGCCCAGACCCAGACGACGCTTTCATGTTCCACGCCATGACCACGAACGCCTTCCCCACACCGGGCTACAATTTTGTTCACGAATTGCAGGACATCGAAACATTGAACCACCGAGCCATGAACCAAGATTTGGAAGTCTCTGCTGTTTCAATACACGCTTACCCTGACATCTCCGAACACTACGCCTTGATGAACTGCGGGGCCTCAATGGGCGAAGGTTACGGACCAATGATCGTGTGCAAATCCGGCATCACTGAGGAAGAAGCGCGACAAAACCCCATCGCCGTTCCGGGTCTTAAGACAAGCGCGTACCTCGGTTTGCGTCTTGCATGGGGCGATTGCGAGGTCGCTGTTGTACCATTTGATGAAATCATCCCACGCATCCTTGACGGCACTTACGTCAGCGGTCTGATTATCCATGAGGGTCAACTCACCTACGTTGATCACGACCTTGACGTCCTCATCGACCTCGGCAAGTGGTGGAACGCAAAAACCCCAAATTGGCCCATGCCGCTTGGCGGAAACGTCGTGCGAAAAGACCTCGGAGAAGAGGTCATGCAGGACATCACCAACTACACGAAAATGAGCATAGAATACGCCCTGAAGTCTCCTGACGAGGCGCTTGAATTTGCCAAAGCCTGGGGCCGTGGCATTGATGACGACACCAACAGAAAATTCGTCGGGATGTACGTGAACGACCGGACGATAGATTATCGCCAAGAAGGGAGAGATTCCATCAGATTGTTCATTAAGGAAGGACAGGACATCGGGTTGATAAGAACCGATTTTGATGCGGGTGCCATGCGATTTATCGGTGAGCCATGAGGGAACGTTGATGACGGAACAAGTACGTATTCCACAAGTCAGTCAATACGGCTCGGTGGATCCTGCGCCGCCGTCAAAAACCACCGTCGTTGCCGAGTTGCGGCAAAACCTTGTCGATGAAAATCTCGCTATGTTTCAGCGCATGCGAGCCGTGTTTGCCCTGCGTAATCAAGGCACAGAAGAAGCCTGCCTTGCCCTATGCGACGGATTCACAAGCACGAGCGCACTCCTGCGCCACGAGGTCGCTTACGTGCTTGGTCAAATGCAAAACACGGCGGCCATCCCTACACTAATCTCAGTGCTTGAGGATGTGGAAGAACACGTTATGGTTCGGCATGAGGCCGCTGAGGCCATGGGCGCTATCGGTGACCGATCGGTGATCTCAACACTGAAGAAATTCGCAGCATCACCGTTGCCTGAAATATCGGAATCGTGCATCGTTGCCCTTGATTTGTTAGCTTGGGTGGACGGATCAGAATTTGAGCAAACAGACTGGTGACCATCCCCAAGTTCAAAGACTAGAATACACAGGGTCAACGGAAGGATAGCGATGCCACACGACCACATCCAACTCGCTCAAGCACCCAACGGTGAATTGGGTCCACGATGCCATGCTTGTGGAAAAAGGCTCACGTTCGGCAATGCAATGGTTGTCAACAAGTACTACATGTGTTGGAAACATTACGTTCAAGCCACCGGTGCTGACACAGCCACGGAGATTACCGACGCCGATGAGCGGTTCTGGATGAAACAGGAGTAACACGGCTTCC
>CACODE010000021.1 GCA_902625885.1 uncultured Candidatus Poseidoniales archaeon
GTCTTCCATCATGGTGCACACCCGATTGGCAGTACGCCTCGCAGCGCTGATGCCTTATGGCAGCGACACGCCGTGGACTCGCTTTGTTGCTAACATGCTTGCTCATGACAGGCACGGTCGCAGCGTACAAAGGAAGCCTGCTCTCGAGAGGCCCCGTGGAAAATTTCACGGCCATTGACCAAAACGGTGACGTGTATTCTTTCGAGGACGAGGCGGAGGGCGTTGTTGTCGTTTCGTTCATTTTCACGCGTTGCCCGGACGTGTGCCCGATCTTGACCCAACTGCTGATCGCCGTTGAAGCGGAACTCACCGCAGAGGAGCGTGCTGACGTCACGTTTGTATCAATCAGCGTTGACCCCGAATACGATACGCCAGAAGTGCTCAAGGAATACACCGACCGAATGGGTGCCTCTTGGCCGCATCTTACCGGCACCAACGAAACAATGGAACATGTTTGGGAAATGTTTGGAGTGATGGTGCAACAGAACGTTATCGATGTTCACGTGATGGATTATCAGCCAGGTGAGGCCTCCGTAACCGTCGTTGACACCTCAAACAACACAACGCAGAACATGTTCGGATGGTCCGGTTGGACGGCAACCCAACTGCTTGCGGAAGAGGCCGGGTGGGAGCTGAACATCTCAAGGTCAGCCAACGTCCGATACCTAAGCGGCATCAACGGCGTGAACGCTCCTGAGGACGGGACATGGCGTTGGGAACTCAATGTATGGCACGAAGCCAACACCTCCTGGTCGCCAACGACCGGTGACGCTCGCAACATCGATGCGCTGGAAACCCCGCATCTTGCTTTGATGCCGTCCAACGGCAATCGTTCAGCGCTCAATTCTCCGAACGAAAGCAGCGCTACCAGTCTGACCGTGCAGTGGCCAAACGGCACCCAACAATCTCAGGAGTTCGCAGCGTACAACGGCTATCATCTCACGCGCGGTGCGCTAAGAGAAGCGGGCATCCAAGCCGAAATTGAGAAAACCGACCATGAGCGATACGTCAAAAGCATCGATAACCAATCGGCCCCGGAGGACCGCAACTGGTCGTGGAACCTGTTCGAATGGGACGGGGCCGATGCGCAATGGGAATTGGCAACGGTTGGCATGGAGGGCATGATCGAGCCGACCCATCTGGCATGGGCGCCTTCCTACACCGATGCCAGCAACATCCCCCACCCCTCGCAACAAAACAACGGCGATGGAACTGCTTGTAACGGACACGGCTGGGAGATGGGCAGCGGCTCGTCAAAACACTGCATGTGCGACGCCGGTTATACATGGGCCGAAGACGACAAACTCAGTTGCGTCTCAGAAACCACCGAGAACTACAACGTCGGACACTCAACCATCACGCTCATCCTCAACGAAGACCTCGAACCAACCGTGGCGTGGACCGGCGACAGATGGCGCGTTGAAGACTTCACCAGCGATGTTCGTGAACTTTTGGAAAAAGAGCAGCTAGGGGGCAATCAAGGTGGCATGATTCCGTCGCTTTCCTTTGTCCTCACGTCCGTGGCCTTCGCCGCAGCAGCGGCTCGCTTTGGCAAACTTCGTGAGGCGAAGAAAACCGAGTAGGGGCGAAAAAAGAAAAACAGAGGCCTCTACGAACAACCCAAGCAGTCGTCGCATAGCCTGGTATTGCGCCGGATTTGAAATCCGGTGTCCCCGTGACTCGGGAGTTCAAATCTCTCCGACTGCGCCAACATCGTCCCTGCAGTTTAGCAGGGAAGACTTCTCAAACTCCACCCTCCCTCACCGAACCATGCGCAGAGGTCTGCTCGCCTTGTGTCTCATCGCCAGCATGGTGATTGCGGGTTGCCTCGGTCCATCCTCAGCGGATTGGGGCACCGGCGCCGGTGCCGTTAACGTTGATTTCTCAATGGAAGAAACAACCGTGGAATCAACCCTTTCTGGAAGCAAACAGACGTTTGACGGTTTGGAACCGGTTGGGTGCACACCCGGTTCGGATGGCGGTGTGCTTTCAGCAAGTGAAGGCGAGGCCGTCGCCTTTTCTGGCTATCTCGGAGCCAGTCAATTCTACGAAAGCCACGACAGCGCCTTGGGGGTCCAAGGGCTTGAACACGGCGTGACGACGGCCGTCGCCATTCAATCGATGTCGTTTGGCCAAGCCGCTTCGGTTGCAGGCGGTGATGGGCCGAGAATTGATGTCTCGGAGTGGTCAAACCCCCTTCGTCCTGAAACCGGCACTGGCACCGTTGACTTGGATGAATTCCCCGACGACGACGAACCGTCCGGTTGGTTCGTCCTAGGATTGATTCCGACCTCAGAAAACGTCCTTTCGGGTCTAAAATCGTTGAACGAATGGCACCAACCCGTCGTCGTCCACGGCTACCTTGTTTCGTCTTCCGACGCCAGCAGCAGCCCGTACGGCTATCAAGCCAGTTGGCACAAAGCCGACAACGACTGCAACATGGTGGTCAAAGGCGGGGAAAGGAGCGATGCGCTCGTGTTCGTCAGCAAGATCACGCTCGACGGCGCCACCGTTTCATCAAACGGCAACGCCGACGATGAATGGGTGTATGGCGATGTGCCGTTCCTCGGTAGAGGCGTGTTTGTCCTGTTCTTCCTCGTCGGAGGCGTGGGCGGTTCGGTTGGTCTTTTCATCCTCTCAAAACAGATGATGATGCGTTCGGCCAAACAGTCCATGCGCACCCTCATTGGCGACGAAGGCATGAAGAAAGCGGCCAGCGTCAAAAGCGATGCAAAGGCAGCGAAAAAGGCAGGCATGGAATCACCAGAACAGCGTCAAAAGCGGGTGGACAAAGAGCGACGGCAAGCCGAGAAGAAACAAGAACGCTCGGTTCCCGAAAAAGCACCAAAGAAAACAGAGGACGCTTTGGGAGGGTTTGACCTCGACAGCGTTCTCGCCTCCACTTCCACCCCCTCGGGCGGCAGCAGCGGCCCTTCGGGACGAAAGAGCTCGGTGGTCGTCACCGAGGCGGCCAAGGAAATGAGCCGACCTTCCACCAACACTTCCCCTGCATCAGCACCGTCAAGCCCGCCCGTTGCTCAACAACGCGGACCACCACGAACAAAACAGCCACCTGCTGCAGAAGAGGAACGGAAACCAACGGTTCGGCGCCGAAGAGCTGTCAAGAAGACCTCTCCGCCAAAAGAAGAATCAGCAGCGCCGAAATACGATGAGGAAGAAGAATTCTCAGACTTCTCGTTCTAGGCCGGTCGCATGATGAACACAGCGTGCTTCAGCACTTCCATTTCCAGCGGCGTTGACCCGATGTTCTCGCCATCAATGTTGATCGCCGTTGGAACATCGGTTTCAATGGCCAATGAGGAGAAGCGATGGTAATCGACACTCGGATGAAACACGTGCCTTCCTTCTTTTTTCAGCATACCAAACGCTCTGAGAACGCTTCGACGACTCATCTTCTTGAGGATACCAATGTCCATCAAACCGTCATCCAAGGACGCACCTGGGGCAAGAGGGAGCATGGAGCCGCCCGTCTGACTGTTCTGCACCAAAAAAAGCGTGAAGTCGTCGGTGATGACACGGTCGTCAAGTCGAAGTGTGGCCGTACGCCGTCGAGCAGCGAGGATCGCCATGAGGATGCCGACGTCGTACCGGATGGGGCCCATCCATCGCATTTTCTCCGCCTGAATGGTTGAATCAACGCCCAAACCCCAGGTCAGGAGGTTGTGCGAGTAACGAACGCACGGATCGCCGGTCGCACCTGGTAAGCCTTCGGTCAGTTCAACCCGTGCCAAGTCAAGGGCTTGCTTTTTGCCCGTTAGCATGGTTTCAATCGCTTCTTGCACCGAACCGATGCCGAGATCGTGAGCCTGTGAATTGCCGGTGCCTGCCGGAACGATAGCGAAGGTTTCCTTTTCGGATTTCCCCAACAACATACGGCCCGTCAGCACCTCAGAGAACGAGCCATCGCCACCAACCACCGCAATCAAATCGTTTTCATCAACGACAAGGGCCGAAGCCATGGTGATGAGATGGCCGCTGTGAGACGAGTATGAACAAGTGATCTCCACACCTGCTTTGTTGGCGGCTTCGATGACCTTTTTAGCCACCTCTCGTCCTTTCTTCTTCCCAGCAAAGGGATTGACGAGAAGGTGTATTCGGTTCGTTTGCGTGTAGGGCACATCGGCCTCCACAAACACCTTCGCAAAGACCGGTTTGTGAGCGCCTTTCTTGCGTTTTGTCGACTCATCGGTTGAAAAGGTCAATGGCTCGGCGAGGCCCTCGTGAATCTCCTTCGCCATGCTGGTGACAGCACGGTTGACGCTTTGAATGCTTCTCAAAACACCGTTTATGCAATTATGCGTAATGAATATTTATCCACCCATACTGATTATTTTAGCGTTTTTCCGGTATCTTGGCCGTTCTGAAAAGATGCAAGCAGTCATGAAGAAGATGCACCTGGGCTGGGTTGATGAGCGAGGATTGGAGCGAGGACGAACGTACGTTCATGGAGCGCGCGTTGCTTATCGCCGAGCGAGGCCGAGGTAAGGTCAGCCCCAACCCGTTGGTTGGTTGCGTCCTCGTGAAAGACGGCCACATCATCGCCGAAGGATGGCACGACCACCTGGGAGGCCTCCATGCCGAGCAAATGGCGATCCACGATGCCGAGGAGAAAGGCCACTCTCCGAACGGGGCAACGGCTTACGTTACGCTGGAGCCGTGCAACCATTTTGGACGTACCCCGCCGTGCACGGAAGCGTTGATGTGGGCGGGTGTCAAAGAGGTCATCATTGCCCATCACGACCCCAATCCCACGGTTCGCGGAGACGGTTGTCGCGTTCTTGAGCAGGCCGGCATACCAACCCGGGTAGGGTTGATGGTGGAAGAGGCAAATGAGCAGATGCGGGCGTTCATGCATTGGTGCGAGCATCGTCGACCCCTCGTGACCGTCAAAATTGCCGTTGATGCCAACGGTTCTGTCGACGACACCTCGGAAGGTTCCAAGCGGTTCACGTCACACGGATGTCTGGAAAAGGTGCACGAACTGCGAAGGGATTGCGACGCTGTTTTGGTCGGGGTTGAAACCGTCAACCGGGACGACCCACAACTCAACGTTCGCATGGTGCCGTCAACCAAACAGCCTTTGCGCGTGGTCATCGACCCCAACCAGCGCATCAACCCCAAGGCGACCCTGCTGAACGATGAGGGTGAAACCCTTCTCATGCAGGAATCGTTCACGGGCATGCCGTCTCTTCTGCACCAGCTCGCTGATCGAGACATTCAGCGCCTTCTTGTTGAAGGCGGCCCAACCACCGTCGCTCGCTTGCTTGAGCAACAACTTGTGGACGAGATGTTCCTTGTGCACAGCACGGTCGTTCATCGCTCACCGGTACCGTCGGGCCTTGACGCGTCCAAACTTGCCCTCGCAGGCTTGTTGCTTGACCAAGAGTATGTTTGGGGAGAGGAACGAGTGGAACACTACCTCAGGGCCCCTACCGAAGCGTGAGGACATCGCTCCATCGGAAGGAAGATCCCCTCCGGAACAACCCCTCATGGAACGCCCGCTGTTGGACATGGACGCACCTTGCGAGCCTCCCGCGATGATTGTAGCAACCTTGACGCGTGTGCACAACGATGAGAAGTTCATCAAGCGAAAGTTCGGGCCCCGTCGGTACTGGCATTTCGGCCATGACGGTTTCTTTGGTGCCGTCCCATTCGATGTCGGTTTCACCCGGTGGCAACATTTCTGGATCGTGTTCAAACCGCACGAGGCCTTCGCCGAGTTTGCCAGCGCGCCAAGCTGAGCGGTTGCCTTCATCCAGCCAATCACGTATTTTCTTCAACTGCTCCTTTGAAGCGAGACCGACATGGCTTCGCTCCCACCAACCCGCCGTACGAGCAAGCGTGACGTGGTGAATTCCCGGATAGGCTTCCCTCGGGTCCAGACCGTCTGCCCATGTTCGGCAGATGCCTTCCAAACGCACCGGAAACAACGGAATGGTCCCCATCTTCATTTCTTGGAGACGGTACGGATTGGCGAGTTCACCCTGCAGAAGAATCGGTCGCCGTTCGTCGATTGGAGGGGCGCCATTGACCTCGAGCAGTTCGCTGAGGGAAGCCGTGTTTGTCCCGAATTTACCGAAATAACCTCGCAGGGATTCACCTTCGAGAAGATCATCTGAAGGCTCCCCAGTAAACCCATCAAGAAGGACAAGTTCGTCATCGGTGAACAGCATAGCATGCTCGGGCAAAGGTAGAGGTGAATTGCTGGACGCGTAAGGCCAGCGTTTCGGGGAACCCTCGTGCATGGTTTCACCTCCGCGCATCCGCTACATGAACCATCCTTTGCCTCTAATCTCTCGCTCTACCTGCAGGCTGCCGATCAGGAGGCCGCACCCATCCTGTGCGCAACCCTGTGAATTTTCCGGATTCATGAAACTCCGAAGTGTTTTCCGGTAATATTCAAAAAGAGTGGTCTGACGGCTGAGGTTGAGCGCCATGGTATCAAGACCCACCTTTCGCAAGCCCTCTCGGGCCTCAAAGAAGGCCAACAACGTGCGAGGCTTGTTGTGTGAACACGTGATGCAACACCCTCGCGCCTTGGACGGCAACGATTCCATCGCCACCGTTTTGGAAGTGCTTACGAAAAACGACTGGGACCATGTGTTCATCGTCGACGATGAAGGCGTGCCGATGGGGCGCATCCACGCCGTTGACCTGCTGAAAATGGTGGCGAAAAAAACCGTGAACAGGGGGGTGGCGTGGATGCACTCCATCCCTGCAAAGCAAATTCTTCCGCATCCTCCGCTCACCGTGAGGAAAACCACCCCGTTGCTGAAGGCAGGCGCCTTGATGCTCACGCACGACCTGAATCAACTCGGGGTTGTTGACGACGACGGTGCACTCATTGGGGTGGTGGGTCACAGCACCTTAGCCAAGGCCTTGCCTCGATTTTTGCTTTAATCAAATACCCCAGTACCTGTCGGCCTGAGCCTGCCTGGTCTGCAGCGTTCGAACGACGGTCGTAACCATCCATAGAACGGCCACCCAAATCAACGGAGTGGTCAAATCGTTCAAAATCATTTCAACACTGAACACGTAGGACGTCCCCTCAAGCACACGAATGGCGATGTCGAGAGCAGCGTTGAGGAACGAATACACCACCATGCCGAACACCGAAAGCACGATCAAACTGCCTGAGAAAGAGCCTCGCTTGAGCCGCAACAGCATGAACCCGGCCGTTGACGTGAGGAACGCAATAACGGTCCAAGCAAGTGACGAATGGATCACGCTCAGCCATAGAACAGACTGCGAACCGGCGAGGTCCTGCTCACCAAAGGCTCGCCATCCTTCTGCAACAGCGAAAATGGCGCTGAAGAGGGTGGCTGTCCAAAGCAACGACGAAAACATGGCAGCATCGGCGTTTTCTCGCATTTCCTGCATGACTCGGTTGACGGTCGATTCAATGCCGGCCCCCTTGCTGAAAATGTAGAGACCAAGCACCAAGGGCAGCGCCCCGATGACCACGCCACCGATTTCGTTCGGGAGCATGATACCAAAACCGAGGATGGCCAACACAGCACCAAAAGGAATCATGATTTTTGAACGCCATTTTGGGTCCTCTAGGGCCTTAACGATGTAGTAGTAGGTGCCTTCAATGCCTTTCGACTGCTTGACGATGACCTTCTCAACATGGTCTATTCGAACCTGAGACGTGATAATCGGCAGAACGCTTTCGTCTTCCGCACCGTCGGTCACCAAAATGGCTTGATCGGGTTGGAACGTCGAGACCACTTCATCCAGTTGCGCCGCAATGGCCCGGTCAGAGCGTACGCCCACCTTCTCATCGCCGGTAAGAATCGCAATTTCTACCTCGTCGTCCTCAGACTTGCCCTCTGCGATTTTGTCGTGCTGAGACAGCGCGCCAAGAATGGCGTTCGTATCGCTTTCCTCCGGGTCTGCGATGCCGAGCTTGAGTGCGGCGGTCAGGACTTGCCGACGGCCCACAACCGGACCGCGAATGGAGGTCTTGAGACCGAGATCGTTGTCCCGGTCAACGGTCAGTACCAAGGTTCTCGTCATGCCCGCTCCCCCCCTGTGATACACCCACTTCGGTCCTTTCATTCAAACCCTTTTGCGGAAATCCCGCCGCCTGCTTTCTTTTCATCCCGTTGAGGCGGTCGGTCGGAAACGGACGGAAGAGACGTCGTCGTGCCCGGGCAGGGGGTCTTCCCAATCAGCATCACCTGGCAGCACCAGGGCCGTGCCGAGGCTCACCAGTTTAGCGGAAAGAAGGCGTTGCTCCTCCTCAAGGGAGGACCAGTCGTTTGAAGTGTCTTTCCAAACTTCCCAGCGCAGCAGATTTTGGTAGCCTCGCACAAGCCGAGCGTACAACTTCAGGTGAAGCTTCGCCGACAGCGGCCACCAAACGACGAACACGAGAAAAACGCCGATGGCTGGCAACTTTGTAATTTCAATGAAAAGCCAATGCGAAAGGAGCAGACTGTTGACTGGACTGCCAGAACTCAGCAAGGACCACGTGATGAATGCCGAGGCAACGACCCACCAAATCGGGAACATCAACACGGCGGAGAGGACTTTGACGCTACCCACCACCGACGTATCGACCGATGTTCGTTTCATCCCCCAACTCAAGAGACCGTTCATTTTGTACGGCACATAATTTCCTGCAATAGCGCTCCAAGTCACCAAGCCGAACATCCAGACAAGGGCCCATATCCACTGAAAAAAATACTTCCCGTACCCGAAGAGGGTGAGTTGATTCGGTCTTGAATCAACATCGTAAGGCGTCAGACCGCGTTGGTCCAAACGGTCGAAGTGTGCTTGGCAACGTTGGGCCAACGCTTGGGTGTCTTCGGGCCGTTCCCTCGCCATGAATTCCCAACCTGCACGCAAACGTCTGGCGGCCAGCACCGATGAGGCATAGGACGGTTTGAGCAGATCTTCGCCTTCCTGACGTTGTTTTTCAGCATAAACAAGGCTGCGTCCCTTCCAAATCATGGTGCGTTCAGCCCATGTAGTCTTTGAATGGTTGACCCTCTGCAATTCAATGGTGAACATCTCGGTAACCTCACTCACCCACGCTCGGTCGCGATCTTCACCTTCTCCATCCTCGGAGGTAGGCGGAATGTCGGGGAGTTCCATGGCGCGCTCCACGACCACGGCAGCCCGTTCCCGAAAGCGCTGCGATTCGGAATAATGGAGACCAACGGGAATGACGCTTGGTGGTGGAAAGCCGAGTTCCTTGGCTTGTCGGATGGCGTTAAGCAGTATCCTGGCAGCACCAGAACGCACTTTTCTGATGGTTGAATCGCCATGCGTTTCACCCTCAGGGAAAATCAGCACACTCCCGCCTCGGGCGAGTTTGTGGGAAAGACCGTCAAGAATTTCTGCGTTTTTCTGCCGTGAGTGGTCCGGATTTTTTGTCTCTTGAGCGCGCTCGACGGGCACAAATCCGGAGGCTTTGAGAAGCCGACCAAGGAGTGGAATGCGAAACAGCGTGTGCTTGGCAACGGTGGAGAGTTGACCTGGGAGCACCGAAGTCATCAACATCGGATCGATGAGGCCACTTGGATGCCAAGTGATGTACATCAAGCCGCCTTCAGGCGGCATGTTTTCGTGGTCAACAATGTCAATTTCTCGAAACCAGATGTTGGTCAAGAATTGGTAAAAGCGACGCGAAGCCCTGTACGAGAAAGGAGCGTTTTCGGAGGCATGGCCTTCCCTCAGTACCTGCCCCATGGGTCCAAGATGCCCTTCTTTCATTTAGAGAAGATGCCTTCATTTCGGGTCTAGCTTTCCGATTCAGCGCCCTCTGCGGCCTTCTGAGGTTCGGATGAGGGAGATCGTTCGGTCAACCGTTTCCACCGTTGAGTGGCCCGAATATACTTGAGTGGGTGGTCCATCCAGTGCTGGTCACAGGTACGGTTGTCGCCCGGAAGAACCGGACAGTTGTGATTGACCTTGAGCTTGCCGCACCCAGCAGGCGTGTACTCGTGTTGATACACGTGCTGCACCTGATACGTCGTCGTGCCCTCGCTGAAATCGGGAGCACCTCGGAAGAAGCCAACGCAAGCCTCCTGAGGCAACGCAAGGGTAGCGGACATGGACGCCAAAAAAAGGCGTCCAAAGTGATTCACGTTCACGCCCGCGGAGAGATCGGCGATGATCTTCTGCATGCATGGCGGCCAGTCGCTCTCCTCTGCACCGACCAGTGCAATGGCCTCGCTTGCTTTGTTGGCCATCAAGTTCCGAACCATCCCCACGGGTTCAGCAAGACGCACGGCAAGGTCGGTGTTTACCTCCGCCATTTTTTCCAAGGCCTCTTGTTCAATGCCGGCTTTGATTCGCTCCCTCAACAGACGGGCCAATTTTGCAGATGACGCATACTGCCGCTCTTCGTGAAGTTTGACCCAACCCTTCTCCACGTCCACGTTTGGGAGTCGCCAGCGCTGACCCGTGATTTTAGGACAGATTTCAATGAAATCTGACAAACCGATGCGCCATTCACCGGATGTGTTTTGCCGGCGTTGTTGCATGGACATGCCGACGGCCCCCCCGTACGCCACGCCCTGTGTTTCAAGATGGTCAAGTTGCGAGATGTACGTCCGTGCGACAGCTGGAAGGTTGTTGGCGTCTTGGATAAGCAGTTGCTCAGCCCTTGCGGCTTCGGCTTGCGCCCAGCGTGCGATGAGGCGTTCGTCTTCGCTTGCGCACATCACAAGACGAGCGTAATAGAACGAAAACGCCTCAACAAGACGCCCTTCTTCCGTGTGGATGTCTCCACCCACCACTTGCACCCCCTCCTTCGATTGAATCGAATCGATGAGTCGGATGCGTGCCCTCTGGCGGGCTTGTTCCATCCATGAACCCTCCAACAACTCGTTCAGGTCAATGCTGTGACGAATCGCCATGTCCCGAATCCAGAGCGAGGCCTGAGGGAGAAACGGGTATCGAGCCAACGTAACCTCATCCACAATGGATGGTGGGGTGGTTGGCACGGGCATGGTAGGTGGAAAAGGTCACCGATTAAGAAGTTCCACCCTAGCGAGGTCTTCTTGACCTGTGCCACCACCCCCCGTGATGTGAGAGCACAAACC
The DNA here is from genome assembly GCA_902625885.1 of uncultured Candidatus Poseidoniales archaeon. Lineage (GTDB taxonomy): Archaea > Thermoplasmatota > Poseidoniia > Poseidoniales > Poseidoniaceae > Poseidonia. The sequence goes on from CACODE010000021.1 coordinate 11,079, forward strand.
TCCACTGCTTTGATCGATGTACAAGATGCGGTTCGTGAACACTTCCAATGGACGCATGCGGCGGACGTGAAGAGCGCTGCTATGCTACGAGACGCATGCAACAACCATCCGCAGGCGGACCGATTGGGTTGGTCGTCACAGCAACGCAGGCGGACATTAAATCGGCTCCAAACGACGCTCCTGGAGGCGACACAAATCGTTCTTATTGGGGCGGCTATTGATGCCGCATCGCTTGAGCGCCCGTGGACGGATGGAACGGTTTTCGTAGCGGCTGACGGTGCCGTCGGTGCCTGCTTCGGGCGCGTCGAGGTAGCCTGCGTAGTGAGCGACCTTGACGGTGAGCCGCACCTCTCTCAGGCCGTGGGAAAAGGCATACCCGTGGTGGTACACGCCCATGGCGATAATCCCACGGCATGGGCGCAGTGCCTTGAAAAGTGGAGCAAGTTGGAAACCGCATCAATTGTGTTGACCCATCAATCAAAAGAGAACCATGAAGACATCCACAACGTGGGTGGTTTCACCGATGGGGACCGCGCCGCTTGTTTTCTTTCATGGGTCGGGGTCCCGCCACAGAAGGTGCGTTATCTCGGATTCGCCACCGACCGTGTCGGCCCTTGGTCAGGCACGACCGACCCAACACGGAAACTAGAGAAGTTGGTTTGGATGGACACGGTGCTCGATTTACTTGATGTGGATTGGAGAGAGCGAAAGGTGGACTGATGCGCCCCCGTTTGCAAACACAAGCATAAGAAGAGAAGGACCGGATTGAGGATAATGAAACGGCAGCGATGGCAGACGGTAATGCTGTGGGTGTTTGCCCTCCTGCTCATCAATGGCCTCTGGGTTCAGGTCTCCGGCCAGACCGCTCCCAACGAAGTCAATTCGGACGATCAATTTCAAACGTACAGAGAGATCGAGGTTTCAGCCGTTTTTGGTTCTTCATCAGCCATTCCGGCGACGTTTGCCGCCACCTTTCAAAGCACGAGCGTGGACAAAGCCAACGTGAGTTTCACCATCAAGTTGGACAACATCACAACCGTTCATGCCTGGTCCGGGCAGTTGGGTGACGTTGTTCCCGTTTGGTCGGGAGAGCTTGCACCTGGCACATACACCGTTCAAACGGTGGTTGAGGAAGGCGTTACCGTCACCCAAACCCTCGAACTGCAACCGTTTGGTGCCGTTCAAACGGTCGGCCACTTCGGTCTCTCGTTGATGCTCATCGCCTTTGCACTGGGTGAGAAAAGCGTCCGTGGGTGGTGGTCTCGGCGAGTCCCCGCTCAACGGAGCGACGTTGGTGAAAAAATCCCGTTCAAAGCGAAAAAATTTGCCAATGAAGACGAGCAGATGCCGTGGGATGATGCGGATTCACCCTGGCGTGACCCGCTTCGCTAGTCACAAAAAGTCAGAAAGAGACAGCTGTTTTGCTCGGTCGTTGTTGAACAGGGAATCGGCGCTTGAGGCGAGCCATTCAGCGTTCTGCCGCGTGTAGAGGTCCACGCCGTAGTGGTCCATGACGAATCGCATCACCTCGATGTACTTCCTGACCGCTCCTTCGGACACCGTTAGCGCAAGGTTGCCGTTGCAAAGACCGCCCTCGGATTTTTCAACACCCATCCTGGAAAGGCCTCTTCCCGTTTCTTTCTTGGCCTGAATGCAACTCCCTGACAGCGGCATCCGCCGGTACGAATGCCCACATTTGAGGCAGCGTACCTTCTGCCGTCCGTAGGCGTTGAGGTTTCCACGAAGGTCGGGAAGGAAGTGGGACCGAACCACGCTAGAGGCCACCTGTCGGACATTGACGGCTCGGAGTCGGTGCCCAAGAGCGAGTTGCCCGTTCATTTTGTCGATCATGGTTTCCAGGGTTTTGTACGCCGAGAGTTTCGGGCCCTGGTCCAACGCGAAACAATCGTGGGTGTAGCCATAACCGCGCACGGCGGCGACGCTCCCCAGCCGTCGTTCAACAAAATCCATGCGCGACTGAATTTCTTTTGGATGCGGTTGGTTGAGGGTCGCTTCGTAGAAATCTCGTTCATAGAACCAACCCGAGTCCACGTTCAACGCCTCTTTGTCGACCTCGGTCGGGTTGAGTCGCGTCGTCAGGACGAGCGGCGCATCCATCTGACCGCCCCGGTTCGCCGGAAGAATTTCTCGACTGAAGTTCAGCAAACCGTCCATGAGCAGCATGATGGCGTCTTCATCACCGTCACAGTTCCGGCGCTTTGCTGCGTGAAACAGCGGGTGTGCGTAGCCACCGGAGCAATTGGCCCACCCGATGATTCGAGACAAGACGCCACCGCTCGTGTGAGGCGCAAGAGCGCAAATGAGATGCCCGACGAGGTCGTCGGCTTTGTCAGCGTTGTAATACGGGTCCATTTTGTAGTGACGAACGAGCAATTCATCGACAAATTTCGCCGTCCTGAGAAGGAAATCTGCAGCGCCGCGAGCCACGATGAAATCTTGAGGGTACAATTCCAAGATTTGCTCGTCGTCTTCCAAGGGCCGCCCCCGGTAGTCGGTTTTGTAGCCCAGAGCGTGAAGGGTTTTCCACGGCACGCCAATCTCCCGAGGACGGAAGTGTGTCGTGGGCACGTCGCTCATGTCGTATCGAACCGTTCCGTCCCTGAAAACCGGCAATTGATGGCGGGCGCGCAAAATGCCCTTCTCAATGGCCTCCGGCGTCTGGTTTCGACTGTTGAGTTTTTTCAGGCATTTGACCTGCGCAGGCAAGCGGTCAATGCCGAGGCGAATACGGGCATCCTCCACCAGTTCATCTATCCGCAAGGATTGAACCTCGCCGCGTCGATAAGCGTTTGATTTCGTTCCGCTGGCAACGGTGCGACCGTTGCATGTCTCGCCAGCCTTGGACTGACCGTGAAGGTCCGTCTCGCGATGGTGACACCGAAGGTACGGCGATTCTTTGCCGCAGGTTTCGCATGTTCGACGACCGACTTGAACCCGTATTGTGCGTTTTTCGACAGCGTTGTTCAGGAGGCGTTGGTTTCCACCGTTCAGTTCGATGGGGAACAACGAATGTGTTTTTGGATTCATTTCTCGAGGAGCGGCCTTTTCAGGGCGCCCCATACGGCAGCCGATACGAACAGGAGCACTGTGTTCCCATCTCAGCTCCGAAAGTTGCCGAACGATAACCATGATGCCCTCTACGGCGTGTTCATCCTCCAGCCGTTGCGCAGCGAGATAGCCAGTAGGGTTCTCAGGTCCACCATCAAACACTGAAGCGGCCGCATTCTTACCGACACGATCGGTTTCTGCGATTCCCAAACCACGCTGACGGGCGCCGGTCTCTGCAGCAATTCGGATGGTCGTGCGTTCCTTTTCCAGCGAATCTCGCCGTCGGCGCTCGTCTTCCAGGACGTGCTTGGCGCGCCGCAAGGCATCGATTCGCTCGGCCGTCACCTTCTTGGCGTTCATTCGTCGCATCGGCGTTTCGCCCTCGCTGGAGAAACCCAAACCCTCCAGCAAGGCTTCCCAACCCGTTGTGATGACAAGGTCATCCCCGTCGTGGTGGTGTTCGAGCCCGAGAAGCATCATCGAACCCTTGGCCAGACCGTGCTGGTGCAACGCCCACAATTCCGGGTTCGTGCCAGTCATCACGGGCGATTCAATCGCTTTTGAGGGCCCGGGAATCGATGCGACGTCCAAAGGTGGGAAGGATTCCGGTTCCAACTCGTCCATCGTCGCCGCCGACCAACCCTTCGCGCCATTGGGAATTCGCAATCTTCCCCCGGGAGCCACGCTTGTGGCCGCTTCGTCCACTGATTGTTCAGCGTGAACCTGTTCAATAACGGCCTCCTCCAACAACGACAGGAGGCCAGGAAGCCATTCGATGGGCAGGTCCTTGAACCAAGGGTTGTGCGGCGGCGGCAGAGAGGCTGCGAACCGACGTGAACAGGCCACGGCTTGGGACCATGTCAGCGATGTTTGCCGCAGCTGTTCGTGCCAGTCGCACCGGACCCAAAATTGCTCATCGGCATCGGTTGCCTCTTCGGGGGGCAGTCCCGGTAAACCCGAGGGCCAATCCCCTCGATGCTGTCCGAGACAGTCGAGGAAAAACGACACGTCCTCTTCGGTTGTGAGGCTGTCAAGGATATCGCTGGCCCACCAATCCATGGTGTAGCCAGCAGGCACCAACCGCTTGTTGTTCTCCATGAATTCCCCGTACCCAACGACCAACTCTCCGTTGTCCCAGACCTGTTTGACGCGGGAACGAATGGCCACGAAATCAGCTGGATTGTCAACGCGCAGGAAACGCCCGTCATCAAGAACCACCCACGGCCCTTCTGCCTCATCGCATGGCGTTATAGCACACGCTTTTCCGGGGCGTTCAATTTTCATTTGTGTCCCGATGGTGATGAAGTCATCGAGCGCCAGCATCGAAGCGGTGTTGGTGGACGCCGCTGCCAATCCTGAGGGGCGAGCGCGGCCGTACCTCAATCGGAAACCACCGGGTTGAAGCGGGGCCCCAAAGACAGGACGACCAGCGATGATGTCGTTCATGAATTTCGTTATGGGTTGAATCTGTTGGCTCTTGAAGACGTTTTCGCCAACGGCCTCCGCTTCTTTGCCGCGTGCTGCAAATTTCGTGATGAAATCCCAGCCGGGCATCTTCAACCGTTCCGTGTGCTTCTGAATCTTTGGGGCTTTCAGACACATCCCCTCTCCAATAACCAGCAACACGCCACCCCGTATTCTCGCCTCATCGATGTTGCGAACGTTGCCGTAGCCCGCACACTCAATGCGTTCGGTGGACTCGCCGTTGATCATGACGGGGCAGGCTCGAACAATTTCGTCGATCTCTTCCGGCGAAGGGCGGTATTGCAGGTTACCGCGATACAGGCCAAATTCTTCCTTGACGCGTTCAACCTCAGGGTCTGTTGGTTGGTAGTGGCTCACGTTCAGTTCTCGACGAATCATGTCAGCGATCAGCACGGCAAGAGCTTGTGCCGTACCCCCCGCTGCTCGAATCGGGCCGGCGAAGTGGACGGAAACAAACTGTGAGCCGTCCACGTTGTTGAGCAACCGGACTTCACTGATGCCTTCCAGTGGCGCCACTAGGACGGCCTCGGTCAGCACAGCGAGGCCGACGCGCAGACCGACATCAATTGATTTCTCAAGGTCGTAGCCGGTGTCGCGAAACCCGCGCGCCACGGATTGGGCGATGATGATGGAAGTCGTTTCTCTGTCGTGCTCGGCCAACAACTTGCGGATGTCGTCCGCCACTTCGTAACCGTCCAAATGCTCGAAAAGGAGTTTCTCGGTCCGACCCGCTAAATCCGATGCTCGGGGTATTTCCACCACGTCTTTGTGATCGAGGCCCAATTTTCGAGCGGTTTCGGCCACTCGGTACGCGTCGTCCGTGCGCTCGTCAAGCCACAGGTGGTAGGCGTTCATCTCCTCTTCCAAACGCTCCAAATCAAGGCCGACAAGGGGGTTTTTGCTCCCCAATTCGCCGATTTGGTTGGTCGTGCTCATGTTTCCCCAAAGGCCGTTCATCACGACCCTTTATCATCAACTCGGTGATGTTTGATGAAGAACTCGGTGGGATGGCTAAGGAAAGTTCATTTCATGGGCTCCTGAGTTGTCTTCCATGGGCGTTCATGAGACCGTTCGAAATCACCCGGAGTGGCCCCGCTTTGCCTCGATTGTGCACGAGCTCGCTTTCCTCGACGGAGGACGAGACGACGCCTTCACCCTTGCAAGCGGGCGGCATTCTCGCTGGTTTTTCGACACGAAACCGGTGATGATGCACCCTGAAGCCGCCGCCATCATGGGAAGGCTACTCAACCTACGAATCCGAGCCATGGGAGGGGCTCTCGTGGGAGGCTTGGAATTGGGTGCCGTTCCACTGACTGCCATCGTCATATCCTCAACTGACGCGGAGAGAAGCCTGCGCGGCTTCATGATACGAAAATCACCAAAAGGCAGGGGCGGTAGAAAAACCAACAATCCCCCCGGCATTGAGGGAACCTCTTTGGAAGGCGGAGGCGATGTCGTGATTTTGGAAGACGTTACCACGACGGGGGGTTCATCGCTTCTTGCCATTGAACGAATTCACCAAAACACCGAATGCAGGGTCGTTGGCGTTATCAGCATCCTTGACAGGGAAGAGGGGGCGGAAGACGCCTTTGCGGCAGCAGGTGTTCCGTTTGAGTCATTGCTCACTCGCTCGGACATCGTCTCGCTTTGAGGTGATGATTTGCATCGGGTCTTGGTGCCTTCTGATACCCCTTCAACAGGGCTCGTTGAGTTGGCCAGGGACACGACGGCGCCCGACGGTTTGTCATTTCATCACGCCAACGAAGGCAAACCGTTGGCAACGCCTTGGCAAATCGCCGCCTTGCGAGCTCAACGCGTCGCAAAGCATACTCTACCAAAAGGCTACATCTTGGACTGCGCTTGCGGCAGTGGTGTACAACTCGCAGCTTACGGGGCGGTGCTAAAACAACCGCTTCTCGGCGTTGAACTCGCAGCAGAGCGAGCCAAAGCGAGCGCGGTCAACCTGCACAACATCGCCTCGTACGCACGGGCCACCGATACCGAATGGTACAAAAAAAGCCTCATCATTGAGGGCGACGGGACGGATCCGGAAGGCGTTCTTTCGATGCTAAGCGACGACCAGCGAAGCATCGCTTTTCTCCATCTCGACCCAGCGAGACCGCGAAACAGCCGAACCCATTCGCTCGAGGAAATGATGCCGCCTCTGCACCTGGTTCTCGGTGCGTGGAAGCCCCACTTCAACGAAAGTGAACAGGAGCCAGCCGTTCTTCTCGACCTCTCACCGCGGCTTGTTGAGCAGCAGCGAGCCGAAGTTGAGGCCATTGTCGACGAGGTCTGGCCCGGTATTTCCAGGACCTGGGAATGGACCTCAAGAGGTCGGGGTCGCGTTGACCGCCTGGCGTTGTGGCTTGGCGGGATTTCGGACATCAGAGCCTCTCGGCGCTTCGTCCGTGTGCCGTCTTCGGCGGCCGATGCACCGATCGTGTTGAGCACGAACACCGTTGTTGAACCAATCAACGTTCAGCAAACCCCTCCAAAACGAGGGGAGTGGGTGAGCATTCTTGATGCGGCGCTTCTGGAATCCGGTCTGATGGCCCAGTGGCTGAAAAGCACGGCTGCCGGGCAAGAAGGAAGGTGGGCGTTTCTCGAAGGACGGCGCCCACAATTGCATCACGACCGCCCTCTGCAACTTGAAAACAACGACCAACTCTTGGTGCAGGCAACCGGTAAGGTGGTTGAACTGTTGAAGTTCTCACTCGACGAGGCCACGGTGGATGAGCTCGTTGAAATCGCCATCAGCCATCAATTAAAATCCGTCAAATTGCGCTACGACCTTGACCCGTCGATGCAACCAAAACTTCAGGGCTCCCTCGACCGTCAACTGAGGCGACGAAACGGAAACAAGAACGGTTTCGTAGCGCAACATCCCCACCGAAATGTCCTGCTGCTCTGCGTTTGTCAAGAAGCGCCCTGAAAACCTCCCCCTATTTGTGGGGGTTTTTGCGGCTCAGTGGCGCGAATGTCGTCATCGCGGTCTTGATATATGGGAGGTTGGTCGGAAGGATGCGTGACACCACGGTGTACACGTAAAGGTGAACGGAATGGCGAGACCTAAAAACGAGGAGCTTGGTGATGATTTTTCATACATCCTCCGAATGGCGGACACGGACATGGACGGCCTGAAGCCTCTGGCCACGGCGCTTACATCGGTCAAAGGTGTAGGCGCACGAACCGCCATACAAATCTGCAAAAACACCGGCTTTGACCCCTACCGACTCGCCGGTTTCCTCGATACAGACCAGCAAGAACAACTCCGTGTCGCCATCGAATCCTACGCCGACAGCGTGCCACTGTGGATGCTGAACCGCCAGCGAGATCTTGAGACCGGGAACGAAATCCACCTTACCGGTCAACAAGTCCGATTCTCACTCCAAGACGATATCAACCGTCTTCGAACCATGAAGTGTTATCGCGGTGTGCGGCATGCTTCTGGAAACAAAGTCCGTGGACAACGCGGTCGCTCCAACGGCCGTGGTGGCCTGACCCTTGGCGTAAGCCGGAAGAAGTGATGAGGAGGATTTCAGATGGGAGAACCAAAATTTTCACGACCAAAATACGACACGCCCTCTCACCCGTGGAAGGCTGACAGAATCGAAGAAGAACACGCCATCCAAAACAACCACGGTCTCAAGAACATGAAGGAGATTTGGAAGGCAAAATCCCAACTCCGACGGCATCGTCGACAAGCCATGCGCCTCATCGGTAATGTCGACACAACCGAAGGGCACGGAAAGCGAGAGCGGAACGACTTGCTTCGTTCGCTCCACAGCAAGGGCCTCATCGAATCCGATGCTGAACTTGGTGATATTCTGTCGCTGAATACAGAAGACGTCCTCAACCGCCGGCTACAAGCCCAAGTGTACTACAAAGGGCTCGCATGCACCATGAAGCAGGCCCGTCAACTCGTCACGCACGGCCAAATCTGCATCGGGGACCAAAAAATCACCATCCCCTCCTACGCCGTGAGCCGAGATGAAGAAGGCGAACTTCGCTACCACCCCGCTTCCCCACTCAACGACCCAAACCACCCCATCCGCAAAGCGATTGAGGGGGTCCGAGAAGCGGCCTCCTACGAGGAAGACGCTGTTGATCCCGAGGCCACGCCCGAATTCGCAGAAGAAGTTCGCGAGGCCGGAGAAGCCTCCACTGCTGCGATTGAAGGGGGCGATGAGTGATGCCGAGGAAAGCCATTGTCAACATCTTCAGTTCGTACAACAACATCCTCATGACGGCTACCGATTTGACCGGGGCCGAAACCATCACCACGTGCAACGGTGGCGAGGTTGTCAAAGCCGGCAAAGACAAAGGCGGGCAATTCGCCGCCACCCGTGCAGCCGAGCGAATGGCTGACGCCCTGAAGGACAAAGAATTCAGCGAACTCATCGTGAAGTATCGTGCCCCCGGTGGAAACCTGTCAAACAACACTGGTCCGGGCGCCCAAGCCGCCATTCGAGCCCTCACCCGTGCTGGCATGACCATCACCAGAATTGAGGACGTCACGCCAATCGCCCACGATGGCACCAAGAAGAAAGGCGGTCGCCGCGGTCGCCGAGTCTGATGAAGCAGGTGAAGACATGAAGACTGAAATTGTAGAAGGCTGGCCTCAAGGACACGAAATTCGCATTCTTATCAGCGAGACCGATGCTTCGCAGGTCAACGCAATTCGACGAGCCCTCATCGCAGATGTACCAAAACTTGCCATCACGCGGGTGGACTTTTCCCAAGGCGTTACCCAAGACAACAAAGGCGAAGTCGTTGAGTCCGTCAACGTTCTCCCCGACGAGGTGCTGGCTCATCGCCTGGCCATGATCCCCATTCCAACCAACTTGAAGGAACCGCTCTACTACCCCAACGAGTGCCCAAAATGCATCGATGTCGTTGAGCGTGACAAAGGATGCCCCGTCTGTCAAGTTCTCTACACGCTCTCCGCAAGAGGCCCGGCATCGGACGCTGACGAAGAGTTCCGAACCGTCTATGCCGGCGACATCACGACCATTTCTGACCCTGAGTACGATATCCGTGATGAACACAAATCCATTCCACTGACGGTGCTTGCCAAAGGTCAGTTCCTCGAATTCTACGCTTTCGCTGTTCTTGGCCGGGGTCGAGACCATGCCAAGTGGTCGCCGGCCTCAGCCGTCGGTTTCCAACCCCACCGGGTCGCCGTTCTCAACAAACCAAAGAAAGCAAGCGTTCTCTTTGACCTGGGGCTCACGACCACAGACGGCACGCCGATCAACGCCAAGCTCTTCGGCAAGGACAAGCGCCTCACGAACATCAACCACGTCATGGATTTGGAGAAGGCGCTTCACCAAGTCGGCGAAGGGACCGGGCGAGAAACGGCCTTTGACGACGCCATCACGCTGGAAACGGTTGACGGGTCCTATATCTTCAGCTACGAAACCGACGGTAGCCTAAGCCCTGTTGACGCCTTTAACGCCGCTCTTGACGAGCTCAAAAACCGATTCAACAACCTCAGCGAAGACCTGACCTCTGCCCTTGCTTGAGTTCAATGTCAAACAAGCCCTCAACCGACGCCTCTGGCAGCGAAACGAACGTATCCACCACGACGCAACGATGCGGTGGCCATATCACGCTGCTTTTCACCGTCGAGAAGGCAAACCCGCTCATGCGGAACCAAGGAAGTCGAGGTGCAGGCTTTTCGATTCACCACGGCGTTGAAGCGACCGGAAGTCTACGCTTGCGAGCCGGTGGTCCAAAAGCATGGATGAGCGGCATCACGCCGGACAAACCGGTGGACAAAAAGGCCCACGACCCCCCTAAGGTGTCGGTGGTCAACATGCGTGGGGAACATGTTGAGAACACCGACATGTACCTGGATTTCATACAGGCATGCTACGATGCTACGTTGCTCAGAGAATCGGAGAGCCTCGAGGTAAACATCAACCTCCAGTGCCCCACAAGCCAAGGTTTTGGGATGTCCTCAGCAGGCCTCATTGCTCTTGGACGCCTCGTCCACAAACTTACCGGTCGGGGCACCGGTGGGCAGTACCTGAAAATCGCCCACCGCATTGAACGAACCCACGGCTCCGGCCTTGGCGACGTTCTCGGCGCCTCGGTGGGTGGTGTTGAGTTACGACTCGAACCTGGGGCTCCAGGCTGGCCAGGAAGAGCGGTCAGTTTCGCAGTCGATGTCCCTGTCCTCCTGGCTTGGGACCCCTTGGAGGAACGACACACAGCGACCTATATTGACGACCCTGCATGGCAGTCGTCCATCACCAAAGCGGGTGCGGACTGCGTCGAAGAACTCGCAAAAGCACCGTGGGTACCGGATCAGTGGGGAGCCTTGCTCAGCCAATCAAGAACGTTTGCAGACCGTTCAGGCATGCTCGAGGAGAAACAACGCGCCCGAATTTTTTCCTCGGTGCGAAAGGAGGTGTTGCTCGGAGGTTGGCAAGCTGAGATGGCTGTTCGCCTTTGCATGCTAGGCAGTTCTGTGGCGGTGTTGCCGCGAGAATTGAATCAACAACACGATGCAGAAGCGCTCAAGGCGTTAGCGGACCGACTGGAGCAACAGGGCGTTCGCTGCATGTTAACGACCATCGCCCCGCTCAGTCATCTTGATTGAGTCGTGAGAGATCGATCGGGCTCGCGTCAAGCATCAGGACGCCAGGGAGGTAGAGGTTCTCAGAAAAACCGTGCCGGAACATGATGGCCCCGCTCCCCCACTCCTCGATGTATCGATTCATCTGTTTCTTCATTTTCTTCCGTTGGAAATCAACATCCGAGCCGTAGAAGTGCTTGGCATCGATCCATGCAACCGGTTGATTGTTGATGTACACATGGTCGAGAAAGAGCAAATCAGGGGTTCGAACAGGACGTCCCAGGAGTTCGGATTGTTCCTTGACCATCTCGGGTTGACGCCGAAGGCGGATGCCTTGTTGTTCGAACCAGTCTGCGAGGATGTCCTCAAACAAATCCGCTTTCACCTGTGTTTCCGACTGGTCCACGCTTGAGACACGGTCAACAGCTTCCGCGGCCTCAAATTCCTCTCGCTCCCGTTGTTTCATTGATGATGGGTGCCTCAGGCTTTCCTTGATGCGCTTTTTTGACCATCCCATGGATTCAAGCACGACACGAAAGACGTTTACAGGTGGGAAATCGTATTTTTTTGAAAGGTCGACAATGGAATCTCCCTCACGATACTGTCGGGCCAATTCCTTACCTTTCGAGCGGAGTTTATGATGCGAATACACCGTCTTTTGCTGAAGCAGAGCCGATCTCAAGGACAGGGCTTGTTCCAACGTCATGTTCTCGTTTTCCAAGGCAGCGGCCATTTCATCCACGCGCTCGTCGGTTAACCACCCGAAATCGCCTCGCTTTACCACAAGCGAAGCGACGCGCTCCTCTGCTTGCAGAGGAACGGGCTCGGGTCTCCAGGAGAGACGGAACGTTCGGGGCGCTTCAAGGTCAAGGGGAAAGGCCATTGGCCGAGGCTGCCGTTCAAACCGGTTTTCAGCAACCTTGTTCATCGCTTTGGCTTCGGAAGAAAACTGTTCCATGAGGTGCGCTTTCCTCGGACCACCATAGCGTCGTTTTCCTGACGAGCCACGACCCCTGTTGTCCCGTCGACGGGGTCGAGGCGACCTGCTCATAGAGGAATCTCAAAGGCGACACTCAATGAAGGCTCCCCCAAGCGTTGACCGCTGCGCGAGGGGTTCTTATGCGGGAGCACTTTGGTGGTACCATGAACATGCGGACCCTCGCTCCGTTACTGATGACCCTTATGCTGCTGATGGCGCCGTGTTCCCTTTCCAATGTCGAACATGAAAGCACAATGCAGGCGCAGGACGGCGGGTCCTTTGTCTCAGCAGGGAACACCAGCGGTTGGCTTGCAAGCGCTGGTGGAGCCAACCAAGAAAGAATCCACGGCATGATCGCCTTCCCCAACGGTTCAACGCTCGTTGGGGGCATGTTTGAACAAACCATCGAATTCAACGGGGACGTTATCGGATTCTCGAGCGAAGACTCCGATTTTGGCATTGATTATTTCCTCGCATGGATTGACGAGGAAGGGAATTGGACGGCAACAGCCTCGGGCTCAAGCAGTGGCTTGGACGGCATCGATGCGATGACCCGGCTCAGCGACGGTACAGTCATCGTCGCCGGCACTTTTTGCGGGATGACAAAAGGTGACGCTTGCAACTTGACCCTCGGAGATCTCAGCCCGCTGAACAAGTCCACCATCGACGACGAAAACGCTGTCTTTCTGGCAGCCATGACACCGATCGGTGAGTGGTTGTGGGCCACGTCCTACTCAAATCTATACCGGATGTCGGTGATAGACTTGCTCGTCACGTCAAACGACGAAATCCACCTTGCCGTGCTTCACCGAGACACGCTTGTTTCGGGAGATGACCTCGCTCCGGGCAGCATTACCGAAGATTCCGTGGCCATCCTCGTCTTGGACAGCTCCGGGAACCACATGCACATGCACACGGTGTTCTCGAGCGAGAACCTCGAAAATTCTGGTGCACTATGCATGGACTACAGCGGTCAAACATACTTCGCAACAACGTTCCTTGACCACGTCAGCTTTGGAGAAAACGCACTGAACAGCTTCGGTGGCGCACACATCGCTATCGGCCAGTACAATTCGGGCGGATGGCTTTGGGCAGAAAGTGCCGGCGGCACGGCGGATGCCTCCGTCGCTGACTGCAAGGGCCGATTTGGCGATGGCGTGGCCATCGTCGGTGATTTTATTGTGAACATGACCTTTGGTTCGATGGAACTGGGGCCCTCGGTGTG
>CACODE010000022.1 GCA_902625885.1 uncultured Candidatus Poseidoniales archaeon
ATCCCTTAGGCCAAGGTGAGGTCATTGGGTCTGCGGAGAGGGAAGAAATCGAAGAAGACGGACACCGCTTCACTTTCCCCTGATTTGCCAATGCCAACCGGCCTTCCAGCCCCGCCACTACCTCCGCTTCCCGCCCCAGGTGCCCCGATGCCAGCACCTCAACCAACCCCGATTCCAGCTCCTAGCGCCCAACCTCTACCGACCCCTACTCCGTTGCCAACACAAGATGCGCCGGTACCGTTACCCACTCCGGTCAACGATCCAAACACCACGCTTTCTGGGAAAGCACAAGAGCAGGGATACAACGATCTCTGGGCCAAACGGTCCAGCAAACCCCTTCAGCAAATTTACGGGCACATTGACCGCATCAGCAACAAGGAAGCAGGCTCGCTACTTGATCGGTACGCAGACCGGTTCGGCCACGCCTTGGACCGAGAAATTATCGTCATGCGAAAGGCGGCGGTCGAAGAGAAAGTGGCTGAAATTCGAGAGGCTCCAACTGTTGAATTACTCAACGAAGATGACGATGAGCCTCTGGACGAGCTTCAGCAAGTGGAAAACGAGCTCCGTGCGCTGAAACCCCTCTATCAAGAAGCAAAATCCCTGGGGGACAAGGAAACACTTGCAGAATTGACGCCTACATTGCAAGCGCTCATGACCCGCAGAAAAGCGCTGAAAGGGGGCTCATCCGTTCAGGAACCCGTCACGGCCGAGCCAACAACAGAGGACGACAACGACGCCCTCTACACGCAGTTTGTGGCCATTGTTGATGACTTGCTAGGCAATCACCTTCCCGAGGCCATTGTTTCGGAATTCATGGCCAGCGAGAACTTTGACACGTACCGGCTTGTGGTTGGTTCAATGAAAAACGACGATGTGGCTAATTTAGACGAGGAAACAAGAGAATTCTTTTACAGAATGGTGGACGATCAGCTCGGCAACATGTCTGACGAAGCCATCGCTGATTTCATGGGCACACCTGATTTTGGTGTCTATGAAGCCATCGCAGAGCAATACAAAGCGGAGTGAAAAAAATGGGTCTATTGGACAAAGCAGCAGCCTCGGAAAACGATGGTAAGAAACCCAAAGCCAAGGCTATCAAAAAAGCAAAACCTGTGGCGAAAGCCAAAGCTGTTTCGAAAGCAAAGCCTGTGAAGGCGGCGAAGGTCAAGAAAGAAAAACGGGCGCGAGCTCCTAGAGCGCGTCCCGTTGAACTCTCTGATGATTATGAGTTGGCCACCAAAATGAACCGACGTATCTCTTCCCTGGTCAACTTCCTCATCAACTTTGGTGTGCTGTTTGCAGCCTTGTTTATCGGTGCGGCAGACACCAACGTCGTGACGACGATTCTGTTTGCCGTCAGCGGTGGAATCATCATTCTGAACGCCATTTTCATACCCATGAAATTCAGCAGAAACCTTGGCCAATTTGTTTCAAGAACCAAGTTTGTCCGTGGCGACGGGTCCAACCCCTTGTTCCTACATGGCATCCTCGTTAACACGAGTGGTTTGCTGGCCCTCATCGGCCTGATCGCCGTAGCGACTCAATTCCAGAACCTCACGGAAGCAGATAACACCGGGGCCATCATCTGGTTTTCAATAGGTTTGATTTTCATCGTCCTCTGGTTCATTGACCGCTACCTCCGAAACGGCAGCGCTATGGGTCAAGGTCTGTACGATTTGGGCTTTGGCGCCTACCTCGTAAAATACGTACCGTCAGAGGACGAGAAAGCCTCTGGCATCTGGGCTCGATTGGAAAACATGGGCAACTTTGGCGATCAACTCGTGAAGCGCCAAGAAGAACGCAAGGCCAAAAAAGAGGAAAAGAAAGCCGAGGCTGAAAAAGCGGCGGCTGAATCAGGCGACGGAGACGAAGCCTCGGACACTGACAAAGAATGAATAAGGCTCCTCCCTAATCGCAGACATGGTGCTTGATTGGGCTCGACGGCGCAATCGCATCCTGCCCTATTCAGTAGCACTGATTGGTCTTCTTGCGTCTGTTGTCACGTTTGTATGGGCGCCTGCACTCTGTGCTCCCATAATTCTGCTCTCGGTGTTCTTTGTTTATCTTGAAGTGATGGCTGAGCTCTCCTTTCGTTCTCCTCCAAGAAGGAAACCGGTTATTGACGACAGCGATTGGGAAAAAATCAATGTCAACATCAATGGCATCAACATCCTTCACTACCTCTTTCGCGGAGACACCAACAAACCCCTAGCATGGCTGTGTCATGGTTGGACGGCTGGCGCTGTACGCATGCTCGACAGAGCTTCTTCATTCCGCGAGCGAGGTTGGAGCGTGATGCTCGTGGATCTTCCAAGCCACGGCGGTTCGGACAGCCTGAAAAAATGGAGTGCAGAGGAAACAACCACGCTCCTGATAGGCTCCATCAACCGATTTTCACAGACGCATGGAGACCTCTTTGACCGAGAGATTTGCTTTTATGGTCATAGCATAGGCGCTTTTATTGGTTTGAGAATCAGCAAGCGGCGAAATGAATTGCTGCTTCCCCAATGCATCTCTGGCTGGATATTTGAATCTCCGATGACAGGGTATACGGAAATTCATAAGGAAACGTGCGACATGTTGCGTATACCGACCATCGTTCGTCCTTTGGTTCTCAAAAAAACGATACGCCATTTCAACGCTATTAATGGGCCAATTCGCAGAATCACTCATTTGGCCGATGCTGACATACCTGCCTGGGGCATGGTGGATGAAAAAACACTCCTTGTACAAGCCGATCCTGACGAGCGGCTTGGTCCAGTGCATCATCGACGGTTGATTGAGTGCATGGCCAAGCCGGCCTATTCGGGCCTGTTAACACCGCATTTTTTACCCGAACTGAGGCACTCTGGTTCGCATGTCTGCGAATCCAGAAAGCAGGTTGTTGATGAATGGATTGATGATGTCTATGGTCACTCTTCAGCCGTTTGAGCCGCTTGTTGTCTCGCTAAGGCTCTCATGTCATCCACTTCATCCAACTCATCAACAATTTCCTTTCCGAGGAGGGTTTCCATAACGTCTTCCATGGTCAATATGCCGGAGGTTCCGCCAAACTCGTCCTTCACCAGGGCAAATTGCTGCCGGTTGCTGAGAAAAACGTCCAGTGCCTGTTCAATGTTCGATTCCTTTTCTAATTTTAATATCGGCTTCATGATGTCCTTGAGTTGAAGCGACCACTCGTCTCGACTGGCCGCCATGAGTATTTCAGAACGAATGACCAGTCCACGAATGTTGTCAATATGCTCTTCATACACGGGTATTCTTGAAAACCTGAGAATAGCGTTTTCATCAAGTATTTCCTTGATGGTTTTGTCCATTTCAAACGCCGACACCACGGTTCTGGGTGTCATTTCGTCCTCAACCATGATGTCCCTCAGAGCAAGGAGATTGTGGATAATCGTCTCTTCCGCTTCTTGGAGGGCTCCTTCGATCTCCCCTAAATCGGCCATGGCAGCCACATCATCGCGGGTGACCATGGCGTTTTTTGATGACGGTAGAATGGATTTGAGGACCTGAATGGGTCCGATGAGGAGAAACAGCATTTTCGTAAACCAGGTGAGAAGGTAGGCGGTCGGTGTTGACAAGCGACGCCAATACGCTGCACCCAACGTTTTGGGTATGATTTCTGAAAGAAACAACACGGCAAACGTGAGAATGGCCGAAGCCAAGGTCAGCACCTCCACTCCCCAAATCTGTTGAACCTGAGATCCGACGCCGGCGGCACCCATGGTGTGCGCGATGGTGTTTAGGGTCAAGATGGCCGTCAGCGGACGGACGGAGTCGTCGTCCTTGAGGTGGGCCCACATTTCAGCGGTCCTTTTGCCCTCATTCTTCAGAATGTTCACGTATGTCTGTGGCGTTGAGAGGACCACTGCCTCAAGAATGGAACAAAGAAACGAAACACCCAGAGCGAGGGTGATGTAGAAAATTAAGAGACCCATGTCCCCTTCGCCCGTGGCGTTGACAGCAACCGTTGCTGCCGCAATTACGTCGTTGGCCATGTTGTCTCGCAGACCCCTACCCTTTCGGGCGTAGTCTAACCGACGCGAGGAGGGTTCTTCAAAATGACGCTGTTGCCAAAGAAGCCTCGTACAATCCTCGTACCATGCGAGAACCTCAAGAAGCCTTGGCCATTGGCACGGTTAAGGTGGGGTCATCGTGTCAGGTGAACATGTGCTCATTTGCGTTGCTTGGCCGTACGCAAACGGACCCCTTCATCTCGGCCATGTTGCCGGCTGTTACCTACCGCCTGACATCCAGTATCGCTTTGAGAGAGCCATTGGAAATCATGTCCTCATGGTGTCAGGTTCTGACGAACACGGCACACCCATCACGGTAACGGCTGAAACCCAAGGCATCTCGCCTCAAGACGTCGTAGACGAATATCACGCTGTAAACTTGCAGGCCTTGACGGATTTGGGTTGTGCTTGGGCCAACAGCATCGATGCCAGAGGTCCCGCCTTTGGTGGTGCACTGTTTAACCGAACGAGCCATGCAGAGCACAAACGAATGGTCCAGGAAAATTTCAGAAAGCTGTTCGATGCTGGCTTTTTTGAACGTCAAACCATGGAACAATATTACGAGACGAATGAAGACGGTACTGGTCGGTTTTTGCCTGACAGGTACGTTGAGGGCACTTGCCCCACATGCGGCGATGATGGCGCTCGAGGCGATCAGTGCGATTCCTGTGGGGCAACCTACGAGGCTGTGGAACTCAAAAACCCCGTTTCGAAGATGAATCCTGGTGCAAAAGTCGGGATTCGTGAAACGGAACACCTCTTCTACCGGCTTGACCTGTTCCAGGACGCTCTTCAAAAACACGCGGCCGACAGACAATCAGTTTGGAAAACCAACGTCAAAGCCATGACGAAACAGTGGCTAGACATGGGGCTGCGGCCACGTGCCGTAACTCGAGACCTTGACTGGGGTATTGATGTACCGCTAGAGGAGGATGTGTGGCAAGGCAAATGCGTTTACGTATGGTTTGAAGCCGTCCAAGGCTACCTGACCTGTGCAAAAATTTGGGCTCAAAACAATGCTGACCGCCTCGATGGTGGAGAACATGCTTGGAAACGATGGTGGAAGGTGCATGAAGACGGTTCGGTTCCAAGGCATCTTTACTTCTTGGGGAAGGACAACATACCGTTTCACACCGTGATATGGCCAGCCCTCATTTTGGGACTTAATCAAGTAGCGAAAGGCAGAACTTCTGACGAGGCGATTGTGTTGCCGGGCCCGGATGATTTGGCGTTGGAAGCCAACGTTCCAGCGATGGATTACCTGATGCTGGCTGGAGGGCAGTTTTCAAAATCCCGCAAGCACGCTGTCTGGCTTCCATCTTTTTTGGAGCGCTACGATCCAGACATGCTTCGCTACTACCTCAGCATCAACATGCCAGAGCAAGGCGATACGGATTTTAATTGGCCTGACTTCGTCAGCAAAGTCAACAACGAGTTGAACGCGGCGTACGGTAATTTTGTTCACCGTGTGTTGACGCTCGGCCCCAGATTCCCCTATGATCCTGGGGCATCTCCGTTTGCAAGGCACGACGCCCATCCTTCTGTCCAGGTCCACAAAGAGGCCCTTGAAACAGCGCTAGAGGACATCACAAACCTGCTTCAACGTCACCGGTACAAAGAAGCCCTCCGCCGGGCCATGAATGTGGCACAGTACGGTAACCAAATTTTGCAAGCGGCTGCGCCTTGGGTCCACATGAAACAACCTCAAGACGGCGCTGAAGAAAGCCTCGCTACGCTTTCTTTCTGCTGGCGCATCGTTCGTTTCCTCGCCATTGTCACCCAGCCATTCCTACCAACGAGCGCCCAGCGCCTCTGGGCATCGTTGGGGTACGATACCGATGTCATGGATGTGCCTTGGCACGACGCCGTTGACTGGAGCGCGCCGTTGGTGTGGCTTGACGCTGCTCCATCACCCTTGTTTGAGCGCCTCGATATAGAGGAAATTCTGGCGGTGGAGCAAACATTGGTTGAGGATGAACCTCAACATGCACAAGTGCATGGTGTAAAAGGCGGCAAAAAAAGCGGAGGAAAGAACATGAAACAAGAAACAGAAGGTGTAGCATACGTTGATTTTGAGACATTTATGTCGGTCAACCTTAGGGTTGGAAAAATCGTTGAAGTCCAAGACCATCCAGATGCAGATAAGTTGTACGTGGTGAAACTTGACGACGGTTCCGGAACCTTACGCACCATTTGCGCCGGTCTTAAGGAACACTATTCACGTTCGGCGATGGAAGGGATGATGGTGGTGTTCGTTGAAAACCTGAAGCCGAGGCCTTTGCGTGGCGTGGTATCCGAAGGCATGATGCTTGCAGCTGATGATGGTGAAGGCTCGGTGAGATTAATCACGGTCGACGGCGAGGTTAAGCCAGGAAGCCAGGTGCGCTGATCAAGATTCCATACGATCGCGAACGGCGTCCATGACTTGACGGGAATACAAGCGACTTGCTTCCTTCAACATCTGAAGTGATTCCCGGATGTGTCCGCCTGCTTCTGGAGGTAGGCTGTTCAAGTTGATCTCGACATTGAACAGGGCGCCCTTTGCAGCGGCACTTGCCAGAAGGCCTGCAACACCAACATCGGTGACGGCATTGGCGTTCCCGTGGCGAGCTAAATCGGGCAACAATTCCAGCAAATCAACGGCGATCTTGGCGGTCTCATAGGGCACTTCAGCGGCGAAAAGTGTAGCGGCATCAATGGCGGCCTTTCTGCTAAGTTTATCTTCATCAGTTGCCTTTGGCAGTCGAAAACATGCCATCACTTTGTCAAACGCCTCGCTGTCCTGCTGGGCCAAGTCTGAGCTGTGGTCCAGCAACGGTCCAGCCATCTTCTCCACTCTGTTGGCGATTTCCCATCCATCCGCCCATCGTTCCTTGCCTTTGGTTAGTCGACACACCATTAACGCGAGTGAGGCAGCATGACCAAGAGAGATGGCCGAAGCGGTGCCTCCGCCAGGTGTAGGGGATGATGCAGCTAACGCCTCTTGGAATTCACTCACCGTCATGTCGGTGTACTTCATGCGCCGACCTCCCTAACCAAAGCCCACTCGATGATGTGGCGTTGTGGGTCAAATTCGTGATGGACATTCAGACCCAAACCTTTCACGGCCGCCATCACTAAATCTTCCTCAGATTGGCCATCAGGTTGGAAGAACCGCCCGGCCTCCAGCATGGCTGGAAGAGGAACAAGACCAACAATTTCGCTGCCACAAAGGTTGGTGTTGTGGTCTCGTGCCAAACTTTCACACGCTTTGTAGGCCAAATGTAACGGCGTTAACTCAACATCCAACAGGTTCATTGACACCTGCGATATACCCAGTTCTTCAAGCATAACGCCCATCCCTTGCACCTTTTTGAGCATGCCAACGGTTCGTATTCTTTGACCGCTGTTGGACTTCAGCAAGCGACCGCTACTGCGGACAATTGAGCCAATTTTCTTCGCTACAACGGCTTCCTTTTCATCAATGTTCACGTTGTAAGCCACCAATATGGGTCGAGCGCCAACCGTGATGCCACCGGACTTGGCCACGGTTTCATTCCATTCAATTGCCCCACGGTCGGGCATACGGGTGAACTCGTTGTGATCGCAAGGTCCTTCGGTTAACCTTGCTTCGAGCCCCTCGTATTCACCTCGTCGGAGATCGGACAACATCACGCGTTCTTGGCTCGATGCTGCGGCCCCGTACAGGAACAACGGCACATCGAGTTCGTGGGATAGCGCATCAACAACTTCTCTGGCAAGTTCGGCACATGCTTCCATTGTTATGCCTCTTAGTGGCACGAACGGGCACACATCCACAACCCCAAGTCGAGGGTGCTCGCCATGGTGTAGACGCATGTCCAAGTGTTCTACGCTGGCCTTGATGAGCTCAATCGCGCCTCTCGCTACGCAATCGGGTTCACCTGCAAACGTGATAACCGTACGGTTGTAATCGTGGTCAGGCTCAACACCCAAAACCGTACATCCGCTTGTTTGACGAACGGCATCCACAATGGATTCGATTACCGCAAGATTGCGTCCTTCTGAGATGTTCGGTACACATTCCACCAATGGCGAGACCATGTGCAAAGGCTGAGCGCCGGGTCTTTGAATGTTCTTTGAAGCCATCAAGAATACAAAGATTCAGGGGAACGCATTGTTGAGCCCTGAGTCCGTTTCTTGTCCAACCGTGTGATGGCGTCCATCATGTCCTGTTGGGTAACACTCGAGCGACCGTCTCGAATGGCGATCATCCCCGCCTCGACGCATGTGGCTTTAAGTTCGGCTCCAGAGTAATTCTTTGTTCTCTCAACAACACGAGCAATGGAGATTTTCTTGGTGTTCATCGACGCAAGGTGGACGGCCAAAATGGCCTTTCGTGAATTGTCGTCTGGTATTGGTATCTCAATGACCCGGTCAAACCTCCCTGGACGTAGCAGTGCGTCGTCCAATATATCCGGTCGGTTGGTTGCAGCGATGATTTTGACATCGTTTAGCGCATCAAATCCATCCAATTCTGCCAAGAGTTGCATCAGGGTTCGTTGGACCTCTCGGTCGCCACTGGTGGACCCGTCAAGTCGCTTGGCCCCGATCGCGTCAATTTCATCAAGGAAAATCACGCTGGGCGCTTTTTCTTTCGCTAAGGAGAACAATTCCCTGACCATACGGCCGCCTTCACCAATGTATTTCTGAGCCAGTTCACTGCCCACCATCCGAATAAACGTGGCATCGGTGTGATTGGCCACAGCTTTGGCCAGCAGGGTCTTCCCACAACCCGGAGGCCCGACCAGCAGGACACCCTTTGGAGGAACGATGCCTATTTTCTCAAACAGTTCGGGCTTTATCAGGGGTAATTCAATCGCTTCTCTAACCGATTCTACTTGTTCGTCAAGGCCTGCTACATCCGCATAACTTATGGTTGGTTTTTCCACCATTTCTGCTCCGCTCACCATCGGGTCCCATGCTTCGTGGAGCAGTTCCACGACAGACAAACTGTCCTGATTAAGAGCAACACGGGTGCCCGGCTTCAAATTGTCAGCATTGAGTTGTTGGTTCAGCGAGACTTGGAAGACCGTGCCGTTTGACGACCGCACAATCGCTCGCTCTGGGTCCAACACGTCCTGGATGTGGCCGACGATTAGCGGCGGCATTTTGAGCAAGTTGACGTTTTCATCCAGCCGCTCAATCCGCTTGCGTAGCGTTCGCATTTCGGCTTCCAGTGTTGTTCTTTCGTTGATCAATTGTTGGGCTTCATCGCGCAACTCTGCATAGGCATCTTCCAATTGTCGGATGTCATCATCGGGGTTGCTGGGCATTTTGCCATCGGTTCGCTCAACATCCGTCCCCATCTTGACCAATTTTTTCCACACGCTCAGCCTTATTAAGAAATGGGATTCATTCGCTTGCCAACACGCAATCCAAAGGGTTCAAGTGGCGTGACCAGAGGTGTCTTCACAT
The DNA here is from genome assembly GCA_902625885.1 of uncultured Candidatus Poseidoniales archaeon. Lineage (GTDB taxonomy): Archaea > Thermoplasmatota > Poseidoniia > Poseidoniales > Poseidoniaceae > Poseidonia. The sequence goes on from CACODE010000022.1 coordinate 9,459, forward strand.
GGGAGAATGCGAACTCTGCGGGGCCGTTAATGTGTCAGTCCGGCGTGTTCAAACCGGAAAAACCGAAGTGGCGGCGTGTGGACGTTGCGTTGACAAGTTGAACCTAGCGCCCAAAGGTACGGCCCCTGGCATCGCAAGGTCAAGAAATATTTCGCGGGCACCGTCAAAAAAGAAAAAGAGAACTGACTTGATGAACCGATCTTCCAAAGAACTCGCCCATGACTTTCACAAACGTATTGCGAAAGCAAGGGCATCTCGTAATTGGAATCAGCAACAGCTTGCCAAACAGATGGCAGAAACAGTGAACATCATCAAAGCAGCAGAATCCGGTAAACGGCCAACAGACGCTGTCATTCAGAAATTCGAACGCATCCTTAACATCGTGCTGATGGTGGAATGCTCGGCTGATGAAACGCGCTTTATCAATTCCGGCCCCTCCCGTAGCATGACGCTCGGAGATTACTTCGATGACTTGCGGTGATGCTGTGGACCCTGTCAGTGTTCACGCTCTCTGGCTCGCTCAAGACGACCCCAAAAAAAACACAGCGGTGTTGGCTTCAAAGCGTGGAGATGTGCGATTGCACAAGCGGGTGCAAACGCTTCCAAAAAAGGGCGTGATTCTTGAACCGCTCTGCGGCAAGGTGCTCGGGCCCGAGGATCACGAATTGCTGACGTCAAGGCGAGGGGCTATTGTTGGATTGGACTGCAGTTGGAAACACATCGAATCTTCCGTTCGTGAGGTCATGAACAAGACCCGCCTCCAAGCAAGAACGCTTCCGCTGCTGCTCGCTGCCAACCCCGTTAATTGGGGAAAACCTGGCAAGTTAACAACCGCAGAAGCCGTCGCAGCGGCGCTCTACTTGGTTGGACGTTCCGACCAAGCACGCGATGTTCTCGGTGCATTTCGCTGGGGCAAACGGTTCTTTGAACTGAACCAAGAGCCGCTCGATGCCTACGCAGCAGCCAAGACCAGTGCTGAACTTGTGGCGTTGCAATTCGAATTCTTTGACTTGGACCATCTTCAGCAGGAGGCACCTCCATGAAAAACATCAGCAGCATTACAGCACATGTGTACCGGCAACAAGAAGCCAAATTGACAAAGGAAGACACGGCCACGGAATGTTTGGTTCGGCTCCATGTCAACAATGAACATCTCACCAGCCTACTGGCCTCCCCGGAGCAACCCGATGATTTGATGCGCGGTCATATGGCTACGGAACACAACTACGTGGTGAACGACCAAGATACCATCACCGTAGAGGTGGACAAACAAGGCATCGATGTCCACCTTACAACCGATTCTGCCGTGGTCAAGCAAAGTCGGCGAAACATCGTGGTATCATCGTGCGGTGCATGCCATCAACACAACCTATCAGCGCTTGTCAACGACTTGCCAATCGTCGAACAATCCGGCACAACCACCAACATAGATGCCATCGTTGAAGCCCTCTACAGCATGCGTGAGCATCAGCATGGGTTTTTACAAACGGGCGGCATGCACGCTGCAGGTCTATTTTCTGACGAACGCGTGCCGTTGTTGGTCAGGGAAGACATTGGCCGTCACAACGCCGTTGACAAGGTCATTGGCGCCTTGCACCAGCAACGACCTTTTGCACCGATTGCCTTAGTGATATCGGGAAGGTGCGGTTGGGACATCGTGGCCAAAGCGGCAAGGACAAACATACCCGTTATCGCCTCATTTGGCGCTGCCTCATCTTTGGCTGTCAAAGCCGCACGAGCGTCAAACATCACGCTCGTATCGTTTGTAAGTGGCGACAAGGCCGTGATAACGGGTCCTTTTCACGGTCGTTTTAGCGGAACCATTGAGAAGGGCAACGATTCAGGGTCCAAACAGGGATGATGGATGCGCGAAGCACCTCGGGCGAGAACGCCGGATGATGAAGCACCATTGGCCCTGAAAAAGCCGAAGAAAAAAGCTGCTGGCATCCCTGCCATCACTTCATCAGCCATGCACGGCCTCACAAAGATGGGCGTACGAAAAACCGTCAAAACGCTCCGCATGGTAAACCAAAAAGAAGGGTTTGATTGCCCCGGTTGCGCATGGCCAGATCCAGAGCACCGTACGGCCTTTGAATTCTGCGAAAACGGTGCCAAAGCCGTTGCGGATGAAGCCATGAAAGCCAAAGTCAACCCACGCTTCTTTGAGGAGCATTCCGTACAGATGCTTTCAGCCATGAGCGACCATGAACTCAACAGCATGGGTCGTTTGTCGCACCCCGTAATTTTAGAGGAGGGTTCTTCCCACTACGCCGAAATATCTTGGGAGGATGCTTTTGCTAGGATCGCCAACCACCTCAAGGCAGCTCCTAGTCCGGATAACGCTGTCTTTTACACGTCGGGCAGAACCAGCAACGAAGCAGCCTTTCTCTATCAGGCCTTTGTAAGGGCTTATGGCACCAACAACCTTCCTGACTGCTCTAACATGTGCCATGAATCGAGTGGCAAAGCCTTGGGCCAAACCATTGGCATAGGCAAAGGGACCGTTTCCCTCGAAGATTTCAACCATGCCGACGTGATCATGGTAATCGGTCAAAACCCAGGAACAAATCATCCCAGAATGCTAACGGCTCTGCGCGACGCCAAGGAATGTGGTGCGAAAATTATTCACGTTAACCCACTGTATGAAGCCGGTCTTAATCGCTTCAAACACCCACAAGAGTACATGAAAGGCCGGATGAAAACCACGACGCTGGCGGACATTCACCTCCCGGTGAGAATCGGGGGGGATGCTGCACTTATTCGCGGATTGATAAAAATTCAAGATGCCCTTGGGGCCGTTAACACCGATTTCATTGATTCAAAGTCGTTGGGGTACGACGCCATGATCGAAAACGCTCGGGCGACGGATTGGCCAACCATCATTGCCGATTCTGGTCTTACACGAGCTGAGATTCAAGAGGCTGGTGAGTTGCTGGCCAACTCGAAAGCCACCATCGCTTGCTGGGCCATGGGTTTAACCCAACATCGAAACGGCGTTGCTGTCATTCAGGAAGTGGTCAATCTGTTGTTGATGAACGGCCACATTGGCAAACCTGGTGCGGGTTTATGTCCGGTACGAGGGCACTCAAACGTACAGGGCGATCGGACAGTAGGGATTTGGGAGGCTCCGACAGAAGCGTTTCTTGAGCGAATGCAAGACGGTCTCGGATTCGAACTTCCAACAGCCCACGGCTACGATGTTGTGAACGCCATTCACGCCATGCGCAACGGGGATGTCAACGTGTTTTTCTGCATGGGTGGAAACTTCGTATCGGCCACACCCGATACGGATGAAGTCGCTCGAGCCATTGGAAACGTGGACCTCACGGTGCAAGTGTCCACCAAGCTCAACAGGTCTCACCTCATCACTGGCAAAACAGCGATTATTTTGCCATGCTTGGGCCGGACAGAACTTGATGTCCAAGCATCGGGCGAACAGTTCGTGACCGTTGAGAACTCCATGGGTCAAGTGCACCGGTCAAGAGGCGGCTTGGCCCCTTGCTCACCGGCCTTGCGCAGCGAATCTTGGATTGTAGCCTATTTGGCTGACCAAACCTTGGGAAACAAGCACCTGAACTGGCTTGAACTGGTGAACGACTACGATGCTATTCGAGACTTGATGGCCATTTCCTTGGCTGGTTTTGAAGATTATAACAAAAGGGTGCGCCAGCCACACGGGTTCGCGCTTCCCAATCCACCGAGGGATTCGCAATCCTTCTCAACGCCGAGTAAAAAAGCCCACTTCACGACGCATAGTCTGCCAGACATAGCGGTCAAAGAAGGGCAATACGTGCTCATGACACTTCGAAGCCACGATCAATACAACACCACGATTTACGGTTTGCACGACAGGTACAGAGGTGTCCACGGCCATCGGAGGGTCTTGTTCATGAACGCTCAAGATATGGTCGAACGGGGCTGGAAAACCCGGCAACAAGTCAACATCACCAGTCATTTCCAAGGTGAGGAACGCCACGCTCGAGACTGGCTCGTGGTGCCGTATGAAATTCCACGAGGGAACCTCGCTGCCTATTTCCCAGAAGCGAACTGCTTGGTGCCTCTGGACTCAACCGCAGATTTTTCTAACACACCGACATCCAAGTGGATTGTGTGCACCTTATCAACCGATGAATCCTCCCTCCGGGAGGAAGAATGATGGCTTCACGTACGTATTTACAACTCGTTCGCGAAAACAAGGCCTTCCGACGTTTATGGATTGCTGCCGTTATCTCTATGCTCGGCCAGTGGTTCAACACCATTGCCTTGTTTCTCCTTATTCTGGAATACACAGGGAGCGAATTCTTGCTCGGCCTGCTGTTTACCGTACGCATGGCCGGTTTCGCCATTCTCCAGCCGTTTATTGGATTGTTAGCCGATCGCTACAACCGGAAATCCTTGATGATTGTTTCAAACCTCATGCAAGCCGTTCTCGCTCTTTGTTTCCTCTTGGTTGAGGATGGAAACGATATCGTGTGGATGATCGGTCTCTCTGGCGTCATGATGATACTGCACGGCGTTTACATGACCGCAGAGAGGGCCGCTCTGCCCAATCTCGTTTCGGAAGAAGACCTCGCTACCGCCGGAGCACTGGAAGCAGCTTCCTGGTCCACAGCGTTGTGCATGGGTGCCATGCTGGGCGGCGTGGTGGTTTCCATCTGGGGAACGAATGCTGCCTTTATTATCGACTCCTTCACGTTCATCTTTGGCACGCTGTTTTTGCTGAAACTTACCATCCCTCAAACCATTGATGAAAAGATGAAAGGACCGTTGTTCTCAACGGGCATTCAAAACATCAAATTCGGATGGAAAAGGATACGTAGCCAGCCGGCTTTGTTTCGAATTGTTTTTGCAAAAGCTTCGTGGAACATCGCTGGTGGAGGATTGGCAGGTGTTTACCTCGTCTTGATGGGGGCTGATGTGGACGGATTCGGAGCCGCCTTCGGTTTTGGTTTGTTCTTCTTTGCTCGAGGATTGGGTACGGGTATTGGACCGGTTGTCGTCCGCGCATGCTTCAAGGACGAAACGACTTGGCCGTCCCTCATCGGGTACCTTGTCGCCCTGTCTGGTATATTCTATTTCCTCGTTGGCATCAGTGTCTCCAATGCTTTGTGGATCACGGTGGTTCTTGTGGTGTTTGCCCACAGCGCCAGCGGTGCCAATTGGGTCCTTTCCACCGTTCTCGTCCAGCAATGGGTCGAGGATGAAGTCAGAGGCCGCGTCTTCTCTGCAGACATGCTCATTCTTTCCGTGGCGTTCTCAGCATCAACCACCATTGCAGGCTATCTGACAGAGTACACCGAGTTGGGAATCCAGTATGGAATTCTTCTCTTTTCAAGCGTCATGATTGTGTCTGGAATTTTCTTTTCACTCTGGAAAACAGATTTTCCTGACCGTGTTCAAGCCGTCGCCTGAAGGCAACGCTCGTGCATGCAAACCGGCGGTATGAAGTATCGGCGTTCGTCAGAGTTTCGATTGAACGTATCGAGTTGCAAGGTTGAGGCGGAGCCTTCTTCAATGAACACGACCGATGAAGTGCTTGCCGGCAAGTAGTCCTCCCCAGTGGAACGCAAGCTGAGCCGCAAAACATGCCCCTCTGAGACCTCCACGTCCATCGCAAAGAATTCCATTTTGGCGTTTATGGACTGCACCACTGGCGTCCATGATTGTATCTCATCACCGCCAGCATGGTACCTCAAATCCATGATGGCATGACCAAGATGAATGCAGTTACTCTGGTCATCGCAATCTTCCAGAAGAGCATACAATTGGCCGCCGAGGCTTGCGGTCGTGACCTCAACATGCAACCTAGGCATGCCCGCAATGTACAGCTTTTCAGACAGAGGTTCGCTTTCCCAAACAGGTCCGGAAGATGCGTCAGGCAGAACGGTTGTTGTGCCTGCGATGTTGGTCATGCCCGTTCCCAACTCAAACAACAGTTCAGTCGTGTCAATCGGTGGATAACGGTGTTCAATTCGCCAACTTCCTTGGTTTGCTTGGATTTCAATCCACTGGCCCGGCTGTTCACCTATGCCTCGGAGGTAATAATCAAACCACTCCAGCATGTCTTGCATCCAGTCATAACGAACCATCTCTGGGAACGCTTCTCCGCCTCTACCGCCCAATGCCGAGCGATCGTCAAGTTGAACCGGCCGGTCTGGGTAATCGTGGTCCCATTGACCAAACAGGCCTCTCGCCTCAATACCGGCGTCGATGAGCCGATTGATGGTGGGCACCGCCATGTGAGGGTCAACGTTCCAATCATGCATGCCTTGAATCAAGTAGACACTGCCCTTATAATTCTCAATGACCCTGTCAAGGAAGTAGCGTTCTTCCCAGTAGGTTCCAGCGACTTCGGATCCAAACATGTAGGCGCTAACACCTGTACCAGGTCCGATGATGTAGTCCGGGCACATGTTTTGGTAGTCTTCCTCGTCGCCGTCAATGCCGTACGAACCGTAGACACCGTTGTGCATGATTGGTGCGCGAGCTTCCGATGACCCGTTTTTCCACATGAGTTCCTTGACACCGATCAGGCCGGAGATTGGAACGATGGTTTTGAGGTAATCATGCTCGGAACCAAACATGGCCGCTTGCCACGGCGTGCTTCCATCGTAGGATTTACCGATCAGGGCGACGGCGCCGTTTGACCAACTCTGTTCGCCCAACCATCTGACGGCGGCGTCGTTACCGAGTTGTTCTGCGTTGCCCATAAGGTCCATGCAATGGTTACTGCGACCGGTGCCGGACACGGATATCTGAGCGAAAGCGTAGCCGTGGGGAAGAATTTGGTCAACAAACATCTGCCCAAGCCAACTGCCGGGCACCTCTATGGAGGGTGTTTCGACGCTGGCTTCCTGGAAATACGGTCCGCTTTCTGCGATAACCGGGACCTTCACGTCTTCCGGTACATTGGGCCGCCATACAGCGAGGCTGATGAGGCCGTTGGGTGCTGCGCCACCTTCTTCTATCGGAAGCGTGTACTCCACAAAATAATGCGTTGAGTTCCACTGATTCTCGGTTGGCAGAAGTTCATACGGTCCTTCCTCCAACGCTACACCAAATTCACCCGTGGTCTCGTACGGCAGTTTGTACCGGTCCCAAACATCGACCCTAACGCCGGATATTTCATCTTCCTGAACCGCTTCGTTCACGAACACCTGTGAGAAACTCATGGAGAGGACCAAAAAAACGAGACTCAGTGCCACGGTTCCGCCAAGAACAAGATTGAACTCTCGCGTCACTGCGGAAGAGGATTCAACCACTTCGGCAGTGTACGGCTCTTCTGCAGACATACGTGCTCAATAAGCGGTCAAGGCAGGCTGTTTTTGATGTTACGCTCATTCCGTTTGACACACCATGCGAGAACAAGCCTCAAAGACATCCATGCGGAAGCAACCACATGGACGATGAAGTGCTTCGCATGCGAGCGTCCATCGTGGAGGGCATACCGGCCGATTTGCCACCACATCCTGGCGATGATGGTGGTGTTGACCACGCCCCAAATCGACGACAAATATTGTCGAACAAGGAAAAATTGCTTGCCCTCGAAAATGCCCTGCGATATATACCGCCCCAACACCACCGTTCGTTAGCCAGTGAATTCCTCACCGAACTCAACACCTACGGGCGCATCATCATGCGACGGTTCCGACCCTCGGATCACCCAATGAAAGCCTACCCGCTCGATGCATATCCAGCAAAAAGCAAACAAGCAGCTTCAATCATGTTGATGATTCAGAACAATCTCGACCCTGATGTCGCGCAATTTCCGCATGAACTCATCACCTACGGTGGCAACGGTTCGGTCTTCCAAAATTGGGCCCAATACCGCTTGGTCATGAAATACCTCAGCGAAATGTCCGATGAACAAACCTTGGTTATGTACTCTGGCCACCCGCTCGGGTTGTTTCCCTCACACCCCGATGCGCCCCGAGTCGTTGTCACAAACGGCATGGTGATTCCCAATTATTCTTCTCAAGAAGACTACGAGCGTATGAATGCGCTCGGCGTGTCCCAATACGGGCAGATGACGGCCGGCTCGTACATGTATATCGGGCCGCAAGGGATCGTTCACGGCACTACCATCACGTTGCTCAATGCAGCACGGTTACACCTCGGATTGGAAGATTCTGCGGACCTGTCGGGCGTGACCTTCATCACAAGCGGTTTGGGTGGGATGTCTGGAGCACAGGCTAAAGCAGCCACAATTGCGGGAGCTGCATGCATCATTGCTGAGACGAACAGACACGCCGCACAAAAACGCCACGAGCAAGGCTGGCTGACAACCGTAACGCATTCCATAGACGAAGCCATTGATACAATGGTCTCATCAGCAGAAAAAGGTGAAGCCATATCCATAGGGCTCGTTGGCAACATCGTTGAACTCTGGGAACGTTGTGTCGAAAGGGACATCAACGTGGACCTTGGAAGCGACCAGACCAGTCTGCACAATCCCTACCAAGGTGGTTATTTCCCCGCAGACCGCACGTATGAGGAAAGTGCGATGATGCTGTCGGAAAATCCTGAACTCTTTCGCAAAGAAGTGCAAATGACCTTGCTAAGGCACGCTGATGCCATCAACACCATGTCCGATAGGGGTATGTATTTCTGGGATTACGGCAACGCGTTTTTGCTCGAAGCCTCTCGTGTGGGTGCCGATGTTGTGAACGAGGACGGTACGTTCCGATACCCCTCGTATGTTGAAGACATCATGGGACCGTTGTGCTTTGATTACGGGTTTGGCCCTTATCGCTGGGTTTGCACCAGCGGCGATCCGAGAGACTTGGAGAAAACCGACCAAATAGCAGCAACGGTTCTGAGGGGCATGCTTGATGAAGCTCCTGCTGATGTCCGACAGCAAATCGTTGACAACCTTCGTTGGATTGAACAAGCCGGCAAAAACAACCTCGTTGTTGGTAGCCAAGCAAGGATACTGTACGCCGATGATGAGGGACGTCGTAAAATCGCACTTGCGATGAACAAGGCCATTGCCAACGGCGAGATCTCCAAGCCTGTTGTGCTCGGGAGAGACCACCACGACGTTTCAGGAACAGACAGCCCATATCGGGAAACGGCCAACATACGGGACGGGTCCATGTTTACAGCGGATATGGCGATTCAGAACGTCATTGGCGATGCCTTTCGGGGGGCCACCTGGGTGAGCGTCCACAACGGCGGTGGCGTTGGTTGGGGCGAGGTCATCAACGGAGGTTTTGGTATGCTTCTGGACGGTTCTGCTGAATCTGAAAGCCGGTTGCAAAGCATGCTTCACTGGGACGTCAACAACGGTGTTGCGCGTCGGGCCTGGGCGAGAAACAAAGGAGCCGTTGATGCGATTCAGCGAGCCATGCAGATCGATCCTCGTTTACGAGTCACCGTACCGCACATGGTCGATGGTGATTTGTTGGATACACTCAGGAGTGAGATGCCTTGAGCGATTTGCCAACCGTCTATGCTGACGGCTCTACCGTTTCACCGCAAGAAATCATGATGGTTGCCAACCAGCAAGCCAAGGTCGACGTTTCTGAAAACGCCTGGCCAGGCATACATGCAGCAAGGGCTGTCGTGGACAGGATCGTCTCAACAGGTGAAACGGTTTACGGCATTAATACGGGCTTTGGCGCGCTTGTTTCTGAGCGAATATCGCCAGAAGATCTCACCCAACTACAACTCAATTTAATCCGCTCGCATGCGACCGCCCTCGGCGATTACATGGACATCCAAGCGGTCCGGGCCATGATGTTCATCCGCCTGAATTCGCTATGCAAGGGTCACTCTGGTATCCATCCGGATTGCATCCGTCAACTTGTCATCTACCTCAATCATGATATTCACCCGGCAATACCACGTATTGGAAGCCTCGGGGCCAGCGGTGATTTAGCACCTTTATCCCACCTTGCGATGGCTTTGGTTGGCGAAGGTGAAATCTTAACCAGCGACGGCCCGCGACCTACAAGCGAAATCTTGTTTGAGAAAGGGCTTGTTGCCGTTGATTTAACGGCAAAAGATGGTTTGTCACTCATTAACGGCACGAGCCAAATGTCGGCCTTTGCAACGCTCGCCCACCACGCCCTTAGCGACCTGTTGGTGATGGCTGATGTCATTTTGGCGGCGTCCATGGATGCCCGACAATGCAGCCTCGACCCGATGCGCAGCGATGTCCACGAAGTACGAGCCCACCGCGGGCAAGGCGTGGTCGCAGCACGGTTGCGAACCATTCTTGCAGATTCAGATATTCTTCAGCACAAAGGTGGTGCGAGGGTACAAGATGCCTATTCATTCCGTTGCGCACCGCAAGTTCACGGCGCTGTAATCGATGCCTTCAGTCGTTTTGATGAAATGCTCCGCATTGAACTTAACAGCGCTACCGACAACCCGCTCATCTTCCCTACACCAGACCAACCCGGTTCACACGAAGTCGTTTCGCAGGGAAATTTTCACGGCGAAACCGTTGCGTTAAATTGCGATTCGATGAGTTTGGCCATGTTTGAACTGGCTTCGATATCCGAACGACGGATGGACCAGATGCTGGACCCAGCCCGGAGCGGCTTGCCTGCCTTTTTGGCCAACGATTCGGGGTTGGAATCCGGGCTGATGATTGTTCAATACTCCGCGGGTTCCTCGCTGGCAGAATTGCACGGCCAAGCCACGCCCCGATCTGCTTTTTCGACTTCCACTTCCGCCGGACAGGAAGACCATGTGAGCATGGGCGCAACGGCTGCATGGAATCTTTTGGTAGGCGTTCGCAGACTATCAGAAGTGCTGGCGTGTGAATTGCTGATTGCCTGCGAATCGTTGAGGCATGCATCCCTGAAATCGTCGCCACATGTGGAGGGTTTAGTGGCGTTGGTTCGAACCATTGCCGAGCCGCTGAATGGGGACAGAACAACGTCCAAGGAACTGCGTAAACTTGCAACGACGTTGATGAACGGAGGATGGCTTGCCCGTTTGGAAGCCGAACATGGACGTTTACCTCGATGAAAGCATCAGTTTGAGTTCATCAGCCGATTCCCGTACATCAGTAAGCGACAAAAAGCGATAACCGTACAACTCTCGCTCTGTTACACTGAGCTTGTCTCCAGCATCAACAACCATTCGCATGCAATCGATAGCGAGAGCGACAGTCTCTTCAACGTCGCCATACAACCGGTGGGCCTCATCCATGTTCTGGACGACCAAAGCCGGCTCCAGCATGGAAAGATCGAAACCCATACGTTTCCATTGTAACATGCGTTTCGCCAGTATGGCGTGCGTGAATCCCATACGGGGCAGTTTGACCAGGTGCGATAGCGATCTGTCGCTATCATCCGCATCGTGGACTTCTTTCAACATGGAACGCAGACCTGTGTCCATTTCTTCGAGAATCAGCGATGCCGTCGGAGGGGCAGTTTCGGTCGATAGTTTCGGAGCCAGGGACGTGAGTCTCGCCCAAAAAACGGCTTCAAACGCCAACGGATCTACCGGATAAACAATGGTGAAATCCAATTCTCGCGAGAGCGCGTCCATGCGCTGGAGAAACGCCAAACATTCTTCCTGACTGGCCTTGGTGATGAACCAGTCAAGACCGTCAATCATGACAAGTGAGGTGTTTTTACCGACATTGCCGATGACATGATCACCTACGTTGGATGGGTGCGGACGGACGGATTGAGGGGATTCATGTTCCGAAATCCACCACATTGATGCGCTGTTGGATGGCATGTACCGCAAAAGTTGACGCATCGGCAGTCGACTGTAGCAGACAACGCCCCCATCGGCTTCCGATATTCGCTTGTCTAGGTTGCGAAAGGTGTCCGTGGGAGACGCAGATTCCAGCGTAAACATCCCCCCCCATGGCACGACTCCCCTGTGCATCCTACGCATCAATGACACTCTAAGGAATTACGCTTTCCACATCTCGGTAGCCATCAATCATTATATTGCCGTTCTTCATCGTCAAAACCGGTGGAATCGTGTCAGATGAGGAAATAGAATCTGTAGGCATGGCTGAGTGTGGGGCATGCAGAGTCGTGATACCCATTGATTCTGAAGTATGTCCAGAGTGCGGCACCACCTTCTCAGGCGTATCCGAGGAAGAACTTGGTGAATGCGGTGCCTGCAAGGGATTGGTTCCCCTTGATTCCACACGATGTTCAATTTGTGGCGTGCTTTTCGTGGCAGATGATGTGGTGGATGTCCTCCGTCAGTGGGTGCTGGAGACCGGGGTAAACATTCGAAAGTTGTTCGATAAATTTGACGAAAACGACGACGAGACCATTGATTCAGGCGAGCTAAAGAAAGGCCTACTCAGCCTCAATCTAGCGGACTTACCACCATCACAAGTCGATCGGCTCGTAGCAGAAATAGACGCTGATGGAAACGGCGTCATTGACCTAAATGAATTTGAGAACCTCCTGACTGGTGAAGCGCCAACAACAACCGAGGATGTGTCCGACCAAGAGGCACCATCTGAGGAAGGAGATTCAGATGAGCAAGAGGATGACGGACACGCCGAAGCAGAGGAGGCAACAAGCGATGTTGAGCCTTCGGACGAAGCGGAAGAGGAACCAGCCGAAACTGAGGAACTTGAAGAGGATCACGATGATGCGTCTGAAGACCCTGGCGATAGTGTTCCCGAAATCGAAGAGGAAGACGGTATCGAGAACGAGGATTTTGACCTCGATGATGAAGAAACCGTCGAAACCGATGGAACCGGCCGACATCCTCTGCTTGGTCTGGCCGAGATGATGGACGAGCACGATATCTCGGCACAACGCATGTTTAACGACTTGGACGTTGACGGCAACGGCAAGATTTCCTTGGCTGAACTGGCCAACGTGCTTGAAGAACAGCATGGTGATGACCTTGATTTGGATACTGTCCGGGCGATCATGGATGGCGTTGACGATGATGGAGACGGGATGATTGACATCACCGAATTCATCGAGTCAATGGAGGATTTGGAGACGATGGAAACACTTGTCGAGGAAAAGACCTTCCCATCCACTTGGCAAAAGCGCATGATGTCAAAAACATGGAACGACACCGTATGGCCAATACTGCATGTTTCGTTCGGCATACTGGTAGCTATTTTTATCGCAAACGGCATGTTTGGTTTCGTTGACGGCTCTGGCGGCAACGTGGTCTACGAGCCGAACGATTCTGGTCTCATCCCGAGCGGCATTGCCGAAGGTGATGTTTATCCCTGCGACGACTTGTACCAAAAAGACGGCTGTCGAAACTCACTGACACCGCTTGCTGGTGTCAACGGCGAGCTGTCGATGCCGACTGGCTTTTACTGGGATGGGATTCTCATAATCGGCTTCGCCGCTGTGGCCATGCTTACCTCATTGTTCCTGCACCTGGTCAAGGTGCGCGAATGGCGTGCTCGAGCCAAGGCCATGAAAGAATTTGAGGAAGACAAGACAGATGCTTCCGAGGCAACCGAT
>CACODE010000023.1 GCA_902625885.1 uncultured Candidatus Poseidoniales archaeon
AGGGATTTCCCGTTGACGGTGGAGGTTTGCATGCAGTCCGAAAGTGCCGAAGAGGGCACGTTGCCAACAACGACGTGGTAGCGAAGGATGTCAGCGAGCGCTTCCAGACCTTCCGGCGTTGTGAAATCGGCCAGATCGATGTTCGCATCGGCAAAGGCTTGGTCGGTCGGTGCAAAGACGGTGAACGGTCCTGGACCGGAGAGGGTGTCGAGCAGGTTGGCTTGGACCACCGCTGCCACCAAGGCGCTGTGGTTCCCGTTGCAGTGAGCGGTTTGCGGGATGCTCTTGGGCGTGGCGTTGGGCATCAAGACCTTGTCAATGACGTGAATCACACCGTTGGTGGCCGGAACGTCGGCCTGCGTGACGTTGGCGTCGTTAACCATCACGCCGCCGTCCACGGCGAAGGCGAGCGGGTTGCCGTTGACGGTGGCGGCTTCCATGCAATCGGAGACGTTGGCAGACGGGACCTCGCCCGCCACGACGTGGTATTTGAGAATTTCAGCGAGCGTGTCGAGACCTTCGCTTGTGGTGAAGTCCGCCAAGTTGATGTTGGCATCGGCAAAGGCTTGGTCGGTCGGTGCAAAGACGGTGAACGGACCGGGGCCCTGCAGGGTTTCCAGCAGACCAGCCTGAACAACCGCCGCCACCAACGAGTTGTGCGCGCCGGTGCAGCTTGCCGTCCGGGGGATGTCGCCCGCTTCGTCGGAGGGGGTGAGGACCTTGTCGATGACGTGGATGATGCCGTTGCTGGCCACCACATCGGCAAGGACGACGTTGGCGTCGTTGATCATCACGCCGCCACCCGTTATCGAAAAGCCAACGTCTTGGCCGTTGAGCATGGTGGCGTTACCGCAGTTGACGATGGTTGACGCCGTGGCGTCCCCGTCGATGACGTGGTGTTTCAGGATATTTGCGAGGGCCACTTTGCCTTCGGGGGAGTTGAAGTCCGCCAAGTTGATGTTGGCATCGGCAAAGGCTTGGTCGGTCGGTGCGAACAACGTGAACGGGCCTGCGCCTTGGAAGGTGGTGAGCAGGTCAGCCTGGACAACCGCTGCCACAAGGGAGTTGTGTATGCCGGTGGATTGCGCTATTGTGGGGATGTCTCCCGGCGGCAACAGCACCTTGTCAATGACGTGGATGATGCCGTTGGAGGCTTGCACGTCGGCGGTGGTGACGTTGGCTCCGTCGACGGTAACCCCTGCAGTGGTAACACCAAACTTGACCCTGTCGTTGTTGACGGTTGTGGCCAGCATGCCGTCACTGAGATCGGTTGACGCCACTTCGCCGCTGATGACGTGGTGAAGAAGAATCTTGGACAGCGTGGCGTTTTCCTCGGGCGTGTCGTAATCGTTGAGGTTGATGCCGGCGTCGGTGAACGCTTGGTCGGTCGGTGCAAACACCGTGAACGGCCCTGTCCCCTGGAGGGTCGCGACCAGGTTGGCGTGCGTCAGGGCCGCTACCAAGGAATTGTGGACGCCCGTTGCCGCAGCGTTTGCGGGAATGTCTTGGCTGGCATCGGCGCTGGCGGTCAGTGGCAAGGTTGAGGCGGTAAGAAGCGTTACAATCACAAAGGCAAGGGTTTTGTTCATGGGCGTTCAATTTCACTGGTTCAGTTATAATAGGCTGTTTTTCTTTAACAAAACCCTCGTTTCTTTTTTCTCGTCGAGCCCGTTCGGACACCTCATTGCTGGCTCCAAGCGTTGACCCTCGGCCCTGATGTGCACTGTGCAACGAGAAGATGGGCCTCAGTGAAACATCACCACGGCGAGCGCGGCGCGATTAAATAGGGGTGTTTGGTCGGAAGCCTGCCTACGTTCGTAAGGAAGGAGTTGATATCTTGCCAAAGCCATGGACATCCAAGCTGATAATCAAAGCATTGGGCGTGCAGAAGTGCAACGGCAGTATGGACGCCGCAACCGAGGACTTGCCGCTCGAGAAGGCCATGGATGTGGCCCGAGAAAAGGCGGGACTCGGACACCTGACCGGCGCAGATTTGAAGGCGCAGACACGAGAGGTCATCGGGACCTGTGTCTCCATGCGCGTGAAGATTGACGGTCATTGGGCCAACGAAGCCCTCGAGATCATAGCAAAAGGAGAATGGGACGAGCGCTTTAATTGAACAACTCACGAACCGCGGAAGAGGTTTCGGCCTCGCTGACCGCAGAGGTGAATCAACATGGAAGAAAAAATTAGTGAAGCCATCAAAGCCGCCATCGAAGCGGCTCCAGAGCGAAAATTCGTCGAATCCGTGGACATTTCGTTCACCATCAAAGACGTTGACCTGAAGAACCCGACCAACCGTATCAAGGAAGAGATCCGCCTTCCGTCCGGTCGAGGAAGGGAACTCAAAGTCGCCATGTTTGCCGCTGGGGAAGCCGCCACCAAGGCCAAGGCCGCCGGTCTCGCCGTGTTCTCTCCACAAGACATTGAGGACTTCGGTGGGAAGAAAGGCCAAGCCAAGAAGGTCGCCAACCAGTACGATTTCTTCCTGTCCGAAGTGCCCCACATGGGCCTTATCGGTCGCTACCTTGGTACCGTTCTCGGTCCACGAGGCAAAATGCCCCGCCCGGTGCCACCGACCCTCGACCCCGCCGTTCTTGCTGCGGGTCTTTCGAGCACCGTCGTGGTCAAGTCTGGCGATAAAATGACCTTCCACGCCTCGTTTGGAACCGTCAAGCAATCTCATGACGAACTCTTGGCCAACGCCATGGAAGTGTACACCCGTGTCACCAACAAACTGGAGCGTGGCATTGGCAACATTCGTTCCATGTTCATCAAGACGTCCATGGGCCCTGCCCAACGCATCGAGGTGATCAATTGATTCCAAAGGTCATGTCCTGGAAGAAGGACACGGTTAACGACCTTCACGAGTTGCTCACCAGCGGCCAAACGCTGGCCGTCATCGACATTCACGGCGTGCCTGCTTCGGCCATGTTCGGCATGCGTGCTGAGTTGCGAGAACACATGAAAGTCCAAGTGGCCAAAAAGCGACTGATGAAAATTGCATGGGAGCGTGCGGGTTTTGATTTCGCAGACCTTGAGAAGCTCTACGACTCTGCCGTTCAACCGGCTTTGGTTTCGTCCTCCTCGCTCAACTCCTTCGAGATGTTCACTGAACTCAAGAAGACAGAAGCGGGTCGCGCCGCCAAGCCTGGCGATGTTGCTCCCCATGAAATCGTGGTCGAAAAGCAAGACACCGGCATGCCACCCGGCCCCATCGTTGGTGAACTAAACTCCGTTGGCATCCCTGCCAAAATCATGGGCGGTAGCGTCCAAATCCAGAAGCGCACGGTGGTGCTCCAAGCAGGAGATGTCTTCGAAGGCGACCTTGGTATGATGCTGTCAAAAATCGGCATCAACCCCATCGTGACTGGCCTCCGCCTCTGCGGAACCCTTGAGGACGGCACGCTGTTTGAGCCCGCCACCCTCGACATCGATTACGAGCAATTCGAACAGGACCTCATCGCCATGGCGGCAGGCGGCTTCAACCTCGCCTGCAACATCACGTGGTTCACTCCACAGACGATGCCAACCATCCTGTCCAAGGCCAGTGGAGAAGCACTGGCTGTTGCCTTGGAGGCAGCGATCGCCACGAGCGAGACCTTGCCCCACCTGGTGGCCCGTGCCCACGCCAGCGCACTTGGCGTGGCTGGCACGCTGAGCCCCGATGCACTCGACGACGAACTGGCTGCCATGATGGGCGCCGCTGCAAGCGCAGCCGCCTCCGCGGCCGCCGCCGTCGATACGAGCGCTTCCGAAGCCCCAGCCGAGGCTGAAGAAGAGGAAGAAGAGGAAGAAGAGGGCGGCTTTGACGGCCTCGGGAGCCTGTTCGGCTGAACAAAAAACACACTGAGGTGAAAAAACATGGAATACGTATACGCTGCTATGCTGTTGCACGCTGCTGAAAAAGAGATTGATGAGAAGTCGGTGAAGGCTGTCCTAAAGGGCGCCGGCGTCGACGCAGACGACGCTCGAGTGAAGGCCCTCGTGGCCTCCCTTGCCGGCGTTGACATCGCTGAAGCCATGACCCAAGCTGTTGCTGCTCCTGCAGCAGCCGCTGCTGCCCCTGCCGCCGCTGGCGGTGCCGACGCCCCTGCTGCTGAAGAAGCAGAAGAGGAAGAGGAAGAAGAGGAAGGCGGCTTCGACGGTCTTGGCTCGCTCTTTGGTTGAGCAAGGTCCGATCGCTGCCGAATCACACACCGGTTGAAGCCGGTCTTCGTGTGAGCGCGGCCTGTCCATCGGTCCTTGTCCACGGGTACACCTCGCCGAGAAGGCGAGGGCCGTGAAAGCGCCGCAATCGCACGCACGATAACTCCGCACAAACCGTTGAGCGAGAGCCAGATGACGAAAGGGTTCTTCCGTGAACTTGGCCTCGTTGAAGCATGGCCAAAAAGGCGACACTTGACCTTGAGGTCAGTGTTTCAATCGTCCATGCCATTCGTTTGTTTCGCGAACTTGCCGAAGAAGCCAACTGGTCGTTGGAGCGTCATGAGGGTTCCCGGTTGGTCGATCGGTTCGCCATCATTATGCCGATGGCACAAGCCACACGGACCCTTGGTCTGAAGGTGCTCGACGGTCCGATGCGGGGCATGGAATTGACGTGCTGGTCGGAAACGCGAGGCTCGTCCGGAGCCGTCAACATCGCTTCGTGGCTGGTGCCCGGAGGCAGCGACCAACCGCTGTTTCGCGACCTTGTGCAACATTGGGTGGCGAGGATGGATCGTTGCCCCTGGCGTTGGACGTTTGGAGAACGCTCAACGGTCGGCTATTTGTTGCCCGTATGGCGGCAGGCTCGCCGCCGGTTTTCCGACCTTGGCTTCAACACCAAGAAATCGGGTTGGCCGATGGAAATCGATGGCGTTTGGCCGACGGTTGAAGCCACACCCGAGCGTTCGGCGGGCGAAGAAGAATGAAGTCGGTCGCCTCCCCCTTTAGGGGGGAGGCGTTTTGAATTACTGGGCGTGTCTTTATAGACGCGAGTTCAGACGATTTGCTACAAGGTGGCGTTATGCTGAACGACCAACAACAACGAAAGGCGCTTGTGCTCTCATTGTTGATGGTGATGTTGGCCCAAACCGCCTACATCGAATCCTATCGCGGTTGGACGCTGGGGGAAGCCGCATCACCTTCGCACCTCAACGCTGCATGCAACAGCATAAGCAGGCCATCCAACACGCCGATTTACGTTGATGCTTCCCAAGGCTCGGACGACTGGAACGGCACGTGGTCTTGTCCGAAAGCCACCCTTGCCGAGGCACTGAACGACGCCAGTGCTGACGACGAAATCGTTCTCGCAACCGGCCGATACCACGAGAACGTCACGGTGAACAACAAGGACAACCTGTTGATTCGTGCGGCTGATGGCGCCCGCGTCGTCTTTGACGGCACCCTCAGCATCGCCGACGACCTCAACGCATCATGGGGCATTGCTGACGGCAACGGCATTCAGGAAACCACCCTTCCAGTTGACGGTTGGCAGTTGTTCCTGTCCTACGATGAACAGGTGCCTGCTCGTTGGCCCAACGCCCAGTTCTCCGACGCCACCGTGTTCAACCGATCCTACTGGGCGGAAGGCACGCTGACGGGTTCGAACAGCGCCTACACGCAGGGTTGGCTCACCGACGCAGGGGCCGAAGCGGGCGTTCACACGGGCCTGAACGAGACCGTCAACGCCACGGGCCTCAACCCCGTCGGAGCGATTGCCGTGCTGAACCTCGGGTCGTTCCGCTCCAACAGCCGCCTCATCACGGACTGGAACGCCAGCAACGGAACGTTTGCTTACGACGGCAACGGCGTGGGTTGGAAGAACAAGCACCACGCGTATTTCCTCGAGGGCAAACGAGAACTCATCGACCAGGACGGCGAATGGTGGTTCAACAACACCAACAACCGGCTGTATTACAAAACGCCCTCCGGTCAAGACGCCAACGGGTTGGACCTGCGGGTCAAGGTGCAACCGTTCGCCATTTCCGTTGAAAACTCCGATGGCGTGACGATTCAAGGGATTGATTTCTTCGGGACCACGGTCAACTTCAACAACTGCGACGGGTGTTCGTTTACGAACGCCACCTTGGAGTACCCAAGCACGTCAAAGCGAGGCTTGGGCATCGCCGGCGAGTCTGAAGACGACCGCTGGATGACCCGGTTTTACCGCAGCACCAACAGCTTTGTTGACAACATCTCCATCACCAATACCGACGGTGGAGCCATCGAATTCCAGGGTTCTCCGGGCCAATCGCACAACAACACGGTGAACAATTCCTACTTCCACGCCATCGACTGGTCAGCAGCCGACCAAAAGGGCTTGATGACCACCGTTTACGAGGGTGGTCGGGACATGTACTTCACCAACAACACCGTTCACCTCACGGGTGCTTCCTCCGTGCTGTCCATCGGTGATGCGCCCAAGGTGTTCTACAACGAAGTGTGGGACGTCGGCCATTTGCAAACCGACGGTGCCGTGGTGCAGATCATGCAGGGCGAAGCACCCGGAGCCGAGGTGGCGTACAATTGGATTCACGACATCATCAAGTACGGCATACGCTTTGACGCCCCCATCGGTCAAATCGGCCAGGGTCGCAACGGCACCATGCACCACAACGTGATTTGGAACGCCGCAGGCGGTCTGATGGTCAAAGGCGACTACCACGACATTCACAACAACACCGTGTTCAATTCCTCAGCCAGCAAGAACGACATCATCGCCCTCACCGACGGCGGCATCAACAACAAGAATTCCACGTTCCACCGCAACGCCGTGGATTCCATGGCCGACCATCGCAGCGACGACGTGCACGACAATCCGCTGCCCAACGGCACCCACTGGAGCAACTGGAACGGCTACCTGCAGGGGTACGACGACATGTACGAGCCGCGAAACCAACTCTCGTGCGCCATTTACGACAACGGGTCGCTGTACTGTTGGGGAAGGAACGACCACGGCCAACTTGGCCTCGGCTACACCAGCGGCCGAGAAGAAGCACCCCAGTACGTTGACCTTGGCACCGGTCGTACCATCACGTCTCTGGGCATCGATGATTCGGGAGCCGAGGGATGGGCGCCCAATTCCCATTCCTGCGCCGTGCTCGACAACGGTGAACTGCTGTGTTGGGGGGCCAACGATGACGGACAACTCGGCCTCGGGAACACCACCAGCGGCGGAGTTTGGGAACCGACCACCGTCAACGTTGGCTCCGGCCTAACCACGTTGAGTGTGGCTGTTGGCAACGGAGCAACCTGCGCTCTCCTCAGCGACCACAGCGTGAAGTGTTGGGGGAAGAACAACAACGGTCAACTCGGCCTCGGCAACACGTCAAACAACGACGTGCTCACACCGCACACCGTCACCTTCACCGGCTCAAGCACCCCCATTAGCCTCCATGCAGGACGAATCGAGTTCTGCGCTCGATTGGACAACGGCTCCGCAGCATGCTGGGGGGGCAACGATTTCGGTCAATTTGGGCTTGGAAACTCAACCGCTCAAAACACACCGATTCCGCTTTCGATACCCACGGGAAGAACCATCACGTCGATGAGCGTCTCCAAGGAATTCATGTGCCTTTCCTTGGACAACGGGTCGGTGGTGTGCGCTGGAAAAAACAACGTCTACCAGCTCGGAACAGGCGCAACGTCCACGCAGGAGACCACGTGGCAGTACGTTGCTGACCTCGACACGGGTGTTCATTCCGTTGAACTTGCTGCACAAACGGGATGCGCTCATTTGGTCAACGGCAGCATGGTCTGTTGGGGCAAAGACGAGTGGGGCCTGTTCGGAAACGACGTCGCTTCTGCGTACGGCTCTCCGCGTATTGGCCAAACAGCAAGCGAATACGTCAACTTTGGAGCCGGTCGAACGGCCGCCTCCATCGGCCTGAACTTCCGCCACGCCTGTGCCGTTTTGGACAACGGCGATCTGACCTGCTGGGGACGAAATCACCGGGCGCAGTTGGGTCTTGGCAACACGACGCAACAATACCAACCGGTGGTCGTGAGCAACGTCAGTTCGCTTCGTCAACTGGCCGTTCACGAGATGCTGGTGGACCCTGCCAACGACGACTTCCGTCCCAAGTGGGGCTCGCCACTTCAACAACTCAGTGCGGGAGCGTACGACGCCGGCGATGCTGACCCGTGGACCGCCGGCGTTTCATGGACCTACAGCCCGATGAGCGACCCGGTTTCAGCTTGCATGAACGCCCTTGCCATCAATTACAACAGCGATGCCGTCTTCTCCGACGGCTCCTGCATCTACACGACCCTCTCCTCTTCCTCCTCCACCCTTTCGCTCGAGGTCGGCGTCTCCATGACACCGTACACGCTGACCTACAGCACGCCGTTCCTCGCTGATGACACGCAGACGGCCGCCGCTTCTGGTGCCGTTGGGCTGGGAACAAACATCGCTCATGATTCAAACGGAGCCGTCCACATTTGTTCAAAGACCGTGGCATCCGATGACCTCTACTACACGACCAACGCTTCGGGAAGCTGGCAGTCGGCGACCATTGACTCGACTGGAAACATCGGTGGTGACTGTTTCATCATCCTCGACAGCGATGATGACATCCACATCACCTACCGCGACGACTCCAATACCAACCTCAAGTACGCCACAAAAGCCCTCTCAAGCGCCATCGCATCCAGCAATTGGGCCGTTTCAACCATGGATAACAACGGCAATGTTGGAAACTTTGGATCGATGGCCGTTGATGCGAATGACACCTTGCACGTTGCGTATTATTCAGGCAACGGTGCTTCGTTGAAATATGCAACGTTGGCTGACGGCAGCACGACGTGGTCAAGAGAGGTGGTTGAATCCACCAACGATGTTGGAAAATACACAAGCATCGCCTTGGATTCAAATGGGAATCCTCACATCACCTACTATGACGATACAAACAATGATCTGAGGTATACGCACAAAATGGGCTCTTCATGGACCTTCACGACCCTTGATTCCACCGCTCACACAGGGAAAGGTACGTCCCTCGCCATTGATTCAAACGACCACCTTCACGTGGCTTACAAAACCAACAGTACGGAGATTGCGTACATGACCAACCGCTCAGGTTCATGGGTCAAGACCACGCTTGATGTGAACAGCACGGGCAACTGGGGTGTGAATTACATCAACATCATGCTCGATGAAGGCGACGACCCACACGTGGTCTATTCGGACATGGTCGATTACGACATCTTCTACATGTCCAACACGCGTGGTACATGGGAACGCATCCACGTCGCTGGCGATTCCATCAGCAAGAGTTCGGAGGCGGCGATGGATGAGAACGGTGGCATTCACGTGGCGTACCACATTGACGGGGCCTTCGATGACGTTGGCTATGCGGCCGTTCGCAGCCTTGCGCACCGGCCGGTGTTCGAAATTTCGCCCGATTTGCCTCAGGGGCTTTCACTCGGCGCAGAGAACGGAACCGTCTTTGGCACGCCTATGGAGTACTTCGATTTGACGGAATATATGATTTGGGCGAACACCACTCGGACGTCTGCGTACGCCACGTTCTCCATGAACGTGGACTGGGAATTGCAGGCCAGCGTTGACTGGATGAAAGCTCCACGGAACACGGCCATCACGCCCATCACGTTCAATTGGACCGCATGGAGTTCGAGTGTGGTGAACAGCACCACCGCCGTCGCCAACACCGGAGACAACGGCAACTACAACGGCATCGTGGTCGACAGTAACGACAACGTCCACATCGTGTACTACCGCGAGGACAACGCCAACCTGATGTATTCAACCAACGCATCTGGCTCATGGCAAACCACCACGGTTGAATCCAGCAACAACGTCGGAAAATACTGCAACCTCGCCATTGACGGCAACGACGGGCTTCACATTTCGTACCAGTACAACAGTGGAAACGCCCTCAAGTACGCCTACAAATCGGCCTCCTCCTCAAGTTGGACGAAGACGACCGTCGACAACACGGGTGGCAAGTACACGTCCATTGCGACCGATTCAAACAACAATCCGCACATCGCTTATCGCGACAGCGGCGGCGATGTGGGATACGCCACGAAGAGCAGCGGGGCCTCGTGGACCTACGGCACCGTTCAGTCGGCGGGTGACATCGCCTTCACCTCCATCGCCGTCGACGCCGACGACCATGTCCACATCGCCTACTACGACGCCAACAACAAGGACATGTACCATCTCACCAACACATCGGGCTCCTGGGCAAGGACCTTCCTTGAGGACATCGGTACCAACACGGGAGGCACGGCCCTCGACATCGCCATCGACCCCACCACCGATGAGCCCGGTATTTCCTACTTCGACATGGACGCGACCTCGCTGAAGTACACGTATTACACCGGCAGCGCCTGGTCGGCCACCACCGTTGAGAACAGCGCCGATTACGGTCGTTTCAACTCCATTGTTTACGATTCCGTTGGCAATGTTCACATCTCCCACGAGCGAAACTCTGCCGACGATTTGTACTACACCTCCGACAAAACAGGTACTTGGGTGAGCACCGCCGTCGACACCACCAACAGCGTCGGAACGCACACGTCCATCGCCGTTGACAGCAACGACGACCTCCACATCGCCTATCGCCACAACTCCTTCTCAAGGACCATGCACGCCACCGTTCAAGGCTACAAGATCAGCAGCGCTGACCGAGCCAATGTCTCCGGAGCGACGTGCAGCATTTCGCCGTCCTTGCCCTTCGGGTTGAGTCTGAATCAAGGCACGTGCACCATCAGCGGCACACCGACGTCCCACGGCTTCAACACGACCTACAACGTCACGGCCACTTCATCCACGGACGTTTCAAAATCCGGGGAATTCAAGTTGTGGGTCACGCAAATCGCTCCTTCCATTGCCTACACTGGCTCACCGTTCACGTTTACGGTTGGCACGGCCATTTCAAGCATCACGCCGACCAACACTGGCGACAGCGCCTTCTGGAGCGTTTCCCCCTCCCTGCCCTCTGGCCTCAGTCTGGGTGCGGGCGGCGTCATCAGCGGTACGCCCTCCGTTGAGGCGTCGACGGCCAACTACACCATCACGGCCAGCAACCCTGGTGGCGAGTCCTCAGCGACCGTGTCGATCACGGTCAATGCGCAGCCGCCGAGCGGGTTGTCTTATGCCACGGAGAACATGACCCTCACGAAGGGAACGGCGATGACGACCAACACGCCGAGCGTGAGCGGTGGAGCCGCAACGAGCTGGGAGATTTTTCCCTCACTTCCAACCGGTTTGTCCCTGAGTTCCAGCACGGGTGAAATCAGTGGCACACCAACCGTGCTGCAAACAACGAGCGTCACCTACACCGTTTGGGCGAACAATTCAGGCGGTTCAACTTCAGCCAACATCAACATCACCATCAACGATGCAGCGCCCCTTCTTTCGTATTCCACCACCGAGATTATCGGAACCAAAGGCGTCGCCATCAGTCCAAACATTGGCCCAACCACAAGCGGCGGCGCCATCACCTCGTGGGAAATTTCTCCCTCGCCGGGTTCTGCGTTCCACTTCAACACTGGAAACGGCTTCATTAGCGGAACGCCGAGCGTCCTTTTGACGCGAACACAATACACCATCTGGGGCAACAATTCAGGCGGTACGTCCGTGGCTTACGTCAACGTGACCATCAACGATGCAGTCCCCAACGCACTTGGTTACACGATAGAAAACATGACCCTCGAGAAGGGCACAGCCATGACAACCAACCCGCCAAGCGTGAGTGGCGGAGCCGTAACCAGTTGGGAAATCAGTCCCTCCGTGCCAACCGGCCTTTCCTTTGGCTCGACCAATGGCAGCCTTTGGGGAACACCCACGGTGTTGCAAACTACAGCCGTGACCTACACGATTTGGGCCAACAACTCAGGCGGTTCAGAATCTGCACAGGTGAACATCACCATCAACGATCAAATCGCTTCCATCTCCTATTCCACGCCGGTGAACATCTCTAACAATCGACCGCTCGCCTCCACCATTACCCCAGTCACCTCTGGCGGTGCCATCACCTCGTGGGAAATATCACCGAGTTTGCCTGCGGGTCTGACTTTTGGTACGACCAACGGCAGCATCTGGGGCACACCCGAAAACGTCACCAGCAACGCCACCTACACGATTTACGCCAACAACTCCGGTGGTTCCGCCTCAGGGACGCTGACCCTCAACATCAACTGGACTTTGACACCCATCGTCGATGGTTTGTTCATCACTCGCAACGCATCGATGAGCACCAACATAACTTGGGAGTGGGACTACGATCCTCTCGAAGGAGACAGCCTTTCCATTGTCACCGGTGAGTTCAACACGTGCGCCATCAAGAGCAACGGCGATGTGTATTGCTGGGGGCGAAACGGCAACGGCCAGATTGGCAACGGCCAAATTTCTCAAGCAAACACGGCTTGCGGTGTTCAAGGCCACAAGTGCAAGGACGTGCCCACGCTCAGCGGTATCAAAGGAACGAACGGCTACGATGCCGTGAGCCTCGCTTTCGGCGACCGCCACGCCTGTGCGCTGCTCGACGACGGGGCCGTCATGTGTTGGGGCCGCAACAATGCCGGGCAACTCGGCGTCAGCGGTGGTGACCAGGACACGCCACAGTCGGTCGACCTGGGAACAGGACGCACCGCAAAGAGCATTCACGCAGGCGGCCACTTTTCCTGCGCCATTTTGGACGACGATTCCGTCAAGTGTTGGGGCCAGAACGATCAGGGTCAGCTCGGTATCGGCACGTCATCAAACACCAACACGCCCACCACCGTCGCATCATTTGGTACCGGGCGCACCGCCGTGGCCCTGGCCCTGGCCTTCAAAACGGCCTGTGCCCTTCTCGACGACGGTTCGGTCAAGTGCTGGGGCGACCGCGCAAACGGTCTTCTTGGAAACGGCGGAAGCACCACCGATCTGGACGCTCCACCCGCCTCGGCCATCAACCTCGGCTCGGGGCGGACGGCCAAGGCCGTCACGGGCGGTAAGGCGCATTTCTGTGTCATCCTCGACGACGATTCCATCAAGTGTTGGGGCGAGGGGGCCAATGGGAAGTTGGGTACGGGCTCCACGGGTGGCCAAAACACGCCCACCTCGACCAGCGGTTCGTTTGGCTCGGGGCGCTATGCGGTGGCCATCGATGCTGGATACCAGCACACCTGCGTGATTCTTGACAACGGAGCGCTCACTTGTTGGGGCGGTGACGGCAAGGGCCAGCTGGGTAATGGTGCTGTTTCGGGCACCCTCTCCTCACTTCAGTCCAGCACCGTGAATTTGGGTGCGGGAAGGACGGCGATTTCACTCTCTGCGGGTGGCGAACACACCTGTGCTCAACTTGACAACGACGAATTGATGTGCTGGGGCAATCGGGGCGACGGGCAAGTCGGTGACAACGGCGGCTTCAACAGCCCGTCCGACCGCACCAGCCCCGTCAGCGTGAACGGCAACCACACCTACCTCGACACCGGCGTGTTCCCGTCGTCGTTGGTCGCCGATGCCACCTGCGGCATCAGCCCTGCGCTCCCAACGGGTCTCAGTTTGATCTCGGGGACGTGCATCATCACGGGCACGCCCACCGCTACGGCCGTCAACACCACATACACGGTCTGGGCCAACATCTCGGGCTTGTCCTTTAGCGGGCAAGTATGGCTTGAGGTCGGTCTCAACCTCCCGATCGTATCGTATTCTCCAGCAACATATACCTACACCAAAGGCAGCGCCGTCTCCACCATCGTCCCGAGCAACACGGGCGGTGAAGTCGTGACCTGGGCCATCAACGGTACGCTGCCTTCCGGACTTTTCTTTGGCACCAGCAACGGTAGCATTTGGGGGACACCTGACGCTGTCACACCATCCACCACCTACACCGTATGGGCGAACAACTCGGCCGGCTCCGCGTCAACGACCATCACCTTCACCACGAACGATGTTGCACCCTCCATCACGTTCTCGCCTTCCTCCTTGACCCTCGCCGTCGGCACGCCCATGACATCCATCAGCGTCTCAAACACCGGTGGAACCATCGTTTCGTGCAACGTTTCCCCGTCCCTCCCTTCCGGGCTTTCGCTCTCCAACACGTGCGTTCTCTCGGGAACACCAACCGTTGTGAGTGGCCCTGCGAGCTACACCATCACGGCCACCAACACGGGAGGTTCGGACACGGCCACCTTCTCGCTTACGGTGCAAGCCTCGGGTGGAACACTGACCATTACGCCTGCAAACCGTGAGGGAAGTGGCAACAGTCCGCTTGCCAACATCAACATGTCGTACACGCACACGGCGAGCAATTACGGCTGGACGTCGGGTGTCAGCAACACCACCACCAGCCTGGCCAGCAATTTCGATTACGGCGGAGGGGTCCACTGGCTTGGTGCTGATTCGGGCGAGCAGGGCGAACTGGTCGTGGTCTACGCTCGCAACGACTTGACAACGAGCACGCACAGTTTGGCACTGCTGTATCGGTGGAACGGTGTGTGGACGGAAACCATTCTCGACAACGGCACCAACACCGGACACCACCCATCGGTGGTCATCGACCGACAAGGTGCGATTCACATCGCCTACATCGACGATGACAACGACAAACTCCGGTACGCCACCAACGCCTCAGGTTCGTGGGTGTTGACAACGCTCGGAAATTCAAGCATTGACAGCGACGGTGGTCGAGGAACGGCCATTGTTGTTCATCCCATCACCGATGCCGTCCACATCGTGGCCACAAATTACGAGGATTCCGCTCGCACCTTGCAGTACCACACCAACGAAGGCGGTTCATGGTTCAACGAAACCATCACCGACACGACGAAAGACGAAGGCCACGACCCTGCCATGGCGATGGACAGTGACGGAAATCTCCACGTTGCTTACCAATGCGATGACGGGTGTGAGGATTTGCGCCTGTCCAGCAGAATCGATGGCGTCTGGCAAAACGAAACGGTTTCGAGTTCCGGTGACATCGGATACGATCCTGACATCGCCATTGATTCCCAAGATACAATTCACATTGTCTCAAAGTACGCAGGGTCGAATGGACGCGTCTACCTTCATTCCGGCACCCCAGGAAGTTGGACGGAAAACACGGGACTCGGAGGAGCATACGCTTACTGGCCCGTGGTCGGCGTTGATTCAAACGATGCCGTTCACATCTCTTACCATCGGTCCTGGACATACAAGGACGTGATGTACATGACCAACGCTTCAGGCGCTTGGTCAACCGCTTCCATCATCGATGACTATGGGGGTTGGGGCAGCGAGATGGTCATTGACGCCAACGATGACATCTTGATTCCAAACATCCATCCTGGTTCAAATGGCGTGAGTCGCGATGATGAATTACAACTCACGACGGTCACCGGATCTGGTCAAGGGCTCACGGCTCGCCCCACCTACGATATTTCACCGATGCTTCCACCCGGACTCACCATGAACTGGCGGACGGGAACCGTTTCTGGTACACCGACTCAGGCCCTCGACAACACGACGTTCATGGTGACGGTCACTTCGCTCGGTGCGACCACCACGGGCACCTTCACCCTCTTCATCACCGGTGCGCCGGGGCTCATCGCCTACAACGACATTCAGGCGAGCAACCAGACCGCCATCACGCCGGTCATGGTCTCGCTCAGCAACAACAACACCAGCGGGGCGGTCACTTCGTGGGCCATCAGTCCAAATCTTCCAGCCGGACTCTCTTTCGGCTCCACCAACGGGAGCATTTGGGGCACGCCGACGGTTGAACGAGCGAAGACAACCTACACCGTATGGGCCAACAACACGGCTGGGCCATCTTCGACCTCGTTCAACATCACCATCGCTCCACAACGCCCCGGTCCGTTCGAATACAACCCAGCGGATAACATCTGGACCAACAACACCGAGGTTCACCTCGCACCGCAATTCTTTGACCAAATCACTGGAAACGGCTCAACGTGGCAAGCCGCTGAGATCCGAAGTGGACCAGGTGGCAGTCAGCCCGGTCAGCGGATGAGCATTCTCGTTGGTGACACCGTGTATTTCGACGCCTATGACCCCGCCACAGGAACCGAATTGTATGCATATAACACCTCGAACCACTCCGTTTGGCGAGTAACCGACATCCAAAGCGGTTCGGGCGGCAGCTACCCGGGAGGCTATTCGAGCATCCTCGCCGGTGACACCCTGTATTTCTCTGCCGTCGATGGAAGCACCGGTCATGAATTGTGGGCCCACAACACTTCGAACGGAACCACATGGCAGGTGGCCAACATTCGCTCGGGCTCAAGCAACAGCAATCCAGGAAGCAACATGATGCACGTCGTTGACGGTGTGTTGTACTTCAACGCGCATGACGGCAACAAAGGGATGGAACTTTGGAAGTACGATCCTTCGACCGTAACGACCTCGCGTGTCTACGATATCAACGCCGGTTCGACCGGGAGTTCCACCGGAAAGTGGATGAACATGGTTGTTGGTGATGTGCTCTACTTTAGCGCCAACGACGGAAGCACGGGCTCCGAACTCTGGGCCTATAACACGTCCAACAGCAGCAATCCGTGGCGCGTGGCCGACATTTACAGTGGGGCCTCAGGAAGCGAGCCGGGCATGCACATGAACGTGCTTGTTGGCAGCACCATCTACTTCGACGCTGCCGCTACGGGTGGCAGAGAACTGTGGGCACACAACATCTCCAACCTGTCCACATGGCGGGTGGTGGACATTTACACCGGTTCAATGGGTAGCGACCCGGGTGACAGGATGGCGCTGCTCGTTGGCGACACGATCTATTTCGACGCCAACGATGGAAGCACGGGTGATGAATTGTGGGCGCATGACACATCGAACCACTCCACTTGGCGAGTTACCGACATCGTCAGCGGTTCAAGCAGCAGTGCCCCTGGACATTACATGAGCATCCTCGTAGGCGACACCGTCTATTTCTCTGCCTTTACAGGAAGTTCCGGTCATGAATTGTGGGCGCATGATACTTCCAACCACTCTACCTGGCAAGTGGCTGAAATCAACACCTATATCACGATGGGGGGTGGCGGACTAGGCAGTTATCCGGGGCAGTACATGGCCGTTCCTCTTGGTGATACCATTTACTTCTCAGCCAGCGTTGAACAGCAAGGCACCGAATTGTGGGCGCACGATACCTCCAACCGTTCGACATGGCGGGTGGCTGATATTTACAGCGGTTCAACCGGTAGTAGCCCTGGATCTTTGATGGAAGTCTTTGTTGGCGATACGCTGTACTTCTCTGCTGACGACGGGATCGACGGTGTTGAGTTGTGGGCGCACCGTCCGTCAACCATCGATTTCATCACGAACACCGGGGGCGCCGTCACCTCGTGGGCCATCAGTCCCAGCCTGCCCAGCGGCGTCTCATTCTTCACCAACAACGGTACGATTTACGGTACGCCGACCGAACTGTGGACGAAAACCTCCTACACGGTCTGGGCCAACAACAGCGGTGGCTCAAGGGTCGCCTACCTCAACATCACCGTGGTTGACGATGTGCCGACCCTCTCGTATTCCCCAACCAGTCTCAACCTCACCAACAACACCGTTAGCTCTGACCTGCCACTCGCACCAACGCTCACGGGAACTGGCGAAATCACTTCGTGGGCCGTCAACGCGAGTCTACCCGCCGGCTTGAATTTCGGCACCAGCAACGGGACCGTTTGGGGTGTTCCAAGTGAACTCCAACTTAGCCCGGTGAACTACACGATTTGGGCGAACAACAGCGGTGGCTCGACTTCGGCCACGATCACCATCACCGTCGTTGACCAGGTGCCAACCGTGGCCTATGCTCCTGCCAGCCTGAATTTAATCAACAACACGGCGGGCGGCGATCTCCCCCTTGAGCCCACGCTCACGGGACCGGGCGAGTTCACCTCGTGGGCCATCAACGCCTCCTTACCCACCGGCCTCTCCTTTGGGGCGAACAACGGGACGTTCTACGGTACACCGACCGAATTGTGGACCACCACGGCGTACAAGGTCTGGGCCAACAACAGCGGCGGTTCCACCGAGGCTTACCTCAACATCACGGTGGTCGACCAGATTCCCACCATCAACTATGTTCCGTCGGACCTCACGCTGACCAACAACACCGTGAGCCCTGATCTGCCGCTGCACGCGACCTTGACCGGACCGGGTGACATCCTTTCGTGGGCGCTGAACAACACCTCCCTGCCTTCGGGCATATCGTTTGGAACGAGCAACGGCACGCTCTACGGCACACCGACCGAATTGTGGCCCACCACGGCCTACATGGTTTGGGCCAACAACAGCGGCGGTTCAAGTGTGGCTTACCTCAACCTCACCGTGGTGGACCAACTGCCGGCCCTCTCGTATTCGCTCACGGCGCTCAACCTGACCAACAACACCGTGAGCGCCGACCTGCCGCTGACCGCCACCCTGACGGGACCGGGTGAGATTCTCTCATGGGCCATCAACGGCACTTTACCGAGCGGCCTGAACTTCGGCACTAGCAACGGGACCGTTTGGGGAACACCAACGCAATTGTGGCCCACCACGGCATACACGGTCTACGCGAACAACAGCGGCGGGGCCGCCATGGCCTACCTCAACATCACCGTGGTGGACCAGGTCCCGGTCCTTTCCTATTCTCCGACCACGCTTTCCTTGACCAACAACACCGCTCACGCCGACTTACCGCTTGTGCCCACCCTCACAGGTACGGGTGAAATCACCTCGTGGGCCGTCAACGCCAGTCTGCCCGCCGGCTTGAATTTCGGCACCAGCAACGGGACCGTTTGGGGCGTACCAACCGAACTCCAAATCAGTCCGGCGAACTACACGATTTGGGGCAACAACAGCGGGGGCTCGACCTCGGCCACCATCACCATCACCGTCGTGGACCAGGTGCCAGCGGTTGCTTATGTTCCCTCGAGCCTCAATTTGACCAACAATACGGCAGGCGGCAATTTGCCGTTTGCACCAACGCTCACGGGACCAGGCGAAATCACCTCGTGGGCCATCAACGCCAGCCTGCCAAGCGGGCTTTCCTTCGGAGCGAACAACGGGACGTTCTACGGTACACCGACCGAATTGTGGACCACGACAGCGTACATGGTCTGGGCCAACAACAGCGGCGGCTCTACCGAGGCTTACCTCAACATCACGGTGGTTGACCAACTCCCCGCCCTCACCTACACCCCTTCGGACCTCATGCTGACCAACAACACCGCCAGCCTTGACTTGCCGTTGAACGCCACCTTGACCGGACCGGGCGAAATTCTCTCCTGGGTCATTAACGCCAGCCTGCCGAGCGGCCTGACTTTCGAGACGAGCAACGGGACCGTTTGGGGCACACCGACTGAATTGTGGCCGCAAACGGCCTACATGGTCTGGGCGAACAACAGCGGCGGGTCCGCCGTCGCTTACCTCAACATCACGGTGGTCGACCAGCTCCCAACCCTCGCCTATGTGCCCGCCAACCTCACCCTCTACAACGACACGGCCAGCGGTGATCTGCCGCTGAACGCCACGCTCACGGGACCGGGTGAAATCACCTCATGGGCCATTCAACCGGACGTGCCAAGCGGCCTGACCTTTGAGACGAGCAACGGGACGATTTGGGGTGTACCCACACAACGGCTCAGCACCACGATGTTCACGGTGTGGGCCAACAACTCCGGTGGTTCAAGTGAGGCTTACATCAACATCACCGTGCTCCATCGAGAGCCGATCTTCACCTATGCCTCGTACAACCTGACGCTGGTGAACAACACGGCGA
>CACODE010000024.1 GCA_902625885.1 uncultured Candidatus Poseidoniales archaeon
GCGTACACCAAGGACGTTTGACGTGTGGACAACGCAGACAAGTTTGGCCCCCTCAAGGGCGTGAGAAAAGGCGTCCATGTCGAGGGTGAAATGCGGCGTGACCGGAACGTAGCGCAGCTCGATACCGCGCTCTTCGGCAAGCATCTGCCAAGGAACGATGTCCGAGTGGTGTTCCATCTCGGTCAGGATGATGGCGTCGCCCTTCTCGAGGTTGGCTCGCCCCCAGGCATGGGCAACCAAGTTGATGGCTTCCGTGGTGCCGCTGGTGATGATGGCCTTTGAGGCGTTGAAACGCTTCTTCAGTTTCGTCCGGCAGGATTCGTAGCCTTCCGTGGCCTCTCCCGCCAACGTGTGCACGGCCCTGTGAACGTTGGCGTTGGATTCTGAATAGTAGGCGTTCATCGCATCGATGACGACCTGGGGTTTCTGGGTTGTCGCAGCGTTGTCAAGATAGACCAAGGGGTGGCCGTTGACCTCGCGCTGAAGGATTGGAAACTGGTCTCGTAGCGCCACTGGCTCACCTCTTCAGTTCCTCTTCTAGGTGGATGGCGAGTTGCGCTCGTATTTCGGCAACGAAGCCTTCGTTCTCAAGGGTTGAGAAGCCGTCCTGCATAAAGCCCTCAACAAGGAGTGCGATGGCGGTTTCTTCATCCAGACCTCGACTCATGAGGTAGTGAAGTTGGTGTTTATCCACCGGTGCACTGGCAGCACCGTGGGCGGCAGCGACCTCATCAGCCAACACTTCCAACTCCGGAATGGCTTCGGCGCGAGCTGTTTCTGACAGCAGAAGATTCCTGAACACCTGACCGGCATCGCAGTGGTTGGCGTGCTCGGCGATGGTGAGGAGTCCCGTAGCGATGGAATGGCTTCGATCGTCGCAGGCGGCGTGCACGTTGAGCGAGGAATCCGTGTGAGCAACATCGTGGTGGATTTCAATGTGGTGATCGACATGACGCTTGCCCAAACCGTGGACGGAGATGGCTTGCCTCAAAGCAGCTCCGGAAGCTGTCAGCCGGGTTCGAACATCGCTTTTGCAGCGAAGCCCGCCAATGGAGAGGGCCGCTAGTTCCAAGGTCGCATCCCGGTGGACGTTCCAATCCTCGCAGTGCAACAGTTTGGTCTCGGTATCCAAATCGTTCACCAGTCCAAAAGCGGCACGCACGTTGGGCCCGACATCGCCCGTGATGTGAAGGCCCGTCCACTCCGACTGACCCTTCAGGTGCAGAATGACGGCCACATCGTGCTTGAGTACGAAGTGGATGTGTCCGACGGTGTACTGACCGTTGGACTCAGCTTCGACGCGAAGAATGTTCTGCTCACCGCTGGTTTCCACCGTGTAAGCTTGACTGGCGAGTTCGCTCAAGAACACCCGACCAATGTCTTCGGCATCGATAATCCGAGGAGCACCTTCAATGAGTTCGCCACCGGTGCCGACGGTGAAGGATACCGGCGAGGCATTCGGCACCTCCTCCACCTTGGAGGGGTGAATCCGTGTCCATGGAGTGTATCGCCATAGATGAAGAGCACGGGAGGGAACGGCCATGTCGGCATACTTCATCCGATGGAACCCTCCATTTCCAGTTCCAGCAACTTGTTGAGTTCAACGGCGTATTCCATGGGCAATTCCCGGGTAAACGGCTCGAAGAACCCGTTGACGATGAGGCCCATGGCTTCCTCTTCCGAGAACCCACGGCTCATGAGGTAGAAGAGCTGGTCGCCGGAGACCTTGGAAACGCTTGCTTCGTGTTCCAAATCCGCTGTGGAGTTGCCGACCTCCATGGTTGGGTAGGTGTCGGAGCGTGATTCGCTGTCGAGCATCAAGGCGTCACAGACCACTTTGGAACGGCATCCGTGGGCTCGGGGCGTTACTTGGAGGATGCCTCTGTACGAGGAGCGTCCTCCGTTCTTGGATATGGATTTGGAGAGAATGCTGGAGGTGGTGTTGGGCGCGAGGTGGTGAACCTTAGCACCTGCGTCCTGATGTTGGCCGGCACCGGCGTAGGCGACAGAAATCACCTCGGCGTGAGCGCCTTCGCCCTTGAGGAGAACAGCGGGATACTTCATGGTCAACTTGGAGCCGATGTTGCCGTCCACCCATTCGATGACGGCGTTTTCGTGGGCTACACCGCGCTTCGTGACGAGGTTGTAAACGTTGGCGGACCAGTTTTGGATGGTTGAGTAGCGAATCTTGGCCCCTTTCATGGCGATGAGTTCAACCACAGCGGAATGAAGGGAATCCGTGGAGTAGGTAGGTGCCGTGCACCCTTCTACGTAATGGAGGGTGCTGCCCTCGTCAACGATGATCAACGTTCGTTCAAACTGGCCCATGTTTTTGGCGTTGATGCGGAAGTACGCCTGAACCGGCATTTCAACTTCCACGTTCTTCGGGACGTAGATGAAAGAGCCACCGGACCAGACCGCAGTGTTGAGGGCGGCAAACTTGTTGTCCGTGTGCGGGATAACGCTGCCGAAGAATTTCTTGACGAGTTCGGGGTGTTCCTTTAGGCCGCTGTCCATGTCCAAGAACAAGACGCCTTGCTCCTCGAGGTCCTCTCGCACTGAGTGGTAAACGGCTTCGGATTCGTATTGTGCCGTGACCCCGCCGAGCCACTTTTGCTCCGCCTCAGGAATGCCGAGCCGATCGAAGGTGTTCTTGATGTCGTCTGGGACATCGTCCCAGTCTTTCTCCGTGGCGTCGGAGGAACGCAGGAAGTAGGTCACGTTGTCAAAATCAATGTTTTCGAGTTCGCTGCAGTTGCCCCAACTGGGCATTTCTCGCTTCTCAAAGTGATGGTAAGCCTTCACCCTCAGGTCCGTCATCCACTCGGGTTCGTTCTTGAGCGCCGAGATGTCTCGAACGACTTGCTCGGACAGGCCTTTGTCAAACCTGATGGTTGCGTTCTCGGGGTCGTGGAAACCGAACCTGTAGTCGCCAACCGCCTCTCGTGCTTCGTCGCTCATGTTCAGGCCTCCGCTGGGTTTTCAAGCCACTCGTAGCCTTGCTTTTCGAGTTTCAAGGCAAGTTCAGGTCCGCCAGATTCGGCGATAACGCCATCGATGATAACGTGGACGAAATGGGGTTCAACATGGTCAAGGAGACGCTGGTAGTGGGTGATGATCAGACACCCGGCCTCTGGCGCAACGCTGTTGATGCCCTTGGCCACAATCCGAAGCGCATCGATATCGAGACCGGAGTCGGTTTCGTCGAGGAGCGCCAAAGTGGGCTTCAGCAGGAGCATCTGGAGGATTTCAAGCCGCTTTTTCTCGCCGCCGCTGAAACCGTCATTGACATAGCGGGACAGCACGGATTTTTGCATCTCGAGCGTGGCCATCGCTGCGTTCAACTCCTTGCGAAACGCACGGCCTTTGAGCTCTTCATCACGAACGGATTGAACGGATTTTTTGAGAAAGGTTCCAACTTGAACGCCAGGGATGACGGCGGGATACTGAAACGAGAGGAACATTCCTGCTCTGGCCCGCTCAAAGACGCTCATCTCCTCGATGTTGGTGCCCATGTAGAAAATGGCTCCCTCGGTCACTTCGAACGCAGGATGGCCCATGATGACGCTAGCCAAGGTGGACTTTCCTGCACCGTTTCTACCCATCACGACGTGGATTTCGCCTCGGTTGATGGTGAGGTTTAGCCCGTTAAGAATCCGAGTATCGTCAACACTGACGTGAAGATTCTCAACCCTAAGGATTTCATCGGACATGCCGTTCCCCCAACCTACCCTCTCGTCTCTCCTTTATCAATGGATGTAGTTCCCAGTGGGACAAATACCGCACGGGAAAAGCAAAATTTGCAGCTGCGGACGATACGAGGTTTCAAGTCGGCAACGCCAAGCAGGGACCATGGACGATGATTTGGTGGCCAAATACGCCGCTGAAGCCAAAGCCGCCATGGAAGCCGAGGCCGCCCGCCGTGTAGCTGAGGCGACCGACCCTGAAGAGGAGCAGCGATTGCGAAATCTTTCACTGCACACCTTGGTGGACACCGACCACTTTGTTCCCGCTCTGCTCGCCCGCCTTGGCCCCGTGCGAGCCGCCCTTGACGGCCATGGCGGGGGCATTGCTGTGTCTCAAACAGACCTCATTGAGGGCGAACTTGATCTTGTCCTTGACCTGACCGGCGCCTGCTTGTCTTGCGGTGCCGCTCCGGGAACGCTTGAAGGTGTGAAGGGCGACCTTGAAGCGGACAGTGAAGTTGCACGCATTCGGTTTTCATCGGCACTGCTCGACACGTTTGATGAGCTCGGCAGGGAATTCATCCTCGCTCACGGCAAGGTTGAGTTCGTTGACGCTTGAGGCACCAACGGGTCTGCAGCAAGCAAGGCTTTGAAAAAGAACGTTCAAACGCGCCCTCATGGCTGCGTGGAAAAACGACCGCCGGACCGACCCTGCCCCCTGCAGAGAACAAGACCAGGGGCGGTTTGAGGTAACCCACAGGGACGGCAGGGCGAGGCTTGGTAGACTCCACACCAAGCACGGTGTGCTGGAAACGCCGGCCCTGCTCCCCGTAGTGAACCCGAACATCCGCACGGTTGAACCACGCGTCATGTGGGACCGATACGGCATCCAAGCACTCATCACAAACGCCTACGTTATGTGGAAACACGAGGATTTGCGCAGCACGGTAGAGAAAGAGGGCGTCCATGCCCTTCTGGATTTTCCGGGCGTTGTCATGACGGATTCGGGCACCTTCCAGTCCTACGTCTACGGCGACGTGGAGGTGGGCGTGGAGGATATCGTCGCCTTTCAAGCGTCCATAGGCGTCGACATTGCAACGATGCTGGACGTCTTCACGCGCCCCGACATGACCTCCAGCGAAGTGGAAAAGGCGGTTCGCGAGACAGCGGCCAGAGCAGCATTGAGCCTTAAGGCCGCAGGCGATACGATGCTGAACGGCCCCGTGCAAGGTGGCGTTTTTCGAGAGCTTCGGCACATCTCTGCGGAACTCATGGCCAAGCATCCCTTCGCCATTCATCCCATCGGCGGCATCGTCCCTGTCATGGAACAACAACGCTACAAGGAATACGCCAAAATCATGATGGCCACACTCCCCCTTCTTCCCCCGAGCCGGCCCGTTCACATGTTCGGTTGCGGCCATCCGATGCTGTTCCCGATGTCCATCGCCTTGGGCGCTGATCTGTTCGATTCCGCAGCCTATGCACTCTTTGCCAGAGACGGACGTCTGCTGACACCCTGGGGCACAGAACGCATCGATGAGTTGGTGGATTGGCCGTTGTTGATGCCGTGTGTTGCCAACTTCAGCCCAGAAGAAGTTCGAAACATGACCAGCAAAGAGAAAGAACGGATGTTGGCTCATTACAACCTGGAGGTCACTCTCGCAGAATTGGCACGTTGCAAGGAAGCCGTGCGGCAAGGGCGCATTTGGCAGCTGGCAGAACAAAGGAGCCACCAACACCCTGCCTTGAGGGAGGCTTTCCTATGGCTCACCACATCCCCAAGCCTCGACCGAAACATCAGACCTGAAAAATTCTACACAGACCGGGACGCCGCACGAGACACCGGCCTTGACCAAGGCATGTGGGAAGACGCATGGGATTGGGTGGTCTGGAGTCAACAAACGCCCCGCAAAGGTGGCGTTTTGTGGGGCGGCGATGACACCTTCAGTCGGCCGAGAATCGTCAAAGCTCGACGAATGCTGCACATGCGATGGAAAGCCGCTGAAAGCGTCGAAAACGTCGTTGTCTTTCACGGCATTCGCGGACCTTACCGAGAACGGATTAACGATGTCTTGGAATGGTTGAACGTTCATCACCCAACCCTCGAACCCATGGTGCTTTCGCCTCTTGGTCTCGTTCCTGCCTCTCTTGAAGACCTCAACCCGTTTGCCCACCTTGACGCCCCGGAGTGGATGCTGAGGCACGACCCCGAGAACGGATGGATCGAACAAGAACTGCAACGGTTGGGCCTCTCCAAGGCGACATACGCCTGTGTTGATGTTGTCGGAAACGGCATGAAGCAACGTCTTGCTCTAGCATTGGAATCGCTTGGCTTGGCAAACGGGGTGCACGAACCGCTTGCAGAACAACAGCGGACCAACGCAAGGTCGTCCCTGCGAAGAAAACAAGGCATGGCCAAACAAATGGTCATGCTCAACACCAGCCGAGAAGTGGCCATCTCGGTTATGGAGGGGTGTGAATTCGTTGTGAACAGGGAGGGGCGCGTGAAGAACATCAACGACGCCGACGGCCATCACCTGTTCAGCCCGAGGCTTCGAGACGGCGGAATCTCGCTTGCCGCAGCAGGCGCAAAAGCGCTCATGACCCACCGGTCTGAACCGTTGCCGGGAGGTTTGCCCCTCACCGAATGGTGGGGTCACGCTGGTATGGGTCCCGCTGTGGTCGTGGTGGACGAAGACGCCGAGCCTTTTGTTCGTAAGGGGCGCAACGTGTTCCATGGCTTTGTTATTGCCTGCGACCCTTGGCTCGCACCGGGCGAGGCTTGCCTGATAACCAACCAGGCTGGCGACCTCTTGGGCCACGGCGTATCGCAGTGCACCTCCACGGAGATGGCCGACCTGAAGAAAGGCATAGCGGTGAAAACAAGGGGCGGCCTAGGGGCCACTTCCTCCCCTCAATGAACGCAAGGCTTCATGGTTCGTCTTGCCACCCATCCATACGGAGATGCCGATGGAGGATGAAGCGGTCATCCGCACCAAGGAACTGACCAAGGCCTACGGTCCACATGTCGCCTTGAGCAACCTGAACATCACGGTGCCTAGAGGGGCTACGGGCCTCTTGGGGCAAAACGGCGCAGGAAAGTCCACGTTTCTCAAAACCATTCTTGGCCTCATACAAGCGACCTCCGGTGAGGGCACCGTTCTGGGATACGACATACGAACCCAAGGTGTCGAAATAAGGCAGCGAATCGGCTACATGCCTGAATACGATGCCCTCAACCCCGACATGGATGCTATCTACCAAGTGAGGTATTCCGGCGAATTGCTCGGCATGAATCCTGTTGTGGCCCTGAATCGTGCCCATGAAGCGCTCCAATTCGTGGGAATGGGCGAACAACGCTACCGAGAGATCGGCAGTTTCTCAACCGGCATGAAACAAGCCACGAAACTGGCATGCGCCATTATCCACGACCCGGATTTGCTCATTGCAGACGAACCTTCCAACGGGCTGGACGTAAAAGCGAGGGAATTCATGATCGCCACCTTGACCACAATGGTCAACGACGCCAACCGATCGGTCTTGATGGCCAGCCACTTGATGGAAGACGTTGAGAAGGTCTGCGAGAACATCATCTTGCTTCACAAAGGCACGCTCGCCGCACAGGGCAAAATTGAGGACCTCAAAGCCATCGACAGAGAGATAGAAATTCACGTTTGGGGAGGTGCAACGCCGCTAGAGCAACGGCTCAAAGATGAGGGTTTTGGCGTTCGTAGGGAAGGCAGGGTCATGCGCATCGCCCACACCGAGGAAGACACGACCACCCATATCCTTCGGGCCGCTGCAGAAGTTGGTGCCC
This sequence comes from uncultured Candidatus Poseidoniales archaeon, assembly GCA_902625885.1. Taxonomy (GTDB): domain Archaea; phylum Thermoplasmatota; class Poseidoniia; order Poseidoniales; family Poseidoniaceae; genus Poseidonia. The sequence goes on from CACODE010000024.1 coordinate 7,504, forward strand.
AAGTTCGACGCATGCACGAATACGAAGCCTCTCTGGAGGATTTGTTTCTCGCCATCATGGACAACCTTGGCTACAACGTCAAATCGAGCGATGACCTGCTGAAAAACCCGCTTGAAGCGCGCCGCGTCGACGCTCCTGAATCGATGGGAGGCGGTGGCGCATGACCGGCCAAAACAACGCACCGGAGGCCCCGGTAAAGGGTCAAGCCCGCATGGACGTGGCTTGGGGCGCTAACAGCGGCGATGAAGACCTTGAGCAAAATCAAACCGCTACCACAGCGAAAAGTGGCCAAATCTTCCATCAAGAATACACCCCCTGGACCGGTGAACTCAACCCAAGATGGATGCGGAACTGGTCGATTTTGCGCCACCACTTGCTCGGCATCTTTCGCAAAGGGCATCGCCCCTGGAGCGTGCCCACTCGTTTGGTCATCCTCATCGTCTTCTTGGCTTCGCTATCGGACGCTGGCATGACGCTTCTTTCCGGCGTGGTTGGAAGCGCTGAATTCCACGCCTTGTTCGGTGTGAGTCGCGACAACCTCTACGGTCATGTTCTCGGGTTTTTCCCACGCAACGTCCTGTATTATCCGGTCGTGGCAGCCCTTCTGGTCGGCGGCGTCATCTCCGAAGACCGTCAACACGGGACATCCGCTCTCTACTTCTCGAGGCCCGTATCCAGGTTCGATTATGTGGGCATGAAGTTCTTGTCGGTGGCCCTCATTCAGGCTCTCGTTGTCTTGTTCACCTACGTGCTGTACTTCCTCGCCGAAGTGGTCGCCTTCGGGAGAGGTTGGGCGTGGATGGTTGATGTGTTTCCGATGTTTTTGTCGGGAATGTTGGCCGGCGCCCTGCTCATCATCACCTACACCAGCATCGGTTTGGGGCTCTCAAGCGTCTCGTCCGGCCGATTTTTCCCGGGCATCGGTCTACTCGCCATCGTGTTTGGCACCAAAACACTTGCAAGCATCGTGAAAAATTTGTTTGAGCGGGAAATACTCTACCTGATTTCGCCCTACGACTGCGTGGCCCATGTCGGCCAAGCCATCATCGGAACCCAAACGACCTACGATCAGTACTCGTGGACGTACTCCTTCGTCGCGTTGTTGGCCATGAACGCCGTGGCCCTTTACGTCCTGTCCTCTCGTGTGGCATCGATGGAGGTGACCCGTGAATGATGCCCGACATCACCCAGCAGGGGTTGCCGCCAACCCAAGCCGCAGCGGTTACCGCCCCGGTCGTGTACTTCAACGGTGTCTCAAAATCGTACGGAAGAATTCACGCCTTGAGCGACATTACCATCGGTTTGAGCGGCGGCGTGACGGGCATCCTAGGCATGAACGGCGCAGGAAAATCAACCCTCTTCAAGCTCCTCATGGGGAAGTTGCGACCAAGCGCTGGTGAAGTCAAAATCTTCGGCATGGACCCTTGGAAAAATCCGATGCCTTACGCTCACGTCGGGTTTGTTCCAGAACATGAAAAAATGCACGATTGGATGACGGCACTGGACTTCGTCAGCACCTTTGCCAGGTTGCACGGCATGACGAGGAGCGAGGCGGATACAGAGGCGAAGCGCGTGTTGAATTTCGTGGGTCTCGGAGACGTCATGAACAAGGAGATTGGGCGGTTCTCCAAAGGCATGCGGCAGCGCACAAAAATCGCTCACGCCTTGGTGAACGACCCTAAACTGATCGTTCTCGACGAACCCCTCCAAGGCTGCGACCCTCTCGCACGAACGACCATCATGAACGTGATCAGGGAGCTTGGCAAGCTCGGCCGAACGGTGTTGGTCAGCAGCCATATCCTCAGCGAAATTGAACGCATTACCGAACAAATCATCATTCTTCATCAGGGCAAATTGGTGGCCCTCGGAAACCTTCACGCCATTCGAGAGCGACTGGATGAAATCCCGCACACCATTCGGATTGTAGGCGAGGACGCTCGCGCCCTGGCCAGGGACATTCTCACGCATCCCGCCGTGTTTGGTGTTAGCTTTCCGAACGATACAGAACTGCTGATTCAAACCTATCATTTCGGCAAGATGCACAGCGAGTTACCCCGACTTATTGTGGAGAACAACCACAAGGTATCCATCATCGATAACCCTGACGACGACCTTGAATCGTTACTCCACTACCTCGCTGGAGGGTCGTCGTCATGACACCCGATGACCTGCCAAGTCGGTGGAGCGGGATGGACCGAAAGGCCCTCGCCATCGGTGAATTCACGCTTCGCCAACAACGAAAACGACTCTCAACATGGGTTGTACTCCTCGTGGGAATGGCCGCCATGGGCGTCTTGACCATGTTCTACATTGACGCCATGACAAGGGACTACGAGGCCATCGACAACGACGGCGACTCGTACGACTGGGACTTGGACGGTTATCCAAACGGACAGGAACGGCTGTACGGCACGGACGTGTTTGATCCATTTGATCATCCCGGAATCCTTGACCCCTCTGTTCAACCCGACGACCGTAGCGTTTGGATCAACGAGGACGATTTTGACTGGGACGCCCTTGAGGAGGGCAGCTTCGGCTACGACGACAACGGCGATTGCCTGGAGCGGAACGCCACAGCCTCGCAAAAAGACGCCAACCAAAACGGAGTTCCGTGCGACATCCTCATCCAGTTGGATCCCTACAGCCTTGGGGAAACCTACGAGATTATCAGCGACGGCAACGTTGACGAAGACCCGGATGACGAAGCCTACGCCCTGGAGGCCATCCACAGAAGTTTCGTTCTTGCCATCGGAAAGCTTGGCGTCGTGTTTCTGATTGGCATCTTTGTGCCGCTGTTCATGGCAACAGGCCTCATCAGAAACGAAATGGTATCGGGAACCATGCATTTCATGATTGCAAAACCGATCGCTAGAGGAGAGGTGTTTCTTTACAGAATGCTTGGCTTTTATGCACTCGCTTGGGTTTACCTGACCGTGCTCATCGCCCTCCTTGCGCTTGTCGCAGGCTTCGTTGGGCCGGGAGAGGGATTGTACCGCTTTGGTGACCTCGGGGTTTGGTTTTCGGTTTGGTTGGCCTCGATCATGGCCGTGACCGTATACGGTATGCTGTTCTGCTCTCTGGGCGTCATGTGGAAGCACGGCATGGTGCTCGCCCTGCCTTTTGCCGCTTGGGAACTTGGCATGGTGCTCACAACTCTGGGGGCCCCCGAGACCTCAATATTGCGATTTTCAGTGATTGGATGGGCCATGAACGTGGTCGATGCGGGCGCTGCCATAGCCTGGTCAGACACACCGCTCATCATCCAAATGGGACTTTGGGGGGGAGGTGGGGGCTCTCTGGAGGGCGCCGAAGCGCTCAACTTGTTCTGGTCAACACCCGGTCTGGGTCTTGGCGCGCTTGGCACCATCGTGATGTCGTTGTTCGTTCTGCTGTTCCAGGCGGCGGCGTGTTGGCTCCTTGGAAGCGTTCTTTTCAAGTCCAAAGAAATCGAGTGAGGGTGAACCATGGAGCGAGATGGAGAGCAGGCCGTCTTTGCAGGTGATTTCTCAACCATGTGGCGACTTGGCATTCGTGAACCGCTGTGGCACATGACGTGGGATTGGTGGTGGTGGTTGGTGATGATCGACGACCCCGCGGGCAACCGCTGGGGAAAGCAACTCATGGTCCTCTGGTCAACCAAGGACAACGACCGGGTTGAGGTGAGCGGAACGCCGTGGCAGCCAAGAGGGCGTCCCGGTGTTGACGAACACGGCGGCATGCTCATCGATGGCATGGTGTGTGCTTGGTGGTTCGATGGCGAGCGCATGCACGAGCCGTACATCAAACAAACATGTGACATGATCGCCATGGCCGACACTCACCCTTCTTGGCCAGAAAAAGGAAGAGGCGAAGGTGGTGGTGCTGTCGTCCCCCTGCTAAACGACGACTTGTCCATGGGGCTTTACAGCGACAAGGACGCCTTTTGGTTGAACCTCAAAGGCGACGATCAAGCCGTCGCCGCCGGTGCACCTACGGAAATCCGCCTGCGCCTGACACCTTGGAACGATGCCATGTCTGTAGCGAGACCGTCCACCGCCACTTATGCAGCCGGCATGGGCTACGACATCCTGCGGGTGCACGGCACCAAAGTCCGAGGACGCATCGACAACGAGGAGGTCACCGGCACCGCGTATTTCCAAAAGGTGTGCGTGCAAGCGCCGTCGCCGCCGTGGTACTGGGGTGTTTTGCATTTTGAGGACGGTTCCTACCTTGATTGGTTTCTACCGCACCTCTCACCCACGATGTCAGCACGCACGGCTCGCCCGTGGAAACGCAGGGACATCCAACACATCGCTCTCTCTCAAGGTGGCGTTTTTCACGACGCAAAGCATCAGCGAAGCGAACGGTTTACCCACGTCAAGGTTGAAAAATTTGCCTCCGGGAAAACCGAGGGTTCGCATGGCCAGCAACCCGGTGCGCCTCTGCCTTGCTTCAACGTTGAAATGTGGAACAAACGGACGCGGATAAAACTGTCCGTCAAAGCGGTGGAAAGGGCCCATTGGCACTTCGACCAACCAACAAGAGGCGGTCTTTGGTCCCATTTGACCTACAACGAATACCCCCTTGATTTGACCCGTCTGGAGATCAAGGACGAGTACGGTATCAGAAAACGAGCGGATTACGGGTGGGTTCGCGGCAACGCCGAACACGCTTGGGGCGTGCTTCATTGAAGAAAAGCAGACGCTACGGGGGAAGTTATTTGATTTACATCCCCTCATCACTGTCTGAGGCCTTACCATGAGCGACGAAGAAACCGTGCAGGAACTTGCAGAGGAAACGGTGAAGGAACCGGAACCTGAAGCCAAAGCCAACAACGCATCTCGAGACAAATACCGACTAATCACCGGTGAAGAAATTCTCGAGAACGGGGAGGCTCGACCGAGCACATTGGCGTTCCTTGGGATGTACGTCCTTGGTGCACTCGTTTTTGGCGTACACCTTTTGTTCAACAACCCACCCACCCCCGCTGATGACGCTGCGTTCCTGACGAAGCTTGCGGCAAACATCATCGAATGGACCAACTGGGATAGCCTTCCACTCGGATTTGTTTTCATCATGTGCTTCATAACATGGGCCAACCGAATGATGAATATTTCGACCTCGGGGAAATGGGTGACCATGGCCTTGCTCTTCATAACGTTCCTTCCGATTGTCATATCGGTGGACAACCTCATCAGCAACATCGTGAACGTGTTCAGCAGCAGCGATACGACGTACAACTTCATCCCTATCGACAACTACAATTTCTTTATATCAGGCCTGCTGTTTCTCATTGCCTTCTGGGGTTTCACCTTCAAGTATCAGCGCAGTTTCTCATACGCCGTCACAACAAACGCCATCATTTTCCAGCACGCCTTTTTGCTGTCCCGCTCTCATCGACGCATCCTCTTTGACCGCATTTCTGAAGTGATGGTTGAACGAACGCCCATGGGCACCATGCTTGGGTATGCAACGGTCACCATCATGACGGATTCTGGTGTGGGCTTGGTCGAAGAATCCGTTGGCGTGAGTGCAGGCGCCGGTGGAAACGTACCAGGGACCTCCTCAAGTAGCGAGGACGGCGTCGCAGCAAAAGCCAGCAAGGGACTGTTCAAGTCCATGTTCGCCTTCATGTCCTATCAGCGAACCACCCGTCGCGTTGATCACGATCCCCGCCATTGTTTCTACAAAATCCGTAAGTGGGAAGACATCAAGATGATGCTCAACGAAATGCACAGAAAGCATTCGCAGTCCAACATGCTTGAAGACATCAAAACTGCGCTCAGCAACGAACAAAATAGGGAAGGCTGAGCGGTCCGCTGCCGAGCGAGGCTTGAAAAGCCGGTTGGTTTACGCAGGTGCGGAGAAGATACCATGGTTGAAGCCCTGTTGGAGAAACCCATCGCCCTGTTCCGTGAAGGCGACATAGACGGAGCCATCGCTGATTTGACAGAAAAACTGCAGGGCCATGGGGATGTTGCCGAACTTCACCACATGTGGGCGGAATTTGCCAACATGAAAAACATGGAAGCCCAGGACGACGTGATTCCCGGGCGTAAAATCATGAATGCGTACAAAAAAGCCATGGAACTGGACGAGGAAAACGTCGAGTACATCGCAGATTTCGCTTCCTTCGCCTTGGAATGCCGACGCATCCCTGTAGCGGTCAAAGAATTCCAACGCTACGCCCGCTGCCTCGAATTGCAGGACATCCCTGTAGACGAGGTGCTCTACACCGCCAGCCGAAACCTGGTTGATGCTATCGAAGTCATGGACCCCAGTCGTCAAGCACCAATGATTCAACCCTGGCTGAAGCAAGCCTTGGAGTGGTCGGTCGGGGCCTTGGGATTCTCGGTCGACGACGCCATAACCATGCTCAAAAGCGAAGATTAGGGAGAGGGTTCGCTGACCGAAAAGGTCCGTTTGTTCTTCCGCCTCGGCTATTTGGGCGACGGTTTTCATGGGAGTCAAATACAGCCCGATGTGCGCACCGTGCAGGGTGAACTTGTTCGCGTGTTCCGTTCCCTCAAATGGTTGCGAGGGCCGAAGGAGGAGCAGTTGCTCGTACTTTCAAGTCGGACAGACGCTGGCGTCCATGTACGCGTCAACGGTGGCATCGTCGATATCGAACGGTCGCTTTGGCAAGCGCTCTCGCCGCGGAAAATGATTCGAGCCGTGGACGACAGGTTGGACCCCAACATTGCTTTCTTGACCGTCGAAGAAGTGCCTGCGGATTTTAATCCACGAATGGCCCTGAACAGGGTGTACCGATACCGCCTTGAGGGGATGGATTTCTGGGAAGAACCAGACCACGAGGCCTTCAAGAAATGGCTCAATCTCTTTGTCGGCACCTACGATGCGCGTAACTTCGCCCGCTTGGAGGAAGGGAAGAACCCCCTGCGGACCGTTCTTGAGGCCAAACCATGGTTTGACGGAGAGCGATTGATAGGTTTCGAGATAAAGGGTGAAGCCTTTCTCTGGAATCAAGTCCGAAGAACAGCCAATGCGTTGTTTCGCCTTTCCCTCGGCGAACTCACTGAGCGCGAGGTCCTCGAAGCCATTGAGCAACCAGAAATTGCTGTCGATTTTGGCGTGGCGCCGCCAGAGTGGTTGATTTTGTGGGGCGTTGCGTGGGAAAGATCCCCTCTGCCACCTGAGCATCACAAGATGCGTTTTACACCCCCACCGACCGGGAGAACAGCAGAACGCACGCGCAAGGGTCGCTGGCAACGAGCCGCTCAGCACGAGGTCAAAGTGATGCTTTACAACGAGTGGGCTGAAATTGGAACGTTGCCAATCGTTTACCACCGATCACAATGATATCGTGATGGCGTCCCCGTCGTTCAACTCCAACCGCTCTCGCAAGAACGCTGTCGAAATCACTTCAACAACATCCACGTGTCGGGTCAAATCAGGAATGAGGACGGCGCATTCAACACAATCGCCGTCATGGAGGATGTTGCCTTTGAAGGCAGAGGCCCCGCCAAAAGAAACCCCGTCGCGCAGGAAACCTCGTATTCGAACGAGTTCGTAAGCGGATACGTCGTGGGATTTCGCATGTTCTCGGTCCTCTGCTGGCGCGTCCAACGTGTCGATACCTGCTTTTTGCCGCAAGGCAATGTAGTGGCTAAACATGGACGGGTCGATTTTGATGTTGAGCGTCCCCGGCCATGCCTTTTTCCCAAGAATTGCCCTGAATTGCTCTTGGTAATGCGATTGGGCCATAAACACGTGAGCCCTTCCCAGCCCGCTGGCCACCTCACCCGTCAGGTCCATACCTTCGCCTCGCTCTCTTTGTTTATGAGGATGCGTTCAACCCTGTCTGAACCCTTGATAAAGGCTCAACGTTGTTTGCCCTCATGGGCGAAAATGGAGAGGAGAGAGCAAACGAGAACGACGACCAAAACCCCATTGACGAAGGAACCACAGAGGCGATGACCGAGTACGTTTCGGTTTTGAACGCCTTCGTGAATCAGATAGCCGAAATGGAATGGCCCGAATCGTTCCAACTTGACAGCCACGAGAAATTGGCCTTGGGTGTTTTTAGAAATTTCTGGAGGCAGCGACACCGCCAGAAAAGAGAGAAGGAAGAGAACAACCAGCGGTTCCACATGAGGTTCCATGGCATCAGCGGTGAGGATTTTCATCGGTTTCTTCGGCACAAAATGAGCGAAATGATGGGGGAAGACGACGCACCAATCAACATCGATCCGGGCGCTTACGAACCCGAGCAAGAACATGAAGATGAAGACGCGAAGGCGCGTCAGCGACGGTTTCAAGACGAGTGGTCGTGAAGGGTTTTTACTGACGAATCCCTGTTGCAAACGCCAGGAACTCTACAGACGAAGTTTTGCTCTTTTGGTTCTTCGCAAACGAGATAACGGACGTTTCTATTCGAATGTTTTCAATGGTCGAGCAACCGAACTCATCGGCTTGTTTCTTGAGGCGAAGCAACACTTCCCGGCGTCCAAAGTCCAGCACGGTGTCGTAGGAGGCGAGCCTGCCACCGACCAAACTCTTGAACCACATGAAGAACATCTGACCCATCGACGGTCCGACACAAATGCTCACGTGGAGCAGCGTGGAGCCGTTAGCACCGATGGCGTTCATGGAGGAACTCGTCGACAAATAATGCTCGCTTTGCAACATTTTTCCCGTGCGTTTCTCCTGCTCGTTTAGTGCTCGCACCAATCGACCTTGGTACCACCGCCCAAGCGCCCATGACAGCGTTGGGAAAAGGAACGTGATGACCACGCTGACAAGCGCAATGATGATACCGACGCCGACACCACTCACAAGATCGCCTCATTCCACAATGACAGCCGTACCGTAGCAAAACAACTCAGAGGCGCCGGCAGCGACGTTCGAGGTGGCAAAGCGCACGTTCACGATGGCGTTGGCCCCCATGCTGTGAGCCTGCAGCATCATGCGCTGAAGGGCCTCGTTTCTTGATTCGTTCAACAGTTCCGTGTAGGCTTTGAGCTCACCACCGACGATGTTCTTCAGCCCCGCAAAAATATCCTTCCCGATGTTCTTTGCTCGGACCGTTGAACCCGTTACCAAACCAAGTGAATTCACCAGAACTTTGCCTGGTATGGTTTCAACGTTTGACATGTGAAGCGAGATCGTGGTTCCCGGTTGCATGGCTTTGGGTAATCGTCGTACTCTATGAACTTCTTGACACTCTACTCCCTTGCTTGAGAGGGCCAAAACCGATCAGAGAATCGGCTGGTTTCGTAACCATTCAAGGTCGGAAACATAGAGCTGACGTATGTCATCAAGGCCCAAAACCAACATCGCCAATCGCTCAAGTCCCATGCCCCAGGCGAGGACTGGAGAGCCGATGCCAAGCGGTTCGGTGACCTCAGGCCGAAAAATACCGGCGCCACCGAGTTCAAGCCACTTGCCTCTCCATTTGACCTCTATTTCGAGGCTCGGTTCCGTGTATGGGAAATACGCCGGTCGAACACGCACTTCAGGATAGCCCATCTTGGCGTAAAACGTCTTCAGCGTCGTCACGAGCATCTGAAGATTGGCACCCTCTTCCATGATGATGCCCTCAATTTGGTGAAATTCGGGTAAATGCGTGCGGTCAATGGCTTCCTTCCGAAACACGCGATCGACGGAGAACACGCGGCAGGCTTGGGTGGGGTGTCTGGCGAGGTATTGAATCGTGTTCACGGTGGTGTGGGTACGCAGGAGCGGTCGACTCGATACTTCAGCCGAGTAGGTTCCGCCCCATCCCGTGGAACCGGTTTCTCCACCCGATTCATGGATGGATTTCCACGCCGCCGTGAGGTCTTCACTCAACTCGACGGTCGCTGGATTGTCAAGGTAGAACGTGTCCTGCATTTCCCTGGCTGGATGGTCTTGGGGAATGAACAGCGCGTCCATGTTCCAGCCAGCGGACTGAACATAATCATCCACGAGTTCCGAGAAGCCCATCTCGAGGAAAATCGATCGTATGCGCCCAATCAGGGCTTGCATCGGGTGGCTCCGACCGGTTCTCGGCGTGGCCGCCTCCAACGAAACATCAAACGCTCGGTACTCAGCGTTTTTCCAATCCTCGCCCTGGAGAAGTTCTGGTGTCAGTTCGGCGATGACATTGGTTTCTTGAAGTTCATCGGGCGAAACCTGTTGCCCTTGGGGCGTAAGGGCCCATCGACGCTCGGTTTTTTCGACGATTTGAATCAAGTTTTTACGAGCGCTAAAATGGTGCAGCATGTCGGCATCAACATCGCTGACTTCTGCTGGAAGGGCCCCTAGAAAAGCGGTCCGGGCGTCTATTTTAGCCGTAATTTCTTCAGCGTTTGAGAATTGAAGGGCACCGCCCTCTATTGAGACACCCAATTGTTTCAACAACCCGACGCCGGGGCCGGCTTCGTGTCGCTCAAACGCTTGCTGAAGGGCGCCCATGGTGGCCGCTTCCTCGGATTGCATCCATGCCCACAAGCGGTGCTCGAGAAGACCGTTTTCAACGGCCTTTTCGCCCTCAACATCAAGTTTGACCTCTTGTGAAAGGTCCTCGACAACGGCGACAAAACCGTGGTTTTGCAAACCATGGCCGGCACCGACAGCCACCGCTTGGTCGGTCCACTCACACGCCGCCAAGATGCTGCTGAGGTCCCACATTCGGGTGGGCTCGCTCAGTTGCATAGCCCTGAGCATCCTCCGCTCAGGATTCAGCAGGTTCGGTGCACCCATGACGCCGCTAAACAAAGACGTCCTTTGAAATCACCGTTGAAAACAGAACGTGACGGGTTGATTCATTCTTCCTCATCCCAAAGCTGGAGGTCACAATCGGCGCATGTGTAGGTGTTCGGGCGAGGCCCATCCAAAACTTGTACCGTGCCACAGGGACCGCAAAGTACCGTGGTTCGTACCGGTTCATCGAGCGTGACGTCCACGCGGTACATGAATCGGCCAGCCTCGGGAAGGGTCTCGCTGTCCGGTCGCCAATTCGCTACGGCTTCAGGACTCAGGCCAGCCTGTCGACCCATCGTCATGCCAATGAGAAAAAACACGACACCAAACAAGCCGACGGTGATGGCCATCGGTCCGAGGTTCGCAACGCTTAACGAAGCCCCAAAAAAGATGCAGACAAAGCCGGTGATGAGAAAATTTTCCCGGCTCAAACGGGTCATCTGGTTACCTCCGCTGCCTTGGCCAAAGCCTTCGCAACGCGCTCGACCTTCGATTGAGGGACTGCACAGAGGTCGATGCGAACGCCACCGCTCAACGGTACAAGGTAGACGTGCTCGCCAGCGCAAGCCTCGGCAACGGCCACAGGGTCATCGCACTCGTACCATGCAAAGAAACCGTCATGGCTTGGGTTGATGGCAACACCGTGCCGTTCACAAGCTTCGAGAAAATCCCGACGACGCTCGGTGAGCAACGAGGCGAGGCGGTCCCGTTCCTCCGACCATGCTTGACCGCCCGATTCGGTAGCGTGCAGTTCGCTGAGCACGTGCTGGGCAACGCGTGGCGCAGCCGACCATGTCTGGCGGCCGGTTACGCCCATGACATCGTTAAGGCGCTGAACGCTCGTTGCTTCGGGATGGATGTACACCAACGCACCCGTTCGCAAACCGTAAATCGTGTGAGACTTGGACAACGACAGGGCGAAGCAAATCAGGAGGTTTTCGGGCCACGGCAGGCCGGCGTCCAAGGCGTCAGCGATGGTGGACGCCCACCCGTGAGGTTCCTCGGCATAGAGGTGGTAAGCAGCGTCTATCAGCAGCGTATGACCGATGTGTTCGTTGGCCGCAGCACTTTCCATGAAGGCGTCCAGCAAGGCGTAGCGACTCTCTGGAGAGAGCGAAAGCCCGGTTGGATTGTGGGCCGGATCGTTGAGCCATGTCATGACGCTGCCCTGTCGTTCTGCGAGACGGGCGACACCGTCTCGAAAGCCCTCGAGGTCGAGGTTCGGCGTTGTGCCATCGTCTGACGAAGGGAGCAGTTGGTAGGTATCAA
>CACODE010000025.1 GCA_902625885.1 uncultured Candidatus Poseidoniales archaeon
ACCTCACCGTGTTCCGCTCGGTGCGGTGCCTTTGAAAGACTACGCCTCCAGACACGGCTAGGCATCGGTTTTGAGGAGCGGGACCGTCTCCTCACCCTCTGAAGGCTCGGTTTCGTGGGAAGGAGCGGGGGCATCCACGGTGGCCGGTGTTTCAACCGTTTCCTCGGAACCGGCGCGCTCGAGCGCAGCCAACCGCTGTTCCAATCGTTGACTGCGCCGCACCACCGTCCACGTCCACAAGGCAATGGCTCCCAACATGCCAAGGTAAGCAAGCGCCAGATGGGTCAAACCTTCCACGTTAAACGCCTCCGTCCTGCGTGCTCTGCATCGCCGCCAGCCGTTGTTCCAGCGCCGTCAGTCGCATCGATGACAACATGTGGCCGATGATGAAGGTGGTGAAAGAGATAGCGCCGAGGTAGAGCACCAACCGCATGTCAAGGTCGATGGAACCGGCGTCTTCTGATGCGATCAAGGGGGGAGGGTGTCGGATGGTCCAAATCCATGTGGCGATGTAGGTCGTCGGGACGAGAACAAATCCGTACATGCCAAAGGCGGCAAACGTGTCTCTTGATTCCACACCGTCAGGCTGGCTTCCCCTGCCCAGCACGAGGTAGGCTGCAAGGAGCGTCAACAAGCCGAAGGTGTTGAGGCGCACATCGGTCCAATCCCACGGCGTCCCCCATTCGGCTGCACCCCATACACAGCCGGACCACACGGTCATGAGGCCGGTGGCGAGGCCAGCCTCGGAGGCCGCCACGTGCAAGCGCCACATGGTTTCAGACCGTTTGAACAACCATCCTGCAGAACCAACAAACAGGCCACCAAAGGCGATGAATGCTGCCCACGCAGCCGGAACATGCCAGTAGAAAATTCGTTGAGCAGCAGGCGATTCAAAGGCGTTAAACGAAACGCTTGGGACCCACAAAAAAGCCAACAAAAGCGTGGCACCAACACCCGCAAAGCCGAGGAACAGCAAGGTTTCCCCCAACTTCATGCTCCAAGGGGCAGCAAAGCCCTCCTTGAACTTGGTGTTTCCTTCACGCCAGCGTGCCAGCGATAAGGGCGTAAGGCAAAATCAGCACCGGCGTCAGCAATCCCACAAAGACGGCTTGAGGTCGAGCGAGCCGCTGAGTGGACCGCTGCACCCACCCCACGCCGTGCCACACGACGAAACAAAGCAGGCCCCCCACCAACAAGACGACGGGCTCGATCTGATTCTGGAGCGAAACCGAGGCCATGAGGGTGAAAATAAAGCCGAGCACGGCAGGAATCCATGCTCCATGAGGCTCTTTGCGAGACACAGCTCGCCACCATTCGCCCGCTCTTTCCTCTCGCAGTGCCGCCACGAGCGGTTCGCCGCAAAGACCAGCAGCCAAGGCCGGTGCGAGGACGAAACTGAGTTGTTGCGTGCGGTCCAGCCCGTTCATGAACGATCCCAGCGAGAGCAGGATACCAAGCGTAAGCAGGCCTGCCATGGCGTTGGTGTTCAACCACATCATGGTTCGAAGGTGCATCTTCACGCCAAAGGAACCGGCCGACTGGGTAGGCACGGCTTTCGATGGGTGTTGCTGCGGCGCCCTGTTTTCTCGGTTCTCAAGTGGGGTGACGGTATCGTGTTCAATATCGACGAGATGCGTCGCCTGCTGCTTGATGCGGTCGTCGTGCGTAGCGATGACCAAACCGTGCCCTGAAGACCGAAGTTCCTCCAACCAATCGCCAAGGGTTTTCACCGAGGCGTCGTCCAATCCGGCATCCGGCTCATCCAGCAGAACGAGACTTGGCGATGGGCTGGCAAAAGCCGGGAGGAGGCCAGCAAGGACGGCGATTTTTCGTGCCTGACCTTGGGACAGGTGCGCTACGAGGTCGTTGGCCCGGTGGGTGAGATTGAACGCTTTCAAGAAAGGCGCGATATCGGTGCTGAAGCCAGCCATCGCCATGCTGCACTGCAAGTGCTGAGCAACGGTCTCGCTGCCCAGCATGCCGTTTTTTTGCAGAACCACTCCAACCACAAAGGGCGATGGCCGGCGTCGACCCTCGTGGTCCGCTACCACCACGTCGCCGTGATGAATGCACCCTTTTTCCAGGGGGAGCAGGCCCATAGCGGCCTCGAGCAGCGTGGTTTTGCCCGACCCGTTGGCGCCGGAGAGAACCACGGTTTGGCCGCCAAGAACCGTGAGCGAGCGTCCGGAGAGAACCACGCCCATGCCGCGTCGGACTTCCACGTCCTCGAGGCGAAGTAAGGCCTTGGCCATGGTTCGGGGAAAAGCCGTTCCAGCAAGAACCCTCCTGTGTTGCCCAACCGACACATCAACTCAAAAGAGACAACCGTCAACGGCCGGGTATGGGCTACGCTATGTCCCAATTCGCTTTGGCGGAATGGGCCGTTTTGACGCTCTGGTTTGCAGCAATTGTTGCGCCACTTGTTTACGCTGCCCGCACTCGCACGTCTCTGGCGATGGGCATCACCGTTAGCGTCCTACTAGGCGCTGTCGTACAGGTCATGTGGACGATGCTCTACAACTGGAATCTTGTTGATATCTGGGTTTGGTACGATTTCGTTCTGGTCCCTGCGAGAACCTCCGAACCTTCGTTCTTCCACACGCTGCTCACGGCGGGTTTTCTCCACGCCCAGGGCGACATGATGCACGTTTTGGGAAACGTGATCATCCTTGCTCTGGTTGGTGTTCCGTTGGAGCAACGGCTCGGCACCAGAAGGTACGGCATGGTATACATCATCGGTTTACTCGGGGGTTCGGTGGGCTGGGTGCTGTTTAACGCGACCTCAATCACCCCTGCGTTGGGTGCATCTGGGGCCGCTTTCGGTTTGCTTGGTGCTTATCTGGCGGGCTGGCCAAAGGACGAAATCCCCTTCCCAATCCTGCTCATCAGGCCTTGGCCGGTGGTGTTCATTGCGCTGTTGTACTTCGGACTCGAACTCGCTCGTGCGCTGGCCACAATGAATTCTGGCGTGTCGAGCGGGATCGCCCACATGGCTCACATCGGGGGATTTGTTGCTGCTTATGCCCTGCTGCCGTTGGTGGCCAAAGGCGGACCTGTTGAACTTGGTATCGTTGACGGCGGGCCAAGTCAGGGTGCTGCTCTTAATGCCAAGCGGCAACGGCTCAAGGCGGCAATGACCAGCTTGGAGAACCTTGAGGATCCTTGGACGGCAAGGGGCCAAGCCGTTCCTAAACACCTGCGTGAGCCGTTGAAAAACCTGCTTCAGGCCAGCGACGAGCCCGAGACCAGAGCTGCTTGGATGGAGCATTTGGCCGATGCTGCGACATGCCCAGAATGCGACGCCCCCCTTGGCCTTGTCGAGCGATCCAGCGGCCCACATTTGCAGTGTTCAGCGGTTTCGGACCATCTTGAGTGGCCACCCCGCTGATGAAGGGGTTGAACAGGACCGCAGCGTGATACATCTGAGGATAGAATCAAAGGTGGGCATGGCTTCCAACGCGTAGGGAGGAAAACAGATGCGAACGGCGCCCAAGCATTCCCTGCGGACTACGGCGCTCCTCTTCTCGCTCTTGATGCTGTTTGCGGACGTGAGCGGCGGCCTTCTTTCGAATCCTGTCGCCGCCACGCCAGTCGCTGATTACGAAGAACCGATTTCGATCGAGGGCTTACCTCCTCTCATGTGTGGAGAGGAGATGTGTGAACGTCCAACACGAATGATCGACCGAGGCGGCAGAGCGGCTTCAGAGCCGGACCAGTGGTGGCTTGGGTACGGGCCAGACCTTGACTGGAACGGGATGGACGACCGCCTTCAGCGCGTCCTTGCAGGCCAAGAATCCGTCTCATCAACATCGATCATGGGCCCTGACGGTCGCAAAACGGTTGCCATCGTGGTTGATTATGCATGGGCGCCAAACAACGAAGAAATCGCCACCTTGGTCGAAACATTGGAGGCACACGGTTGGATTGGTGAAGAGGCAGGAGCCTGGTTCCAGGTCATGAACTCGATTGATTCGGTGGTTGTTGACAAGGTTCCTGTGAGCGCTTTGCTCGACATTTACCATCTTGATGGCGTGGTTGTCATCGAGATGCAGAACCTCATGGTGCCCTTCAACGGTGTTGCGAGCGAGGCTGTGCGCTCGATGCCTTCCGATGTCTATTCCGCGAGCACTTATTCCCGAGGCTATTACGGGGAAGGCGTGGTCATTGCTGTGCTTGATACCGGCGTTGACAATGAACACCGTGCCCTCAACGACTTTGATGACATTGACGATGAGCCCGACAGCGATCCCACCAGTTACAACGACCAAAAGTGGGTCGCTGGCTTTGATGCTACATCCTCGGCCTCCAACCCCGACGGGAGCGTTGACCCAGACGACGGAAACGGGCATGGGACGCATGTTGCAGCGACTGCACTCGGCACGGGAGGTTCACAACGGGTTCACACAGGTAGCGGCATGGGTGCCTACTTGGTTGACGTTAAGGTGTTGACCGACTCGGGTGGCGGTGGAACAGACCCTGGTGAGAACTCTCAAACTTCTGTGCGGGGCATCCAATGGGTCATTGACAACAAAGACACCGATTGGGGAAACAACGCTTCCAGTCGTGGCATCGACATCGCCTCTATGTCCTTTGGCTCAATTGGATCGCCGCTGAATCCCGACGATGAGGGCGACAACGGTTCGAGTGCGGAGTCCCGTTTGGTCAATCAGGCAAGGGACGCCGGCATCGTGTGCATCGTGGCCATGGGCAACGACGGGGCCAAACGGGTTCCCTCGCCTGCTAGCGCAGACGGAGCCATATCCATCGGGTCGGCAGACGACAGAAACAGTGTCAATCGTACGGACGATGTTATGGCCTCGTATTCCAATTGGGGGCCGAGATTGGACGACGGCGACGATGACGAATGGGACGAACTCAAACCCGATGTCACGGCGTTCGGTACCGGCATCATGTCGGCCACGGCAGCAACGGGCCCATCCTTCCCCGGCCAACCCGAACGCCCGCTGGCGGACGATGGCTACGAATCAAAAGACGGAACGAGCATGGCCACACCACTCGTTTCTGGGATTGTTGCATCGCTTTTGCAGGCCGATGATTCCCTCTCCCCAGAAGACATTCGCAACATTTTAAGGAACTCCTCAGAAGCCCGAGGTTCGCCCACCGAACCCGATATCTCCAACCGATGGAACGAGAAATGGGGCTTTGGACTCGTTGATGCTTCTTGTGCTCTGGATTTCGTTCTTGACCGAACATGCACGCCGCTCGAGGACAGCGGCGAGATCATCATCACGCCGCCTCCGGGGGAGGAGGGCCTTGGGGAAGACGTGTCGATGAGCGCTCCGGTGAACCAGACCCTCTATTTGTCAGGAAACCTGCTTTCGGTGGAGGGGTCAACGGACACGAGTGAAAACGACTACGTTGAGGTCCAAATCAAATTTGAACAGTTCTATGATGACGGTGAGAGTCTCGAACTGACCAACTGGTTGGCTGCCGACGGAACGGTTGAAGATTGGTATTTTGATATCACGGTAGACGACGGTTGGGTGGATGAAGATGAAGCCTACACGCTCATCTATGCACGGGCGCTCACCGAAGTCGGTGAGGCCTCGGTTGTGGACGTGCGCGTTGTTCGCTTTGCGAGAATGACCGTATCGATCAGCGAACCTCCGTTGGGCACCGCTCTTGTCGGTCTGGTTGAATTTTCTGGAACGGTTGAGGGTACCGAACACGATCGCGTTGAGTTCAAGATTGACAGTCAGGATTGGCAACTTGGCGACGACCTTGACAGCCAAGAAGAAGGCACGCAAGCGTGGTCCTTTACATGGGATTCCACTCAGGTAAGTGACGGCTCTCACCGCATCAGCCTTCGGATGGTGAACGCCAGCGGTGTGGCGAGTGAAGTCGTGAAGCGAACGTATGAGGTCGACAACCTTCCTGCGGCACCGAATTTCGCTTTCACCGGCACGGTTGGTGTCTACGACGGTGAACTCCCTGTGAACAGTGCTGTTGCTGGGACGGTGTTGGAAGTCCGCTTTGGGGTGCGCAACATTGGCGACCTTGACGCTTCAGAGGTTTACCTCACGCTTGACGGTGAGGGGAGCGACTCTTCCACTTACCCTTCCGAGGCCATCGTCACCTCGCTAGACGAAGGTGAGAGCGCCCAAGTGAGGCTGTATTGGTGGGCAACACAAGCAGGAACACATGATGTTACGCTCTCGATAGACCCCACGCAGGTGTACGAGGATCCGGACCGAAGTGACAACACCTACACGTTCAGTTTCGTTGTTGAGGAACGACCCGTTGAACCCATGCTGCGCTTCCTGCCAGGAGCAGCCCGCACCACTCCCGATATCCCCACGCCTTCCGTTCCATACGACATCAAGCTGCGGGTGGACAACATCGGTCAGACCGATGCCGGTCCGCTTGTTCTTCGGTTGCAATATTGGGACGACGGGTGGATTGGTGATCAAAACGACACGCTCAGCCTGGTGCCCGGGTCAAGCACGGTGTCCGGCTACAGCTTTGCGCGGTTTGAGGACGTGCGCCGGGACGCAGGCGTGGTTCGCTACCGTGCTTTGCTTGACGGCACGGGTGTTGAAATCGCCCATAACGAACTTCAATTCAACGTCACCATCGCCGACGCACAAAAGGGCTCGAAGGTCCCGGTTTCACTGACGCCCGGAGAGGTCGCTGTTGATTTCGTTGGTTTGGATGACGGCGGCATTCTGTTCACCACCATCGATGGTGAACTCCATGCGCGAACCATCACCTCCCGACTGGCGTTGGTGGGCGGGGTCGTCTTGGAAGAAAATTGGGGCGGTGAACTCGCCGTGTACCAGCGCGATGACGGTCTCGTGCAATTGGCGTGGACGCGCCGTTCGCTCAGTTTAGAAGGCTACATCCTTACCGACATCGCCATGACTTCTATTTCCGCCTCCGGGAAAACCACACCGAAACACTTCCACATGCCGGCTCTCAAACTCTCCGAAGGCTCGTATTATGGATTCACGTTGGATCAGCACGATGACACCATGGTCCTCGCCGGTTACCACCGGGATCTGTCCACCAGCGGGTCTTGGCAGGACATCACCTCAATTTTCGTGATTTCGTCCACATCGCCCGATAAAGGGACCTCATGGTCTGACCCCATCACGGTCCTGTCCGACATCGACATTCGGCCAGCTGATGCTCAACCGCTCGGTGTAGGCTTGGGAGATGAATACCTTCACGTTCTCTATCAAGAATACAGAGATGACGTTTCGGGCATCGAACGCGTGGGCTTGATGTACACGCACGGGGCTCACACCGTTCCGTCTTGGAGTTTCCAGTACTCGGTTGGCGATGATGCCAGAGCGCCTCATCTGGAAGTGCTCGTGGCCGATGGAGAGGACCGTCTTCTCGGCACATGGATTGAGGGCCAGGGCAAAGTCTCAAACATTGTGGTCTCCAACACCAATGCCGTTTGGTCCGGTTCAGAAAATCAACGGGTCCTCGCACCCGGCGCTACAGAAGTCGCTTTGCTTTTGCACAGCGACGGCATGTACCTCTATCATGATGAGATTAACATCGAAGGCCCGGTGCAGAGAATGGGTCTTGTTGCTGACTCGACAGGCGCTCCCTTATCGGGCCTCTCAAACATGATTGAAGATGACTATCTGTTCGGTGTCGGTACAATGGAGGAGGACACCATCATTTGCTCCATCACGCCCAGCGGTTCTTTGAGCCTCAGCAAAATCGCTTCGCTCTCAGGGGCAACAAGAACGGTTGAATCCCCAACCTTGTTCGAAACGCTTCTGGCGTTTTTGCCCGGTGAATCTCGCGATGCGAAACTTCAGACCCTTGGCATTGGTCTTGGTGTCCTGTTCGTGTTCTTGGTCTCCATCGCTGTCGTTTTGCGACGCTCACGAAACGAAGTGGAGGAACTCTTGGAGGAACTTGAAGAAGACAGCGATGCCCTAGAAATCATGGTTTCTCCTGAACATGACGATGGCCCTCTTCTGACCGTGGAAGACGATGAGGACGTGCTCACCGTTCAACTGCCCACCGATGGTGAGATGGAACCCGAGGAAGCCTCGCTGGCGGAGGAACTTGAGAGAAAACTCGAGGAAGGGGAAGGCAACGCTCGTCTCGAGAGGCGAATGAAGCGAAAGCAGCAGCGAGAAATGACCGCCATCTTGGAACAATCCCTGCCCCCGCTCCCCGCCGTTGTGCCCTTGGCCGAATTGCCAACGCCCCTTCCAGCTGGCCCTCTGCCGCTACCCGACCTCAAACGCGAGGTCGTTTGTCCCCATTGCGAGGCTGGATTTTCCATCAAAGATTTGATGCTCAAGAAAATAGAATGTCCGGTGTGTAACACGATGTTTGACATTTGAGGTGGGCGGAATGTGCGGCATTTTTGGCTACCTTGGACACCAACAGGCGCTCCCAATTTTGGTCGAAGGTTTGCGTCGTTTGGAATACCGAGGGTACGACTCCATTGGTGTTGCCGTCGACGATGGCGAAACCATCCAGACCCACAAGACGGTGGGCAAAGTTTCGGATTTGAAATCCATCCTGCCAGCGTCGATTGACGGGACCTTGGGTATCGCTCACACCCGCTGGGCCACCCACGGCGGGGTGACGCAGGCCAACGCTCATCCGCACGCTTCCGAAAACGGGACGGTCCATCTGGTTCACAACGGCATCATCGAAAATTTTCAACAATTGAGAAAATCCCTCTCCAAACGTGGGGTGGAATGCAAAAGCGAAACCGATTCAGAGGTGCTTGCGCACATGATGGCCCTCGAGTTGGAGAAAGGCGCAGAACCGTTGGACGCCGTGTTGAGCACGCTCCGTCGTTTGCGTGGCACATGGGGTCTTTGCATCATGTTCAAGGAATTGGACATGCTTGTTTGCGCAAGAAACGGCTCACCACTCATCATTGGGCAGGGTGAGGGCGAGACCTTCGTATCAAGCGATCCTCATCCTCTGACAGCGCACACCCAACGGGTCGTTTACCTCGAGGACGGCGATGTTGCGGTCATACACCGGGGTTCGTTCAACATCACGTCGATGAAAGGGCATTCGGTCGAGCCGAACATCACGGTGTTGGACGAGGCATGGGGGGAAGCAGAACTTGGCGATGCGCCTCACTACATGTACAAAGAAATCCACGAGCAACCCGATGCTTTGCGTCAGTGCATCGCTGGGCGGGTTGATAGGGAGATGGGCACGGGCCGATTGGGCGGCATGGGTCTTGACCACAGCACGCTGATTCAAGCGCCTCACGTTCGCCTTCTTGGGTGCGGTACAGCCGCATACGCAGCGCAAATCGGTCAAATGCTCATCGAAAAAATGGGAAGGATTCCTGCTGTCACCCATATTTCAAGCGAATTCCGAAACAACGATACCGTCATCAATCCAAAAGCCATCTACCTTGCCGTGTCCCAATCCGGAGAAACGGCTGACACCATCTCCGCTATCAAGGAAATCAAGCTGAAGGGCGGTCAAGTGTTTGGCGTGGTCAACGTGGTTGGTTCCACCATTGCAAGGTTGTGCGGCAAAGGCGTCTACATTCACTCCGGACCTGAACAATCGGTTGCTTCGACCAAGGCGTTCACCAACATGGTGGCGGCCTTGACCATTTTCGCCACCCAATTGGGCAGAACCCGCCACCTTTCAAAGGACGAAGGGCGTGAACTCATGCAAGCTCTGCAACAGACGCCGCACTTGATGGAGACCTACCTTGAAGACATCGGCCCGATCGACGAAGCGGTGAGCTTGTTGTGCGAGGCGAATTCCGTTCTTTTCCTCGGCAGAGGCCTCTCTGCTACCGTAGCCAAAGAAGGCGCGCTGAAATTGATGGAACTCGCTTACATTCCTTGCCTTGCCTATCCAGCAGGCGAAATGAAGCACGGCCCAATAGCGCTTTTGGAGGAGGGCAGCCCGGTGGTGGTGATTGCACCCAACGACCACCTCAAGGAAAAAACCATGTCGGCGCTCCACGAAGTAAAGGCGAGAGGTGCCAAGGTAATCCTCATTCACGAGCAGGGCGATGCCATCGCTTCGGAAGGGGATGTTTCCATTGCGGTTCCGGCCGTCCACCCGGCGCTCACCCCGCTTCTTACGGTGCTCCCTCTGCAACTCATGGCGTATTACACGGCGGTCCGTCTGGGGCGCGATGTAGACCGGCCGCGAAACCTCGCGAAATCGGTCACCGTTGAGTGATTTCAAATGATGGTGAATCGTTGTTCGTTCTCTTTCCAGTTGAACGGTTTGTAGCCGAGAAGGTGGTTCGTGTGCCGCATCTTGACGATACCGAGTTTCCTCGTCACGTCATCGCCATGACGTTCCATGACAAGGTGAACCACCCCGTCTGAGAGGTAGTCTTCTACGCCATATTCTCCGAATTGTTTGTGATCTTCACCGGTCATTTCGCAGATGAAAAAGGAGGTGAGTTCCAGACGCCGAACCGCCTCGAACAAACGGAAGATCTCGTCTCGTGGGTTGTCCATTTTGGTGAGCGTGAAAAAGGCTCCAAGGGAGTCAAACACCAGGAGTTCAAACCCGATGGACTGCCGATAGGAGGTGAGTTGCTTGATGAGTTGACCCATCCAATCGACACGGTTGCTCATGCCCTGCTCGTCCAGTTGGACGCGCAGGTCTGCAAGGTCGATGATGGCGATTCTGTTTCTGACCCTCGGGTCGTCAACGTTCATGCCCATGTTCGCCATGTGCGAACGAAGCGAGTCCTTCCCCTGCTCAAGCGTGACGTAAATACCGCTGGTTTCGCCGTACAGGACAGCGTTGTACAGCATGGAAAAGGTCAGGCTTGATTTCATGGCTCCTGACGCACCCGCCACGATGCTGATGTGCCCCTGGGGAATCCCACCCTGCATTTTCTCGTCCAGTCCTTCAATGTGGGTCGGGATTCGTTCAATCTCAGACATGCGGCTCGCTCTGTGGGTTGTCCGTTGGATTCTTCAATATCACCCAAACAAACGATGAAAATTTCAAAGTTCCCCTCCTGAAACAGCAGGGTATGCGCGTGTGGTTGGCATCAAACTCAACACGTCGTTTCTCTCTTCTCGAACCGCTTTTTTCCGACCTTGAACAACGCGGGTTGGCCGAAGTTGATGAGACACCACCCTCCGGCACGGTCGACCGGCAAGTTTCCCAAATCTGTCTGCGAAAGGTGGCGGCCGTTCCACCCTCAGGTCACGATTTGGTGGTTGTCGCAGACACGATGCTCAGCGATCCCGACGACCACTCGCTCAGCATCGGAAAGCCACGCGATATCGTTCACGCTGCGACCACGCTGCACAGGTTGAACGGGCGCCATCACCAAGTCTGGACGGCCACGAGTGTTTGTTGGAAAGGCGAGTGGCACCACTGGTGTGCCTCTGCGGTCGTGTCCATTCCGGAATTGACGACCGACCAGTTGGACGGTTTATTGTCCTCGGGCTCTTGGCAAGGAAAGGCGGGAGCTTACGACCTCTACGGGCCAATGGGTGAATTTGCCACCGTGGTTGAAGGGGCGGAGAGCACGGTGCTGGGTCTGGCTGCTGGTGCGATGGAGTTCCTTGAGCAACTGGCGACTTTGGGTTAGTATCAGAGCAGGGGCGTCAAACCCAAGTCGTGTTTCTGCATGTCAACCACGACATTTTGACCAGGAATCATCAGCAACTTGTCCTCGGCATCAAGGGAAAACACGTTGATTCGCAATTGGTCGGCCATGTGCTTAATCTCCCTTCTGCAAGCCATTTGGTGACTTTCCATGTGGACAAGGGAACGCAGGTCAACAATCGCCGTATCCCCCTGCATCACCCGTTCAAGCATGGCGTTGGTCGGGATTCGTTTCATCGCATCCGGGGCGATGTATCGAAGCGCTTTGCTCGGCGTTGGTCGAAGACGTTGGATTTGGACACCGAGGTCGTGAAACGCTTCACCGTCCGGGGTGAGCGGGCCGTTCCAACCAAGCGGGGGTGAGCGCAGCGCACGGATGTTCAAGGTGCCGCGATTCGATTCTTCCGGCGGCTTGACTTCGTTTTGTACCGGCTGGTCGGCTGTCGTTGTGTTCGACAGCGACACGGGTTGCTGAGCCGAAGGTTGAGGCGGTGGCCGGTTTTCAGATGGTTTTCCCTCGGGGTCGGGAAGACCGAAAAATTGCCAAAGACTCCCCATGTTCCTGCCTCAGATGTCCAAATCGTCAAGCAACGATTGCAACTCTGAGGCACCAGCGGGCGGTGCAGTATCTGAACGTATGGGTTCGGGAGCGGCCGGAGCAGGCGGATTGTTTGCCAACCATTGCTCGCCGTAGTAGTTCCACTGTTCCATGCTCCATCCGTCGGGCAGACCTGTCGCTGGTAGCGGAGGACCGGTGTTCACCACCGAGGCCGTTTCGGTTGCCATCGGTTCCGGGGGTTGTTGAACGGCGGGGGTGGCGACGGCCTGAGTAACTTCCGGCTGAGCAGGTTCCGAGAACGGGTTCTGGGTTGATGCTGCGGGTTCTGGGTTGGCAAATTGGCTCTGTTCAAAGGCTCCGAAATCCTCAGCGCTGTCTGAACCTCTTCGGGTGAAGAACAGGAACATGACCAAGGCGACAATGAGGAACCCGAGAAGACCGATCACAGCGGCCGTGGTTGTGCCTACAGCGCTGGTGATGCTCTCGATGATTCCTTCTGGGGGTCGTTCGGCTACACTGATGGTGAGGGTTTGCTGAGCGGCCGCACCGTTGTCGTCGGTAGCGACCACGGTGACCGTCCACGTTCCAGCAGGGAGGTTTTCCATGGTCCATGAAGATCCGGTGAAATCAACATCACCAACCTTTTCTCCGTCAAGGTTCGTGTCGAGGTGGGAGCTGTCCCATTGGAAACCAAGGGCATTCTTGTCGTTCAACGTGTCCGTGAAAAAGTCAAGCCCGTTAAGCGTCAGATTGTCGCCTTCCGTCAGGTTCTCAAAGGCCGTTTGAACGCCTTCTAGGGTCCGAGGGGGCTCGTTGATGATGCTGATGTTCATGCTGATTTTGGCCGTAGCACCGTCGTCGTCAATCACCGTCACGGTCACCCACCGGACATCGTCCGTCGTCCATGTGTAGGTGATTTCAGTCCCGTTGAGTTCGCAGTCGTTGTCTGCGACCCCGTCGTTGTCAACATCCAATCTCGAATCAAGGTCCCAACAGATTTCCAAGTTGTCGATGTCGGAGCTCGTGTCGGTGGCGTTGACGCTGAACGTGAACGGATCGTTTTCGATTCCGTAAGTGTACTCCGGGAGACCTGATACGCTCGGTGGAACGTTGTGAATCATCACGGTGGCTTGCTGGGTGTCTGAGGTGGCGCCGTCGGCATCGATGGCCCTAACCTGCAGCGTGTGTTCGCCCGAAGTGTTCCAAGACGATGGGATGGACGATGCTACACCGATGCTGGCCAAGGTCCAGTTTTCGTCGGCGATTGAGGGATGCCATTCGACAAGGACGGTGCCTTCGTCATTGGCCGAGTCGGCGGCCGTGGCGCGGAGCAAGACCACCTCGTCTTCGTCGAAATGCCAAGTGCCGTTTTCGTCGGGAAGAGCCTCCTGGCCACCCGTGAAGAGCGTGATTGGGGAAATAGTGGGCGGGATGTTCAACACCAGCACTTCGCTGTTGATGACCGTCGTGTCCCCGTCGTCATCCATAGCGATGGCCGTGACGTTGAGCGGTCCCTCAAACATGGGCGTGAAGGTGCAGGTGGGCTGAGTCAACCCCTCCTCACAGTCGAGTCCTGGCCACGATATGGTTACCTGCTGACCGCTTGGTGATGTGGTGTCAATGTCGCTGATGTCAACCGCTTGAACGGTGATCGGCGATTCAACCTCCACCGAATCCGGGTGAGTGAGGTTGAAGATGGGAGCTCGATTGAGCACCACGACATCGACCATCATTTCGTCAACGTCCAATTCTTCGTCGACGACAATGACGTTCACGCTCCAAGCACCGCTGTTCGACCAGTTCCAGCGCGTAAAGCAGTCGGGCGCTTCAATGATGTCGATGAGGCCGGCCCGGGATTCTATTTCGAACCGACAGTCCACATCGCCACCGTCGATGTCGAAACTCGCCGTTGCGTTGAGCGTGATGTTCTCGAAGGTGTACTTTCCTTCATCAACCACCAGCGAGGCCGTAGGCGCTCTGCCGATAAAAATGGACAGCGATGCGGCGTTGTTGCTGCGGTTGGCGTCAGCGGTGATGTTCTCGTCGGGGTCCACGGTGAACGACATCTGTGCGGTGCCGATGGTCATGTTGCTGGGCACCTCCCAATCCACGAGCAGGCGCTCTTCGCTGTATGGCGCTATCGAGGGCAGGGCGTCTCTGAAGACGATCCCGTCAGGCGTGGCGATTTCCATGAAGGTTGATGGTGCCGTCAACACCCCTCTGTTCTGTGCTGGAAGGGAGAAACTGAGCACATCGCCGGGCAAGGCGTTGTAGCCAATCGAGGCGCTCAAGGTCGTGGTTTCGTTGCCGCGCGTGCGCTCCACGATGACCGAACTGGCTTGAGCGATGAGGTCCAGACCGACCACGCTCAGGTCTTGGACGACGGTCGTTGCGCCGACGATTTTTGCAACAGGATCGTAAACAACGACACCGTTGCTGGTGTAGTCGTCGCTGGAGGGCGTGTCGTCGAGTTCACTGGAGACGTTGAGGCCAACTTGTGCTTGCCCGTTGTTGTCCGTCGTTGGGTTCAGAACGGTGTCGGCCACCTCGTACCGCAGTTGGAGGTTGGTGTTTTTGATCGGCGTTGGCGGTGAGCCCGCCACGTTGTAATCGATCGAGATTTGCTCGATAGCGTCCGGGAGGGTAGCCGTTGTTGTTTTGATGACGTGAATTTGCGTGTTTCGTCCACCCGGTGAGGACGAGGCAACCACGCTGTTGGAATCGGCCGGACTGTAGGTCTTCAACACCCAGTCAATGGTGAACCCGGCGGGGTTGATGATTCGGTTCCAAACGCTGCCCCGAACCGCTGGACAGTACCAATTAAACCCGGTATTCACGCCCGTGGCGTTCCATTCAGCAATCTTGTACGAATCGTCGCAACCGCTGTACTGCGGCGAATCGCCGTCTTCAACAGGGGCTTCGTTCTTGATGACCTGCCAGGAGTTGTTTTCGGCTTCCTGCGTGTCAAATTGAGAGGGGTCAAAGTAGTCTGAGGTGCCGGTGACAACGGTGGAGGCGTTGAACGGCATGTACCACTGGTCGCCCGTTCGCGCTGGGAAATCATGCCGTTCTTTGGCGGGAGCGTAGGAGTTGTTGAACGTGAGATCGCCCAGATCTTGCTTCAACCAGCCCTGTGGTTGTCCGAAGAAACACGGCAGGAAATCAACGCCCAAAAAGAAGTCAGAGGTGATGAGGCCCAGGTCCCTTGCCCGAAGAATGTCAAGGCCACGGTACTCAATGTTGACCCGTCCGGTGACGCCTTCCAGTGTGGCACCGCAGTTGGTGTTGCCGTTGGCGCTGGTGAACGAACCCGATATCTCAACCTCGTACACCAAGGCCGTTGTCCCGTCGGTGTCCGTGATGTAGGAAATGCCGGTCACTTCGTTTGTTGTGTCCCCCGTCAGTGCGTTCAGAGAGGCAGAAACATTGGCCTGAGCGAGAAGCCGTGCAACGTCAAATTTTGTCTCATAGACCCATTTGTCCCCAATCCGATGACTGGGCACGTCCACGATGCCGTCAACGCCTTGGGAACGTTGTTCTGCGGCATGTTCGCGCAGGTCGTAG
Source organism: uncultured Candidatus Poseidoniales archaeon (assembly GCA_902625885.1). Taxonomy (GTDB): domain Archaea; phylum Thermoplasmatota; class Poseidoniia; order Poseidoniales; family Poseidoniaceae; genus Poseidonia. Next base: position 15,689 of record CACODE010000025.1, read on the forward strand.
CTCGATTCGACAACACCAAGGCCCATCGAGGTGATGAACAGGGCGACGAGAAAGGTGGCTTGGCAGGCTCGGCCGAACATAAAACGAGGTGGCAGTTCTGATACAAAAGAGAATGTCCTTCCTGAGAAGGTTCATGATTGCGAATCCAGCCACTGCTGACCGTAGTAGGTCCACTGTTCCATGGTCCACCCTTCAGGCAGCCCTCCCTCGGGTACGGGGGGTCCTTCTTGTCCCGCCCCTGTTGTGCTTGAGAGCTGCTGCATCGCATCGTTAAACAAGTAATCTGGAGGAGGCCCTTCCGGCCGTTTCTGACGGGCCCTTTCTTCCCGCTCGGATGGCGAGTCGTCGGCGAAGGGGTCGGCAAGTTCCTTCCAATCCTCCGCTGCATCGGTCCGCCGCTTTCTTCTCGAGAACAACAACACGAGAAGCAGCATCACTGCCAGAAGGCTCAACTGAGCCACCGGGCTTGCTTCCTCACCGACCAGTGCTGCGGCGAGGTTTTCCACCGGCGTTCGGTCGGCAGGAAGGACGGTGAACGAAACGGTCTTGGTTCCCGGCCGCTCGGGATTTTCGTCCCAAGCGATGATCTTCACGGAGCGTCGTCCGTCTTTCGTGAATGTGTGCGTGACCGTTTTGCCAATGAGGTCGGCGTCGTTGTCGGGAATGCCGTCTTCGTTGCTGTCCACGAAGACATCCAAGTCCCAAACAACGGTCAAATCGTTGACGTCGTTAAGGGCGTCAATCGTGTTGCTGGCGTCCAGCGTGCAAACTTCGTAGGCCGTGCAGGAGAACTCCCCCGTACGGACCAGCGGTGGCGTGTTGAGCACCATGACTTCGAGGACCTCGCTTGTGTGTGCGCCGTCATCGTCGGTGACGTGGTACACCAATTTTTGAATCCCGCTTCTGTTCCAAGAAATGGTCAGGTTATCTCCCTCAACGTCGCAATCGTCGTCTGCACTGCCCATGTCGTCCGAATCCATGCTCGGGTCAACGTCCCAACACCGCACCAGCGTCTCAACATCGGAGGGGGTGTCGGAAGAACTGCCTGAAACACTGATGCTCTCGCCCTCGGCTACCGGGAGGATTTGTGCGATGGGCTCGATGGTTGGTGGGACGTTTTGAACACTCACCCAGCGTTCTTCAATCCCGCTTGATGCACTTTCAGAGTCGGTGACTTCAAGCCGCATTTTGTGAAGCCCCGCCTCGAGCCAGACCATCTCAAACTCAGAGGTTCTCCCGTCAAAAACGCGAACCAAGGAGGGTTGTGCGTCGTCTGGCCACCAGGTGTGCGTTAACCCTTCAATGTCGTCAACCGAATCCTGAGCCTGCCCCTTTACGGTCACGGCTTGGTCTTCTTCCACGTGCCAAGTGTCTTGAGCATCCATCACGATGGGGCCGTTGTCGTCCACCATCTGGATGTTGATGCTGTGAGGTTGAATGTTGGTGAACTTCACGTCAAACGTCGCTGACGTTGTTGCCCTGTCGTCGTCTGTTCCGACGGCGGTGAACGTTTTCCAACCCTCGGTGTTGGAGGTTGTGGTGCAGGTTCTGGTGTAGTAACCTTCCTTGCAGTTGGCACCTGGCCAGTAAATGTCAACAACGCCCGGCCACAATTCCTCTGAGTCGGAATCGTTGGCGTAGGCATAGAGCGTGATTGGGTATTCCACTTTTGCTTCGGTTCGTTGGCTCCTCACTTCGATCTTCGGGGCTCGGTTTTCGACATGGACCTCTAGAATCATTTGGGTTGTGTCACGTTCCTCGTCTTCAACCGTGATTTCAACCGGGTACAAGCCGTCGTCGGTCCAGGTGTAGTTCAGGGTGCATGACGGCGAGACGATGCGCTCGTAATCCCAGGTGCGGGTGCCGTCATCAAAGGGCACGTAGAATTCGCAGGAAACCTCGCCACCGTCCTCATCATAACTGCCGCTGGCGTTGACGAAAATGACTTCACGTGTCAGGCCCGTCGCCTCGGTGGCGACCGGCGTTGGCGTGCGTCCAACAAACAACTCAATCGTGCCAATGTTGTTCTGGAAATTGGCGTCGGCGGTGTTCAACTGTCCGGTGTCGGCTTCCCACTGGATTTGAAGCGAACCGATGCTCGAGCCGTTGGGGACTTCCCAAATCGTGTACATTTTGTACGCTTGATAGGTCTGCAACGCAGGAAGTTCCTCGGTGATGGCCAACCCATCGGGCGTTGTCAATCGGGCGTCGGTGACGGCGGAGGTCGTGATGCCACGGTTGTTGAAGGCGACTTCTATGTCGAGTTTGTCTCCCGGAAGCACGTTGTAGCCCGAGAGAGCGTTGAGCTGGGTTAGGGTGCACACGTCGTCAATGCACCGCTCCCGCAGGATGACGGCTGCTCCTTCGTCTGCGAAGACATCCAAGCCAACGAGGTACTGATCGAGGGTGACGGTCGCCACACCAACCTTGTTGCCTGCCTTGGCCACCAGCCCATGACTGGCGTAGTCAAGTTGGGTCGCCGACGAATCCAGCGCATCGCCGATGTCGACCATGGCCCACGCACTGCCGTTGGCCGCCGTGGTCAGGGACGTCACAAAGCCCTCCACCTCGTGGTGCAGTTCAAGTGGCAAGCCCGCCGTGTTGGAGAAACACGATGAGGAAGCGTTCACCCAGACTTGCATGGGCGTGTTCAGGGCGGTGATGGCCCGTTCAGGCACCACCTCAAGGCAGTCCGCACGGCTGCCGGGATTGGTGTACGGCTCCACGCCGGATGAGCCAACAGGGTCGTACCGCTTGAGTTTGAAATCGATGACCAGGCCGATGTCATCGGCCGTGTGAAGCCAAGCGTAATTGCGCACTTCTGGGCAGTACCAGCGGTAGCCTTCCGAGATGCCATCGCTGTTGAACGAGGTCATTTCGTAGGATTCGTTGCAACCGCCGTAATCGATGGTTTGCCCGACGTTGTTGGTGGGTTTCCCAACATCGGTGACCACCCATGTGGTGGTGTTCGTGTCCGTTTCGGGTGGAGGAAACGGCGTAATGTAATCGCTTTGCCCCGACCATTGCGAGTACGACGTGGTCGTCGTGGTCCACCGTTCATCAATGCGAAGCGGGAAGTCGTAATTCTCGTTGACGGGCGAGTAGGTGGTTGTGATGGTGATGTCGCCCAGAATTTGTTCGAGGAAGGAGATGCCGCTGGGTACGAATCGAATGTACATGTCGAGTTCGCTTCGGATGGGTGCGAGATCGCTCACCCGAAGGTATTCTGTTTGGGTGAATTGGATGTAGACGTTGCCCGAGTAGCCTTCGAGGGAAACGCCGGATTTGTCGAAG
>CACODE010000026.1 GCA_902625885.1 uncultured Candidatus Poseidoniales archaeon
GGCGGGCATGTTTCAAACCGGAGGTCGGTGCGCTCTGCGGTCGTTGTCATTTTGAAATCGTCCGACACCAGCACCACCGTGCTGCTTTCTGAACCCAGACCGTCGGCGAGCACCATCAACGACAAATCCACATCCTGAGGTGCGGCCGATTCACCGATCCGCTGAGCAAGAGCCCGCACGTCCGCTTCGTCTACCGGGACGGTATGGAGGTACGGTTCCAAGGTACGAAGCAGGTTTGGGCGCCCTTCACAGCGTCGGAAGGCAACCGTAGCGACCTCTTTTTTGACGCCGGGCGTGATCAGCAGCTTCGCATCGTTCAACATCGCCTTCAGGTCGGCCACAAAACCCTCCTCGGCCTTTTGCCCGAGATGAATGAAGCAGTTCGAGTCAACCACCCAGACCGGACCCATGGTGGCCGAGTGTTGGCCTCACAGCATCATGTTTGCGTCCGGTCGCCGGTTCACGGGCGGTCGTCCCGACGTTGAGAACGGCGACGACGCTGTCGATTTGAAGCGTTCGAGCGACCCTGCTGTTTCCCTCTACGGGAGCGTGAACCCGGGGGTTGTGATGAGGTCCCACGATTCGGACGGTCGCTTCGTTGACCGCCGCGAGAGGGTTGGTTGGGTTTTTTTGAGCCTCGGGCCCTCCTCTCCGAACGCTGACCTCGGTCGCCTGCACCGCTGCGGTGGTATCGCCGCATGCCGCTGCCCCGTCCGGTACCGCGACGAGAACGCCCACCAACCGGAGCCCCTTTGACACGACCGGGTTTTTGTCCGGGCTTGGGTCGTGCTTTCTCGAAGTGGTAGGGTTGGTCCTCAAGCACTTCAATGTCCTCACCGAGAAGTTGCTGAATACCGACCAGATAACCCGACTCGGTTTCGTCACAAAACGAGTAAGCCAAACCGTCTCGGCCCGCTCGAGCCGTTCGTCCGATGCGGTGAATGTACACTTCCGGTTCGTTGGGCAAATCAAAATTGAACACGTGCGTGATGTCTTCAACATCGATGCCGCGGCTGGCGATATCGGTGGCGACGAGGACGAACACATCGCCGTTTTTGAACGACTCAAGCGCTCTGGTACGAGCGGACTGGCTCTTGTCGCCGTGAATGGAATCCGCAGGAATGCCCACTTTGCCAAGTTGCTTAGCGAGTCGATTTGCGCCGTGTTTGGTTCGGGTAAAGACGATGCCGCAAGCCACCATTTGGCCCTCGAGGAGGTCGATCAAAAGTTGCCGCTTGTCGGCTTTTTGAACAAAGGCCACGTACTGTTCAATCCGATCGGTGGTGGGGGCTTCTGGGCTGATGTCCACGTGAACCGGGCGGTGAAGCATCTGGTTGGCAAGGGCGCCAATGGCTTTGGGCATCGTGGCGCTGAACATCAGGTTTTGACGCTTGCGAGGCACAAGCGAAAGAATTCGTTCCACGTCCTTGCTGAACCCCATATCAAGCATGCGATCCGCCTCGTCGAGGACGAAATGCTGGACGTTGCTCAAATCAACATGGCCCTGGTTGTGAAGGTCCAACAGGCGTCCCGGTGTGGCAACGAGAACGTCAACCCCCCTTCGAAGGGCCTTAACTTGCGGGGACTGGCCTACGCCACCGAAAATTACGGTCGAGTAGAGCGGGAGGTGCCGTCCGTACACGCGCACCCGCTCGCCTATTTGGGCGGCCAATTCTCTTGTCGGTGTCAACATCAACGCGCGAATAGGTCGTCCGGAAGGAGGCTTCCTCTCTGCGAGATGGTGAAGTATCGGAAGGGCGAACGCCGCCGTTTTTCCGGTCCCGGTCTGGGCGATGCCAAGGACATCGCGCCCCGCCATCAACGCTGGGATGGTTTCGGCTTGAACGGGCGTTGGTGTTTGGTATCCTTCGGCATTCAACGACTCAAGGATGCGTTCATCAAGATGCAGTTGGTCGAAGGTTGTCATGTCGCGGCCTCAAGGACGAACACTCCGCGACCAAAGCCCTCGGACCAACCGTTCCAACCCGCCCTCCGGCCCACCACCTATGAAGACCGATGGTGAACGAGGGCAACACAGGGGTTGTTGGGCAGGCCGATAGGCTGTCCATGGCTTCCGTGAAGATCTGCGTCGCCACGAAAATCGCGTTTGAACAGTGACGCTGGAACCACCGTCACGACAAATCAAGTGCGGCTGGTTTTGTTCCTGAAGAAAAACGCTTCACGTCGCCGTCGGTGTTGATGAGGAATTTCTCAAAGTTCCAACGTACATCACCGGTGCGGCCCTCGGTATCTGGACGTTCGCAGAGAGCTTCGAACAGCGCAAGGCGGTTGCCGCCGTTCACGTCGCCCTTGGCCATCAGCGGAAAGGTGACGTTGTATTTTGAGGACGTGAATTCGCAAATTTCGGCGTGAGAGCCCGGTTCTTGCCTCCCAAATTGATTGCACGGAAAACCCACCACGGTCAAATCTTGATGCGCTTCATGGAGCGATTGAAGTCCCGCGTATTGAGGTGTTGCGCCGCAAGCGCTCGCCACGTTCACCACCAACCAACGCTCACCACCGAGCGCTCGAAGGGTGGTCTCTTCGCCGTCCATGGTCGCGAATGGGATGTCGATAGGGTTGGTCATGGTTCTTTTTTTCCGCTTCTAAATATCAACTTGTGGTTTGTTGCAGAACAGGCAAATCCTCTTGAAGTGCCGCTCGGTGGTGTGCCCATGCAAGTTCTCATGGAAACCAGCGCAGGCAACATCACCATCGATCTCTTTCACGGCAGTGCACCGGACACGGTGGCCAACTTCGTCAAACTCGTCAAAATGGGGCATTACGACGGTCTTCACTTCCATCGCGTGATTCAAGACTTCATGATTCAAGGCGGCTGCCCCCACTCAAAAGACCCGATGTCTCGGAGAGCCGGTACCGGTGGGCCCGGCTGGCAAATCCCGTGCGAACCATCGGCGCTCGCCCTCAAGCACGACAAGCCCGGTGTTCTCTCAATGGCCAACGCTGGCCGCAACACCGGTGGCTCACAATTTTTCCTCACGACGGTTCCCACACCGTGGCTCAACGGCAACCACGCCGTTTTCGGTGCGGTCAGCGAAGGCATGGATGTCGTTCACGCCATCGAGAAGTGCCGCAAACTGCCGGGAGACCGACCCGCAGAACCCCAACAGATCGTCCGCTGCACCGTGATTGAAGGCTGAACTTCCACGGAGGCCTTTGTTTGGTTGTCCTCGCCGTGCACGGAGGTGCAGGAGGCGACGGCCCTTGGCGAGGCATGACCGATGCCGACCCGCAACGCGTGGCCTGCATGCAAGCCCTCCTTGCCGACATTGGCCAGCGTTTGGCCAGCGGCGAGTTGGCGGCCTCTGAAGCCGTTTGCTTGGCGGTGGAATGCATGGAAAACGAGCCGCTTTACAACGCCGGAAGAGGTTCGGTGCTTGACGCCGAGGGCAACATCAGCATGGACGCCAGCATCATGCGCGGGCACGACCAAGCGGCCGGTTCCGTGGTCGGTCTGCAATCGTCCCGCCATCCCGTACGGGCAGCAGAACGCCTGATGGAAAACGGATGGCCAGTGATGTTGGCCGGACCCGCAGGCGATGTTTTTGCCGCCGAAAACGGCGTTGAACAGGTGGAGAAGGCATGGCTGGAAACTCAACTTCGACGAGCGCAATGGAACAAATGGCGACGCGAACGCCTGCGCCCCGGAGCGACGGACGAAGAGGACGCGCTGCTCGACCACGACGCCGAACACGACGGATGGGGGACGGTTGGGGCCGTGGCGCTGGACGTGCACGGTAACCTTGCCGCCGCCACGTCAACCGGTGGCATGACTGGAAAACCCCCGGGGCGCGTGGGCGATACGCCGATCATCGGCGCTGGAACTTGGGCCGACAAGCACATCGCCGTCTCCTGCACGGGGGTTGGCGAGGCGTTTATTCGCACCGCTGCCGCACACGCCGTTGCCTCTTTTCACAAAGACCGTTCGCTTGAGTCAGCGGCTGAGGCGATGTTGGACTTGGTGGAACCTCTCGGGGGCCGAGGTGGTGTGATCGCCGTGAACCAAAAAGGGGAAGTCGTCATGCCGTTCAGAACCATGCTGATGTACCGAGGTTGGTACCGAGACGGAGTGGTGGACGTGGGTATCGGTCCGTCCTTTCTCCAATCATCATAGCCCCTAAGTTCATGACCTGTTGTTCATGACGGTGCCCTGTGCCTGTTGATGCTGACGAAGCGTTGCGCAGAGCCACGCTGATTCGAAGTGACCCGTCGCTTCGCGGTGTCTCGCGTCGCAACATCGCCCAAGAGGATGGCGAGGTCCAATGGGAGTACCTGGCCCCCGACGGCGAACCGATCGACGAGGCGGACCGCGTCAAACGATGGAACAGCATGGGGTTGCCCCCGGCGTGGGAGGACGTTTGGATTTGTCCAAACCCTCGCGGCCACATCCAAGCAACGGGAAGGGACATCAAAGGTCGCCTGCAGTACAGGTACCACCCGGACTGGACAGAAATCACGACGGAAATGAAATACGACGATGTGGTTTACTTCGCCTCGCAATTGCCCCGGCTCCGACGTCAAGTGGCGCGCGACCTTGAGGCAAACAAGATGACGTTGAACACCGTCTCTGCCCTCGTAGTGCGGCTGATCGACCTCTACAACATACGGGTCGGTTCTGATGAATACGCCAAGGCCAACGAATCCTACGGCTTGACGACACTAAAATCGATGCACGTCAAACACCTCAAAGGCGACGAGGCCGAAGGTCGCCACGACGCCGTGTTTTCGTTCACCGGCAAGTCGGGCAAAACCTGGGACATCACAATCGAAGACGATCATCTGGTCGATCTCATTCTCAAAACAAACAGGCTGGGTGCCAAAGACGCTGACCTGTTCATGTACATCTCCGAAGCTGGCAACGAGGTGGACCTCAAAGCCGAGCACATCAACCAGTACATTCGAGCAGCAAGCGGCATGGGTTTCACGGCCAAGAATTTCAGAACGTGGGCGGCCACCTCCCGCTGTGCGGAACGGTTGGCCTTTTTGTCGTCAGACCGAACGACAGCCGAAATGAAAACATGGTTGAAGTCCGTGCCTTCGGTTGAATCCATGGACAAACTTTGGTCTGGAGGTGATTGGGAGGTGCCCACCACCGACACCGGTCGCAACAAGGCCATGTTGGCCGTTATTGACACCGTAGCTGCCGACCTCGGCAACACGCGGGCTGTCTGCCGTTCCTCCTACATTCATCCCTGGTTCCTCGATGCGTGGACTGAAGGGCGCTTGGGTCAAGCTTGGGCCGAGTTCGTTGACATGCGGGCCATGGGCAACATGACGGGCGGGGAGAGCACGACGTTACGAATCCTCAAGTCGGTCGTCAAGGCCTGATCAAGATGGGGGCCGGTGGCCCCTCTTCGGCCGAATCGTGAACGTTGTCCGACGGGGGTGAAGAGCGACGGCCCTTTTTCAGGCGATTCGTGAATGTTTTTGCACGGGTGGACGGCCAAAGCCACCAGGCACCAACACAAAGAAGCAAACCCGCAATCATCGCCATCGTTCCAAACATATCGCTCGACGGGTCAGAGGCCAAGGAAAGGCCTCCTACGAAGGTCTGCATTCCCAGAACTAACATCATGACGGCCATGAAATTTTTTTTCCGTGGTGAGATCCCGCCTTTTACCATGAATCTCGCCGTCCATCCGTAAATTTGAAAATTTTGCCCAGAGAATGACGTTGCGTGATGTTCAAAGCTTGGCTCGGACATATTTATTAAACGCCTTTTCCGGATTGATGTCATGGCAAAACATCGCGCCGGCGACCGCCGAATCATCAGCATAAGCATCCCCGAAGAACTGGCCAAAAAACTGGACCGGAAAGTCGGCAGAGGGCGGGATGAAGGCCGGTCGGCCACAATTTCGCGATTGATACAGCAGGGCCTTGACGGCCAGAAACCTGTTCAGAACCCGCCCCCAATCGAGTCAACCAAAGCCAAGAGTGCGCCAGGAAGCGTACGCCTTGAATCCGATACAATGGGTGAACTCGAGGTTCCCGGAGACCGTTATTACGGCTGCCAAACCGCTCGCTCGCTCATCAATTTTGATATCGGGGGCGACACCATGCCGCTTGGCGTTGTTCGTGCGTTTGGCATATTGAAGCAAGCCGCAGCGAAAACAAACGTTGCGCTCAAGCAACTTGACCCGGAGGTTGGCGACCTCATCATCGCGGCCTCGCAGGAAGTCATGGATGGGCATCTCAACGACCATTTTCCGCTGCGGGTTTGGCAGACGGGAAGCGGAACACAATCCAACATGAACACCAACGAGGTCATTGCCAATCGGGGGATTGAACTGGCTGGGGGAGAATTGGGTTCAAAGGCGCCCGTTCACCCCAACGACCACGTCAACCGCGCGCAATCCTCCAACGACACCTTTCCAACAGCCATGCACATTGCGGCTGCCGAAGCCTTCACCCATCGCTTGCTACCCAGCGTTAGAGCGCTTCGCGAGGCCCTTGACGCCAAGGCGAAACAATGGCAAGGCATCGTGAAAATCGGCCGGACGCACCTCATGGACGCCGTGCCGCTAACGTTGGGTCAAGAAGCCTCGGGCTGGGTCGCTCAGCTCGATGCCGACCTTCGAAGGCTTGACTTTGCGCTGGACGATTTGTTTGAGTTGGCGCTCGGCGGCACGGCCGTCGGTACCGGCCTCAACGCTCACCCGCTCTTTGCGCAAATGGTGGCTGACGAGATCGCCAACATCACGGGACTGACGTTCTGCTCGGCAGAAAACAAGTTTGCTCAACTGGCGGCCCACGACGCCATCGTGGCGGCTTCTGGGGCCCTCAACACCTTGGCTGCTTCGCTGATGAAAATCGCCAACGACATTCGCTGGCTGGGTTCCGGACCGCGCTGCGGTCTCGGGGAATTGGCCCTGCCGGCAAACGAACCCGGTTCCTCCATCATGCCCGGGAAAGTTAACCCGACCCAATCCGAAGCGATGACGATGGTATGCTGTCAAGTCATGGGGAACCACACCGCCATCACCATTGGCGGAAGCCAGGGCAACTTCGAGTTGAACGTGTTCAAACCGATGATGATTCACAATTTCCTTCACTCCGTGGACCTGCTGACCGACGCGTGCAGAACCTTCCGCACGCGATGCGTAGAAGGGCTTGTTGCGGTGGAGGACAACATCCAATTGCACCTAGAAAATTCGCTGATGCTGGTCACGGCCCTCAACAACCACATCGGCTACGACAAGGCCGCCAAGATTGCCAAGAATGCGCACCAAAAAGGCTCGACATTGCGTGAATCCGCACTGGAGCTGGGCTACCTGACCAACGAGGAATTCAACGCTTGGGTCAGGCCGGAAGACATGACCGGACCCTCCTGAGCCGGCACCGTTCATCATGGATGATTGGCTCTGGCTTGTTGATTGACCGCCCGTGGCCAAATGATTTCAAAGTGATATCATAACAATATCTTTATTTTGTATCGGGGACTCGTCCGTGCATGCAATCTATTGTTGAAACGCAACCTATTCAACCACGTCAGAGGTTCAAAGACCTTCCAATCTCGTCTGTTAACGGGTTTCTCGGGCTTGGAATCCATGCTGCGCTCAGCATCATTCTGCTGTTTAGCCAGGTTCTCTGGGCTTTCGCATGGCCCATCGCACTGGTGTTGAACATCGGTGGGGGTGTCCTGTGGTTTCTCATGTGGAACAGTTATGCCATCATCAATCCAAACGAAGCCGTCGTTGCGCAATTCTTTGGAAAGTACGTTGGTACACTCAAGCAGGAAGGTTTCCGATTTTTCATCAACCCGCTCTACGGTAAATCCCGTATATCGTTGCGCATCAACAATTTTGAATCGAGTAAATTGAAGGTCAACGATGTCAATGCGAACCCCATTAACATCGCCGCCGTGGTCGTTTGGCGCGTTTACGATGCGGCTGAGGCCATGTTTGAGGTCGAGCAATACAAGCATTACGTACAAATTCAGAGCGAAGCCGCCCTTCGTGAAATGGCAACAAAGTACCCTTACGACGCAATCGAGGAAAAGGACATTGGCGGCATCACGCTTTCGGGACATCAAGACATCATTGCCAAACAGCTCCAAGCATCGGTTGAGGCGCGTTTGTCGCAGGCCGGCATCGCGGTTCTTGAGGCGAGGATCAGCTATCTTGCTTACTCGACAGAAATCGCTCAGGCCATGCTTCGTCGTCAACAAGCAAGCGCTGTGGTCGCTGCGCGACGCGAAATTGTGGACGGGGCTGTCGGTATGGTGGAGCTGGCCCTAGAACAACTCAGTGCAAAGCAAATCATTGATCTGGACGAAGAAAAGAAGGCGACGATGGTGAGCAACCTCCTTGTCGTTCTGTGTTCGGAAACAGATACCACTCCTGTGGTGAACACAGGTACGCTCTACCAGTGATGCGAGGTGAGATCATGGGAGAGAGTTCTGAACGAAAACAAACCAAAGATGGCATGCCAGGTGGGCGAAAAAAAATGGAAAAGAAGCGCATACTCTTGCGAATTGACCCTACCCTTCACGACGATTTACGAATTTGGGCCGAGGATGATTTTCGTTCGATTAACGCCCAGATCGAATTCCTGTTGAAGCAAGCAGTCGCCAAGAAAAGGCATAACGAGATTTGAGGGACATGTTGCACGAGAGGGCTTGAAGATGGGATTGATGGACAAAATCAGAAACGAAACAGAGCCAGTTCGTTCAAGTCAACCGATGAAAGAACGAAAAGAAGACGAGGGAAGAGGGCAGCGTCTCTTGGATTCAATCGAGGAACATGGCGTGCCCGACAACGTCATTCTCTTGAATGAAAACACCTACAGGCGAGGAGGAAGGCACCTTGGGCCTTCACTCATGTTCGCTATTTTTGGTTCGATGTTCTTCTTGTTGCCGATTGGTCTGATGATTGTGTCGTTGTTTGGAGGCGCATTCGTTTTGGTACCCTGTCTCGGCATTGTTGGAATCCCGTTCTTTTGGTTTGGTTCTCGACTGGCAGGGCCTGCGTTTCAAAACCTAACCAACCCCGATCCCCCGGAAGACGTCGTTAAGATGCTGTGGTATGATTCAAGGCACCGATTCCTTGCAGGCATTGAACACACTTCTGATGCAGAAACTGGCCAAGAATACTACCCTGAATTGTTGCACGGAATTTATCTCAAAGACGGTGATGAGATTGCCATATTGTACGACACCCCAAGTGAAGGCGGAATGACGAGTGGTTATCGGCGTGTGTGCTTGTGGGACCCCCAGAGTGAATTGGAAACCTACGTCGTGTTGGATTTGGAATGGTTTGGATACTACGAAGAGGAGGAAGCCCGAGAGCGAGCGAGGTTTTTCGCCCGTAAATTGCAACTTCGATTTGAATACGAAGGCGATGAAACAACCGGATGGAACATGGATGTCTTGAATCCCAGCGGGGGCTTTTTCATCACCCGTGGCAGACCTTGACCGGACTTTCCTAAAGCGCCACAAAGAGCGTTTCACTTGTTGGCGGCCATTTCCGCTTCAGCGACCGTCCGTTTCACGGCCAAAGCCGTGTCGGGCGTGACCGAAATGCTGGTGATGCCGCAATCGATGAGGAAGGGCGGATACTCATCGGGGAAATCGGACGGTGCTTGGCCGCAAATGCCAATCTCCAAGCCCTTGGCGTTGAATTTGGAAACGATGTCCTTGATCATGGATTTCACGGCCGGTGAGCGCGCGTCGACCGGGTTTTGGTAACCTTCCAAATCGTCTCTGGAAACCGCATACACCGTTTGCACCAGGTCGTTGGAACCGATTGAACCCCCGGCAAGGCTCATCATGTCCATGAAACGGTCAGCCTCGATTGCATTCGAAGGCAACTCGACCATCACGAACAGGTCCGTTCCCGACGAGGGGCCGATGCCGTTGTTCTCCAGAAGGTCCTTCACCATCTCGCCCTCTTCAGGCGTCCTGCAAAACGGCACCATCAGCTGCAAGTTGTCAAGGCCAAATTCGTGTTTCACCGACTTCATGGCGTCTATTTCCATTTCAAAGGCGGGACGGAATTTCTCGTCCAGGTAGCGAGATGCCCCGCGCCACGCTATCATCGGGTTCTCTTCAACGGGTTCGAAGATGGAACCGCCGAGCAACTCCCGATATTCGTTTGATTTGAAATCGGACAACCGAACGAGCACCGGTCGTGGGTAAAAGGCGGCGCAGATGAGGCCGACGCCCTCCCTCAACTTGTCAACGAATAAGTCGCCTTTGTTTTCGTACGCCCAGGCTCGGCTGTCAAGCGATTCAACCAGCGTTCGAACCTCGTTGATGTCGATGGCGCTGAAGGCTTCTTGATACGGTTTCAAAGCGTCGGGGAGGACACCGGAATCGACGTAAGATTTCATGGCCGCATGGTGAACAAAGGCCAACGGGTGGATGCCAAGTTCTGACGAGAGAATGAATTCAATTCTTGCCAGCCCAACACCATCCACCGGCAGGCGAGAGTCCGCCAGCGATTTTGTTGGAAAGCCAACGTTGAGTTTGATTTTCGTTTTCAACTCGAGCGTCTCGTCAAAAGACACCTCTTCCACTTCAAACGGCACCTCACCAGCGTAAACATAGCCCACATCACCCTCAGCGCAACTTCCTGTCACCTGACTGAAATTCGGTAGGTCCATCGCATCGGAACACCCCACGATGGCAGGGATACCAAACTCACGAGCAATGATGGCGGCATGGGAGGTCCGACCGCCTTTTCTGGTGATAATGAGTGAAGCTTGCTTCATCAACGGTTCCCAATCGGGCGTTGTCATTTCCGTGACGAGCACGTCCCCGTCATCAAAGACCGAAAGTTCTGGCGAAATCTCTTCTCGAGACATGCCGCTGTCGAGCATTTTTCGAAGTTCTCGCTTGCCCTCAAGCACCTCACCGTACGTTCTGTAGAGCCGAACCTTGCCCGTCCCGATGCGTTTGCCAACGGCTTGTCCGGTAGCCATCACGCGCCCGTCGTCCTTCATTTTCTGCGCCAAAATTTCGTCGATTTTGTAGACGATCATCTTGCTGTCGTGCGCCTTAGAATGAATCGTTTCCGGGCGGGCTTGGACGATGTAAAGTTCGTCGTTTATGCCGTCCTTCGCCCACTCAATGTCCATGGGCCGTTGAAAATAATCCTCGATTTTGAGGGCCATGTGCGCCAGTTCTACGCACTCATCCCTGGTCAGTGACCAACGGCGACGGTCTTCGAACGGCACGGCGATGGATTGCACCTCGTTGGCCGCTTCCTCGTGGTAAACCATCATCTGGTCCTTGGAACCCAGCGTGCGGTGAACGATGGGAAATTTGTCGCGTCGCAGGCCTTCTTTCCACACCGTGAAGGTGTCCGGAGAAACCACGCCTTGAACCACCAGTTCACCTAAACCGTAGGCGGAACCGATGTGAATCACGCCTTCGTGACCCGAATCAGGGTCGATGGTGAACATGACACCCGAACACGCCTTGTCGGAGCGAGCCATCTTCATCACGACGACAGCGATGGCGCTGTCAAGCGGGTGCATCTTGTGTTCAAGGTGGTACCCAATGGCGCGCTCGGTGAACATGCTGGCCACGCACCTTCGCCATTTCTCAATGATGTCTTGTTCCCCGCTCACGTTGAGGTACGATTCGTATTGCCCTGCAAACGACGCCTCGGCTGAGTCTTCGGTTGTGGCCGACGAGCGCACCGCAACGTCAACGCCGGGAGCGTACATCTCGCAGAGTTTCCCGTATTCCGTCGCAATCGCCAATTTGATGCTCTCCGGAACCGGCGTCTCTCGGACCAACGACCGAGCGAGAGCCGCACGGCTGTTCAAGTTCAGGTGGTCGGAAGGGTCGGCATCCCGCAGGCAGATTTCTAGCGCTTGCTTGAGCGTCGTGGCCTTGATGGCGGCGCTTCTTAACGCTTCTACGTCTTCGGGAGCTCCCACGTTCTTCCACGTCGCCTCTGGAATGGCTGCCGAGATGAAACGACGAAACGCCTCGGTTGTTAGCGTGAAGCCGTTTGGGACCTTGACACCAATCGAGGTGAGTTTTTGGAACATCTCGCCCAACGACGCGCCTTTACCGCCCACGGTTGCCGTGTCGTTCATGTCGGCTTCGTCGAACCATTTGGCGAGGGCGGTGGGTTGCATGTGCTCCAACCCGCTATGGAAGTAATAAGCGCCCGTTTTCTATCACGGTTTTTTACCTCTTTTTCCGAGGGTTTGCCTTCCTCGGTGAGGGTTCACTTTCGCAACGCTCGCAGTTTTGCTTGCAGCGCCGAGGTTCTTTCGTCTGCAGGAGCGGAAGGGTTCTCTTGCGGCGCATCAAGACGCCGCCTGAGGAGAGCTCGGTCCCACACCAGAACCGTGCCGTCCTCGCACCCAACTGCGGCTCGTTCTGCATGGCCTGCCATGCACAAAATGTTGGAAAACGTGCCCGCGGCAAGCAAACCGCCCTGGTCTGTTGCCCACACCTCAAGCCTGCAGTTGACCGCTTCTTGGCGCGCCAACCAAAGGGTGGAGGCGTTACCGTGGGCCATGGCTTCCATTTGAACGGCAATTGGCATACCTTTCGACGACCAGCAAGCTTCTCCTGATGGCGTGCGACCAACGGCAAGACCCTGATCGTTCGTTGCGACATAACCCGTTAGCATGCACGTCAGATGCTCGATGGTCCCCTCTTCTGTTGAGCAAACGTTGCCTTGGTGGTCGACGACTTGGCCGTCCGTTCGCCCGAAAAGACCGACATTGCCTCGCCCGGAGCCGCAGGTGATGGGGGAGATTGTCGCCGGTTGGTGGTGGACGAACGGCGATGACGTGATGTCGAGAAGACCGCATTTCGGTCGCCCAAGGCCAACAAACAACCGGTCTTCAACGCTGACCATGGCCCACGGGCGTTCGTCCATGCGTTCAACCAACACTTCCTCACCGTGTTCTGTGAATCGCCAAACAGCAGATTCGATGAAATCGTTGTGCTCAATGTCGTACACCGATGAAATAGCGACGAGTTCTCCCTGCCACCAACGAACCTCATCAGCGCTGCCTTCGAGGGCTTTCGACCAGAGCGTCTCACCCGTAGCCCATTGCAAAGCAACCACATGAAGACCGCTCGCTACCGCCACGGTTTGCCCGTTGAACGCAATGGAACTGATGCGGTCGTCGGTCTGTACACTCCACCTCAACTCTCCTTCGGCGTCCCACGACATCAAACGCCCGTCCCATCCACCGGCAAGGACGTCGTTGTCATCGGTGATGAGCAGCGAAGAGACCCGCTGGTCCAAAGAGCGGACCATCCACGTAGCGCTGTTCAGGTCCATGACCCGAGGAGAGCGGTTGAGGCCATAAGATGGATGCTTGGTCGTGAGGCCCCCGTGCGCATTTTTGAGCGATTGGTTTCAGCGAGCAAAAAAGAAAGGCTACCATCAAAACCGACGCACGGAGATGGTTTGGAGATGATCGCACTTGCCGAGGTAGAAGACGCTCAGAAACAGTGGGGCGAAGGCATCGTCAACATCGCCAAGACCCACGTCGATGGCGGTGACTTTGTCGCCGTCGCTCGAAACCATGTCGAACATCTGTACGCCTACGGCCTAACGACCGTGTTGTTCAAACCGACGTTGGCCGCTGTGGAGCAATTTCGTCCTACATTTGAAACCGCTTTGTCCTATTTCGTTGCGTCGAACGACGCCTGCCCGGAAGACACCGGTTTCGCCATCAAAGGGTGGACGAAGGTGCGCTTTGAAAACGCCGACGTCGTGCTTTCTGAGTCAACAGCTCTCGCCATGGGCAACTATTTTTTTACCGACCCTGATGGCGAGGAAGTCAAAGTCGAGTACACCTTTGGTTATCTCAGGGACGCCAATGGCAATTTGCGCATTCAGTTGCACCACTCCTCGATGCCAGCACCTACCGCTTAGGCCGGTCTGCAAAACCGAACCACAGGAGGGATGCTGGGGTTCAGTTGAGGGGGATTCTTCGCCGAGGAACGGCAAACGTCAACACGAAAGCAAACAACCCGAAAATGCACGCAGAATAGAAGTGGCCCACCGTGAAAAAGACGAGGACAGAGGACGTCCGAAGCAAGGCCACCGACCCTGCCTTGATCGCCCACAACGAAAAACCTGCAGCGATAAGAGCGAGGCCCATGAAGCCAAAACCGAGGAGCACGTACCCGGTAGCCGCACTCGGGTCCATCAGCGGATGGTCCATTTGCAACGGCGTGCGGTCGATGTGCCGAATCTCACAGTCCTCAGCGTTGTTTTCGCACGGTTGTGCTGCAAATTCTTCTGCGGATGGGAACATGAAATCTATGGTGGTGAAGCCGATGGGTTCAATGAGCGCTGGTGGAGAGAGCAGCACTCGGTTGGAAAAGCGATCCTTGTGGTCGTCCCTTTCCACAACAATGTCAACGCGAACCAGACCGGGGTCAAGAGCTTCAAACAGAAAAGCACCGGTGGTATCCGTCAGGTTTTCTTCCGACACCCACAGGTCCAAATCGTCATCAAACCACTGCACGATGACGCTAGCATCCGCCAAGCCCTGCCCTGATTCATCAGCGACCGTGCCGCGGAAGGTGGCGGTGTTGTCCGGGGCCGTTTGCGCTAGCCGATACACGAACTCGTCGGGACGAACCAACCCGTCCTCTGGCGTGGCGTAGTCCACCCCGTTCAGGAAGCCAAGCAGGCAAACGACCAGGATGGACACCGCAATCGCCTTTCCCACAGGGTGGAGGTTAGGGTCCTCGATGGTGAGAACGGACCCCGACGAGGCAAACAGAAGAGGGGATTCCTTCGCGACCTCGTCAAGGTAGGTCGATTGGTCGTCGTCCTCCGCCCGCATCGTTTCACCTACAACGGCGCCCTACTTGATGTCAATGCGCTCACCCCAACGGGCTTTCAGTTGAGCCTGGCAGGCTTTCGCCACCCACACCTGCATGACGATCTCGCCGTTGTCGCTTCGAACGTCGTCTTCCACCATGCCGCGGGCGTAAACATCAGCGGCCACGCGTTCGCTGGCCTCGACATTCTGGGATGTTGGAGCCGGTATGCGAACCGTGACGGCGGCGCCGAACAATTGTTCCCGAATGAAGGACTGAAGCCCGGTTATGCCTTTGCCGGATACCGAGGAAAGCGCAACGGGCTTCGAAAAGCCCTCCTCACGAACCAAGCCTTCGATGGCGCTGATTTGATGCTCGGAGATTTTGTCGATTTTTGTTAAAACCACAGCTGGCCTTTTGCCCTCCAACGGTTCATCACCACCGGCTTGGCGTTCCAAAATTTCCCGTTTTGTCGTTTTGAGTTTTCGAACCACTTCAGCGGGTGAGTCCGAGGCGTCAAGTAAAATCAAGGTTAAATCGGCATCTATCGCTTCAGCAATAGTTGCTTTAAATGCTGTAAGTGTTGCATTTGGTATGTTATCAATAAATCCGATGGTGTCCGCCAAAAGAATTCGAGGACTTTTCTCCATACGGCCAACGGTGGTCTCCAATGTCGAGAACAATTGGTCTTCAACGAGCACCGACTTTCCGGATAAGCAGCGAAACAGCGATGATTTACCGGCGTTGGTATAACCAACGAACCCAACGGTCTTTGCACCGCTTCTCGTTCGCTGGCGGCGGTGTTCTCGTTGGGCGTTCGCTTGTTTTCTTTGGCGTCGACGGAGGTTGGTCAATTCCCGGTTCAGGTTGTTTAACACGCCCTGCAGCGCCGTGACACCGCCACCACCGAAACCGGCGCGTTCGCCGGTGGTTTGTTGCTGGGCGAGCTCACGGAGAATGGTCCGATCGGATTGCAATTGAGCGATTCGCACCTGGGTCCTTGCCTCCACGGAGGAAGCGTGGGACGTGAACAACGCAAGCAACAGGCGGACGCGGTCCCAAACCTCCAACCCGAGGGTTTGATTGACACCAACGAGTTGGCGAGGTGTGGCGTTGGTGTGGATGATGGCGAGATCAACCCCTTCCCAAGGATGGCCCGGAAGGGTGCTTCTCCGCTCGTCGGTGATGTCTTCCAAGCGCCCTTTTCCGAGATAGGTCCGAGGGTCTTCCCGCCCGGTTTGAACCACCGTCTCCACGATGGTGATGCCCATGGTTCTGGCCAAATCCCGCAACTCCGTGGTGTCCTCGGCCCCACGCACAAGGAGCAGCGCCTTCCGTCCTTCGTGGTTGGTTCTGGCTTCCCCGAGCACCACACCGCCGCTGCCGGCCACGACGGTTGTGTCGTCGGTTTGCCGAGCCATGCCCTCTCCGGATGGTTAGTCTCATATCAGCCCACCTCAAGCCGCTTCTATGACCGAGGAGCACGTCATGGAAGTGAAATGGTCCGGGGAGGCGGTCCTTGCTGAACGGATGGCCTCGGCCATCGTGGAACACGGGCATGAGCCCCAAATTGACACAAGCAACGGCGTCACCAACCTAAGGTTGGTGCTTTACGACGACGACCTTCAATCGCTGAGGGACAGAGTGGACGCACTTCTTGTCGTTCTCAGCGCCATTGAAGACGCCCATGGCGAGTGATGGGATGGCTCAAACAACGGTGCTCATCGATGCGCATTGTGTCATGTGCAACGGATTGGCGAATTTTTTACGAAAAAGGGTCAAGATTCCAGCCGAGTTGAGTATTCTTGGCATCCAATCCGATGAAGGGCAAGCCATGATTGCCGGTTTTAGCCAACGGCTGCAAGAGGTTGACTCGGTCTATGTCCTCCGGAACGGCAAGGTCTACGTCCGGTCGAGTGGCGCCATTCGTCTTCTGCTTTGCATGCGCTGGTACTACGCCATGTGGTACCCGCTCGCCTGGTTGGTGCCGTTGCCGCTACGGGATGGTGTGTATTGGACGGTGTCAAAGGTGCGTCATCGATTCGGGCGAACCGACGACTAGAGGTCCAAATCCAAGACGACGGGCGCATGGTCTGAGACGTCGATACCGCCCTGCCGAACGATGGTGCAGTCAACCAGTGCTGCGGCCGCCGTGGGGTTGAGAAGAAAATAATCAATGCGCCATCCTCGGTCTTTCTCCCTGGCTTGGCCCCTGTTTGACCACCACGAATACGTCTTCGTGCCCTCTCCAGCAATTGCCCGGAACGCATCGACCCACCCGTCGTTGAGCAAATCGGTAAACCAAGCGCGCTCGTGCGGCAGAAACCCTGAGCTGTTGGCGTTGCCTTTTGGATTCCAAATGTCGTCCTCCGTATGGGCGATGTTGAGGTCACCACAGACGATCACCGGGCGCTTGTCCGCAAGAAACGGTTTGATGAAACGTCGCCACTCTTCCATCCAGCCTTCCTTAAATCGCTGACGTTCGTCTTTGTTTGAACCGCTGGGGAGGTAGGTGTTCACGCACACAACGCCGTTCACTTCGCAAGTCAACACGCGCCCTTCCGAATCGTCTGGATCTAGCGCCCCACCTTTGCCCTTGCTAAGGACGGTATGCGGCGCAACCGTTCCTGTTGCAACGCCCGAGTAACCCTTTTTTTCGGCCGGGTGAAGCGTCGTCTTCCAGCCCTCTGGCCAATCCCAATCTTTGGGCAACTGCTCCTGAAGCGTCCTCGTTTCCTGTAACATCACAACGTCGGCATTGAGATTCTGAAAATACCCGTCTATGCCTTTCCGAATGGCGGCTCGCAGGCCGTTCACGTTCCAAGAAACAAAGCGCATGCTACCGTGTCGCAAGCGGCGGTGAATAAGGCTTCAAGGGATGTTCTGTCCGCACATACGGCCGGTATCAACGGCAGCGTCTGAAAGGCTGTGGTCCGAAAAAACCCATTCCCCTGCAAGAAGGATGCCTTTCTCAGCATAGGCGTCGTACTTGGGTTTGATGCCGATGGTCTGCACCGTGATGTTGCGCTGTCGCCGCTCGTTCACCACGTGATGTTTCCAGCCCTGTGCATGGCGCTCCAGAAACATCTCAAAACGAGCGTCGCGCTCCTCTGTTTGTTCACCTGCTTTCTCGACCATCAAAGCGGAGAGGTAGGCGCCGTCCAAGCCCAACCTCGGCTGGATG
Source organism: uncultured Candidatus Poseidoniales archaeon (assembly GCA_902625885.1). Lineage (GTDB taxonomy): Archaea > Thermoplasmatota > Poseidoniia > Poseidoniales > Poseidoniaceae > Poseidonia. The sequence continues at coordinate 17,961 of CACODE010000026.1, forward strand.
TTGGACAGGTCGAGCACGTAGGCTCCTTGTTCGACATCAACAACGCCATGTTTTTCTCCCAAGGGTCGAGAAGAAAGCGCGATGTCGAGGGTGCTCGCTCTGACCGTTGAAACCTCAGAAAGGGCATGTTCATCGATGGAGGCAAGCAGATCGCGTGCTTGCTTAAAGCCACAAGCCACAACGATGGTGTCGCTTTGGAAAGAACGGCCGTCTT
>CACODE010000027.1 GCA_902625885.1 uncultured Candidatus Poseidoniales archaeon
CGCGGCATCGATGACGAAAGCGGCATCGCCACATGGGCGGAATCCAACGCTGTTTGCTTTTCCAACACTTGGACCTCCCTCATCACCAACCGCGAGTCCGGGCTTTCCGCCCTGGCCACGGCGCTGACGGGTTTTGCCCCTCGCTGGGGCCTGCACTTGGATGCGAACAGGGTGCCCAACATGCAGGTTCATGTCGAATGCGAGATGCGCCACCTCTCCGACTGGTCCGTCCTCGGCGATTGGATTGGCAAACAGGTCCTGCCGGAATGGGACATGCCCTACGGGCCCATGCCCTACCTCACCGGCTTGCCCGATACCATGTCGTTTGGTTCCAAAAAAGCGCTAACGGCCGCCGCCGCAAACTACGGATGCCCGATGCTGTGGGCGGAAGGTCACTCCGCAGCGCCTCCACTGGCGCTTGATGATAACGGCCACTTTTCCCCTCCTGAGGGCGGTTGGCAAGGCACGCTGAGGTTCACTCAGGAGGACCTCGACCAGCGGTACGATGAACTGGCGCCAAAAGGCCAGGTAGATCTCGTCGTCATCGGGTGCCCGCAGGCGAGTCTCGAAGAACTCCGCCTCACGGCGGCAGCGTTGGAGAACCACATGGAGGAAGGGAGAACCGTGCCAAACCACCGCCTTTGGGTGTTCACCAGCGGTGAAAATTACGCTGTGGCCGAAGCCGAAGGGACCGTTCAGCTGCTCGAACGAGGTGGCGCCCTCCTTCTGAAGGACACGTGCCCCGAAGTCACGCCTTACAACCGCACGAAATACAAACACCTTCTCACGAATTCACTCAAAGCGGAGCACTATCTGACGAGCGGGTTGAACCGATTGCCCACTTCTGTCATGCCGATCGCTGCCTGTGTGGCTCACGCCATTGACCCGAATCTGAGTCAAGGACCGTCCCCAGTTCTCACCGCCAAGGCCCAACCTCAACACGCCTCATCAAAACGCCACCAAAGCGGTAGCCTGTCTGTCAAAGGTTCCGGGTTGCGTTCTCAGGAAGGCTTTGCGGTGCGGGGCCGGGCGTTGGTGACCGACGTACCAATCACGTACCTCGGCTACGTCAACCGAGACACAGGTATCATTGAAGAAGCCGGTCATCCGCTGGACGGTGTGGCGATTGAAGACACCGTCCTGATTTATCCAAAGGGGTCCGGTTCGACGGTGGCTCCCTATGTTTTGATGGGCCTCATCTACACCGGTAAAGGACCTTTGGCGGTGGTCAACAGGGACATTTGCCCGCTCACCTTGCCGGCCTGTTCCCTGCTCGGTTTGCCGTACGGGCACGGTTTCGACGCTGACCCGTGCATGTCCGTCAACACCGGCGATACGGTGGAATTCAGGCGGACGGCCGATGGGGTTGAACTCGAGGTTCTGGAGCGTGTCGGCGCTTGAGCTCTCGAACCTTGGTGACCGGCGGGGCCGGCTTCATCGGCTCGGCCCTTGTCATACGGTTGCTTGATGCGGGACACAAAGTCGTCGTCCTGGACAATTTTTGGCGAGGGGCACCCGAGAACTTGGCGTCCGTCGCTTCCAACCCGAACCTTACCATCGTTGAGGGTGAAGTGGCGGAGGCCGAGGACTTGCAGCGTTGCTTCGACACTCTGGGAGGTATCGATCTGGTTCATCACCTCGCGGCCATCAACGGTACGAAGTGGTTTCACGAAGCGGCCATTGAGGTGGTAGACGTCAACGTGAACGGCACGCTTAGCACCGTTCGTAAAGCCATGGAATGGGGCGCAAGATACGTGCTTGCTTCCTCACCTGAGGCGTTCGGAGAAAACGAGCAAATGCCGCTTCGGGCTGAAGACGTCAGCCACTTTCCGCCAGCCGCCACGCATCAACGGTTCTCGTATGGCGCCAGCAAATACCTGAACGAAGTAGCGCTCCACCACGCCGTGCGGCAAGGCCTCGACGGACGCATCGTGAGGCCATACAACGCTTACGGTGTGAACATGCTTGGTAGTGATTACGGGCAGGTTGTTGGTGTTTTTTTTCAGGCCGTTATGGAGCAGCGACCGATGGTGCTTCACGGTGATGGCGCACAAACACGATGCTTCACCCACATCGACGACGTGGTGGAAGGCTTCTACCTCGCTGGCCATCTCGACGTTGGTGTTGACGGCACGTCCCTGAAGGGGGAATCGTTCAACCTCGGCTCGACCGAAGAAACCAGTGTTCGAGCGCTTGCTGAGGCCGTGAACAGAACCGTGGGAACGCTTGCGGTGGACGCCGTGTTTGGTGAGGGCTATCACGGCGATTCGAATCGTCGCGTTCCCGACATCGCCGCATCGCAATCGAAACTCGGTTGGACAGCCACAACCCTGCTCGACGAGGGTTTGGGGATAATGTGGCGTCGCTTTCAGACCGGTCCGTAATGCTTGAGCACGCGCTGCGTCCAACCCTCAGGAGAGGGCGTCATGTCGTCCCTGCCGTGTTGACACAAGACGTGCAAGCCACCGGTTGGTACAGTGCTACTCGAGAACCAAACCGCCTTGACCCTCAGCACGGCAAGTGTGGCCACGGCGTCGGGCAAGGGGTGCTCCTCAACGTATGTCGCCTCGATGCAGGCGACCGCTTCGTTGAGCAAAAGGGGTTGGTCATCAACGGTTTTCATCTCGATGAGCGCGCCCTCGTCCTGCCCTCTCGGAAGGGGCGTGGCGGTCTCGTCGACGATGGTTGCGCCGCGCGGCGTGGCCGGCATGACGTTCAGAAATACAGTGCCCGTGGTTCTCAGGTTGTGAAGCGTGTCCCTCGGGCGCTTGTCTTTGTGAATGGAAAGCGAGGCCGTCAGGTAGGGTGGGGCCGTGGAGACCTGCATGACGGAGGAAAGCGGGGCAAAGTTCCTGCCACCGTGTTCGTCGGTTGTGCCGGCCACAACCACCGGGCGGGGGGACAACACGCTGTTCAACCAAGTGCTGCGTTCAACGTGTTCCATGGCGTCAATATCCAAACGAAGCAACGGCGGGTCGTACGCATTTGAGTCCTCAAACCACCGGTCGAGGGTGCCGTTGGCGATTTCTTCCAAGGCGTGCTGGTTGAATTCGATGTAAGCCTCCCACTTTGGGATGTCGTCAAGCTCGCCGCGTTCCCGCTTCCGTTCGATGGACGCTTCGGCATAGACGTTGCATTTTTTCAAAAACGAAGCCACAATTCCTCGCTCATCGCTCATTCAATCAACCCCCGTCGGGCTTCGTACGCCTCCCTTGTCATCAAAAATGAAGCGGGGTTTCCGCCCCATACTTCGTTTGATGGGAGGTGCTTGGTCAAGACGGCGCCAGCAGCCAGAACGGCTCCTTCGCCGACGTTGTTTCCAGGGATGACGGTGGCGTTGCCACCGATGACGGCGTCGTTTCCGATGTGGACGGGTTGCCATTTCATGCGGTCGTTGGACGGTGGGTATTTGTCGTTCAGAATCACCGCTGAGGGTCCGACGAAGACCCGGTTTCCCAGCACGCAGTCGTCCGCGATGTAGGCGGTCCCTTGGATTTTGCAGCCATCACCCATCACGACTCGCTGGCCAACGTGAGCCAATGCGCCAACCGAACAACCCTCGCCGAAGGACGCACCGGTGCCGATGTGGCAAGGCCACCAAGCAACGCTTCCGCCATCAAGATCGATACGTTCGCCGGTGAGGGGCCGCTGGTTCATGGCTCAATCCCTCACTCGCCAAGCCCAAGTTCTCGCAAAAGCATGCCAACGTGGCCTTTTGCCTTCACGTTGTAGCGGCACCAACCGAGGGTCCCGTCGGGTTGGATGACGAAGGTGGAGCGGGAACATCCCATGTACTCCCTGCCGTAATTCATCTTGAGTCGCCAGGTGCCGTAGGCGTTGTGCAGAGCGAGGTCTTCGTCCAGCAGCAGAGGGAAATTGAGTTCCTGCTTCTCCACAAAGCGTTCGTGGGATTTCCCAGAATCCTTCGAGACACCGAGGACCACGTAGCCTTCGCCGGTAAGCCTCGCCATGTTGTCGCGGAAGTCGCACGCTTGAGTTGTGCACCCCGGGGTGGAATCTTTCGGGTAGAAGTAGAGAATGACGGTTTTGTTTTCGTCCAAGTAGGCCTGCAGGTGATGCTCTTTGCCGGTTTGGTCGGTTGCTGTAAACGCCGGGGCGAGGTCGCCTGCGCTGAGTTCTACGGTGGTGCTCATGATTCGTGTTCTTGGGCTTGGCCACTAAAGCAGTTGCTTTGGTTTTCAATACAAATTGAGCGGATATGCGCAGCGTTCGGCCCGCAATACCTTCTTTATGCGTAGTGAATAATTTTTACATCATAATGGGTAATTCAAGGGTATGTCACCGATTCTTTGAATAACTGGCAGAGCCCAGAGGAACCTATGGTCGGCACGCGCATGTCCCGCAGAGCGCGTCGTCATTTCAAGAAGATACAACGCTCTGACAGCAAGTACGCCCTCCAAGAAATCGCCAGCACCATCCAAACCGATGTTGACAAACGCCTGTTGAGTTATGATGAGGCGCTGATGCTTGGCAACATGATTCAAAACAGGGCCGACCAAGTACCCGGTGACGCCATCGTCTACGCCATTTCCGATCGAGACGCCTACCGACGGACGCTCGAGCTCTACCTGCGAGACGCCCTTTTGACACGAACGGAGCAACTGCTTTTGTGGGAGGAACGCCGCCGCCTCGGCATCACCGATAGTGAGCACGACAACCTGCTCAACCAACTTCTGGCGCAGTGGAAGCGCCAAGGAAAATCGGTCACCATCGACCGGTTCAAGAAGCCCAACTCTGGGGGTGCGGATTCTGCGTAGAGCGCTCCTCCCCATTTGGTTGGTTTGCTTGATGCTCACGGCCAGCATCACGCCTTTCGTGGCGGCCAGCGGTAGCCGTTCGACGCCTGATTTCATCGTGGAATCCTTTGTCCTCACGGATGCAGGCTCCATCAATTCAAACGGGGTTATCGTGGCTGAGGACGGCACGCATGTCGTGCGAATTCAGGTCCGAAACATCGGGATCTCAGCTGGCCAGGCTTCCATTGCCCTTTTCCACCAAGGCACAGCAACCTCGGGCGAGGTGTTGGTTGATTCCACCGATTTGGGCGTTATTGCAGCAGGCGCCTCAAGCGCTGTAACCGTCTTTTCATGGGACGCCACCCTTGGTGCAGACCAACTCCTGAAAGCAAGGGTATCGGCTGGTCCCAGCACAAATGAACCCAACACCGGCAACAACGAGTTTCTGCGCGCCGTGAACGTGGAGAGGTACCAAAACGCCACCGTGCCTCCGGAGCTGGTGGACATTCCACAACCGTCCGTCGGTGAAACGTCGGTGGTTTGGTCCCGAATCCTTCACGATTTCAACGTCAGCGTTCTGAACACTGGTGTCAAGCAATTCTCCGCCAGGTACTGGCTCAACGGTACGGGGATCGCCGACCCAACCGACACCTTTAGTGTACAATCCGTGGTTAGCAACATCGATCCTGGCTCGCATGCCAACAGTTCTGTGCCGCAGGTGCTCGGATTGGATTTTGATGCCACCTCGAGGTCGGGCAACTACGATGTCATCGGCGAAATGCAAGTCATTGGTTTTGCCGGGTGGGAAAGACCGATTGAATTCCTCAACCAAACCGTGGTGTTTTCCGATTACAATTTCCAAGTCACGCCTGCTCAAAACATCGCCGTTCAGCCAGGTCAAACGGCTCGGTTGACCTACGCCATCGAGAACACGGGGGTCGCAGCAGACTCATACTCGGTCAACGCCAGCGGTACAAGGTGGTGGGTTACGAGCATCAGCCATTCACCCGAGACGGGCACGGTCTCACCAAACGCCTTGGTCTATGTGGATGTGGATGTCACGGTGCCCGCCGACGCAGCCTCGAACCATTCCGACCTCATCACGATGGTCTTCGGTTCGGTCGACGGAGGTTTCACGAAAAGCGTGTCAACGCTCGTGCTCGCTGGCGAGTCGTACAAAAGCGACGTGCAAATGGATCAAGACACCAAAGAATTGACACCTGGTTCGCCCCAAACCATTCAGGTTAAGGTCGTCAACGATGGCAACTCCCCGACCTCCTTCACGCTGGATGCTGGCATTTCCACCAATCCTCTCAACTGGGATTTGTCGTTTTCCAGCACGACCACAGGGACGTTGTTCCCTCAACAGTCCGTCAACATCACCCTGACCGTCACACCGCCGATCATCAAGAACCCCATCAACTCAGCAGAATACAACACGGCAGGCGACGCCATGTCCGTTTGGGCGCAGGCCAGCGCCGTAGGAGGGGGCATACCCGCTGTCAATTCAACGCCGGTTCGTATCCTACCGGTCATCATTGTTGACCCGGGATTGCCGACCGAAAACATCGAAATGACACCGGCTCAAGTCCTTGAAGCCCAACAAGGCAGCGGCCTCGACATGATGTTGGGCCTCGATGTTGAGGTCCGCCACAACCTCCGCACGGAACTCACGGAGACCGTCAATGCCACCTTGTCCCTTGGTCCGGTCGTGTTTGAGTCTGCTTCAACTGGCGGGTTTAACGAAACCAACCGCTGGAGCCTTGGCCTTGCGCCAACCCTGCTTCCTAACCTGACGCTCGGCGATACGGCCCAGCCCGCCCCCTACCTAACCATCCAAGGTCCTGCCGACGATTACCCGGTCGCGGGCACGTTGACGGTCCCCGTGAAGGCGACACCTACCTTGGGCAGCGCGCACACCAGTGCCAATGTCATACCGTCTCCCGTCACCCAAACACTCACCATCACCATCCCGACCGTTCTCGGCGCCATAGGTCACAACGGCACCGTCCTCGACGCTATGGTGGGGGAAGAGACCTCCTTTGGCATCGATCTTGCCAATGTAGGCAACAACATGACCTCTTACCGTTTGGTGCTCAACGACCAAGTACCCGATGGCTGGGACGTATCGTTCTCAACAAGCAACATCATGCCGTCGACGACCGTTCTGAATGTTCCGGCTGACGTGGCCAACCACGCAAACAACTCCACCGAGCACATTGTGAAGTTCCCTATGGTGGTGACGACCGACCCCAATGCACCGGCCAACAGCGTTGGAAACATTGGCGTTGATGTTTTTGAGGTCGGCACCGGTGTGTACATCACGAGCTTTGTGGTGCCTGTTCGCGTCGGTGAGAAAGTCAACGCCTCCCTCTCGCCGCCCAGCCAAACGGTCAACCTCTCCATCGGCGAAACCATCACCACCAGCGTGGTCATCAGTAACGACGGCAACACGCCGGCGACCTTTGCCGTTGCGCTCGACACCACCAATGCTGGCGAAATTGACTTCACGCTCATGACGCCGACCATTGTTGAAATCGGTGCCGGATTTGAGTCCACCGTGCGGGTTGAACTCAAAGCTAACAGCGGCGCTTTGGCGGCTGCTAACTACCTAGCGACCGTTTTGGTCACCAACGCCGATTCGGACATCAGCCTGTCGGCGAACATCCTCGGTAACATCAGCATCAACAACGACATGCGATTTACGGCCCCTGCGTCAAACGCCCAGTTCGGCGTCAAGCCAGGAGAGGTGTTCACGGTGGACTACACGCTCATCAACCGCGGAAATTTGGTCGAGAACATCATCATTGAGACGAGCGTTGAAGGTGGCTGGACGGTAACACCCGCAAACGTTCCTCTGCAGTTGGGTGTCAACGAAAGCACATCGGGCTCTTTTGATGTGGACGTCCCAGCGTTGAGTGACGACGATGCCATGCTCAGCGGCGAGGAGTACACCGTAACGATGAACGTCACCAATCAAACGACCCGGGAGTTGCTGACAACACACGTCTTCCGCCTCAGTGTGGACCCAATGTTTGAGGTTGAAGTTGAAGGTTGGCCATCAACCATGGATTTCTTGCCCGGTACAGACCGTAGTTGGGACGTGAGGGTCAAGAACACAGGCAACACCGACGTTTCTGTGGCCGTGAATTACACCATTCTTCAAGCCGGATTGACGGTGACGAGCGATGATTGGCAAGTCTCCCCCGGAGCCGATTCAACCCTATCCATACAGCGCGGAGAAACGGTTGATCTGGAATTTTCACTACGCCAAAATGGAGCACAACCTGCTTTGACGCTCAAAGCCAACTTGGTCGTGACTCTTGAGCCGACCGATGTCAACATGCAGGGCAGTGCTGAGTACATCACGCTCTTGCAGATGAACCGCTTCTTCCAGCCGAACGAACAGCTGGTCGCAAAGAACGACGATGGCGATGGCGAAGGGTACGAAATCGAATACGCACACATCCCCACGGGCCCTGAACAGGCCGTTGCGTACGAGTTGGAACTTTGCGGTGCCACACGCCTGCTCAACCCTTCTCCAATTGGCGACGAGTACAACTGGTCGTTCAGCATCATCGATTCCAACGATGCTGTGCAGACCCTTGACTTGACCACTGTTTGCGGGTCAACCTCACTTGGTAACCGAATAACTCTCGACACCGCTCAACCTTACAGAGTGGAAATCATCGACATCACCGTTGATTCCCCGGTCCCGCCTGCGGTGCTCCCCAACGATGGATGGGACTTGGAGTTCAGGTTGTACCACCCCGACGAACACAACAACTACACCGTGTATCATGATGCCGTGTTCAGGTATCGTCTTGACGTTTACGCGGACCCTGCAATTCAATCTCAGGGGCCTGAGAACCCCGAGGCGTTCTATGAAGGGCAGGAAACCACCTATTCGGTGATTGTCAAAAACTACGGTACCGCCAGAGCCGACTACATCACGGCCTCGCTGGATTGTCATGGAGATGTCGATATTTTGGACCAGCCCGGCATGTTGGATGTGCTCAACGAATCCGCTGAACACACCTTCACATGGACCGTACGACCCAAGGTGATCGACTGGTGGGAAGTGAAGAAAGAGATAACCTGTGACGCTTCTTTGTCATCGCCCATGTTTTTACTCGACGGTGAATTTTCGTCGGGCAACGATGCTAAAAATGACAACTCTCAGGGCGTTGGACTGGGTCAGGAAACGGTCTACTCATGGTCACCAGACCTCTCCCTCGTGTTCGTTGCGTGCGTTGTTGCCGGGCTTTTGTCCATCATCTTCGTTCGACTCTCGAGCCAGTCCGAGAAATGGCAGTTGGGCGGCGTCTATGCGGGCGTGCTGGCCTTTGGTTTTGCTTTCCATCTGTTCAACGTTCAGTACTACGGGCCGGCTGTTCTCCTGCTTTGCGTCGCCTACCTCTGGCGCATGACCTGGAAGAGCAGCGATGAATTCCGTCTCATCCACGAGGACTACCAGCGAGCTCGCAAAGGGACCTCCACGGTGTACTCAGACCATTTCGAGGCGCTCAAGGACAGCCGACGGCAACTCACCATCATTCTCTCCATACCGGTCTTGGGCATGCTCGCCATCGTTCTGGGTCTGCCGCCGCAACTCTCGACCGCCAGCAACAACCTCGTCGCCATGGCTGGCTACTTCTTCCTCACCATGTTTGGTGTGTGGTACCTGCTGAGGCGGTCCGACAAGATGTACGGCAACCTCTACGGCCGCATGACGGATGCCGAAATCCGTTCCATCCGTATTGAGCGGGACCTGGCCGACCCGGCCCGCCTGCTCAACGATTTGGCCGACGACGGTCTTGACTTCACGGCCATCCTCAGCGAGGGCACGCCTTCGGCATCATCGTCGGGATTGGACAGCGAAAAACAACCAGCGACGGACCTGGAATTCTCTTCGTCAACGGAGGTGGAAAACGATGACTGACGGCCTTGACGTTCCTGACGACGTGATGGCGGAAGAGCGAGCTCAGCGAGAGCAGGGCATTCGGGAGGCCTCTCAGACCCTTGAGCGCATCGCCCGACAGGCCGCCCGGAGAGAAAACCCCTCCCTTGCCGAAACCGACATGGATCTCAGCGAAGTGAAGGTTCACCTCAGCCTACATCAACTGGGTCAAGCGAAGCGGTCGTTGCGTCGTGCCGAGCGCACGCTTGCCGAATTGGAAGAAGACGTTCTCCACCTTAGACGAAGCATCGCCATGCTGCATCGCTTGTTGGTTCACAAGCACATTTCATTGGAGGAGGCCGAGCGTATTCTCTACAAATTGAGAGAAGCGACGGCAGCGGCCGAAGTAGGCGATATTCGGGCTTCCACCGAAGAAGTTGAGGACCTCCTCGAGGACATGATTGGGGGTAACACCTCAACGCTCAACCCCTTCCTGTTCCGCCACTTTTGGATGGGCGTCGATACCCGATGGCCAGCCGGTGGCGAGTCCGGTGTGCTTCTGGTACGGATCATCAACGACGGCCCCATTCCCATGCCGATGCTGCGGTTGAAGCCGCCGGTGCCGGAAGGCTGGACGGCCAACCCCCCTAACGTGGACCTGCCCATCATCGCCCCCGGCGGCAACATCCCGCTTCGCTTTGACATTCAACCCGATTTCCGTCTCTCTTCCGAAGATGTCCCCTTGACAAGGAAACTTTCGGTCGCAACGGCCTACGAAATGCGCTCCGGTGAAATCCACATCACGATGCGCGTCCAAAACCGCTCGATGGAACCGCTCTCTGAAGTGCTGTTGACGCCGTGGATACCACCCGGCTACGCCACCGATGAGGTGCCGTTCATCCGCAATCTCGCTCCCGACGAAGTGGCTGCTATCCGCATGCCGCTTCGCATCAACCTCGGTCAAGGAGGTGCTCTTTGACCGCCATCCCATTCCACCCGCAGCGGCGGGGGATAACAAAAAAAAGGTGAAAAACATGAAAAATGAAAGAAAGAACGAACAAAGCGACAACGTCGCTGCGATCGGTATCGGGGCAATGATTGTCTTCATTGCGTTGATTCTGGTTGCTGCGGTGGCAGCTGCGGTCATCATCCAGACGGCCGAAAAGTTGCAGCAGAACGCACAGACCACGGGTGAGGACACGACCGACATGATGGCATCGAAGATTTCCGTCAAGTCGGTGGTGATCGTCAACACGAATGATCTGTACGTGACCTTTGAGCTGGCTCCCGGCTCGGACCCGGTCACGGCCACGACCATTCAGTGGTTGATCACGTGTGACTTGGGTGCCAACGGTGCAACGGACACCGGGGACTTTGGCGCTGTGGGAACGACCAACCCGGCCCAGGACCTCACGGGTGCCGCGCAGGCCACCATCAACCCCGGTGCGACCTACACGGTGCAACTCAACCCTGGCACGTGTGTCCCAACCGCCAACGACCAGCACACGCTCAACGTCCAGTCCGGAACCGGAGGTTTCACCTACGAAGTTCTGAACTACGGCGGCAGCGTTGGAAACGGCGAGGTGGTCATTTGAAGACCAACACGCACAACGCCTCCATGAAGGACGACAAGATTGCAGCCATCGGTATTGGCGCTATGATCGTCTTCATCGCACTGATTTTGGTCGCTGCCGTTGCTGCAGCCGTCATCATTCAGACCGCTGAGAAACTCCAACAGAATGCCCAGACCGCTGGTGACGACACCGCAGACGAGATGAGCGGGAAGATCATGATCAACACCGCTTATGTCGGCACGGGCACTGCAGATGCGGTCACGGACGAGTACCATCTCGTCGTGCGTCTCGCACCTGGCAGCGACCCCACGCCGGCCACCGGCATCTCCTTCCAGGTCTTCTGTGCCAACGGCATCGTTGAGGGCACCCTGGCCAACGCCGACGTGCGCGTCATGGAAACCGAGAACGCCATCACCGGAAACCTTCAGGTCGGTGTCGGCTACATCGTCTACATCGACGCTGACGACGGCGTCGGGACCGACTGCGGTCCTGACGCTGTTTCCACGTCCCAGTTGTACCTTCACGTCATGAACGGTGGTACCACTTACGAGACGCTGACTGTTGACGACACCTCTGCCGGCGCCCTTGTGGTTTGATCGCTTCTGAGAGTCAACCCTGACTCTCGGAAGGAGGTTATCACATGGCATGGCCATTCAGTGGAAACTCGGGTGGAAACAAAAGCGCTGACCAATCGATGAGCGAGGAACGCCTGAAGATACTGGCCAACGTGGCCGTAGAACAGGTGCCGTTTCCCGAACAGGGCTTGCTCACCGAGGAAGATGCGTGGACCATTTCGCCCGGACCAACACGAGCGCGAATCAACAGCCAGCAGAGCGTACCCAACGTTGCGGCGACCCTTGCGCCGGCGCCCACGCCGGTGCCGGCAGCCCCAGCGACGGTGGACACTTCCGGTCTCGAGCGCCTCATCAGCAGTCGTTTGGACATGGTTGAAGACGTTCTTCGCATGGTTGAACACCGTCTTGAAGAGGGTGTACCGGCCAGTAGCATCGAAGCAGGTTCAACAGAACATGACGCTGATGACAGCGAAGAAGAGTACGAGCACGACAGCGCCACAGGCGACCGGATCATCACGGCCAGTGGTGAAGTGGTTGAAGTTGGCGGTACCGCCCGCATGATGGAAGACGACCAGGGTCAACTGGTTGAGCTGTACGAGGCGCAAGCTTTGGCGGCCAATCCGTTCCTCGTCGCCCCTCGCTCAAGCGGCTCCGGCAACGGTCACTCAAGCACCGGTGCGCCAACCGTGGCCGCGTTGTTGCTCGATCACATGTCCGGCATGGCGGCCGTGAGCTTCACGCAGAAAGCCATGGAATCGGGCATGTTGACCGAAGACGAAGGACACGCTGTTCTCGCTATCGTTCAACTTGCAGAACCTGGCGACCCCGAGACGGCGCTGGAAGACCATTTGCCTCACCGGCAACTGTTGGTCTTTTCAGCACTGGTCTCTTCATGGCGTCAGTTGCACATGCTTCAGGGAGAAGAGTGACATGGGTGCGTCGGTTGGTGTGGGTGGACTCATTATCGGCATTTCGATGCTGGTGGTGTTTTCAATGGCCTACCAGTCCATTTCAACACAGATTGAATCCGGTGTTGAAAGGATTGAGGAGGCCGAGGAACCCCTACCGACCTTCACCATTGACGACGCCGTCATTTACACCGGTGCCATCGTTGACGTCACCATCGTCAGCGGCGGTTCGGGCTACAGCAGCGGAGGCACGATTGAAGCCTCAAGCGGAAGCGGCGGTTTTTCCGCCACCTACACCGTCAACAGTTCGGGAGCGATCACGGCCGTGGAAGTCACCAGCCACGGCAATTACACGTCGCTGCCCAGCCTTGTTGTGAACGGTGGCGGTACGCCGACCTCCGTTGCTAGCCTCACCGCCGTACGGGGTAATGTGTTGTACGCCAACATGACCAACACCGGCTCGACGACCGTTGACCATGACGACATGTGGCTGTTTCTCGACGGACAGGATCCCACACCTTTCTCAACGGTGTACCAGTCGTCGATAAGTTCCAATCTTTGGTTTTCTGGAGAAACGCTCTTTCTAAACTGGTACGATACGGGCTTGAACGGCAATGAACGAATGACCCTCTCGGTGGGTTCCACCACCGTCGGGCACGGGTTGTGGTGATGGCATGGCTGACGGCGGTGCTTCCTCAATCATCATGCTCATCACGGGCTTGTTGATATCTGGCGGTGCCAGCGCCGTGCTCATCTCTGAATGGAGCGACGCCGTGCGTGTCACCCAAATCAACGACCGCGCGGCTGCCGACCAGGACGACGTTTCTGTTGCTCTTGCGGGCGACCCGGCCATGGTGGCCCACAACACGACGGCCAACACCATCGTGCTGTATTTCGCCAACACCGGGGCTTACGACCTCGACACCTCGGACTTCGAGGTGCTCATTGACGGTGAGTCACCGACGTCGGTAGCGGTATCGGTAAAACCGAGCGGTACCGATTGGAATCCGGGGGACCTCCTCGAGGTTACGTTAACCGACAACAGCTGGTCTTATTCCGACGGGGATGATGTCGCCGTCTACTTCATCGGAGTGTCCGAGTTCGTCAACGGTCGCACGTACTCGGCGTCCACGAATGCGGAGGTGAGATTGAATGCCTTCGCCTGAAGAAAACCCTTTCATGACGGCTCACAAGCCGGTCGAGGACGGTTTTCCCTTTGTGGTTGAAACCGATTCGCTGGCCGACTCGATGGGTCTGCGTCTCCCGAACCGCTCCCTCTACCTGCTTCAAGGCAAGGTAGGGGCTGGCAAATCCCTCATTGCCCAACGCCTTATCCACGGCATGGCTCACAACGGTGTGAAGGTGCTTGTCATCACCACCGAACTCACGACTCGTGGATGGATTGAGCAGATGGAAAGCATCGGCTACGGCATGACCGAAGCGATTCGTGAAGGTCGGGTCATGGTGTTGAGTCGCTACGGAACGGTGGCTGACGCACGGCAAGACGTGACGCTTCAGGAAGTCCTCAACAGTCCAGCCATTCCAGCAGCCGACGTCATCGTGATTGATTCTGCCAGTTCACTGATGCCGGAAGGTGGGACCAGAGCGGATCATTTCGCGCTCATTCAACAACTCAGAAAAATTGCCTCCGACGGGCGCTCCTTCATGCTGTGCGCCGACCCAGAAGAAATGGACAGCACCCTGCTCCACACGCTTCGTGCCTCGGCCGAGGTCGTGCTGGATTTGGAGAACGCCATGATTGGGGGGGGAACTCAAACGAAACATCATCATCACGCGCTTCCTTCGTGCAGCGGGACCGATTCAGACCTCGGTCGGTTGGCGAGTCGAGCCCGGCATGGGCTTCATTGTTGACATCACGGCGGTGAGCTGAGGAGGACGACATCATGGTGGACGAACCTCGATTTGCAAAAGGCGACCTGAACGGCGTCATGGCGGCCTACCCGCACGTTGCTGAATGGGTACGGGATTTCGAGATGCGTTACGGTTCTCGGCCCATCTACTACGGGCCGCTGGACCGGGATGCGAAAAAGCAAAGGCCGCTCAACCTCATCTATGTGACGCGTGAACCCATCTTTGTCCACATTTACGAACCTCCGGCTGACGACGACGGTGGCGGGACCATACTGTGGTTCGGTCTTGAACCACAGTTGACCGAAGAGGAAGAGAACATCCGGCGAGAACTTGTGGAAACCCTCCTTCAAGAAGCACCGACAGCGCCGTCCTTTACCACCGATAACGAGTTTGAGAACATCCTCGAACAAATGATTGAGCGCTACACCGTCCTCGACAGAGACGCCAGCAACCTCGTTCGACGGCAGGGTCGTCTTTGGGAGATGATCGGCATGGACGACAAGCGCCTCACCGTGTCACCCGCTCAGCGTGAACGCTTGACCTACGTGGTGATACGCGACCTGATTCGGAACGGTCCGCTCGAGCCTCTTCTGTCGGACGAAATGCTGGAAGACATTCACTCCGTTGGGCTCAAGCACATCCACATGGACCACAAGGTCTTCGGCATGGTAACGTCAAACATTCGCTTCAGGGAACGCGAATTGCTTTCTCGCTACCTTCGAGCGATGTCCGAGCGTATCGGTCGGCCGGTATCGGACAACAAACCCATCATCGACGGCGTGCTTCTCGACGGTTCCCGTATCAACATCATCTTCTCTGACGACGTGTCCATGCTCGGGCCGTCGTTTACCATCCGTAAATTCGCTGAAGAAACGATTTCGGTCATCCAACTCATCAAGTGGGGAACGATGTCGGCGCAACAAGCGGCTTACATCTGGATATGCTTGGAATACGGCATGTCCGTTCTCGTGTCCGGGGAAACGGCTTCCGGAAAAACCACGACGCTCAACGCCATTCTACCCTTCATTGACCACAACGTTAAGATTTATTCTGCGGAGGACACACCCGAAGTCAAGGTTCGCCACAAGATATGGCAGCGCCTTGTGACCCGAGATGCGAAAAACGAGGACTCCCGGGTCGAGATGTTCGATTTGCTCAAAGCGGCCTTGCGTAGCCGCCCTCGCTACATCATCATCGGTGAAATTCGCGGTGTTGAAGGGGCGACGGCTTTCCAAGCCATGCAGACCGGTCACCCCGTTATCGCCACGTTCCACGCCTCGTCCATCGTCAAAATGATTCAACGGTTCACGGGTGACCCCATCAACGTCCCCATTCGGTTTTTCGACAACCTCAATTTTGCCATCTTCCAGGAGGTTGTTGAAGCGCCTGGAGGCGGTATTGCCCGTCGTATCACCGGTATCGACGAAGTCATCGGCTACAACAAACACAGCGACGGTGTGCTCACCCGTGGCATGTTTGAATGGGACCCCGTGAAGGACAAGCACTACTTCCGTGGTATGTTCCAATCGCACCTGCTGGAAAACAAGATTGCTGCGATGGCGGGCTTCTCGAGCAAGCGGGAAATTTACGACGAAATGCTTCGCAGAGCGGATGCCATTCAACGCATGGCCGACAGGGATTTGACCCACTACGACGACGTCTTCGACCTGCTTGGTCTCTACTACACGAACGGCTGGGAACACTTTGACAGAGCCATCGACACGTGGGTGGGCATCAACCACAACTGAAGGTGAACAACATGGAGCGCATGCCGATTTGGCAAATAGCCCTCCGACGTCTTGAGATGCCCGTTCAGCGATTTTTAGCCCTGTATGTTGCTCCCGCCGGTGTTGTGACGTTTTTCGCCTCCATCGTCCTTGTTTTCCTGACGGGTGGCCTCGCTGAGGGGGCCCTGTTTTCTGGCATCACTGGACCGTTTCTGGTGATATTGCTGACCGCCATGTCGGTTCTTGCTGCCGTGGCGTTTCCTGTCTTGGATGTTCAGCGCTCGGCCACGCTGATCGAGGAAGAAATGCACATGTTCATCACGCGAATGGGCATTCTTTCAATTGGGGAAGTCGGGGCGCAATCCATCTTTGACATCCTCAAACAAATGAGGGATTACGGCGAATTGGCGTCCGAGGTGAAGCGCATCGAGACCCTTGTTGACAAATGGAACACCTCCCTTCCCGAAGCCGCACGAATCGTGGCCCACCAAAGCCCGAGTCCGCTGTGGTCCGATTTCCTTGACCGAATGGCGTTTTCCATTGAGGCTGGGCAGCCGATTGACGAATTCATGCGTTCGGAACAGGAAACAATCGCTGAGCAATACAACACGCTCTACGACACCCGTCTCGAGTCGGTGGATACGCTCAAGGAAATTTACGTCTCGCTGACCACGGCAGGTCTGTTTGGCTTGGTCATCGCCGGCATCCATTTGGTGCTGTTCGAGGTCGGTGGCGCCAACGATACGCCGATTGAAATTGCAAGCCGGCTTCGTTTCCTGTTGCTCGCTTCCCTCGTCTTTCTCTTCATTCAAATCGCCGCCGTGTTCGCTTTCCGTGCCACGATTCCAAAGGACGCCACGTTCGCTAGGGACGAGATGGACACGCCGTTTAGAATCAATTTCCGTCGGTCGTTGTTGCTCTCCGGGGGCGTGGCTGCGGGTCTTGTCGTCCTGTCAACGCTCACACTGATCTGGACGTGGGACATCATCACCACCGAGTGGGAGAAGTACGGCCTTTTGTTCATCGTCCTTCCTTTCTCACCGCTCCTCATTCCAGCCTTCGTGGTGCGCCGGGAAGAAAACCAGATTCAACGTCGAGACGAGACGTATCCGGATTTCATTCGGGCGCTTGGCGGCACGGCCCAAGCCCGTTCAGCGGAACCCTCGGCGACCATCAAAGCGCTGCGAGGTATCGATTTCGGTATGCTTGACAATTCCATTGACCGTCTTGAAAAACGTCTTTCCACCCGCATCGATTCCGACCGTGCTTGGGATTACTTCACCGCCGATACCAACTCGGCGGTCATCTCTCGCTACACTCGCATCTACATCGAAGGCTCGCAATCTTCTGGTCAGCCCGCAGGGACGGCCGAGATGGTTTCCCGTAGCGTGGGCAATTTGCTGTCCTTGCGAAACCGTCGCGCCCTTTCGGCCAACACGATGTGGGGCGTTGCTCTTGGTTTGTTGATTTCAAGCGTCGCTTCGCTAAACGTCACCACGTCAATCGTGTTGCAGCTCGGTGAGGCCATTGCCGGCGTGGCCTCGGGGCTGACCGATACGGACGTGAGCGCCCTTTCGGATTTCGGTGGCGGCGTCGCCCTGCCCGTGATGGAGGACGCCTCATCGGTTGACGACAACATCAGGATGTTCAAGATCATCATTTCGCTGCTTATTCTGATGCAGGTCGTGGCGGTCTCATCCATTGCGACCCGGCTTCGAGGGGGCACACGCACAAGCGCCATCGGCCAGATGATTCAGCTAACCTGGGTCGCAGGCCTCGCCTCCCTGTT
>CACODE010000028.1 GCA_902625885.1 uncultured Candidatus Poseidoniales archaeon
CGAATACGGGCTCTTGCAGCGGAAGAGGCTCGGAAACGGGCCATTGCCGAGCAGGAGCGCCTCAAAAGGGAAGAAGAAGAGCGCCTTGCCGAAGAGGCGCGTCTGGCTGAGGAAGCGCGTCTGGCCGAAGAGGCCCGTTTGGAAGAGGAAGCCCGCTTGGCCGAAGAGGCACGGTTGGCCGAAGAAGCTCGTCTGGCGGAAGAAGCCAGGTTAGCGGAAGAAGCCAGGTTAGCAGAAGAAGCGCGTTTGGCCGAAGAAGCCCGGTTGGCTGAAGAGGCCCGGTTAGCCGAGGAAGCCCGTCAGGCCGAGGAAGCTCGCTTGGCCGAGGAAGCCCGTCAGGCCGAGGAAGCTCGCTTGGCCGAAGAGGCTCGCTTGGCTGAAGAAGCTAGGTTAGCCGAAGAAGCTCGATTGGCTGAGGAGGCTCGTTTAGCCGAGGAAGCCAGGCTCGCAGAGGAGGCAAGGCTCGCAGAGGAGGCAAGGCTCGCAGAGGAAGCCAGGCTAGCGGAAGAAGCTCGGTTGGCTGAAGAGGCAAGAATACAGGCCGAATTGGAAGCGAGTGAAAGCGCAAAACAAGCTTATTGGGAGGGGCAAGACCTTCCGGATGATGAAGCGAAAATCGTGCCGGACCTACCGGCAGAAGCAGCGCCACTTTCGGAAACCGATGGTCGCGGAAATGGCCGGATGAAATTGTTGATCCTCGGCATCACGGTTGTCGGTGCCATTGCCGGTGTCGCAGCCTTCCTCTTGTGAGCCTGTCAAAAGCAAGCCATTTTTAGCCACCGTCGTCAGCAACCACCATGTCACTGAACACAGGAGATGCTGCACCTCAATTTTCACTTCCAAACGCTAACCCACAACACGGGGGTGAAACCGTTTCGTTCACCGATGCCGCAGGAGAAAACGGCACGCTGGTGTTGTTCGAGTGCAACCACTGCCCCTACGTCATCGCCAGCGTTGACAGGATCAACGACATGGCAGCCGACTGCCACACCAAAGGCATCGGCTTTGTCGGCATCAACGCCAACGATCCCGTTGTTTATCCAAACGACTCGTTTGAGCACATGGTGAAGAGGGCCAAAGGCGGTATGCCTTACGCTTACCTTCACGACGAATCGCAAGAAGTCGCTCACGCCTACGGTGCCAAGCGGACGCCGGAATTCTACCTGTTTGACACCGATCACCGCCTTGTTTACCAAGGCCGAATGGACGATAGCCCTCGCAACCCCACCGAAGCGTCCACCCGTGAATTGGCCGACGCTATCGAGGCTCTGCTCAATGGCCAAAAGCCAGACGTGGATTACACGGAGTCCATCGGGTGTTCCGTGAAATGGAAAGCATGAGGACGCTGACGCACCTGGTGTGCGGAGGCGCTGCTCCGTTCAGTATTGCTCCAGTACCAGTTCGGTCGTGGTGCTTGCGATTTCATTTGGCGCAGCCAACCACATCTTGTCGAGCAAGGTGCGAAGCGCCATGGTGTCGTCCACGTGAACAAGGGCGACGAGATCGGCTTCACCGGACACTTCGTAGACGATTTCCACGCCCTCCCACCCGGTGACCTCGGAAGCAAAAGAACCGATTTCAGAGCCCGGCGAGACTTTGATTCGCACGAGGGCGGTTAAACCAACGCCACCCTCTCGAATGGTGTAGCCTCGAATGGTCCCGTTTTCCTCCATGTTGCGGATGTGCGTGCGGACCGTGCGTTCGCTCGCTTCAACTTTGGAGGCAAGATCAACATAGGACATTCGCCCGTTTTTCCGAAGTTGAGCGAGGATGGCTCTATCAATCTCTGCGATGCGTGGCATAAAGGACGCTGGAAAAAGGTATATTTCAAATGATTCCCGACACTTTCCGGCCAAAAAGCCGAATTTTATTACATAAAAGATTAATTTCGACTAAAAATTATTATTTTATCCAAAATCAAATTTGATCTGAGCCACGTAGGAAGTGCTTCGAAAACCATCAATTTGTGTGGGGCCAAGCCCTGTTTTCTTTTCTTGACGAGTCACACCGCCATCCCGCTTTGTTCAAAGAGCGAGTTGCTTTGGCAGAACCGAGGATGCATCATGGTCGGCCAGATTTCAAACCTTGACGCTCGAACGGTTTTGGACAGTCGGGGGCAGCCCACCGTTGAGGTGGATTGTTATGTTGACGGCAAGCTCCTGGGCCGGGCGATCGTACCCTCCGGTGCTTCAACAGGGGCGTATGAAGCGCTTGAGCTGCGGGATGGGGACCCAAGCATCTACCTCGGCAAAGGAGTGACCAAGGCCGTTCAGAACGTGACTCAGCGAATCAAGAAAGCCGTTGTCGGCCTCCAGGTTGACGAACAACGAACCATCGACGAGACGATGATTGAGCTCGACGGTACACCAAACAAGTCCAATCTTGGCGCCAATGCGATGCTTGGGGCATCGATGGCTTGCTTGCATGCCGGGGCGGCTCTGAACGGACGTCCTCTTTGGAAGCACATTTCGGGCGACAATGAGGGCCTGATGCCGGTGCCCATGCTGAACATTCTCAACGGCGGCGCCCACGCCACTTCCAACGTTGACGTTCAGGAATTCATGGTCATGCCTCACGGTTTTGAAACTTTTCAGGAGGGCTTGAGGGCCGGCGTCGAGACGTACCATGCCCTCAAAGCGGAACTCAAGAAAGACGGCTTGCTTGGCGGCATTGGGGACGAAGGTGGTTTTGCGCCGAACCTCCCGACCAACGAAGAGGGCCTCAAATACATGGTTCGAGCGATTGAAGGAGCGGGGTACTCAACCGAAGAAATTGGCATAGCGCTGGACGTCGCCTCTACGGAATTTCAGAAGGAAGACGGCTATCACATGGGAGGAGAGGTGCTTTCCTCGGACGATTTGGTGGATTTGTACGGCGGCTGGTTGGACACCTACCCCATTCTTTCCATCGAGGACGGTTTTGGTGAGGACGATTGGGATGGATGGGCTGCTTTTACCAAGAAATACGGACACCGTGTTCAGTCGGTTGGTGATGACCTCTTTGTGACCCAGTCGAAGCGACTTTCTCAAGGCATTGAACTTGGCGCCGCCAACGCCATGCTTGTCAAACTGAATCAGGTAGGCACCGTCACGGAAACGTTGGCATCCATGGAACTCGCGACCTCAAACGGCATGAACAACGTCGTGTCCCATCGCAGTGGCGAATCCGAGGACGTGACCATCGCTGATTTTGCCGTGGGTACCCGTGCGGGACAGATCAAAACAGGGGCACCGGCACGCTCGGACAGGGTGGCGAAATACAACCAACTGCTGCGCATCGCCGATGAGGTGTCCGCCTACAAATCCCCATTCAAACGATGACGTTGCCGTTTACTCTCAGACCGCTTGTGTTGCCATCGGCATTGTTCACATCTTTTTCGTAAGGAGAAAGAACATAAATGAAGCCGGGACTATGCATATATACTGTTCTGACGGAATAATTCTCCATGGCCGATGTAGGTGGCCCGGTTTCGTATTACATACGGTCAAGTGGCTCGTTCTTTGGTTATTGGCACCTGCTCGCTGTGTTCAGTGTCTTGTCCTCTATTTTTCTGATGTTTCTTGCCTACCTTATCATGAAGGCCGGGCCGAAAAGGGGCAAGAACCGTTTCATGGCTTTCATGCTCGTCACCGAATCCCTCCGTTGCGCGACGGCCATGATTTTCTGGGTTTATGCTTGGCCAGAAAGTTTTCTCGAAGTGCTCAAACCAGCCAGAATTGTTTACTATACAATGTCGTTTCAATTGTTTATTCTTTACATGCTTGCTGGTGTGTTTTACAGCGAGAAGAAATGGGCCAGACAAACCTCAGAATTTTTTCGGGTGCACGGCCTGTACATTCTCCCAGTTTTCAGTTTCTCACTGATTCTCGGGGTGAGTCACCTGTTGGGGGGCCCGAGTGTTGCTATCGGCGATATTTCATGGGTTTATTGCCCGGAAGTCGGTGAGGGCATCGGCAAAACCGCTTCAGGTAGAGAGTTGGGCTTCACCGTCACTTGTTCCAAAGAATTTGCCCACGTTTACCCTTTGACGCTTTCTAACGTTGCTCTTGGTCCGTTAACACGGGTTTTGTTGTTCATTCCGCTCATCGGCGCTATTGTGGCCGTTGTTTGGGTCTCTCGCTCTCAACGGAGAATCGTTGCAGAAGGCAATTCAAACCTGATCGGTGAGGTTCGTGCCGTCCGCTTGGGCTTCGCAGGAAAAGCCGTGCTTCAACTCACAACAACGCTCATCCTTTTCGCCATGATATATCTCCTCGGCGAGACGCCAAACTTGACGACAAACGCCTTCAATGCCGAGCGAGAAATCCCGCGCGGTTTGATAACGCTTGCACCTCTGATGCCAACGGCCGTGGTGCTGGCCGCTCTTTTCGAGGGCATTGTGTTCACGTATGCCGTGATCAAAAACGACATGTTTGGCATCGACGAGCAACTCCGAAAGACCTTCACAACCGCCATTTTTGCGGGTATTGGCGCCGTTCTCTTCTTGGCCAGCACGGAAGCCATGGAGTCGGCTTTTGATAAGGGCTGGATGGGAGGGATCATCATAGGGCTGCCGCTTATTTTGTTGCGCAAACCCATCCTTGTTTCACTTGGTGCCTTCTCTTCTAAGTTGCTTCCAGAGTCTCACACCAAGGAAGAACTGGGTTATCTGGAAATGTATTCCTTGGCCAAGAAGGATGGTAAGATAACGCAGAACGAGCGTTCAATGCTTCAACTTCAAGCCACGGCCTATGGCATTTCAGACGAGCGGCGCGATTACCTAGAAAGTTGGTTTGATGCCCAACATGAAGAGGGAGAAACAACCCAAGGACTCGCTAAAAAATACGGTTCCAGCGGCGTCAACATGATGGGTGTCTTTGGAACTACGGGCGACGCCCCCATCGATGAGCGAGAAATCCAATTGGCCTTTACCTTGATGGATGCCAACAAGGACGATGTAATCGATACCGATGAGTTCTATTCCTCACCTGAGGTTTCAAAACTCCCGGAAGCGTCTCGAGCAGAATTGTTCAAGGAAATCGACCTGAACAAGGACGGTGTCATTCAGTACGACGAATTCAGGACACAGGCGCAAATAACGGAAACCGAGGTTCTCATCATGAACCAAGAGGAAAAGTACCTCGAGGCCTACAAAATAGCCATGGAAGATCGAGTCATCACCGCTGACGAGCGTAAGATGCTGAAGTTCCAGGCGGAACTTCTTGAGATCTCCGAAAACAGAGCTCTTGAACTGGAGGCGCTTTACCGATCAAAGATTGATTTTGAGCCTTTGGAACATGAGTAAATCGTAAATTACCGCCGTAGATAATAATAAAACAACATAACCTAATTATCAGTTTTTTTTAAAACACTATTATATTTGGGCCGGCCATGGCCGAGAACAAACCATCAGTCAACGAGAGCCCGGCAACCGCTCCAAACACCGGGGATGAACCCTATGATGTCATCATTATCGGTGCGGGCGCCGCCGGCCTTGGCGTCGCCATCGCTGTCATGCACACGGGGATTGAAAATTACCTCATCGTCGATCGGCACGAGGTTGGAGCCTCCTTTGCCGCTTGGCCCGCAGAAACGAGGTTCATCACGCCCTCGTTCCCAAGCAATTCCATCGGTATGCTGGACCTGAATTCCATCGCCATTGGCATCTCTCCCGCCTTCAACATGAGAATTGAGCACCCGACCGGGCAGGAGTTTGCCAGTCATCTGCAAGGCATCGCCGATTTCTTCGAACTCCCCGTTCGCGAGAACACCGACGTCAAAAGCATCAACAAAGTGGACGACCTGTTTCATTTGGAAACAGATACAGGTACGTTGCTGGCAAAGAACGTCATCTGGTCCGCTGGCGAGTACCAATACCCCTCGCTCGGTGTCTTCGAGGGGAGCGAGTTGTGTCGTCACACCTCAACCATCGGCAACTACACCGATTTGGAAGGCGACGATTTTCTCATCATCGGTGGCTACGAGAGCGGCATCGATGCGGCCTACCATCTGGCGAGAAACGACAAAAACGTCTTCGTGTTTGACCAAAATTGTCCATGGGGGGAGGAAAGCTCAGACCCCAGCATTGCGCTTTCGACGTATTCGTTCGAGCGCATGCGCAACGAGAAGTTTGACAACAACGTGGAGTTGTTTGGCGAAACGCTGGTCGAGGCCATCGTTCACGAGGAAGGTGTTTACGGCCTGACCACGCAGGACGGCCAGACGTTCCGTTCCAACACGCAACCCATCCTTGCCAACGGTTTTGACGGCAGTCACAAGTTTGTCTCTCATCTGTTTGAACAGCGGGAGGATGGCTTCCCGTCTCTTTCCGAACAAGATGAATCAACGATCGTTCCCGGCATGTACCTCTGCGGTCCATCGGTTCGACACGACGGCCATATTTTCTGTTTCATTTTCAAGTACCGACAACGGTTTGCCATTGTGGCAGAAGCCATCGCTTCTTCGCTGGGGTATGAAACCGAGGAATTCGTTTCGACGTATCGAGAATGGGGCATGTACCTTGACGATTTGTCGTGCTGCGGCGTGGAGTGCATGACATGCTGAACCAAACATCATCCGGTGTAATAACCGAGAAGACAGACGGGAACGCTCCCACTCGAATGCAAAAGGCCACAAGTTTGGACTGGTTGGGTCAGACCCTTGCCAGCTTGTGCTGGATCATCAGCGTCTTCGTCTACGCCAATGGAGAGCTATCGAGCATGTCGAACGGTGACTGGCTTCAACTCGCCGCTGCATCGTGCTGGATGGCCTCAAACATCGCCTCGCTGCTGGCCATCAATCCCGGTAAGTGATGGGCGGACGGCACCTCGCCGACATCCCGCCCGCTGCAACGCTGAGGCCGATGCGGGTGTGGTATCGTGCACACGGGCTACCCTTGGAAAAAAAACGGCCACTTAAGTACGGTTAGCCATGGCCCAGACGCATGAATCGTGCTGTACCGCTGTTCCTCATCGCCTGCTTTGTACTCCCCGCTGTCTCCTTCGGTGTTGCCGCCGACGAGACGAAAGACATCCCTGCCAACGCACAGGAAACCGGCGTTCACAACTCGCTGGTTGATGCGCTCGCTCACGCAGGGCTCGTGGAAACCTTGCAGGGCGAAGGGCCCTTCACGGTGTTTGCACCAACCGATCAGGCCTTTACCGACGCCGGTATCGACCTGAGCACCTTTGACACCGAAGAGGAAAACGAAACCCTCTCCACCATCCTCCTCCACCACGTCGTTCAGGGGGCCGTTGACGCTGCCAACGTAACCGACGGCATGGTGGCCACCACCTTGAGCGGCTACAAAGTCGCCTTCACCGTCACCAACGATAGCGTGATGATCGACGACGCCAACGTAACCACCGCTGACGTCATGGCCAGCAACGGCATCATCCACGTCATCGACAAGGTATTGATGCCTCCGGGCGATATCCCAACAATCGCTCAGGACACCGGTGTGCACGCTTCGCTGGTTGAAGCTCTGACAAAAGCCGACCTCGTCACCGCCCTTCAGGGTGAGGGGCCGTTCACGGTCTTTGCCCCAACCGATCAAGCCTTCACCGACGCAGGTATTGACCTCTCCACCTACGACACCGCTGAAGAAATCGAAGCACTGGCCGACATTCTCCAGTACCACGTGTACGCCGGAGCCGTCCCCTCTGGGAACGTAACCGACGGCCTTACCGTGGCCATGCTCAACGGCGACGACGCCACGTTCACGGTGGCCAACGGCACCGTGATGGTCGGCGGGGCTACGGTCACCATCGCTGACGTTGAGGCGTCAAACGGTATCATCCACGTCATCGACAAAGTGCTGATGCCTCCAGCAGACGAACCCGTCGCTGTTGACCCGTTCGAGGGCGTCACGTGCGCCGCCACCGTCGGCATTGACTCGTCCGGCTACGCTTTCACGCCGATCGTGGTTAACATCGCCGTCGGGGAAACCGTCTGCTGGTCCTGGGAGGATTCCAGCATGCCCCACAACGTCAAGGAAGTTGACGGGTTCAAGTCCACCACGTATGTCATGGGTGGCGTCTCCTCTGGAGCGGCCGCCTCGACCGTGGCCTTCCACCACACCTTCACCGAGGACACCACCTTCTACTACGCTTGCGAACCCCACATCGGTCTCGACATGTTTGGAGAAGTTCGTGTCGGCAACGGTGGCGCCGAACCAGCAACGCCGGACACCTCCGACAGCGGGTCAGACGACAGCGAGGACACCCCTGGATTCTTGGTGATCCCAACCTTGTTTGCCATGATTGCCGCCCTCGTCTTGATGGGTCGCTACGACAAGCAGGAATGAGCCTCCGCTTTCTCTTTTGAAAGCCGGTGCCTCGGCGCACCGTTGCGAACGTGCTTGGGCTTGACAGCATACCCGAATCGTTGAAAGCGGTCCGGTGGGCCCCAAAGCACAGATGCGACGCCACCTGTTACCTGTGGTCTCCCTCCTCGTACTTTTGTTGCTGGTTCGACAATTGTACCCCTACGTGTCCGGCTCGGACCCGTCCATTGTTGAAGGGTATGAAGTGAATTTGGTATCGGAAAACCTCGGCGGACCAACCTGCTTGGTGTGGGCCAACGACACCCACCTGCTGGTCTGCGACCGAGATGGCGGACGCATTACGGAACTCAACATTGAAACCGACGCTCGACGAACGCTCCTT
This sequence comes from uncultured Candidatus Poseidoniales archaeon, assembly GCA_902625885.1. Classification (GTDB taxonomy): domain Archaea; phylum Thermoplasmatota; class Poseidoniia; order Poseidoniales; family Poseidoniaceae; genus Poseidonia. Next base: position 8,646 of record CACODE010000028.1, read on the forward strand.
GACGGGTTACATCACCCGCACGGTTTGTTGCTTCACGAGGGCAAAGCCATCGTTTCAGAACAAGGTCAGCTTTCCTCCTACCTCATCGCCGAAGACGGGCTCTTTGTTGATGGGCAAACCTTGGTGAGCGGCATACCTGCAGGCAACCATCAGACCAATTCGGTGAACGTCATGCCGAACGGGACGTTGATTTGGCACAGCGGTTCAACGTGCAATGTTTGCGACGAGGCCGATGAGCGAAACGCCGCTCTGCTCTGGGTCAACGCCACCACCGGTGAGCACGGGGTCTTGGCAAGCGGCGTGCGAAATTCGTTTGATGGCGTGTGGGTTGAAGATCACGGCTACTTTTTCACCGACAACGGCCGGGATTGGGAGGGCGATCACCCCCCGGAAGAACTCAACTTCCTGATCGCAGGTGCTGCCTACGGCTGGCCGGATGACGAGCCCGAAACGCCGGTGCCCGAAGGTTCGGAGGCCCCGGTCGGAAGGTGGACGCCACATACATCGATGAACGGTGTTGACCTGCGACCGGTTCACTCTTCCCTTCCGGGACTTTCGCCATCGGAAGGGTTTACGCTCTACACAGCGGTCTATGGTTCTTGGAACACGCTCTTGCCAAAAGGCCATGAAATATTGAGAATCGACGTCTTTCCTGGCGAGGAACCAAACGACTACACCACGGATATCACGAGGTTTGTCTGGGATGCAGGGACCCCTGTTCCGCTGACGTTCCACCCCGACGGGTCGCTCTACTACGCCGTTTTCGGCGGTGGTGGAAAACTCTTCACCGTTGATGCGATGGACACCGGCGAGTGAACTCAACCTCAAGCAAGACGTGCTGCTAATTCTCTGAGGCTCTCGTTCGGCTGCGCTAAGGAGCGGATGTAGCGAGGAACGGCGTGGTTGGACTGTTCCAAATCAACAAAATCACCGCACCATTCCAATTCGGACTGAGGTGTCGGTTGAGAGGAACTTGGGGATTCAACCGTCCACACCGAACAGCCGCTACCGTCTTCAGAAGCGACTTGAAGGCACCATGGTGCCGGTCTTAGATTCTGTTCGCCGGTAAGGTGGTGCCTTTGGACAAAACGAACAATGCAGTCGTCAACAATGTGCAAAACCCCCGCCTCGTTCAGCATTTCCAAGACGTCCTCGTCTTCAGAACCTGGCTGAAACCACAACAGCGGCATGTTGGCTGGGCCGTGGCGAACCATCAGTTCCATGACGGCGGCCTTTGCCCGCTCCGGGGCAAGGAACAGGACCACGATTTCCGGGACCGTACCGTCCTCGATGGATGGACGAATGGGGTGACCAAGAATGGCGCCGCCAGCGTCTCTTGGGTGCACCGGTACGAGGCGCCATCCCTTGCCGTTCAAGTCGTGAATCGCTTGGTGGGCTGGCTTTTCCGGCTTTGTGCCCGAGCCAAGAATGTGGATAGAACCCGCAAAACGAACGGTGTTTAGAATCGCAGGATGAGCGTCCCTGAGCATGGTTAACTTTTCGAGCATTTCCTTTTCAATCAGTGTTCTGCCCCCTAAAACAGCAGTATAAAAACAACGAGAAGTGTAAGTATTGCATGAGCAAATCATTTCTTTTGATCGGTGGCAGCAGCGATATAGGCCTCCAACTGGCCTCGTTGCTTCTTGGAGACGGCCACCAAGTCACCCTTCTGGCTCGCGACGCAAGCCGGGTAGAGGCGTTGGTTTCTGAGGGGGCCCATCTTGTTGAGGGCGATGCCTTGGACGAATCAACGGTTCAAGCGGCCGTGAACCACGCCTCCGAACAGGGCGAAAACGGTCTTTCTGGTATGGCTCATCTCGTCGGTTCCATCGCGCTCCGACCTCCGCACGCCACCAAACTCGAAGACTTCGAATCGGTCCTTCAAACCAACTTGGTTTCGGCCTTTCTCGCTTTGAAAACCGCCGGTAAAGCCATGCTCAAACTTGGCACCGGCCGAATTTGCTTCACTTCAAGCGTCGCCGGCAGTTACGGGCTGACCAATCACGAGGCCATCGCAGCCGCCAAAGGCGGTATCGAGGCGATGGTCCGTGCCGCCGCCTCCACGTACGCTCAGCGCGGGTTGCGTGTGAATGCGGTAGCGCCAGGATTGACCGAGACCCGCCTCGGAGCCACCGTTCTCCGGTCCGACGCCATTCGAGAAGCGTCCGTCGGTATGATCCCTCTGAAGCGCATCAACGAACCGCACGAAATCGCCGAGAGCATTCATTGGCTCTTGACCAAAGCTCCCGACAACATGACGGGTCAAATCTTGCACCTTGACGGTGGCATGTCTACGCTACGGGGTTGAAGAATGAACATTGCCGTTGTTGGGGGCGGGCTTGCAGGCCTTGCCATCGCTCTTGGTTGCGAGCAACACGGCCACGATGTGACATTGTACGAGGCCGAAGAGGAATTGGGTGGCAGAATGAAAACTCGCACTCAGGGCGATCACCACATCGATCTTGGGTTCCACGTGTTGCACACCGCTTATCCTACGGTCCAGCGATGGATCGACGTTCCAGCTCTTTGCGCCAAATCCATGGACGCCTGCACCATGACCATTCAACCGTCAACGGGAAAGCGTCGAATCTTGGGGGACGCCCTTCGCTCACTGCGCTACCTGTTCCCCACCGTTCGTTCGGTGGGTTTCCTCGACGGTCTTCGCTTTCTTCGATGGCGCCTGTCAACCTCCGGACGCGACCTCGAACGCTCAATGGACCGCCCTTCCCCCAGCATTCGCGACGGTCTGAAACGCCGAAAATTCCATCCTGAGACACGCCGCGTGCTCGAACCTCTTTTTGCCGGCATCACTCTTGACCCGACGCTCTCGGAACGCATGGCGTTTGCCGATTTCGCTTGGGGCGCTATGGCCCACGGCCAGATGATCGTGCCCCAGAACGGTATCGGTGCCGTTCCAAAACAAATCGCAGGTCAACTTCGGTCCACCACCGTCCACCTTGGCGCCACCGTCTCTTCGGTTTCTGCGACGACGGTTGAAGCAAACGGCGAAACAGCCACCTTTGATCGCGTGGTCTTGGCCGTCCCACAGCACGTAACCCGTTCCATGCTGCCGCAAATACCTCTTGACCATCAGCCTGCGGAACGCATGACGAGCACCGTAGCGTTCATCGCTTCAGAGGCGCCGTACAACCAGGCTCGGCTCCTAGTAAACGAGGAATGGGGGTCAGAAGGTAACGACGTGGTGCATGTCCATGTACCAACCAATCTGCACCCACACCCGAGCGGTCAACACTGGGTCGTGGCCACGCTTCTTGGCAGGGCCGCTCTTCAACCCGATATCGAGGCTGTCAAATCGGAACTGCGAACGTGGTTTGGCGAATGCGTGGACGGTTGGGAACCGTTGACGACGACCACCGTTCGTCATGCGCTGCCACAAACAGACCCCCATCATCACCAGCGCATGCTGGACGACGTTGAAATCAACGGCGTGTTGCTTGCCGGCGATCATCGCGCCCATCCGTCCGTGCAGGGAACCCTGCAGAGCGCAGAACGGGTGCTTCGACACCTCAACATTCCAATCCCGAGGAGGGCATAAACATGGTATGGCATAACGCAATGAAATCAAGCAAACTGAAGAACGGCAAGAAGAAAATGATGACCATCAAAGGCAAACTGGTCATGCTGGCCAGGCATGATGGCGCACTCTTTGCCACGGAAGCGCTCTGCAGGCACATGCGCTGGCCGCTGGCTTGGGGTGCCAAAATAGAGAACGATTGCGTTCGTTGCCCGCTCCACCAAACCACGCATCATCTGGACGACGGCTCCCTTGTGGAATGGTCACCTTTCCCGCTGTTTCCAGCCTATGGGCGAATGGTGGGGGCCCTATCAAAACCCAAGGATTTGATGATGTACGAGGTTCGGGAACACGACGGTTTCGTTCAGGTGCGGTTTGACCCACCGGGTGCTGTTGCCGTCGACTCACTCCAACCCGCGCCTCCGTCGCCGGTTTGAGAAACGGTCGCGAACACGGTCGTTGCCATCGTTAAAATACGCCTCTTTGCAGTTCCCCAAACAAGGGAACATCATGGACATCCTGGTCATTGTTGGGTTTGCAGGCTGCTTGCTCGCGGCCGCCCTCACGGTGCCGGCTGGTTTCGGTCTTGCCACGATGACAACGCCCCTGTTCCTCTTGTGGTTCGAACCCCATCAGGCCATCGCTGGCGTGGCGATCGTTCACGGAGCGCACAACGCCATGAAGGCACGCCTGCTCCGGATTCACATCGATAGCGATGCCTTGCGGAGGTTTGGATGGGCGCTTCTGCTTGGCGCTTTCCTCGGTGCCGTGTTGCAATCGGCCATCCCCTCCGATCCGCTTCTGTTGCTTGTCGGTTTGGCCCTTGTCGTTCTCCCGCTTTTGAAACTGAGCGAATCATGGACCTCCATCCGCCTTCCGGAGGCCGAAGATCGAATCGGAGGTTTTGGTTCCGGGTTCATGGGCGGTTTGACAGGGCATCAAGGAGCGCTGAGAGCGATGTTCCTTCAACCACGTCTGCCCGACAAGTCGGCTTACGCTGCCACGGCAGCGGTTCTGGCGCTTGTGGTTGATTTGACGCGGATACCCGTTTACCTTTGGCACGACGCCAGCGTTCTCTCCACTGACGTTTTCTTGCTGTTTGGTTTCGTTGCTTCCGCCCTTCTTGGCGCCCAAATCGGACGGATTTGGTTGGAGAAATGGAAGAGTGAAACGATACAGAAAGGCATCGTTGTGGGCCTGGTGTTGACGGGCATGCTGTACATCAGAGAAGCGATGCTAGCCTTGTGAACCACGGGATTCAAGCCACGTTCGTAGACGTCGAACACCCTCATGGATGTTTTCCAGCGAGGTGGCATAGCTGATGCGGACCAAGCCTTCTCCACCCTTCATCAGCGAGCCGGGTATGAGTTGCACCTTTGCCTGTTCAAGTGCCTCCTTGGCAAATTCCATATCGGTCATGCCGGTGCCGGTGATATCGCAAAGGATGTAGAAGGCACCTTCGGGACGAGGCGCAACGACACCGGGCAAGGAGGCAAAGCCATCGTGAATGGCCAGCCGTCGCTCTGCAAACGCTTCCTGCATTGCTTCAACTTCTTCCTTGAGCCCCAAAGCTTTCTCCGCTGCCGGCATCAAGAACGTCGGGACGTGGGTTGCAGCACTGACGTTTATCTTCTTGACACCGTCCATCACGTTGGTCGGTCCGGTGACCCAGCCAAGTCGCCACCCCGTCATGGCCCATCCTTTGGACCAACCCCCGATGGTGATGGTTCGTTCCGGCCCGCCAGGGAAAGCGCACGGCGACGTGTAGCCCTCTTCGGACCAAACCAGAGTGGAATAAATCATGTCGTCAAGAATCCAGAGGTCGTGCTTGACGGCGAAATCAACGATTTGCTTGACTTCTTCTCGAGTGTAGACGGCGCCGGTTGGGTTGTTGGGAGAGTTGATGACGATGGCCTTGGTGTTGGCTGAAACGTGGCGTTCCAAACCGTCGAAGTCTGGGTGGTAATTGTCGCGACGCACGGGGACATGAACGGGCGTTGCGCCCGTTAGACGAATCATGCCGTCGTAGGACGGCCAAGCCGGGGAAAGCAGCAGCACCTCGTCACCGGGCGCCATCACGGCCATCATTCCGTAGAGGAGGGCCTGTTTGCAACCGGGAGCGACGACGATATCGTCGCTGAGGACGTCAATCTCAAACCGAGCGAGGTGCGTTTTTACCGCCTCACAAAGCGACGGCGTCCCCTGGGGTCGCGTGTAGGCAGTTTCCCCTCGGTCCAGAGCCGCTTTGGCTTCGGCCACGACAGGTGCAGGGGTGTCAAAATCGGGTTGACCGACGGTAAACCGAACCACTTCGGGTCCGGGTGGGGCGAGGAACGCAGCGAATCCCGATCCGACATGAGCGAGATTGGGGTTCAATTCCGGCATGGCTTTTCCTCCTGAACGATGATGTTGCCTTCCGAGATTTGGTTTTCAAGGCTCGTATGATATTGTTCCCCTCGTGTGGGTTTTGGAGCACGGACGGAGATTCGAACTCCGGTCTCAGGATCTGCAGTCCCGCTCATAGCCACTCTGACATCCGTGCTTTGTTCACGCCCAGCGGCATGACCTATTTCAACGCGCCTTTGTCTTCCGACATTCCCGAGGAAGATGATTAAAAGCAACCGCAGACATGTGGGAACCATGGAGGGAGAGGAAGCAGCGGGCATGCCAAACGACGGCGAGAAACCCTTCTTCGCCATCACCTCCGAAGACGTGGCTCGAGCTTCTGAGGGTTCAGAAAGCAACTCCGTGGAAAGCCCACAATCGGGTGAAGCTGAGGACAAACCCTCGACGACGAGCGCCCCGGCGAACCCGTGGGGTGCGCCGATGCAGGAAAAAAAATCGGTGAAGACCTCAGCAGGGTCGTCGACCCGCCGCACAAAAGACGGGACTTCGCCGCAGTCGATGACGTCGAACGATGACGATAAGGCGCTTACGCTGGGGTTTTTCTTGGGCCTGTTTCTTCCGCTCATCATCGTGGGCGGGTGCATGACGTTCGCACTCTCTGGCTACACGCCGAGCGACGACGATGATGAACCCCGCTTTGCGATTCGTGAGAATGTACCCCATCAAGGCGATAACCAAACGTTTGAGTTCAGAGCCATCCCTCGCGACGGCGAAAGGGTTGACGGTATCTGGTGTACTCTTATCAGCCCCGATGACGAAATGGTATCGTATGTTTTCCTTGACGGTTACGGTGAGTACGGCGAACCGAACTCGATGCTTCAGGTGCAGGAGGACCAGCAGCAGGAGGAGCAGGGGGACGGGCCGTCTGGGGAACCACCCAAAGCGATTGGAAAGTACTACCCGAGCAACAACACGGTGTTCTTCAAACTTGACGGTGCGACAGCTGGTGAAGTGAACTTCATCGAATTCATTTTTGTCCCAGAGATCGATGAGGAAACGAATTCAGACGAGGAAACGAATTCAATAGGACTAGGGAGCGTGCTCCTTCTCTTGGCAGGACTCGGGGCCGTGTATTTTGTGAGCATCGTGGTGGCTTACCACACGGAAGCGGAGAACCTTTTGTGGGGCCTTTGCATCGCCTATCCGGTGGGTCTCGCCACCATTCCTCCCATGCTGGCCTTCTTCGTGATTTAGACAGGGCCCTGACCACCAAACACGTTTTTGGGTGCATGGTTTAAACCCCGAAAACACAACCATGGGCCATGACGGGAGAAGCGACCGACGACGCTTCTGCCGGCGAAGACAAGCCGTTTTTTGCCATTGATGAAGCGTCGCTGGCGGAAGCCATAGCGCCGGTGGTCACCTCGCAAGCCGCACCCGAACCGCAAGTGATCTTCGGCCAACCTATGAACCCAACTTCAGCCCCTTCAACCCCGCAACTGACCGGTGTGGTGCCCGTCCAACAACCGCAGTTCATGCTCACGCACGCTCCTCCAAAACCCACCAAGACCGTTCGCTGGTTGGACTATTTCGCAGGCGTTGTTGTCCCGTTGCTCATCATCGCCTTGATGTTCATCGGTGAAGAAACGGTCTTTGCTTGGGAAAGCCCTTATCTCGACAAAGAATTGACCGTTGAGAGCGAGGACGGCACGACGTACAGCGTTCAGTTTCCCCAATACGAAGACGAGACCTTAGTCTCGTTCACCTCAGAATTCACCAGCGAGGGACACACCATCGTGCTGCGTTGCCCCGTTGAGGGCAACGGGGCAGAGGTTGCCGTCGAACAGCGAAACCGTTCAAGCACCTATTACTTCGCCAACATCGGCACCTATTACGTCGCCAACAGCACCGCCTTCTTTCAACTGGACCAGGCCAACGCTGACGAACTGGTCGTTGAGATGATGTACTACGACGACACCTACACCGACGAGGACCCGTTGGACTATGCGTGCTGCTTGTTCCCGTTCGTGTACCTTGGCAGCATACTCGCCGCCTTTGTTTCGGGCAGAAAAGCCCTCGGCTTCGGCTTGATATCCTCGTTTGTTGTCGGTTTGGTGGCCGTGCCAGTGTTGAGCATGTTCATCGGTGCGTTGTTTTAGGAGGTTGAGAACAATGGTAAACAGTTTGCACGGCCTCCCTTCTGAACCGTATTTTCATACCCGCTTCGCCGTTCTCAGAGAACCGATTGGCATGCCGCTGGGCAGCGAACGGCTTTCCGACGACGGCACGGCCGTTCATGCGTGGGTGGAGGACAGTGGCAACGTTGTAGCGGTTGGGAGGGCGCACGT
>CACODE010000029.1 GCA_902625885.1 uncultured Candidatus Poseidoniales archaeon
ACGCCAAGGGCGCGCATTAACAGAACCACCGGGATGGCCGTGGTTCCGGCGGTGCTGATTTTGACCATGAGCATACCGTCCCGGCGCTTTTCGACGGTCAGGGGCTTTCGCATGCCGTCTTTTTGGGAGAAGATCTTGGCTACTTCGGTTTGTTTGGCGTAGCGCTTGTTAATCTCAACGGTTACGCGGTTTGGAGCGAGGTCTTCCATTGAAATGAGCACACGTTCGGTGCCGTTGATGATGAAATAGCCGCCGGGGTCTAGAGGGTCTTCGCCTTTTCTCTGCAGGAGTTCATGCCAAGTGGTCTTGTCCTCAGCAGAGGTGGTTGGTGCGAGCACACGGTCTCCGGCGATGTGCTTTGGATGAAGATTGCATCGTTCGGAGCGAACCATGATCGGCATGTTGCCGACAGCGACACCGCTCTCGGTGGGGGAAGGGACACCGTTTCTCTTGATGGTGAAATCGATGGTCACGGGGGACATGTAGGTGAGTTTGCGGAGTCGGCATTCCATGGGAGTGGACGGGTTGAGCGCTCCGTTGGCTTCCTTTACGGTGGGTTGACCGAGTTTAACGTTCTTGAGGCGAATGACGATGTCTTGGTCGTGGACATCCAGTTTGATGTAGCCACCTTCGTCGTCGTTGAAGTCTTCATCGGTGCCGACGCGAATGTTCCGTATGATGCGTTCCATTCTAGAGAGGGAACTTTCGGATGCGGGGATGCAGTCGTTGTAAGAGGCGAGTTGATGGTTGACAAGGCTGCGTTCTTTGAAAAATGCTTGAATGATTTCCTGCATGATGTTCTCCTCCTTCAGTTCCCCTCAACGATAAGTCGGTAAGCGACGGTCTGCCCGGCTGAGGGTGATTTCCTGATGACCTTGAGGACTCGGTCGGCTATCCACCCGGCTGCCAGTGGCTTGTGGTCGGGGTCTGCCATGTGCTTGGACGAGTCCGCAGCTTCGGCAAGTTCCTTGATGACCTGAACCACCGGATCGGTGATGAGAATTTTCGGAAGCAGTTCTTTGGCGAGCCGGTCTTCACCGGTCTCTGCATCGGGTTGAACCATCTTCCAAGGAGCGAGGGCTTCCATCTCAACGGCAAGCTGTTCCTCGGGTGTGATGTTGGCATCACCAACGAGTTCTTGATGCGGAACAAGCTCGTGGTTGAGCGCATTGAACCGAGAGGTGATCTCGGGGCGATCGATGTCATCAATGGCTTTCGCCCTGATGGTGATTTTTGTGCTCTTTTTTGCAGCCCTTCGCCGAGAGCCTTGTTCGGCGATAATCTGCATGGTATTGATAAATTCCTCTGCATCTTTCGAGATGCCGAGGGTTGAGGCGACGTCATCGTGAGACATATTTTTGATGTCCGTCATGTTTCTGTCGGTAGCCAGCTTGTGTGCGTATTCCTCAGAGACGCCCAGTTCCATCAAACGTTTTTTCGTTGCACTCTTTACGACCATTTTCGCACCCCGGAGCGCCCTGCACACCGGTCCTGTAGCGCATTCAGGCGGGCCCGACGGGGTTCGAACCCGCGACCATCGGATTAAAAGTCCGACGCTCTACCTGACTGAGCTACAGGCCCAATGTAGCAACTTGGGCCTTTTGTCCGACCTGCATGCCCTTCTTATACATTTCGGGACGCTAGTGACCGTGTCGGCCACGGAGGTGAGTATTCAGGCCAACCCAAACCACCTTCATAAATGTGCCCTAACGGGCTGAAATGGCCGATTTGGTCGTTCTGCAACACGAATAGGCTCATCAAATACCACTTCTTGGTCAACGGTATGGAGGGGGACAAACCGTTTGGCGAGGGTCATGCCGAAGCCGAAATACATCGCACGGCACAGCCCTCAACGGTTGTCCATTGGGCTGCGCCAAACGGACGGGTGTTCAAGACGATTGTTCCACCAACCGTGTACCCGCCCAGAGAGGACACTTCCCTGCTGGCATCGGTGTTCAACAACGCGCGATTTCATGCCGGTGCTGATGTTTTGGAAATCGGATGCGGCTCGGGGGTTTTGTCGCTCTATGCAGCGACGTTTGGCTGCAAGATAACGGCGTGCGACGTCAACCCACTCGCTGTCGCCTCGACGCGAGCGCTGTTGCAAAATCACGGTTATGCAGCGAGTGTTCTGGAAGGCGGACCGGGGCCAGCGATCGACGGGGGTCTGGACCAGTGGGCGGGCGACCGTCTGTACGACGTGGTGCTGTGGAACACACCTTACCTGTCATCGTCAGTGTTGGACCAGGGGGCCCTCGGCCCGATGGAAGAGGCGGCGTTGACAGACACAGACCGTGAAGGTCTCGTGTTTAGGTTCTACGACCTTCTCTCGCAAGGACGGCTCCTTCACTCGCATGGTGTTTCCTTTCTCACCGTCTCGTCGGAGGGTTGCCTCGAGAGTGCCGAGGCCGGTGCGTGGCACAGGGGCCTTGCCGCCAGAAGAATCAAGCAAACCGTTTTCGAGAACGGTGAGGAATTGAGCGTGCTGGCCGTGTGGCACCCGTACACCAGCGCACCCTTGGTTGAATTGAAGTCGACAACCAGCACCAACGACGAAGTACTCCAGATGTCAAGCAAACCGGGCACGAGCGTCAGGGCCTTGCATCAGACCATGGGGCGGGGCAGAAGAGGGAACAATTGGATGAACCAAACCGAAGGGCTGATGGCCTCTTGGCAAATTCAAAGTGGCTCAAAACTGTTCCACAACACGATGGACCAACTGCGGGTTGGGCGGTCTCTCGTTCGCTACATAAGGCACTTGATTCCCGTCGCCGACGACGTGTGCTTGAAATGGCCCAACGATGTCTACCTCAACACACCTGAAAACGGTCCAAAAAAAGCCGGTGGCGTCTTGTTTGAAGCCGTGAGTCGCGGTGCTCGGCACCAACTTGTTCTCGGCATCGGGCTCAACCTCCTCAACGACGAAGACACGGCTTTCGCATCCCTCGACATGGTCGGTGTGCGTCGCTCCGTGAGCGAGCTGCACAACTCCGTCCACGCCATGGTAGCCTCGCTTTTTGAGGCCGTGGGAGGTGTCGCAGAAAGCGTCGTTGATATCGAGGCGGTTTCTAGGGAGGTGGATCAAGGTATGCGCTCCCTAGGGGGTCAGTTCTATAGAGAAAAAAGTGCTTCGTTTATCGGCCTTGACTCCGCAGGGAATATGCTGTTTTCAGAGCAGGAAAAACCGGTGGTTGACCCCGACGAATTGCGCTGGTCAAACATCTAGTTCGGCGTCAAGAACTTCATCGTCCTTGGATGATATTGAACGCTGATAAATCCCAAGGGACAAAAACAGAGCGCCCAGGGGGAAGGGCAGCATGTCCAACATCAACTTGCGGTCGATATCCACCGAAATGGTGGCGCTTGTGTTTCTCGTGTTGATCTCGTACGAGTAAAATCCGGAGGTCTCAACTTCGATGATCTCGCGGTGCGTCTCATCGGCTGCGAGGGACGTGTCTTTCGCACTGATGATGTCGCCACCTTCGTCTTTCAAAACAATTCTCAGCAAGGCTTCGCTCTCAACCGTAACTTCGATGTTGAAACTGTCACCGCTCATCATTGAGGCTCCGTTCGTATAGGGTTGGTCGTCCTCGCCGTGCGCAATGGGTGAAACCCAGGCGTGCATGAACAATCCTCCAAGCAGAAGGGTGATACCCGTAAGGATCAGCGCATCGCTCATCTTCATTTTTGGCGCCGTGCCACCACCACCCATGGGATGTCCTGCGGCAGGTTGCACTTGAGACCTGCGGCCAGAGCAAATGGTACAGGGTTGCGCTTTCCTTATTTTTTCAAACGCTTTGGACGGCGGAGCCCGAGCCGTCTTCGAACGAGTTGAATTTTACCGCTTGTGGTGAGGCTTACAAAGCCATGGGTCGCCAGCGCTTCATCGTCTTCAAGAAGCCTTCTGATGGTTTGGGCATCGATAAGGTCAACTCGAAGAATGGCCAATCCATGTTCAGGATGTAGGGCGGTAAGGTCGGTAATTTCTGCATCGGTTTCTCGTTGTTCTTCGGGGCAGTAATCCATCAATCGCCATGTTCCAGATGCCTCTGTTTTTTGCGCAACGTTGCTGATTGAGGTCTCAACCTCGGCCCTGCTCTTGTGCCGCTTGTCGACCAGAAGACCAAGCCAGCGCCGCTTGGGGCGTCGAGCCTTTGTAAGTCGCTTGGCCATGAGGTGGCGACGCGCTTCATCTTCATGATGTTTGACTTCTCAAGGAAGGCATACCCTCAAAACAGGTAAACGCCAGCCAGATGTATGGAAGGCGAGGTCGGTACGACAACCGCTTCCGACGGCATGACGCCGCTCCAGTCCCTACAGCAACAGGAATCCTCCCTGTTGGGGCTTGTCCGTGTCCTGTTGCGCGGCAAAACATTACCGCATCTGGTGATGATTCTCCTGCTGTCCTCAGGACTGCACCTTTTGGCCATGAACGGGCAACGTGCCTTCAGTGCTCTGGTTTTTCTTTCCCTTTCCTGCGGCTACCTCTTCACGGGACTCTTGTCTGGATTCGATACGGTGCGCCGTTGGACGGAACTGCCGGATGCCGACGAATCGGCCGAGAGTGGAAGAACAAAACGTCTGCTGCTGTCGTTTAGAATTTGTTTGTTCCCCCTCGTTCTCTCGCTGTTGTTTTGCAGTATCCTCATCGGTCTCATTGGTGGACAGGGCGCACTGGGCGATCGGATGGGCCTCTTGCCCCCGCTCTTGTCTTCTTGTTTTGTGATATGGGCGGTCGTTCAGGGGCGGAGTTTTGGACGTTGGTTGGCCTCTGTTGCCGCCTCACGCCTGCCGCTGGAGGAGGAGCGGGAAATGGGAAGCTTGCGGCGTTCAGAAACCTTGAGTTTCGTTATCGTTTTTCTTCTGGCGACGACGCTTCTCCTTGTTTTTGAAGCGCTTGCCGGCACGGCGATGTCGTTGGGTTCCATCGTTGTTGGCAACATCGGTTTTTTTGCAGCCGTTATCGGTCTGTTTTTGCTCGCTTACCGTCTCGCTCGGCAAGCACGATTGCAAGCATCAGCACGGGCTGACTTCAGCGCCTTTGCAAACCGATGGATGCTGCTTAGTCAGTTGTTGATTACTTGGCATTTTTTGACGGTTTGGCGCCACTTTTCCATCAACCAAAACGGCGGGTTCATCATCATTGAGGAACTCGTTTTGATGGCCTTTACCATCGTTATGGCCATCTGGGGTTTGACCTCCCGTACCTATCGCTCCTCATTCAATCTCGTCAACACCGAAAACGCTCTGCCCGTCGGTCTTGCGTTCGGCTACGCTTACGCCGGCAGTGTCGCCATGCTCGCCACCCTCCTCGACGACATCAAGAACGTCATGATGGCCGGCCACCTTGTGGTGATGATGACGTTCCTCTGGATGCAGCCGCGCGTCTTGGCTGCCACTATCGGCGGTTTGCAACATGCCGAAAACATAAGGCGCATCGTTGATGATGCTGTCCCGTCCGAAAGTGAGGTGGCGGTGGAAGTTGACGACAGTGGAGAAGCCACTGCATCGGATCCCGATGAAGAGACAACTCCTTCGGAAACAACGGAGGAGACGGAATCCATCGGCGAGGACGTAGCGTGGTCTGAACCTGAGGTGCTGGCGTCAGAGGTTGACTGGGACGACGAGATTGAACTTGTCGATTAGCTCGGGCGGATCCCTGCAAGGAGCGTCACGACTCGTATGGTGTCGACCAAGTCCTCGCTTACCCGCGCTCCCAAGATGACTTGTGCGTCGGCGTCAAGGGCGCTGGTGAACAAATCCGCCACGGCGTCGACTTGGCCGATGGTCATGCCCATGCCACCTTCAACTTGAATTAGACAACCTTTGGCACCGCCCACGTCCATGGCGGCGAGTGGGGCTTTCAGAGCCGCTTCCAGAATGCCCTTTGGGTTGTCAGGGCGACCCACGCCCACGAGCATGGTTGCTTCGCCCGAGCGGTCCACAATCGCTCTGAGGTCCATCAAATCAAGGTTGATGAGGCCCATTCGCATCAAGGTGCGCACCAACCCATCAACCAGATCTTCAATCCATTCCGCACCCATCTGCCAGAGTTGCCCGCGTTCCCGGGTCTGCCTGGCCAGCCTGTCCAACGACAGCCTGACGGTGACGTGGGCGGTTTGCTCCAAGCGGTCCAAACCCTCGCTGGCGATGTCCATTCGTGTGGTTTGGCACTCGAAGGGCAAGCCAGCCACGGCGAGAACGATGGCTCCGGATTGCCGAGCCTGTCGAGCGAATTCATGAGCGGCGCCTGTGCCCACACCGCCGCCCAGTCCTGTCAAAAGGACGACAAGTTCGGTTTCTTGGAGAAGTTGGTTTGTGAGCGTGCTCAGGCCGCGCATGCGCTGCTCCGCCAGCGGTGGAAGAGCGGCGCAACCCACGCTGTCCAAAGCATGCCCAAGCCGAAGGATGTGGACGTCTTCACCGGTTTGGAAGCTGGTGTCATCGGCATCGATGAGCACGAGGTGCGCACTACCAAGGCATTTTTGATGTGCTTGATGAGCCCACGCACAACCGATGCCCCCCACTCCAGCAATGAGAATGTTGGATGGGTCCATGAAGGCCACTAAGCGTGGCATCTCCATGAACTTTGGTGTGGTGAATCAATCGACGTATCGCATGTATCTGCGGCGTGCATCCCTCGCCCATGCATTGTCGGGCTCCAGTTCGAGAACCCTGTCGTAGTATTCCACGGCCGTCTTGAATTCGGAAAGATGACGGCCGTAAAGGTGGCCAAGATTTGACAGCACGGGTATGCATTCATTGTCGTTTTCAAGCATGGACAGGAGCATCGATTCGGCTTTTCCAAGGGCGCCTTTCATCATCAAATCCTCTGCTTCATCAAGTTGTTGAAGCTCATCCTCGGTGAGGTTGTAGGTGTTGTCGAAGGCAAAATTCCCCATGATTCTCAGGACCTCCGATGGCTGGGAAATTGAAGAACTCTTCTGCTGGTTTTTACTGCCTTCATAAAGGTGATAAATAGGGGGGTGAAAATCTCACAAAAAACGCAACACTGCGCCGCACTTAATGTGGTCTTTTCCCGGTAATGTTTAAGGAGTCCTAGCAAGTCGGTCTCAACAATAGGGTGAGGCTATGCGTAAATCGTCGATGACGGCACGCACCATGGTGTTAGCCGTGCTTGGGTTTTTGCTCTTGCTACCGACCCTTGCGTCCTCTTATCACGGAGGCATTGGTGGTCCTCAATCTCATCAAGGCTCAACCGGGCAGGTCGACATTGACGACGTGGCCAAATCCGGTTGCCTGTGTCACAACGAAGTCGCCGACAACGCCGTCCAAGTTATCCTTGACGATGTGCCCTACGCTTGGATGGCGGGAGAAACCTACACCTTCCACCTCCAGCTCATCGGTGGGCCCGCAGCCACGGGCACTTACACCGCTGGCTTTTCGATGCGTGTTTCACTTGGCACGTTGGCGAGCGACGCAGCGCAAAACTGGGAAATTGACGGGGCGCTCGACGAACAGACCCTCACCCACACCGAGGCATCTTCTGCCACCGAGGACCGAGCATGGGTGCTTGACTGGACGGCACCGGAATCGGGATCGGGGACCGTGAATTTCTGGATTGTAGGAAACTCCGTCAACGGCGACCAAATTCCCGGGGTTGAGGACCGCTGGAATCAACTCAACTTCGCATTGAGCGAGGGCGACGAAGCGTCGGCCGCTATGGGGACACGAACGCTGTTCGCTGGGGACGGCAACGTGGCGCCCCCTGAACCCCAACACCACGGTATTGACCTGCACCACATGGGGGCTAAACTTCGAGCGCACTGGCTAGGATTGCTCGGCTTTGGCGCTGTCATTGGCGTGGTCATCTTTGCGGGTTTGCTCCTGCGCTATGGATTTTCAACTTCTTACAAAGGCCGAAGCAATCAGCTCCGCCTCCGATACAAACTGATGCGACGAGGTGATCAGTGATGGACGACACCATCACCACGTTGCTTCGTGGTGTTGCCGACGGCAGCATCGCCGTCGATGACGCTCGCACGGCCCTCGAGGGTGCGGAATTGACCGAGGAAGAAATGGCGGACGCCATCGATCACGGCGTTTTTAACATCGCTGAACCCGGCACAATCGTCAGCGCCTCGCTTGCTCCATCCGGGGCGTCCTACCTCACCATGTTCTTCCTCATGTGGGGCTTGTTCTGGATATGCTACTGGAGCTTTTCAATGATTTACGGTCTTGCTAACGGCTGGGACCAACAACAACTCTCCTTCCATCTCGCCATGACCATGACCACGGTCATCATGGTGGGCATCATCTACCTGAAATACATCCTCCCTGACACAATCGTCGTTAAACACGCCCAAAACAAATTCATTCCAGAGCATCAGAAAGACTGGCGGGAGTACAAGTGGTGAGGTCCCATGGCACGTGAATACGACCTCAAACCCGCTCCCTCTGACCTGGCTGATGCCATGGCCGGTAGCACGACATCGATCAACAGGCGACAATTCCTTCGCTACGGTTTCAACACTGCCGCCGGCGTCTTGGTCGCCTCGCTTGGCATGCTCGGCTTCGCCGCCATTCTCCTCCCACCCGGTGGTGGCGGCGGCGGAGATCTGGCCGTTCAGTTCTGGGCCAAAGGCCGTGAAGACGAGGCTTGGTACGGTGCCAAACACCTCCAGCCCATGACGAAAGCAGACTTCGAAGCCGAAGCCGCAAGTTCGGCTACTGGCACCGCTGGGGCAGCAGGTGTGTGGAACGGCGTCCCGGTCGTCGTGAACTATGTTGCTCACTCGAAATACGCTGGAACACCAGAATCAAACGGCAAGGCCCGATTCCAGTTCATGGAAGGCTACGATGAGACCGGAAAGTACGTCGGCCACTTCGAAGATCTCGCTGAAGCTGACCCTCGATTGATGCCCTCGGACGACTTGGTCATGGTGTTTGGTCGATGCACGCATCTTTGTTGCATCCCTGGGTGGCAACTCGTTTCCAACTCCTTCACTGAAGACTCTTGGACGCCCGGCGGCGGTGATGACGGCGGCACGAAGATGTTCTGCATTTGCCACTCGTCCAGGTTCGACCCCACAGCGCTTGAAATGAACACCAACCGAAACCGTTCCAACGGCGCCACGTTCAATTATGCTGGCATTCGAAGGGCTGGCGGTCCGGCTCCTGTTGGTCTTCCTATCATTCCCATTCAACTGAATGGTGGGATTATTGAAGGTCTACCGGATTACATAGACTGGTACACGTATTGCGATTGAGGTGAGAAGATGACGACGATGTTTTGGGTTCTTTGGTTCTTCATTGCTTTCCTTGTGGTGCTTGTAGCGTTTACGCTCAGAAAAGAAAACGAGGAAATGCCGAGAAGGGACATTCTTCGTGCCGTTGAGTCCACCGGAAAAATGGGTGTGGCAGAACGGTCGTTCCTCTGGGTCTTTTCGTGGTTGGACACCCGATTCCGTCTGCAGGACTATTGGAACATGTCCAAGGGTGCGTACTACAACATGCACCGTCAGATGCCGTTGACCCACGCTGAGAAATACAAGCTGCGAATCATCTGGTATTGGTACCCGCTCTACTGTTTGGGCGGGATTTCCTTCCTTTCGTTCATTATTCTGGTGACCACCGGGACGGTGCTCGGCATCTACTATGTCCCCGGTGGCGAAGGTGACCCATCCCCTGCTTACGCAAGCATGCAGTACATCATGACGCAGCTGCCGTTCGGCTACATCCTTCGAGCCGTTCATCACTGGACGACCCACTTCATGGTCGCCAGCGTTTTCCTTCACATGTGCCGCGTCTACTTCACCGGAGCGTACCGCAACCCTCGTGAACTCAACTGGCTCATCGGGGTCGCCCTCATGGCGTTGACCATCGTTTTCGGCTACTCGGGATACCTCCTGCCCTGGGACAGTCTGGCTTACGGTGCCGCCATCATCGGCATCAACCTGGCAAACTCGAGTCCGCTCGTGGGCAAGTATGTCGCCACCCTTCTCTTTGCCGGTTCGGAATTGACGCCGCTGACGGTGACACGGATGTACTTCATTCACGTATTCATTTTGCCTGTCATCGTCACGACGCTCATCATCATCCATTTGTTCATTGTTTGGGTACAGGGGATTGCGGAACCGCATTGATACGGAGGGTGAGAAATGGGACTGATTGACAACTTTGGAAGGGTCGCTTCCATGTACATGGAGGAAAAAGAGAACCTCCAGAAAGCGGAAGAGAAACGAAAGCGAACGCGAACAGGTCACGGATTTTGGCCTCACGAGGTGTTGCGAGACACGATCATCTTCGCATCGATGATCACCATCTTGTTGTTTTACGCTTGGCTTATTCCTCCACCGCTTCACGGCGCTGCCGATCCGTACGCCCAAGCAGGTTTCGTGTTCCCTGACTGGTACGTGTTGTTTTCTTACGGATACCTCAGGTGGGGCGAGTACCTTCCGCAGTTCGTCGTGCCCACGGGCTTTGTCGGCGATATTGTTGGCCAGCCGATGTTCCCCTGGAACGCTGCTTGGTGGGGTGCTGCTCTAACGGGTATCCCCGTCGGTATCCTCGCTCTCCCTCCGTTCTTGGGTGGACGAGAGAAGCGACCTGTGGAAGACCCTTGGTTTGCTGCCGCCGGAGCCGTTTATCTCGCACACATTTGGTTCATCTCCGTCTTTTCGATCAACATCTTCCTTGAATTGTACGGAAAGAACCGGTCAGATTTCTGCAAGCTCGATTCGCACGGTGATTTGTTGTGCGGAACGAGGGAACCTTGGATTGCGGAGGTGTTCAATTCGATACCGTGGGTTATGACGGGGGTGTTGATGTGGATATGCATCTATTTCATCGGTCGCGGATTGCTCATCAAAGCCTGGGGCACAGGGTTCACCGTTGCGAAGAGCCGCCAACTGCTTGTTGGTGCACTCATCATTTCCTCGGCTGCGACCGTCGCGACGTTTGACACCTACGACAAAGGCTTCTGGGACGCCAAAGGTCTGCTCACCATCAAGGATTACGGAGAACTCGAGGCCATGCGAACGCAACCAAGCGATGTTCACGTGCATGCTGTTAACGAGTTCACCGACGAACGAGGTTGGTCTGAAAGCGAAATCGTGCCGACCACAGCCTGGCTGAATTGGAACATATACCAGCCCGCTCGGTACATCATTACCGATTTCAACGATGCCAACGGCCATCAAGACGCCGAGAAGGGTCAGAATGCAGCATCAGAAGGTTCAACGTTCAACGGTGGAGAAGGTTTCATCACCAACGGTTCGTTCACCATCACAAATTTCGAAGAGCACTTCGAAGACGGTCACCCTGAAGAATTCACGTCCGTAACCACAGATCTGGCCTGTGAATACCGCTCGAGCGAGAGAAAAATTGACGGCGTTTCCACGCAGTCAATGATCTCAACCACGCTCACTGTCTTTGACACCTCTGGAAAAGAGGTCATCTCCTTTGATGACTGTGCAGGTGCTACTATTGAAATGAGCGTTGGTGATTACAACTATGCCTACGAGGTTGTGGTCAGCGGTCCTCTGGCCCTCAACGACAGCATCACGACCGAGACATCGTTCCTCATCGCAAGCTATCAGCCGCTTCTCGTGTGGAACGAAAACGCACCCGGAGGTCTCGCCGGCTACACGGTCAACCTTTCCAACGACGCTGAAATGGCGCTTGGCGGCAAAGCCTACTCTTACATTGAAAACCCGACCTATCACCAAAACCCGAAGTCGTTGGACGCCAAACTAACCTACGCGATGTTCATTCCGTGCATCACCTTTGGCGCGCTGGTCTTTGTTTTGCTACGGTACATGGCTCGTGGATATGAATTCGAGATGAACAAATGTTACGGCTGCGACTTGTGCGACGATGCCTGTCCGGTTCGACTGTTCAATGGCGGTGACAAACTGAACATCATCTACAACTCATGGAACAATGAAGACGACGGCGTACCGCTCTATTCTTGCTTAACTTGCACGGCTTGCACCAACGCCTGTCCACAACTTGTCAACTACGACTCCTATGTTGATATTCGCCGGTCCCTCATTGTGGGCGGTCCGCAAGCAGAAATCCCACACACCGTTCTGCAAGCGGTACTGAACGCCGAAGCCGATGAGGCTGCAGACATCGACTTCATCGCTACAGAGGATTACCCGATTTCCTCCAACATCGGCTACTACCCCGGTTGTGTGGACTATCTTGACCAAGAGATGGTGTTCTCTCACGTCAACGAGGGCAGCATGAACCTCGGTGAATCGACAACATCCGCCTTTACCCTGTTTGAAGAGATGGGCACGGACGTGTCTTACCTCGGCAGAGATTTCCTCAAGTGTTGCGGCCACGACCAGAAGTGGCAGGGTCTTGACGAAGTCTTTGAGAAACTCAAGGCTTACAATCAGCGAAAAATCAACGAATCAGGGATTGATACGCTCGTTTCGTCATGTGCTGAATGTTTCCGAACCTTCGCCCGAGATTACGAACTCGAAGACGTGAAGGTCATGCACACCACTGAATTCTTGATCGAGCAAGGCTTTGACATGAACCTCAAATCGGCTGGCACGACTGTCACCTATCACGATCCGTGTCGATTGGGTCGCCAGATGGGCATTTACGACGAACCTCGCGAACTCATCAACGCCGTTGAGGGCGTTGAAATCGTTGAAATGGAACACCACGGCGAGGACGCCATGTGCTGCGGTGTCTCGAGCATGATGTCGTGCAACGAGAACGCCCGCTCCCTGCGTGTCACACGCATGGAAGAGGTCAAAGCCACCGGTGCAGACACCATGCTGACGTCCTGTCCGAAGTGTGTGTCGCACTTTGAGTGCCTCAAATTCGAAGGCGACGAGGCTTATGCCGATATCGAGATTCTCGACATCGTCTCTTTCTTGGCCCGTCAGGTCAACGAAAAGAAAAGCGGCCTGGCCTCCGAGCCAAGCGCCATTGAGAACGTTAAGGCCTGATTCTCTCGACGACTCAATCTTTATTCTACGGTAATTGGTAGACACCTACATGGTCGTCGTTGCCTGTCCTCATTGTGACGAGGGCATAGAACTCCGTGGTACGGCTGAGGGCTTGTTTGAATGTCCGCATTGCGATGAGGAATTTGAGTGGGGTGTTCACAGCGATTTGCAGCATGAAGGAACGGTTGAATCAAGGTATTTCTGGGTGGGTCTCTCGGCTCCGTTTCTTTCAATGTGCCTCGGTCTATTGCTTACGGCCATCATCGTGGGTGATTCATGGGAAGGCCTTCTGTGGGGCTTGCTCTCCCTCTTGCTTTGGCCTGTATTGGCCCTTGGCATCGCAATCTGGGGGTATGTGAACCATCGGGGGCTCCTTTGGATTGGGGCAAGCGTCTCGCTTGCCATTTCGATGCTTCTGACCTTGGTCTACTTCTTGGTTGTCGCCTGGCTCTAAATGAATCCGAATCAATCCTCATCCTCGTCATCGTCGTTCATTCCGACAATTTCGTAATTCGAGGGGAACAGGGCTACGGCGACACCAGCCACAAGGGCAACAAAGCCCCACGTGAATTGTTGTTGGACGAACAGCAATTCGAGCGCCAGCACGACCAGAAGAAGACCGCCGATGTTTGAGGTCCATACAAGATTCTTGAATGTCGACAGCGAGACACCTTCCGTTCCCGGTTTTCTGTAAGGTCCGAATTCACCACCAAAGCGTTGGGCGGTGGCTTCCTTTCCTTTTTTTGACATGGGACCACCTCAACGGTCAATCATCGCAATGGCGTCGGTTGGGCAGGAGAGAACACAAAGTCGGCAACCCGTGCAGTCATCTCGGACGATCTTTGCTTTGCGATTGCTTTCCACCGACATCAACGGGCTGATAACGTCAACGTGATACAAGTCGATGGCGTTGTCGTCACAGACGATGGTGCATTGGTCGCAACCGATGCATTTTCTCTCTTCGACGAAGGCCACCGTGCCTTCACCGCCCTTGGTGTTGGCGCGTTGTTCGCCACGCTGGCGGTTGAGGGCGGTGCGGATGCGCATGGCCTCCTTGGCGCGCCGTCGGCGCAGCTCCTCGACCCCCGTCATGGTGACACCTCTGCAACCGGTCCTCCTTCAAACTTGGCAACGCTGAGATTAACAAGGAGGTCGCCAAAACAATAGAATGCACCAACCAAGAGCGGCGGGTTCCACGCCGTAAGTCCCGTCCACGGAACCTCACTGGCCCACGTCCAGTTGCCGAGGAACGTGCCCCACAATTCCATAGCGAGAGCTGCCCAAACCATGGCGGCGTAGAGGCGAGGTTGAGGCCCCCACTTCGTGAAAGCAAACACCAGGATGAGCAAAAACAAAGCAGACGTGTCCTCGCCTGTCCACATCCCGTAGGCGACCAAGGGGACGAACGGCGTAAGCGATAGCAGGGCTTGGTTTTCCTTGAGAAGATTGGCGACGCGACGGCCCAGGTCAAACAAAAAGTAGTGGCCTGCAGGAACAAAAAGCGGCATGAAACCTCGCTGGTATTCGTAAATCAGCCATACCTCCGAGAAGAAAAGTTCCATTGGTGTGGCCAACGCCACGACGGTGAGCATCTCAATACGTTCCTTGCGTGGCGCTTTGGCATAGATGGCGGCAAAAACACCCCAACACCAGACGTTAACCGGCCACTCAGCGTACGCATCGGGCAGGAGTTCTCCTCCTGTGTTGGCGGAAATCCAGAGGCCGACGGCAATGGTCCCAACGTACAGTAACACGCGCTGGTCCATGTCCAGCCGAGAGCGCACCGGTTATGTTTCTGTTGTCCTCTAAAGGGCGTTAGGCTTGCCATTCTGCGGCTTCAGCCCCCATCGCTATCATGCTTATTTCAGCGACAAGGGCGTGCCAGCCATGGGCTTCGGTGAGGTAGGGGTTTTCGCCATCCGCATAGTTTTCGAACCTCGCACTGGGTGAATTGAGGTTGTCCATGTCGGATTTTTTGGCGTTAACTCTGTAAAACCACGAGGCTGCCTCACCGTCGACCAAATAAACGACGGGCTCAAGTGTCTCGCCATCCTTGGTCGCCAGCGCCGTTGGGATGCCCTCCTGTATCAGAAAGTTCTCAACCTGTGCGCCGCCTTTGGCGTACCTCAGTTTGTTGGCTTTTCGATTTGACAAGTTGAGTATTTGTTCACCTGAGGTCAGCATCATCACGCCGAGACCGTAGGTGCCGCTGTCGTTTTTCATGACCACTGTCGGTTCTCGATCGATACCCAAACTGGAATATTTCTTTCGAAGTTCGTCCAGGAAGTCATCAATTTCAGCGGCCAATTTTGTCCTGCAGGCTTCCTCAGAAAGGCACTTGTTCTCCGAAACAAACCAGTCCGGAATAAGGTGCCAAGGATCGATTTCCAAAATCTCAGCCATTTCTTGAATGTAGGGCTTCAACGCATCATAATGTTGCGACTTTCGGCGGCGATGCCAT
>CACODE010000030.1 GCA_902625885.1 uncultured Candidatus Poseidoniales archaeon
TCGACATGCACCAAGAATTGCTTGGATGATTTGGAGCTGAGTCAGATGTCCGTCCTCATCGTTGGAAGCATCGCCTACGATTCTGTTGAGTCTCCCGCAGGCGCCGTTGCCCGTGCGCTGGGAGGTTCAGCAACGTACGGTGGGCTTTCGTGCCGTTTTGTTCAGCGCCTGTCCAGCCAATCAGCCACAGGCTTGGTCGGTGTTGTGGGTGAAGATTTTGATGCCTCGGACAGGGCGGTGTTGACCGAGGCAGGGTTGAACCTTGACGGCGTAGAGGTGGCCACGGGAGAGACCTTTCGGTGGGAGGGTTCGTATCACGGAGCGATGGCTGAGGCGGAAACTCATGCCACCTACCTCAACGTGTTTGAACACTTTCAGCCGGTTGTGCCCGACCGCTGGAAAAACCCCAAGGTCTTGTTTTGCGCCAACCTTCACCCCGAGATTCAACGAAGCGTTATCCAACAAACCAACCCCGCTCGCATGACGATGCTCGATTCAATGAATTTGTGGATCAACATCGCCAAACCTGCCCTGTTGGAGGTCATGACGGCCGTGGACTTGGTCATCATCAACGACGGTGAGGTGCGGATGCTTTTGGACGATGAAAACATCGTTCGGGCGATGCTAAACCTCGCCGAACAAACGAAAACGAACACCTTGATTGTCAAGCGAGGCGAGCACGGTGTCCTGGCCCTGCACGGCAAGACCCTGTTGGCGCTCCCGGCCTTTCCAACGGCGGACGTTGTTGATCCAACCGGTTGCGGCGATACCTTCGCAGGTGCCTTGGCTGCCCATCTCGCTGAAGGCGCAGGACCTGTTTCGGATGACGAATTACGTGAAGGTCTGATGAGGGCCACCGTGATGGCAAGTTTCACGCTTGAGGCGTTTGGAACCGACGCCCTCCAATCGTTAGATGACGGTCGGTACCGTTCCAGAATGACGACGTACCGTCGCATGCTTGGGCACTGATCAGTCCTCATCAAGCCGGGGCAAATCAAGCGTGTCTTCCGCTCCCGAACTTGAGCGCATGTCGTTGAACGACATCGTTTCGAGGCGCCCTTCTTCGGACTGGCTCAATTCGTTGGCTTTTGCCAACAACAACGCCTCCCGCTCACCGAGTCTTGCCACCTCTTGCGGCGTCATGACACCGCCCTCTTCTTGGGACAGCGAGTTCATCACGCGCTGCGTGTTAGGGGGCGAAGCCGTTGCCGCCTGCTCTCGGAGTGCGCCCGAAGTTTCGGAGGTGGCGTAAGGTCTGGGGCGTCCGCCTTGGGTCGCTCGCTCCAAGAGCCCGCTCGACGTCTCCCGTACTCGCGCAAACATGCTGAATCCCCTCCGTTCCTTTCGATGGAGACTCTGCGTCCTTCGGGGTCGGAACGGCGATTCCTCGATGGACGGCCTTACTTTCGGCTTGAGCGTGGTGTGCGGTTGGCCAAGGCGAGGTTCCGAAGGCGCTGCTGGCGGTCCAAGCTCTTCTTCGATAATGCCGTCAATGGCCTCGATAAGTTCGGGGTCAAGGTGCAGTTCCTCCGGCTGCTCTTCGGGTTCTTCACCGAGGTGAACACCCGGTATGTGGGCGCTGTCTCGGTTCATGAACGACGGGAAGAAACCTTGGCCGTCTCCGAATTCTGTTTGGTACATCGGAGGCACCCCCTGCGGAATCAAGACGGGATGAGGTATCGGTGCAGGACGATGGTCTGGTGGATAATTTTGTGGTTGTTGGTGCGATACAACCGGTTGAAAGCTCGGAATAAAGCCAACAACGGCGGGATGGGCATCGACTTCAGGCTCGTGGGTTGGCGTCCAGTCGGGGATGCTTTGAACAATCTCTGACGGCGTTGCTTCCTCACCACTCGCGTGCAGGAAGTGCTCAACGACTTGCGGAACATGCAGCGGGCCAGGAACGACTGGCGCTGGATCAGGGTCTCGCCAGCCTCGGTCCAGTTCCGTCTCAATGGCCGCCAGCTTTGCCCGCCCGTCCGCCAGAGAGTTGTTGAAACTCAGTCGGTTGAGGGCTCGCTCGTTCCCGAACAGCACGTGAGTGTCGCCCGATGTGGTCTGAATGGTGAGCGTTGGTTTTTTTGTCAAAACACGGGCGATAACCAGCGCTGAGCCCGAGGCGATGAACACCAGCCGATACAACGGGGGGACCATCACGCGGTAGCCAATCCAGACCAATGCTAGGCCTAGAAATATCAACCAAGCGGGAACGAGGTTTGAGGAATGGTGTTTCATGGTGGCGATGGCGTGAAGACGCATGTCCACGGTGGCGTTTCGCTTCCCCTCGATGGACAGCATGCAATCGTCCAGAGTGACCCTCACCCGTTCCGATGGCTCCGCCAGCCGTAGAGACAGAAACACTTCCCTGTCTGTCTCACCGGTTGGTACAGTCTCCTGTCCAATCTCGTACATCCCAAATCCGAGCCAAGCGTTTGAGGTTATCAAACCACCGCCCGAGCGAGGGAAGACCGGTGGAAAATCGCGGGGCTGCTTCACAGCCGTCAATCGTTGAGCGGGCTGATGGTGGCAGAGCCCATGATGCGAGGTTTGGAATCAAGTTGAGCGACCAGAACGTTTGGCGGGTTGTCCTTACGAACGAAAAGCGGCTGTTCCCATTCCACGACCGTTTCATCACCGTTGACCTCGACAACCCGACCAACAATAAACTGCAGGTCAATGCTTGCGTGAATGACATCACCACCAACAAGGATGCGCTTTTGAAACGGTGATGTGTTGAGGTGCAAAACAGAGCGAGCGTGTCGGTCAACGGCCAGCGGCACGGTGATGTTGGCCCGTTTGTCTTCGACTGGTGGGTGGACGATGATGGTGTTGCCCGTGAGGTGCTCATCCTTGGCGTTGCGAAGGGCTAACCCCACACGATCGCCTGCCGTGGCGACATCGACATCGTCATCCATGACCTGAAGCGATTTTGCACTCCCTGTGCCGTCGGTGGGCAACAGCAGCACCTCGTCATGCACGCAAACCCGTCCCGATTGAACATAGCCAATGGCGACCAAACCAATACCCTTGACGTTGAAATGTTGGTCGACCGGCAGCACCAACGGTGCATTGGCGTTCGCATCAAGAACTTCCTTTACATCGTCCATGAGTTGGTACAAACGCTCCCTCAAATGAACGCCATCGTTTTGTTCAAAGGTCCACCCCTTCAAGCCGACCTGATTGAACAGCATCCTTGCCTTCTCCTCGTCCAACCATTCGCCTTCTGGGGGATTGACCACGGCAAGGCCTCGCTGAATGCCGGCGCTGGCAAAGGCGACCAACACTTCGCCAAGCGTTGCGTCGATGGCTCTGATCTCGATAACGCCTGCATGAGAGGTGGAGAGCGCATTGAGAAAGGGCGGCAGTCGCTCGGGATATTTTGCGGGACGGATGAGGGATAGAATTCTGGCCCCGTCGGGACCCGTCTCTTTGTGGACGTAGGTGTGCACGTCCCGCTGGTCAGCGGGTTTCGCGATGTTTCTTGCGAGTTCATCCGAAGCGATGACGGCGATGTTCAGAACGACCATGCACGGCCGAGTTCACAAGGCTTGAAGAACAAATGGGTTGTTAATCCTTAGATTTCGCTTTTCGGGCGAGCATGGTGTCCCTGATGTCCTTTGCTTTCTCCCATTCTACTTGCTCTTCATCGGTTGTTGGGGTAAATTGTGGAATCGGGATGGGTCGCATCATGGAATCGATGGCCACGAAGAAGAAATACCCCTCACAAATGACGCTTTTGTCCCACGTTGATTTGCTCATGGTGTAGGCCGTGACTTTGGTACAGGCCGTGCGGCTGCTGGTGAACACAACCCGGCCGGTTACCTCCAACAAATCGCCTTGACGAGCAGGAGCGATGAAGGTGAGGGTGTCGATGGAAATGGTGACGAATTCTCGGTGAGCAAACTTAGCACAAGCAATCCCACCGGCTTTGTCCATCAGGGACAACAGCCGGCCGCCAAACAGCGTGTCGTAGGCATTCGTGTCCTGTGGAAAAATTTCCTCGATAAGCGTCACAGGCTCTTTCGTGAAGGGCTCCATGATGGCGCCAAGCGGTTCACCCTCATAACTCATGTTCACCACCCGATGGACATGAGCGCAAATACGCCACCGAGTCGGGTAAGCGACGAGATTTTAGGGGGTCAAACCCTCGCAGTGGTGCAGGTGACACCATGTCGGACAAACCCCACCCTCGAATAAAGCCAATTTTCTTGACGTTGCTGATGCTTCTTGCGCCGTTCGCAACGGCGGCCAACGTTTCGATGTTTGCGGATGGAAACACCAGCGTTGGCATTGAAATTCGCGACGGCGATGAGTTACAGAATCTCAACGATGGTGCCATCGATTTGCCGGATGGCGAGACCGTGACGTCGGCCAGCATGACCGTTTCAACCGACATGGTGGAACACGGCTCCCACTCCCGTATCGATCTCGAAACAACACCTCGCGTTTGGAACCCTGCCTACAACAACCAACTGACGAACTTTTCCGACCCCGCCCTCTTCAGGTACGAAGACGGCAACCAAGCAACACCAGTTTCTCTCATCTCCGAAGGTTTCCTGACGGATTTTGAAGGCACCACCGCCGGCTTCATGGACTCCACGGAGCCAGGAAACATGCCTAGCAGCGGCATAGGTTGGGAGCACGGCTCGCTTTCTGCATCCGACGTTCCTGCGGGATGCGCCTCAGGTATGGAATGCTGGGGGACCAATCTGGCCGACACCAACTACACCGACGACAACCCTGACAGCAACACGCCCCCATCTTACCAACCGTTCATTTTGTCGATGACAAGTGCGGAGTTGTTTGTTGACCCGCTTCTCAAAAGCAAGACGGCCTACTTTGACTCGTGGCACAACTTGGAAACGACCGCTGGCTCGACAACCAATTCCAAGCGATTTTCGGACTGCGGTTACCTTGAGATTCGCTCTTCTCCAAACCCCGGTTTCCCACCCGACAACATGGACTTTGAATTCCTCAAAATCGACCAGCTCGCCAGCACCGGATTGAGCTACGGGACGAACTACGCTCAAGGCGGTGGTTCTGGAAGCAATTGGGACGGTCGAATTTCCAGTAACTGCGGTGGTTTGCTAAACGGAAGCCAGTGGGAATGGGGCCTTGCTGGGTCCTCAACCACGGCACAAAACCCCAGCGGCTGGACCAACATTGCTGTAGACCTGTCCGATTTCATCAACGAATACGTCCAGATTCGCTTCGTCCTCCACCACACGGCCCGGCCAACCATGAACTTGGATGACAACATGTCGGGTTGGTACATTGACAACTTCCGTTTGGGCGATCTTCTCCCTCAGCGTGCGAGCATGACGGTCCGCAACATGTTGCCTTCGGCCATGGGAGGCGAAAACCATCCAAACGGCTACGGTATCCTGTCCTTGGAAGCGGAAACTTCCCTCACGGGGACGCTCACGGTTGATGTCCTTGACAGCAACGGCATCTTGGCCATTGGAAAAGACGGGACGCCCCTGTCCGGTCTCTCGGGCCACATCATCGAAATGTGGAACATTGACACGGACACGTATCCGGCCGTGAACCTCCAGTTCAATTTTGATTCGGGTTCGGAACGGTTGTCAACGCCCGTGTTGCACGGTTTCAGCATCGGTTCCCGTGTCGGCACCGGTTTCAACTTCACATCGATGGGTCCGAACATGATCGAGGACGGTGTCTGGCAAACGCTTGGCGGCGGGGAACCGATGTTCTACTCGCCGATGGTTCAACGGCACGCCTACACACCTACGCTGGAACGCAGCAAGTTCAGCTACCCCATCACGTCGATTACGCCCATGATTCAAGACGACTGCAGCGAATCACCCCTCATCGAAATCACGCCGACAGGCCTCACCAGCAGCATCACGGTTCAGGACGGCGTCAAAACGGCGCTTGATGTGCCCATCTTCGGCTTCAACTCCGTCACCTCATACCAAGGGCCTTGCGACGTTGGCGGCATTTGGTTCGATCTTGAATTTGGGCACCATGCAAGCCACCTGCGCATAGACGTGGCCGATGATGGCGATGTTGATTACGGTATCACCGAGCCGGCTTTCGACATGTTTGGCCGTCAAACCAAGTTCATCTCGGGAACGGTTGACGGTGTCAACTACGGTGCTGACGATGCGACCCTGACTCTGGACGTGAACGGCCAAGCCACCGGGGGCTTCTTTTTCCTCCCTGAGGGTGCAGAAGTCGCTGCAGCCGACGTTGGTATGGATCAGATTACCGTCCGTTCCAACAGCGATCCCGTGGAAGGCTTTGAGTTGGCGTTGATGGCCGGTACGCAATCGATTGTGCTCGGTGATATGCCCAATGCTACCACCCTGGTGCAGGAACGTCTCTCGACACCGATTAACCTGAAAGATTCCCTCAACAGCCTTCTCAACAACCCCTCAGTTGCTGGAACGCATCAGGACGAATTCGGTAGGTACTGGGTCATGTTCCGCTTTATGATCGAATCACCAAACGCCTCCTCGGGGACTTCGCTCAAATTTGTTGACCTCGATGTTGTGTACAACTATTCAACGGTGCTCAACGAAGCAGACGGCTTGGACATCGAACTCAACCAGGGTGTTGCCTTGTGGACAGGCGGCGCCACAGCAACCGTTCCAGTGGCCGTTTATGCCGACACCGGCGGCGGCGTGTTGCTGAGCGATTTGAGCGTTTCTTCCAGCACTGGCTACACCAACACGCTCTCACTCACCGACAACCCTGTTGGCCTCTACCCCAATGGCGACATCTACGAAGTGGTCACAACGCATGCCGTCGATCCGCAGACCGGTACTTCGGTTTCAGAGGCCTGGTTGACGTTTGAGTCGACATCTGGCTACATCAAATTCGCTTGGAGCGATTTCATGTCGTTTTCAGAGGCGAGCGACGAGCACGATCACGTTCAGTTGGAGTCGACCTCCTCGGTGGCCGACATCACCAACGGCAAGGAAATCACTTGGCACTTCCGTGTCAACCCAACCTGGGACGATACCGAGGCCGTCCGGATGTACGCCGGATTGACAACCACCAACGGCGTTAACGGTCTACCAGACGCGATTCTGCTCGACCCAGCGACCGGGAACGCAGTTGAAAACGACGCAGGCATCACGGTCTTTGAATTGCAGAACAGCATTGGTGTGCCCCAATCGCTCACTGGCGCAGAATCTGGACAGGACATCAACCTCAACGGCAAGGTTCGTCTGCAGAACTTGAGCGAGGCTCCGGACCCAAGTTCGTATTTCCTCGTGCTTGAACTCAAACATGTCAACACCACCGATGGCAACATCACCGTCGAGTGGGAAGAGGTGGCCAACAGGTCCGGTGTGATCGGTGGCGACTTCAGTTGGAACGTTGACCTCGGTGCAGCCGCAGGTAGCGAGACGTACCGATTTGCCGTGCGTGGCTACGAAGGCGGCGATTTGCTTTGCCCACCGTCGGTGTACAATCCCGACGAAACTTGCGCCATTCCGTTCGACATCACCATCGATACTTACGAACCCAACCTCCTTGACCTGCAGGTGTTGAGTCCGGGGACGGATTCGAACGTTGATTCGAACTGGCGAACGTTGCTGGACGACACGTGGGTCGTTCCGCAAACCTCGCAACAAATTCGCATGTCGAGTCAGGACCTACCCAGTCCTCCAGCAACGCTTGATATGCACCTCTGGGTGGAGCACGATCACGATGCCAACGACGACGGTCTGCCCGATGCCGATGAATACATCACTCTGACGCTCAACGGGGACGGCGAAGCTCCAACAGCGAACTATTCCGGTGTTTACAACGACTACGCCAACGAAGGATTGGAAGGCAAGGTGTCGATTTGGATTGAAGGGTACGACCTAGCAGGCAACCCGATCAACGGCGGTGGCCCCGGTTTCGATAACGACCAAGTCACCTACGTCTCGATGACATCAAAGACACCCGTCATCCGGAACTTCTTCATCGAAGATTCGAAGGGAAGCAGCTTCCTGAACTCGAACGAGTTGCAGTGGGACGGCACGTGGAATCAGACCATGTACGCAGGCAACACCTACCACCTCATCCTCGAAGCGAGCGACGACAACGGTTGGCGTGACGTTGACTTCTTCCAGGTCAATCTGGACAAGACTTCTGACGACATGACGATTTGGTATTTCCCTCGCAACCAGACGGCATGGACGGACAGTCCGCACATCGAAATCGTGCAGGAGGACAGCGTTTCTCCCTCCATGCTGAAGATGGACGGCACCGAACTCATCGATCCCTTTGAATCGGATTTCATCCTTGATATTCCCGTTCGAATCGATTGGGGCATCGTGGGCATGGACGGCAAGGACATCGAGCCCAAACTCCAGATGCAGGACCTTGACAACCCACTCTACACCATGCTCTCGGGTGTTCCGGGCCGCTACATCCAAATTTGGCGGTACAGCGACGGCATACAACTTGACTTCCGTACCGACGAAGCGAACAATTTGATGGTCACGCCCATGTTTACCGACATCAGTGCACCGTTCACCAGCGACGTACGCCAGGGCTTCGTCTTCGCCGGCGATACGATTCAGTTCACCGGGCAATTCGCCTTCAGAGAGGGTATCTTCGACAGTGTTTACATCAACCCTGAAGTGGAACTCACCCTTGAAATCACGCGCCAAAATGCGGCTGAAGATTTCAACAAAGGCTACATCGCCACACCGGGCGAAGTTACCACACACTCCTTCACCGGTGGCGTGTTTGACATCAACATCACCGCTCCGGTTTTCACCAACGAATACACCTACACCTACCGATTGATCAACCTGCCAACAGGTGCCGAGGATTTCACGGCAAACCTGTGCGCCACCTCTTCGTCCTATGGATGCGGCGACTTCACGCTGAAGGTGGACCGTACGCCACCGGAGGTCATCGCCAATACATGGCTTGCCGAAAAGGGCGCGTTGCCCGCCACCGCCAACGACCGCATCATCGCCAACACGCTCTCCACGGCCAACTACCATTGCGTGGACCTTCAGGTGCAAATCAAAGAACAAGAAGCGATGTATTCGGGTGACCTGAAAATCAATTGGATGTTCTACAGCAACACCATCGACTACACGCCATGGAACGAATACGCTGAATACTTCGGCTTTGAGTCGTCCTCTGCCCCGTTAACCCTGAGTTCCCTGAGCGGTGGCTACCTCGCCGAGGCCACCTGCCTCGACCTTTGGCCGTTGTCGAGCGATGAACCGCGAGTGTTCGATGCGGAGGTCAACGAGCAGCAGCAGCCGACCATCATCTTCTGGGTCAGCGGTGCAGACTCGGCCGGTTCAACCGTCCGCCTCGGTGGCGGCCCGCAAGATGACGGCTCCATTCTGCCCATCTTTTCGGGACAAGCACAACACAAATCTGAATACACCTTCATTGAGGAAAAAGCGACGTTTTCCATTGAAGACATCATCCTGAGCGATGACCCGCGTGTGGGCGAGAGCATGAAGCTCAGAATCAAAGTCAAGAACACGGGCACGATGGCCGGTGTGGCTGAACTCGTGATCAAGTCCGTCACCGACAGCGGTACGCCAACGATTGAAGGCACGGTTTCAACCCCCGAAATTGCCATTCAGGACACCAGCGATTGGGTTGAATTCACGCTATCGCCGTTCGCAACCCAAACCACGGGGATGTACTTCACCATCAGCCTCAATGGCACAAGCGACGACATTTACGATGGTTCAGACAACCAATGGGCAGACGTGTTCAACGTCAAGGCACAGGCGGAAGAAGATTCGTCCAACATGATGCTGATTCTGGTCATACTCGTGGTCGTCGTTGGCGTCCTCGGAACGCTTGTGTTCGTCTTGGCTCGCCGCGGCGGCGGTTCTTCAATGCTCGATGACGAGTACGAAGACGACGACGAACTGTACACCGAATCAAAGGTCCTCGCCACCATTCCAGCAGACGTTGACCCTGAAATGGCCCGAGCCATGCAGACGTTCCCGCAGTGGACCCAAGACGAGATACAGGGCTACTTCGACCAGGGATGGACGGTCGAATCGCTCCAGGACTGGGTCAACAACCAGTGAGGCGCTCCGATGGACGGCCAGGCGTGGACCGATCCGGTTTGGAAAGACCCGGACGGCGGCACGATCGTTCTCCACGGTACCATGCCGACGGTGGTGTTTCCCGACGCCATGCGTCCTCGAGTTTCGTGGGACGGTCTCGCTTTGCTTGAATCACCGGACGTGGTTGACCTCTGGATTCAGGAAGAGATTGACGAAGCGTCATCCCAGGGAATCAACCAAACCCACGCCCTGCTCTCTGGCGGGGCCTTTGGCAAGTACATCGAGGGAATCTCGACGCTTGAAAATTTACAGGGCGGTCGCTTTCCTGACCCCGAGCCACGTAGGCTGCAGCGAAACGCTGACCGACACGAACGACCCGTGTTTTTCATCGAGCCGCTCGCCGATGACGATGATTGGGGCGACTATTTGACACAAGAGGCTCGCGCTGTTTCCCACTGGAAGAAATTGCTCGGTATGGTCAGGGTAGGAAAGCGGTGGAAAAAAAGCGTGAAGCTTCACCTCTTCCAAGCCCAACCGCCCCCTAAAGGCCAGTCCGTTGATTACGCCACTGCAAGTGTTCTCGCCGCCGCTTGGTGGGAACTTTCTGAATGGTTGAGCACACCAGCTCTTGCGCAAAGAAGGGATGCAAGGTATGCGGCTCGAATTCGCGGTGCATTGGCGGCCCTCCGAGCAAAAAAAGGTGAAGACGCCACCCTTCTCTTGGTCCTCCATCGACCTCACCTGCCTGCGTTGCTCTCTGCCTTGAAGGCAAACACCGCGCCTGAGGAGATTTCATCAACATCCTCTTCCAGCGTCAACACGGAGGAAGAGTGAGATGGCCGGGGGCTCAATTGACGTTCGCGTCGAAAACCAGCTCGTTCGTTTTGTCTCTCCTACGCCCATCGACCACGACAGGGTCATCAACGAAGTTGGTGGACAGCGAAACAGTGGTGTCGTCATCAAGGCCATGGAACGCCCACGAGCCACGTTGGTGATCGATAAGGAGGGTCGAATCGTGGTGCACGGCACCCATCGCGTTGAAGCCGCACGAGCGGCGGCCAAGGAACTCCTGCTCCGCATGGGCATGGACGATAGTGGCCTCGTCGCGGAAATGGGGCCTGTTGTGGTCTCGTTTCAATTTGAGAAGGACGTCAACCTGGAGGCGATTCCAGCGTCACTGCCCTCGGGCACCACGGAATTTGACCAACGCCTTGGTTGCACGACGTTAACCGACACTCGGCACAGTTTGACCGTTCAGATTTGGCCAAACGGGAAATGCATTGTTTCCGATGCTCGGCATCCCAACATGGTCGCCATGGCCGCCGTTTACTGGAAAGGCGTGTTCCAAAATCGTGGTTTTTTCGTCGACCGCATATGAGGGGACATTATGGTCTATGACGGCCCCATCCTCGACAACCACCTCCACCTCAACCGCCGAGGTCTTTTTCTTGAGGCTGCACGGGATTTTCAACGCCAAGGTGGCACGGACCTGGTCCTGGTTCACCTGCCTGATTTCTCCGCCCCACCAGAAACACGAGCGGGTCATGAAGCGGCTTACGCAGACACCTTGGCCATGGCGCAATCGGTTCGGGAAAAATTCGGCCTCGGTGTACGCGTGGTGCTCGGACCCCACCCCGCTGCCTTTGTCCATCAGTTTGAGCGGTGGGTCAACGAGGAGGGCGAAAACGGCAGAGACCGTGCGGTGGAAAACTATCGGCATTCCATCGATGCGGCGTTGCATTTTGTGCACGAGGGCGAAGCCCACGCCATCGGCGAGGTTGGTCGACCGCACTGGCCCGTCGCCGACGAGGTGTGGGACCTTTCCAATGAACTTCTTGAAGAGACCATGCACCTTGCTGCGCAAGAGGGCATCCCACTCCAGCTCCACGTCGAAGGCGAGAGTGCCGATACATACCCGGACCTGTCAAGACGAGCGCTTCGGCAGGGCATGGACCTCCGCAAACTCATCCGTCATTACGCCCCACCCGATGTCCGTACCTCCAACACGTGCGGGCTGATTCCCTCGGTGTTGTGCGGGAAGGGCGCTCTTGACCGTCTGATTGAAACGCACGACCAGGCCAAGCACGGGTTCTTTCTTGAGACAGACTACATGGACGACCCTCGCCGACCTGGTGCGGTGCTCGGCCCAAAAACCGTCCCGAAACGAACGCGCCAGTTGCTTGAGGCAGGCGTGAGCGAAGAGGTGATGTGGAACACGCACCACGAACTTCCCGCAAAGGTTTACGGCGATTAGGCACTGTCAGTTAACGCGCTTTTTGATTCTCAAACCCCC
>CACODE010000031.1 GCA_902625885.1 uncultured Candidatus Poseidoniales archaeon
ACGATCAGCCCAACAAAGGCAGGGAACGTGCCGTTGTGCGGGTCCATCATGTAGTCTGCCATGCCCGATGGCATGGTGTCAAAAATCGCCTGCATCAAACCGTGCTCTAGCCAACCGTCGCCAAGGATGACGAACACCAACGGCACGGTCGCGAGGAGCCAGTAGTAGTGGTATTGAAGCAATCGCCATGTCACCAACACCAACATCGGTATGAGCAACAAGCCGCCTGAGGTGTCAAGCATGCCCAAGAAGAGGAGCATGATGTAGGCAACAGCGTCGGCTGAGCGATTTGCTTCACCAACATCCAATCCGCGACGGGAAATGACGAAGTTCACAATCAGGGGGGCGCTGACCAAGATGGCGTCCAACAGCATGGTGGTGGTGTTGAGTTTGTCACCAATGTTCCAAACCTCTGGTCCAAAGGAAAGCGACAACGGCGCAGCGATAAGGAACAGAAGCGTCACCGCCGTTGCGCGTGTGGCGGAGCTGATGGTATCCTGAGCGACGACTTCCCGAATCAACATCAACACGGGGAACAGCATGATGAGAACGAGGGCTGGGTATTTCTGCCAAACGTCCAGTGATGTGTCCGTGATGGTAAACGTGAACAGCACCAGAGATGTCAGGAGGCTGACCCTTGCCAGCGGCGTCAAGGCTGCCTTTTCGATTTGGGCTTCTCTGGCCACTTGGTCCGGCTTCTCATACTCCCAAGCGTTGGTTGTTTGGTTGTACACCATGTCGCTTTCGTTTCCTTGGCCCAACCAAGCAAATATCGAACCGATATCGAGTTCTCTTTTCGACGCTTTGGCAGCGAGGGCATACATCGCGAGGCTCAATACGAAGAATTGCGGCCGGATACCGTCATCCACAATCTTAGCGAAGGTGTCGCCAGGCGGCAATTTGAGGTTGTCAAGGATGGCAAGGAGGAAGATGGTAACCGACGTAAAGATGAGGGCGAAGGTCAGGTTCTTTCGTTGTTTCAGCGTTGGGTCCGGGTATTGAACCATCATGCTGTAATTCATGAAGCACATGTAAGCGACGAGCAACCAAGGCAAGAACCACTCAGGGTCAAGCACGGCCCTTGAAAGAATGACAGAACCAAGCATGAACAGGCTCGTGCTGGTTTCAAACCTCTCCATCCTCCGGCCGAGTTCAGAAATGGCCACGATGAAGATGGGCACCAACACATGAAGCCAACCTCCGCCGTAGGTAGCTTGGGCGCTCAAGCCTATGCTCGAACCGATCCAATCGGTGAACAGGTACGAGGCGCTGAAGGCGATGAGCGTGATGTTGACGACCCAAGCACGAGCGATTTTGGAGATGAACACCATGTAGGGGATGACGATCATGCTCAGCACCCATGGAACCGTTGAGGCTTCGGGCGGTATGGCCGCTAGAGCGACAGCGAGACCGATGGGCATCCAAGGCACGCGTTGCTGCAGGACGGCGGGGAAATAAGCGAGAAGAACGGTGACCCAAAGCGCTACGGGGATGTTGACATAGGCTGCAAGTTCTGGGTGGTCAGCCGCACGGAAACCGCCGAGAATGAGGTTCAAATCAGGCTCTGAGCGCGCCAGGGCGATGGCGATAACGACCATGCCGATAAGAACGGCTGAAGCGCGTTCCATGACCTCTTTTTTGAGGTCGGTTCGCGAGGCGTAATAACCTTGGAGACCGATGATGAACACCATGAGCGAGAGGGCGCCTCCTTGGCCGTTAGCGTTGATGACCTCTTCGGCGGTGTTGAGCAATTCGTAGATGATTGGGACGATGCCAGCGGCCACGGCGATGATCACGAAATTCATCGCTCGGTTTGAACGCAGGGCCATTTCCATGCTGATGATGCTGATGAGGACGATGGCAATGCCAAGCTCCCAACTCACTTCGTTGCCGGACCAGCTGACCCACGGGCCAACGCCTGCCAACAGCACCGCCATAGGTGCATAGGTGGCGACGCCCCACCCGAAACTGGTATCGCCGCTGTAGCGTTGAAGCAGGAAATAGTGGCCGGCCGTGAGAATGACGACAGCGAGCGTCTGGGCGTAAATGCCGTTGGCGTTGGGCGACCAGTCGCTGTCATCGTAAAGCGCTGGGTTGCCAAACAGGTCTAGCTCAAGCGTGCCCGTGGCGTAACCCATGAGGAAGCGTGCGCCCCAAAGCATGCCTACCGTGGAGAAAAAGAAGGCGACACCGAGGAAATAGTTCTGGATGTCCTGCAGCCGGTAGTCGTTTTTCTTGCTTTGAACTTCAATAAGGGCAATGGTAACAGCGAACGAGGCCAACCCTCCCACAAAGATAACCAAGAAGTTCTCGTTGGTGGCATCCTCATCGTAAGCAATACCGAAGATGCCAATCCAAATGGACAAAAATCCAATGCCCAGCATGATGATTTGAGACAACTTCATCAAAAACAAGTCGTCTTTGCTCACGTTTTGGTTCGGCAACACCATCTTGATCGGTGCCGGTTCTGAGGCACCACCTTCCATCACGCCCCCCGAAAGCGGGGCGGCGGATGCGGCCGGTTGTGGTTTTGGTCGAACAGGTGCAGATTTTCTCCTTGGCGCTGCCATCTTAATCGCCTCAAAGCAGCCTTGTTGTTCTCTTAATCTTTGACCCGTCAAAGGTTGTCAATGGCCCGTTTGCTTGAAAATTCACGCCCAGCCAGACCGCTCATCAGTCCAATGAATTGAAATCCTGTTAACCGGTGGCCTAAACGGAGAGGAAGATATGCGACGAGCGCTTCTGAGCATGCTGTGTTTTTGTTTGATGATGACCCCGGTTTTGGCAGTGGCCATGCCGGTTCATTCAACCGATGGGGCACCGGCTGAAGAAAACTGGTGGGAGCGGACCAACATGGACCGCAACAACAACAAAATTGCGGACATGGTTGAGAAATACCACGACCATGAACTCTTCCTTGACGAAGCCAACACCTTGCCACTCATCGTCGATTTCGACCATGAACCAACGGAGCAAGACGTGGCGATGCTCGAACGCGAGGTTGGCTATGTGCACGAGTGGGACCTCCCGCTCATCCACGCTGTTGCTGGTAGAATCCCTCATTCCATGATTCTCGAGACCACCTCGCTGCCGGGTGTCGTGATGTTGGAACTGGACGGTATTCTTCAAGTCCAAAACGGCGATGCTGCCGTGGTTCACGAGGTTGATCTGGCTCAGCAACAAACAGGATACGACGGCTCTGGTGTCACGGTTGCTGTCATCGACACCGGCATCGACAGCCTTCACGTCGGCCTTGACGACCTTGATGACGACAACAGCACGCATGACCCGAAAGTCATCGCTTTCTACGACCCCGTCAACAACCCAGACAAAACCAACGGCACGGAAATCCAGGCTTACGACGACCAGGGCCATGGAACGCACTGCGCCGGTACCGTTGCTGGTACGGGAGCGCCAACCTACGAACATCCGGGCATGGCGCCCCAGGCTTACCTGGTGGGCGTGAAAGTGCTGGATGAAGGTGGTTCGGGTAGCTTCTCCGTGGTGATGGCCGGTATGCAGTGGACGGTTGACTACAGGTACGAATACAACATTCGAGCGGCTTCCATGAGCCTTGGAGGGCCGGGCCCCATTGAATGGACGTCCGACGAAGAGGACAGCGTAAATCGCTTTGCTAACGAAATGGTCCGAGCGGGCATCAGCATGCTCATCGCTGCTGGAAACTCTGCTGGACCGGGCACCATCGGTACGCCCGGTAGTGCAGAAGACGTCATCACGGTGGGTGCGCTCAACAAGAACACGGCCATCGCAGAATACAGCAGCGAAGGCCCGACCGAGGAAGCCCGTGTCAAGCCCAACATCGCTTTCGTGGGCTCGGACGTCATGTCAACACAACACAACTCCGGCGATGGCTACGTTGCTTTCAGCGGCACGAGCATGGCGACACCCGGCGTGGCTGGAACGGTGGCTTTGATGCTGCAGGCCAACCCCGACTTGTCGCCCTTTGACGTGCGAAACATCCTGCAAGAAACGGCCACCTATCGAGAGTGCCATTACATGGGTGCCAACCAACCGTGCGCTGAAGATTTGATACCCAAGAACCGGCAAAACAACGTCTATGGGCACGGTCACGTTGAAGCCCGATTGGCGGTCATGGAAGCGGCCCAACGCGATTACCAACTGGACACCAGCATCGCCGTCTCCCTGAGCACACAGGTTGGCATCGACGACCGCATCCATCTGATGCCCGGCGATGCCTTGGAGATGCAACTGAACGGGTCCGTCGATACCGTTCAATGGCGCAGCAACCATCTGCGACACGACTGGGTCAACATTGAAACGTTCATACCCGGCGATAACTCAGCCAGCCTGGACCTTGCCTCCATCGTCAAACAACTCAACTCGCTTCCCGGCATCACCGTTGAAGGCAACCACACCCTCTCCATGCGGGCCTTGGTAGCCAACGAGAGCGGAGGCCACCGAGCGTCTTCGTTGATCTCAACCAACGTGATGCTCATGGACACAGCGAACGCCATGACGAGCACGGAACCGTCAGAAAGCCTGTTTGGTGACGTCCCGGGTTGGGTAGCGCCTGCCATTTTGCTGCTGCTCCTTGCGATTGTCATCACGG
This sequence comes from uncultured Candidatus Poseidoniales archaeon, assembly GCA_902625885.1. Classification (GTDB taxonomy): domain Archaea; phylum Thermoplasmatota; class Poseidoniia; order Poseidoniales; family Poseidoniaceae; genus Poseidonia. Next base: position 4,592 of record CACODE010000031.1, read on the forward strand.
GCATGATCGTCCTGAATCGGGCCGATAACGCTGTGGAGGTCGAGACCATCGATTGGACCAAAGAAGCCGAACCGGTTGCGGAAACCGAGGTCGTTGAGTAAACATCTCCAGAGATCCAGCCAGAGGGGTGAGAGGGCCCCTCCTGGCTGGACGATGGGCCGCCCCACTGGCCTGTGGAACGCAAAACACGAGCCCAAACCGCCCGAAGTATCAAAGAGTCCATCGTTTATGGCCCACTGGGGGGGCGACAATGGTCGGTGACGAACACGTAACGATGGTTCCGGTACCCCCTGGAAAACGATGGGCGGCAACCGTTAATTCGCAATCGGTTGAGGTCCTGGCGCCCAGCAACGCCGTTTTGCTGGACGTGTTGCGGGACAAAGTGGGCACGCTGGGGGTTAAACGCGGTTGCGACCTTGGTACATGTGGATGTTGCACGGTGATGATCGACGGCGTGCCAAAACTTTCCTGCCTCACGCTTGCTGGGCAGGTGGAAGGCGCCAACATATTGACCGTTGAGGGCCTTTCTGACGGTGCCCATCTCGCACCGATTCAAACCTGCTTCTCAACACACGGCGGTTCCCAGTGCGGGTTTTGCACGCCCGGCTTTTTGGTGGCTTCCCAAGCCCTCTTGAACAACAATCCGGAGCCGACGCGTCAAGAAATCGCCTGCGCCATAGAAGGCAACCTTTGCCGCTGCACGGGCTACCAGCAAATCATTGATGCCATTGAGGCGGCCGCTGTTATCCATCGTGGCGAGGCAGCCCTGCCAGCCGCTGCCAGTTCGCCTCATGCCGATCCCCACCCCTCTGGGCCCGGAGAGCCGACCATGCCCCCCGGCCACGCAAGGTGATGACCATGGGTACCTATCGTCAGCAACCAGGGGCCTCCAAGCCAGAGGTGCGCAAGGACGGCAAACGCGTCGCTGGAAAGCAGGTGTTCCCCCCGCCCGGCTCGGGAGGCAGCGAGCCAACCATGCGCCCTCGAGATCTGGATTTCATTCCTGAGACGGTCGGCGGAAAGGAGCCAAAACCAGCTGGCGACCACATCCATGACCGCGACCGCACCGGTACGGTGGTGGGCAAATCCATCCCCCTCGTTGACTCCAATGCCAAAGTGACAGGCCAAGCATGGTACGGCGATGACGTGCGCCTGCCGGGAGAATTGATCGGCAAAATTCTGCGCTCACCCTACCACTACGCTCGCATCAAATCGATAGACACTTCACGCGTTGAAGCCCTCCCCGGGGTTATCGCTGTTTCCACCGGCAAGGACGCTCCAAACCGCTTCGGTGTGCTTCCCGTAACCAAAGACGAACACGCCATGGCCGTAGAAAAGGTGCGACACGTCGGCGATTTGGTCGCTTGTGTAGCCGCTGTGGACGAATCAACCGCCATCGAGGCGCTGTCGCTTTTCGACATCGAGTGGGAAGAAATCGAGCCCGTCTTTGACCCCAAGAAAGGGCTGGAAGACCACGACGAGCCCATTCATTGGAGAGGCAAATACCACCTCTCTAGAACCAATGTCCAAAAGCGTGTGTTTCAGGAATTCGGCGACCGGTCGCTGGTCGACTCACCGTTCGCCGCTAGCCACGGCGCCTGGACCATGTCTGGCGTCCATCACGGGTTCACCGAGCCACACGCTGTCGTGGCCCATTGGGATCCAAACGGACGGCTCCAACTGTACACTCCCCAACAGGTGCCGCACTACACGCACCGTGCCCTTTCCACCGTCCTTGATGTCCCCATGCACCAAATCAACGTCGTCAGGACGTTCGTGGGTGGAGGCTTCGGTGGAAAATCAGACCCGTTTCCTCACGAGATGTGCGCCGCCATCCTCGCTCGAAAAGCGGGGAAGCCGGTTCGCATCACGTTTGACCGTGAAGAGGTCTATTGGATCAATCGAGGTCGGCACCCCAGCCACATCGAAGTAAAAATGACAGCCGATACGGATGGACGTATTTCCAGTTTTGACATCGATGCGCTCATCGATGGCGGTGGTTTTGCGTCGTTTGGTCACGTCACGTCGTATTACAACGGGGTTCTGGCAACGGCCCCCTATGAACTCGGTTCGTTCCATTACACCGGGGCTCGGGTTTGGACCAACAAACCGGCTTCGGGCGCCATGCGCGGTCATGGGGCCGTCAACACGCGTTGTGCCGTGGAGGTCGGTCTGGACGAAATGGCCGAATCCATGGATGTTGACCCCATTGACCTCAGGTTGGCCAACCTTCTACCGCCGCACAGCCGCACCATCAGCGGCTTCAGAATCACCTCAAACGGGATGAGGGAAGCGCTGGAGCGCGTGCGAGAGGGTTCGGAGTGGGACACAAAATTCCGCCAACTTCCGCTCGGTAAAGGCATCGGCATTGGCTGCGGTTTCTTCATTTCAGGTTCCGGATTGCCGATTCACTGGGATCCCAAAAATTTCCCCCACGCCACAGTGCACATTCAGGTGGACATGGACGGTGGTGTCACCGTTCACACCGGAGCAGCAGACATTGGCCAAGGGTCAACGACGGCTGTTGCCCAGGTCGTGTCGGAGGTCTTGGCGTTGCCCATCGAAATGATTCACGTCCGAAGCCATGAAAGCGACACGAGCCCGGTGGACCTCGGATCGTATTCCAGCCGTGTGACCTTCATGAACGCCAACGCGGCCATTCGCGCCGCCATAGGCATCAGAGATCAACTCCTCAAGGCGGCCTGGGAAATGCTCGGTTACCATCCCAATGTGTTGGTGCTCAACGACCGCCGGATATACTACAAGCACGACCCCGCCGTTGGCGTCTCTTACCTCCAAGCGCTTCACAAAGCCCAAGCGGATACAGGAGCCCTCATCGCACGAGGTGCTTACCGCTCTCCACCGATGGGCGGCGTGCACAAAGGCGCCGCTGCGGGGTTGGCACCCGCCTATTCGTTTTCTGCTTACGTAGCGGAGGTTGATGTTGACGTTGAGACCGGGCAGGTCTCGTGCACCAACGTTTGGGCAGCTCACGATTGCGGCAAGGCGCTCAACCCCATGGCTGTCAAGGGCCAAATCATCGGTTCATGCCACATGGGGCTGGGCCAAGTTTTGAGCGAAAAAATGGTTTACGGGCGAACCGGCCATCTTCAGAACGCTAACCTTCTCGAGTACAAAATTCCGTCCGTCCATGAAATGCCGCACGTGGAAGCGATCATTGTTGAATCGAGCGACCCAGAGGGACCATTCGGAGCCAAAGAGGCGGGGGAGGGCCCACTGCTTCCCATCTTGCCGGCCGTGGTCAATGCCGTTTACGACGCCATTGGGGTCCGCCTCCGAGATTTACCGCTCACGCCGGATATTGTGTACGCCGGCATTCAGAAGCACCTTCGAAAACTCAGGCTTGAGGAGCCAGAACAAATGCAACCTCCGCGCCTAGAGCACGGTCCGCTCCAGCCCCTTCTCGTCGCCCGAGGCGATCTGCACAGGGAGCGTGACAGGCTGCGCCAGCGCAGCGAAGACACGTCCGCTTACGTGAACGGTGTTCTGTTTGGATTTGACCCCGACCGACCCCTATCAGAACAGCACGAAGGGTGGCGGGAAGCCTACGAACCTCTGCCTGAACAACTTGCCGAACTTGGTTTTGCGGGTCGTGCATGGTTGAAGAAGGAACAGCGACAAATACAGCGAGAGGAAGAAGAACAACGGCAACTGGACATTGATGAAAGCGAAAAACCTAAGATCGCCGTCGAACACAAAACGCCGCCAAAGGATAGAAAGAGCAAGCGTGGTAAGTCTCAGAAAATAAGGAGGGAGCTTTGATGCTGATGCCACCGTTTGAACTTCATCACCCCACCAGCACCGAGGAGGCCGTGGAAATTGCTGCTTCGCTCATGGAGAACGGGGAAGCGTTTGATTGGGTAGCCGGTGGCACCGATGTTTTGCCCAATTACAAATGGCGAATCAATCCAAAACCGCACGTGATTTCTCTGGCGAAGATTCAGGAGGCTCACGTCCTAAACGCCAACGAAATTGGTTGCATGGTTCCACTGGCTGACTTGACCTCGGAGAACAACGTCCACCCGCTTCTTGTTGAGGCTGCCGCAAAGGTGGCTTCCTCGTTGATACGGATGAGCGCAACGGTGGGTGGAAACCTCTGTTTGGACACACGGTGTTTTTGGTACAACCAAAGCGAGGATTGGCGCCGTTCCATTGATTGGTGCCACAAAGCCGACTGCGGTACCGGGGCAGATTGTCGCGTCATCCCCAATCAAAACACGCTCTGCGTCGCCACATATCAGGGCGACCTCGCACCGAATTTCATGGTCCTGAACGCCTCGATTTTGCTCATTGGACCCGAAGGTGAGCGTACGCTTCCCATCGCTGATTTTTACGAACTTGACGGGATGAAAAAGAACGTACTTCTCCCTGGAGAATTCCTTCTCAAGGTGTTTCTCCCCGAGGACGCTGCCATGCGTCGAGGTTGCTATCAGAAACTACGGGTTCGAGACTCATGGGATTTCCCTGAAGCTGGTATTGCCGCTTCATGGTTGCCCGGCAATCCTGCGAGCCTCATGGTGGCCAGCACGGCTTTGGAATCCATCCCGCGCCTTCACACAAAGGAGGTGGAAGACCACCTTGAAGCCGGCGAGTTTGATCCAATTGCGCTGGCCAAAAAAGTGCAAAAATCCGTCAAACCCGTGAACAACACGGCCCTGCCGCCAAGGTATCGGAGGTCAATGGTGAAAACATTGACAAAACGAGCCCTTCTGGGCATCCTTGAGTGAAGTGGCATCATGAGGCGTGTCCCAATCGTCATGGTTTGCGTGTTGTTGTTTTCTGCCCTGCCTGTGGCGCAAGGTCAAGGCATGCAAGGGCCGTCTTGGGAGATGGGATGGGTCACCGATGTTGACCCAAAATACATCGTTGATCTTGAGGAAGATTGGGATTTAACCGGGGAATTGGTGGTTTACGTCAAAAACGACGGCCCCACCTCCGTGAATGTCGAATTGACCTACGATTACGACGAAAACGGGCCGTTCAGGTTTAACGGTCCAGAGAGCATCAGCGTCGGTGGCAACGGCAACGAGACGTTCACCATCGCCATCATCGGTGCAGACGCCGACACCGTTCGGGCTTTCTCTCCTTCTTCTGTGGTTGAATTCACGGTGACCGGCGATGAGAAGGTCGGCGAATCCAGCTTGCGCTCACAAGTCATTGAAGCCGATGTGACCGTGCCGAGGATGTATCGCCTGATACCCGATGTTGTGGAGCCAACCGATACGTTGTTTGCCGGTTCGTGGGTTGATTTCACACTGGAGGTCAGCAACATGGGCAACACCCAAGACGCCATCACTGCAGGAGACGCCGTGATTCGGGGGTGCCCACACCTCCTTGTTTCCGGATTGGACCAACTGGAGAACAAGGTCGTACAGGTCACGAACGCTAAGGGAGACAACAAGGCGAGCTTCACGCTACGATTGGAAGCGGGTTCCACGCACCAAGAGCGCTCCTGCGAAGTCTCGATCGTTGTTCAGTCCGAGGGTGATGGCTCCGAGCGGTCCAGCACGTTTGATGTTCAAGTAAAAGCCCCTGCGGCTGACGAGATTGTCGTGGAAGAGAGCGACGAGGAAGGCAGTCCCCCATCGCTTCCAGAAACTTCAAGCCTGCCGGGTTTTGTTTTCCTTGAAGTGATGCTTGCTCTCGTTTTTGTCACTCTCGTGAGGAGAAGGGTTTCTCAGTAATGCCCCAAATCTGCGAGAATGTGATATTTTTGACCGGTTTGGTGGAAATCGCACCGGTGGAAAGTAAAGCGCTGTGCGTCTGAAACGGCCAAGAAATGCTGCCCATCACGAGGCAACTATTATGTGTAGATTGGGTCTCCGAAGGATGTAAATCTATGGATTTCATCATAGAATAACGGGTGAGAAGATGGTGGAGGCTGAAAAGAAAAAACTGACCCTCGAGGCGTGGCTTATGGTCGCGCTCCTTGTGTCGGTCGTTCTTTCAACGGTCGTCATTGCCGTGGTTTCTTCGAACAAAACCACCGTGTTTTCACCATACGAAAGCGATGGGGAATACGAAGAGCAACAGCTGACCCTGATGCGAGCGAGCTTGGAAGATTTCAGCGTGGCCAACACCATGTCAACGCCGATGCTGGTCAACGACTGGCAGAATCCACACAGAACCTTGTTGGTCATTGCCGCACCCGAAAAACCGTTTGACGCCGCCGAGGCAAGCGCCGTACACGAATTTGTAACCCAACGTGCAGGGAAGGTCATCCTCGCGTCGAACTCAACCAACGCCCAACTCGTGGCCGAGGAATTTGGCGTCAAATACTTCGACAACCCGGTGAGAGACGATCCGGCGACGGGTCGGTACTATGAAGTCACAAACGACAACGATGAACGCATAACACCGGACACCCGTAAACTCTGGTCGGTGGCCAGCGTCACTCGGGACGTGAGCAGCATGGGTGAAGAAAAGGCGGTTCCGTGCTCTGTAGTCGATGTCAAAGAAGAGAACGTTGACAACTGTCGCATGCCGGTGCTGTTCCACAGGCCAACCGCCATTCAAGTCTTGGATGAACAGGCCGATGAGGGCCGAGAGGTCAAGGTCTTGGCCGCTGCCTCAACCTCGGCTGAAATCGATGCGAACAAAGGCGAATCCAACCCAAACCTCGGTGAGGGTGAGACGGGCCTTGTTATCCGAATCGACTATCCCGGTCAAAAAGTCCTGGACCAGCGTTCGCTTGATTTGGGTGGCGACATTGGTGAGATCTCCGCAACAGGTAGCATCGTGTTTGTTTCGGACCACTCTGTTTTGGCCAACCATCTCTGGGACCAGGACTACGCTCAATCAACGGGCAAGAAACAATGCGATTCTGTTTCCGGTCTTCAGGTCTACACCAACGCCGGCCACATGTGTTGGGATACCGACTCCGAGGGGCTCAACAAAGCCTTGGGCGACACGACCTGGCGGGGCAACGAGGCCTTCTTCACGGCGCTCATCAACGACATGATGGAATTTGACAACGACGAACTTTCGGCGACCATTGCACGTAACACGGGGGCGTTCAACATCGTGTTTGACGAAAGCAGGCACGTCTCAGGTTCGCTTTCGATGCCGTTCACTGAAGCCATGGGTGCAATCGTCCTTTTGACCAGCGACGGCGTCCTCAAGTGGCTGATCATTCTGAACCTCTTTGCGCTCTTGGCCATCGCTATCATGGTGGTTCCAGAGAAAGAAAACTGGCGTCATGTCTTTGACTTGACCCGATTTAGGGAACGGCCGACAAAACTCGACCCGTCCCAATACCAACGGCGAACCCGTGAGGCTTTCCTTGCAAAGGTTCGCAACTTCAACGACCTGACCCGCGACGAGTTTGCGCGGAAGTCCCCTGCGGAAGTCATGCAGATGATCCGCGAACC
>CACODE010000032.1 GCA_902625885.1 uncultured Candidatus Poseidoniales archaeon
TCCGGAACGCTGAGGTCAGCGTATGTCCACGCTCCACCGAGATTTGTTTGCGGGAGAAATGTGTAACAGTAGTAGGTATCTTCGTCAACGACACCAAAGACAACATAGTTGTCAACATCTTCCCACCTGTATTCCCACACGTCCTCACCATCTATTTCCCGAACGTGCTGATCTTCGCTGACCTCCAGCGAATCAAGCGTGTAAGTATAGGGTTCCTCAGGGTCAACGCAGTATGTTTGGCCCGGAAGGACCGTGTCGTCTTCAATATATTCTTCGCCGCAGGCATCCTCAACCATCGCAGGAATGGCTGACTCCACGATGAACTCGTGGATAAGAGCGATTGAACCCCCAACCGGGACAATCGCCAGCAAGAAGACAACGAAGATCACGAAGATTTTTTTGTTTGGCAGCCTTTTCTCTTGAAACCTGAGGGCAGAACCGTCACGGATGACGCTGTACCTTTGTGAGACGGGTTCGGCCCAAATCAAAGGCGGGTCGTCTGTGAATCCCTGCATGATTCAATTCACTGCAGGGCGCTATTTGACCGTTTACTCGGCACCGAAGAACTGGCGAATCATTGGGTGCATTTCCATGGCCTGTTCCTTCTGGATTTGTTCGTAGGTACGCAAGATGATACCGACCGCGAGAAGCAGACCTGTACCCGTGGCGTTACCCACCGTACCCAACAAGTCAGCACCTGCGGCGAGCAGACCGACAAACGCACCGGAGAAGTAGGTGACCGGTGGGATGTAATTCTCGAGGATCTTCTCCAAGACCTTGGGGTTCTTTCTGAACCCGGGAATTTGCATGCCCGTCCGTTCAATTTGCTTCGCGACATCCTTGGTACCCATGTTGGTGGTGTCAATCCAGAACTTCGCGAAGACCATCGAACCCACCGTCATCAGGGCCACGTAGAAGAAGACATGCACCATGATTTGAGAGAGGGAGTGACCAAACACGTCCCCTTGCTGATTGAGCAGCGGTATGAGCCAATCGTTCACGCCGTTGACCATGCTGGCGTACCACGCAAACCCGCCAGAAGCGGTGGTTTGACCGGGTTCGTACGTGCCGATGAACGCTGACGCTGACGCCCAGCCGTTTTGGCCGAGTATCGGCGTCTGACTGAGGGTCGGATGGCTCCAGAAGAGCAAGGTGAACATGTTGATGTTGGCAAGAAGGGCCGCCATCAAAATGACCGGAATGTTCGAGGCGTAGACCAATCGGATGGGGTATTTTCCACGATGCCCACGAACCTTTCCGTGGGTCAGGGGCAACTCCAGTTTGCTGGACTCTGCGTAAGCCACCACCAGGAACACGATGATTGACGAGACCAGAGCAGCTACCGGATTCACGTGCGTGAGCAACATGATTTCGAAACCGTTGGCTTGGATCATTTCGTAATTTGTGGACTGTCTAAACATGTAGAAAATCATCGGCAGGGTTCCCGACGGTGGGTTCTGAATGGAGTAGGGCACGCCTGTTGTGGTGGCGAGCGGTGAAAGGGTACCGACGAAGGTGGACTGCGCAACACCGGCGGCGATGAAAAGCGAGATACCGGAGCCGATGCCCCACTTGCTGACGAGTTCGTCAAGAAGGAACACAAGGTAGGAGCCTGCGAACAGTTGAGCAACAATAACGAAGTTGGCCCAACCGAGTCCGTAAGCGTCGATGAGCCACTCGCTCGGGTCGAGGAACCCGTAGGTTTGTGGAATGGATTCGATAGGAATCATGATGAGAACAAGGAGTTTCTGAACTCCTTGGTACATCGCCTTGTCCTCGGAATCGCTGAGGTCCAGACGAATGATTTTCGCACCGGCGAACAATTGCATGATAATCGAGCCGGTGACGATCGGACCGATGCCAAGGTGCATGATGGTACCCGAAGCGCCGGCCATGATGGAGCGGAACCCGCTGAACAGGTCAAGCGCTTGGCCGGAGAGACCGAAGAGCATGACGTTGGTCATGGCGAAGTAGATGATGAGGACGAAGGTTGTGGTCCACATTTTTTCGTTGAAGCGAACGTGTCGCTCTGGTTTGGTGATGGTTGGGTAGACATCGACGAACCGGCTCAGAGCGTAAAGTCGGCTGCTCTTGTCGCCGCTCCACATGAAACACGTGATGATAGCAGCGGCGGCGAAACCAAGGAGAAGAATACCGACCAAGAAGAAGCCGACGCCTTCGTCGTAGCCGCCCCAAGCGGCCGGACGGACGTACCAGACAGCGATGGACCCGAGGACGAGCCAACCTGTGAGTTTACCGTACCTGCCAACAAACGGCATGTCTTTCATGCCGGGAGGCAGGTCTCGCTGGAAACAGAGCATGCAGTAAGCCACGTAGATGACGGAGAAAACCAACCCGAAGACGGCGGCGTCTCGGGCTTGTCCAGAGCCGGAGAGCTCGTCGGATTGCCAATAGATCAACAGGGCATAATACAGTACACCGGTCAGTGCGATGGCCCAGGGAATTGGCTTGTGTCTCATGTGAATCACCTAATGGATTACTCTTCTTCCCACTCGTCGTCCCAGTCGTCGTCGCCACCGGATTCAACGGTGCCGCCGGCGGCTTCCACCTTTTCGGCAGCCCGAGCGCTGACCTCGTCGACGATGACGGTGATGGCCTTGCGAATTTGTCCACTGCCGAGCAACTTGTCAATGCCTTTTTCGGTCAGGTTCACGGTATCTTCACCGTTGGCCATTTCCTCAAGTTGGCCGACATTGGCCGTCACGTAAACGGTTCGTAGCGAAGGGTGTCGGTTGAATCCGTGCATGCCCCAGTGCTTGGGCATGTACTTGATTCGGGTCATGACGCGATGCTTGTTCATACCAGCGTTGCCTCTTCCACCACGCTTGCCTGCACCTCGACCGGCTTTCTTTCCGCGTCCGTGGTATCGATTGCGTCCACGGTGCTTGTTTGCTTTAATTCCCATCATATCACCTCAAATCATTCGTTCAACGAGTTCACCAATGGCTTCACCGCGGGAGCCGAGGGCTCCGCCAACCACAAAGCTGCGCTTGATGCCGCCCCAACCTTTTGGCCCTCGAGGCGGGTGAAGGCGGAAAACGCGCTTCAGTTCTGGAATGTCTTTCACTTGAGCTTCGCCGGCAACGATCGCCTTGGCGAAATCGCCGATGTTTTTGTAGTCCGTGTGCTCGGCGACGATGGCGTCGGTGAGCGGTGCGTCACCGGTCATGCGACCGCGTTCGGCGAGCATGCGCTCAACCATGGAGACGTCGGCCTGGCCCCAGGTGATGTAGTCCTTGGCCTTCTGCAACATGCCGCGGTATTGGGCGTTGTCGGGTATGATGACGGCGTGGTTGACGCGTGTCAAATTCATGTAGCCCATGGTCTCTCGGATGGACCGCTCAACCTTCACGTCGCTTCGGGCTCGTACCACAATAAAGGTCATCCGTTTCGCCTCCCGGTGTGAATGTAGAGATTTTCACGCTGTGCGTTGGTCACCCTCGTTGTGTTGATGTTCTTCAAGGCGTTGAAGGTGGCAGCAGCATAGTTGATGGTTGTGCGGGTTTGACCCTTGGTTCGAGACAGCACGTCCTCAATGCCTGCGAGTTGCAGGACGCTCTTTCCGGTTTGTCCGATGACGAGGCCTTTGCCTTTAGCGGCAGGCATCAGCGTGACGCGTGTGGAGGCCGCTCGACCGTTGACCTTGAACGGCACGGTGTTTCCCGGCCCGGGTGAGGACTCCCATGAGCCGTTGCCGCGCTGCACGGAAATGAGGTTGAGTTTCGCTGCAGTGATCGCTTTGCGGATGGCTGTTGCGACTTCTTTGGCCTTGGCCATGCCGAGGCCGACATAGCCGTCTCGATTGCCGACACAGGCCATGACGTTGAATCGGACACGTCGTCCGCTGTCGGTCATGCGCTGGACCATGTTGACATCGATCACTTCGTCTTCAAGATCGGGGATGAGCGCATCAACAATTTCGACTTCCCGGATGGGCAACCCCGAGGCCAATGCCGCTTCGTAAGTGATGATTTTGTTGGCCATCACGGCCGCACCGAGTCGGGTTCTTGGTTCCCACTTTCGCAGGTTGGCGATGGGGGCGTCTTGGTTGCGGCGGCGTCGCCGCATGTCCGGCACCTCGTCAGCTTCTTCTGGGGCGTAAGCCTGAAGCAGACCCGGCGCCATGGTTGGAGTGTTCTCTTCGCTCATCAGTAGGCCCCCTCAATCGTGTTTTTTGTGGTTTCAACTTCTGCAGCGATTCCCTCATCGATGTGGGCGCCGTTCAAACGGTCGTCTTCAGGGTAGACGTCCTCGCTGTGTGGAATTTCAAGACCGGCATCGCTCATGCCCTTCAAAGCGGCGTAGACACGTCCGCCACGGGTGTTGGCTGCAAGACCGATGTCGAGCACGGCCTCTTCAGCACCGGAAGCCACGGCAGCCTTGCCCATGGCAAAGCCAACGAGGTAGGAAGCCGGTACGGATTTCAGCGACCGGTTGCTTGGCCAGCCGTATTTCTTGACGAGGTCGGAACCGGTGACCGAAACGGACACCAGGTCTCCATCGGCGGCCCACGTGACAAGTTGGCACGTGGTTCTCGTGTTGGAAACACGAACGACCGCACGGGGCTTTTGGCCACGAAGAAGCTTGAGACGGCGACGGTAGTCGGTTAGGCCGGCCTTGCGGCGGCGGAAAATCGATCTTCGGTTGTTGCCAGCCATCACTCATCGCCTCCTTTGAATTCCACGCCCTCAAGCACCATCTGTGAACGCATGTGGGCGATGGAACGGTACGAACCGCCCTTGGCCTTCAGGTAGTACCGTCGGTACTGTGAGGGCTCAATGGTGCTGTCTTCACGGAGTTCCTTCAACACACGGCGTTGGCTGCGAATCGTTCGCATCCAGCGGTTCTTTCGCGGGTTTCTGGCGTTTGAGGTCCCTGCTCGGGTTCCTTGACCCTTGCGACGGCCTTTGCGCTTTTGCGCCAAGCGGGCACGGGCTCGTACACGAGAGGTCCCTTTGACGGGTTTGGCTCGTATCCAACCTTCATCGATGAATTCGCGAATGTCGTCGGTCTGAACGGCTGACGCCACCTGATCGACGTAAAGTGGGTTGATCCACACTCGGTTTTCTCCGCAGCCCAGCAGGCGAGCTGCGATTCGCTTTTGATTGGTGATTTGCATCAGACATCCCTCCGTCGGTTCAAAACACGAACACCAAGTTCGTCGGCTCGAGCGTAGATGTGCTCTCGCTTGCGGCCACCGACCGTGGCACCGACGCGAGCTGCTTCGGTTTCTGGGTCGATGGTTTCGAGGTCGTCGATGTTGTGGACCATGATTTCACGGAATCCGGAGGGGTGAAGGAATCGTGCAGCGGCAACCTTGCCGTGGCCGATTCTCACGAGGGAGCCGCGGTATTTGTAGTTCCGTCGCTGCTTGTTGTCCATGCCGTGAGGGGCGCGCCATCCGGACCTGGACAGACGCTTGTAGCGGAACCATTCGGTTCTTCGGAAGGAAGGTGTCTTCTTCTTCTGAGCAGCCCGCAGAGCGACGGCCGCTTTCATGTCGTCGCTGAGAACCGGCTTCTGCTTCACCGTGTAGACATCTTCGTCATCGTCGTCCCAGTCTTCATCGTCCCATGCGTCGTCGTCTTGGGCATCATCGGCTTCGACGGGAGCTGCCTCTTCATCGAAATCGTCGTCTTGTTCAGCGGCGTCTTGAAGACGTGCGATAAGGTCTGATTTCTTACCAGAGACTGGCAAGTCGTGCTCTCGCAACAGCTCTTTGAGTTGTGCAACGGTCATTGATTCGTAATCTTCAGCCATCTCCATCACTCCTTGTTCACCAGGTATATCCCATCCTGAAAGACACGCCTGTCTCTCTTCTTCACGGTCGTGCAACGTTCAATGTTCGCTGCGGTTTGACCAACGGCTTCCTTGTCAATGCCGGAGACGGTGACTTCTACCTTGTTTGAGACTTTTACATCCACGTTGTCGAGTATGTGAGCCGTCCGTGGCACGCGCTCGCCGAAGTAGTTGTTCACTTGGAAGGTGTTGCCGCTCACGGAGAGGGTCATTGGGAAGTGAGAGTAGAAGGCTTTGAGGTTGTACGTGAAACCGTCGCTAACGCCTTTCACCATGTTGTTGAGGTGAGCGTTCCATGTACCTGCGAGAGCCCGTTGTTTCCGACGGGGCAAGTCCACGCGGACAACAAGCCCAGATCCATCTTGGAACAGTTCAATAACATCGCTGCTGAAGGTTCGCATGAGGGTTCCTTTCGGCCCGGTAATGGTCACGACGCCATCTTCACTGATGTTGGCGGTGACGCCTTCAGGGATGGTTACGGTGTGTTCGATTCTGTCGAGTTTTACCATGTTTTTCACCTCAGTACACGTAGGCCAGCAGTTTGCCGCCGATTCGAGCATCCTTCGCATCGTAGTGATGCATGACTCCGGAGTTGGTCGTCAAAATAAGCAAGCCAAAGTCTCGAGCAGGAAGGTATCGAGTTTCCCACTTTTCGTATTCTTGACGGCGCACGCTGTGGCGGGGCTTCACGGTACCGCATCGGTTGATGGTCCCGCGCAGTTCGACAACGTAAATGTCGCCGCGACCGTTTTCCTGCCGTTCGATGTTGCCGACGTAGCCGGATGTTTGCATGATGTTGAGCACGTTGCCAAGCAACTTTGAGGCCGGTGCCAATTCAACATTGATTTTTCCGGCCTGTTCGGCGTTGTATATCTTAACAAGAGCGTCGTTTAATGGATCAAATTGCATCTTCTTCCCTCCTTAATTCATCTTCTTGAAACCTATTTGCGGTCCCACCTCGCGGAAGCACTGGCGGCACAAGCGCAGGCCATGACGGCGGATGAGGCCGCGCTTGCGTCCGCACCGACGGCATCCAATTGAGCGTCCTATTCGTTCTCCGTGATCTCTTGCCATTTTTACTCCTCCAAGATCGTGATGTTGAAATTCTCTACAAACCAAGCACGGGACTCTTCAGCCGAGACACGGTGTTTCGTGCCAACCTTGCTCTTTCCACGGCGACGACGGCTTACTCGATGACCGGGTCGCTCGAGGACGGCCGTGATGTCCATACCGAAAATGCCAATGTCTGGGTCGTATTTCTGCCCAGGGAAGTCCGTGTAGTCCCGGACGCCAAAAGACAAGTTGCCCTCTCTGTCGAAGTTCCATGCAGGAATTGTGTTCTCACGGCAGTCAAAGGCGCTGGTCAAGAAAGCCTTGATGTCGTCTTGGTCCCGCATGGTGGCTTTGCAGCCGATTGGGGCCCCAACACGGACCTTGAGGTCTCGGTTCTGAATGCGACCAAGCGTGCGTTGTGGCTTTACACCCGTGACCATTTCCATCACGTTTTCGGCGTTGACAAGGCGTTCTCCACCTTCACCTACACCGATGTTCACGCACACCTTGGTAATGCGGAGTTTGGCCATGGGGTTCATCTCAGCGCTCATTCGGCCACCTCCACGATTGGCATGGTGGCGTCGCCAACGGCAAACACGTTGCGTGCGACCGTACCGAAGCCGTCAAACTGGACTTCATTGGGCATGCTGGACCGCTTCACGATGTAGGCCTTGACGTCGGCGGTTGAGCCGACGTGAGCACCACCGATGAGGTAACACCGGGTGCCCTCGCCAAAGCGGATGTGCTCCAGTATATTCTGGTCTGGGAGGTTAATTTTCAGCGAATCCCCTGTGCTGTATTCGCTCGGGTCTTCAACGATGATGTTCCGGCCGTCGTGAAGGTTGAGTTGGGTCTTTCCGCCCTTGATGGTGGTCTTGCCTTCGATTCGGCACACCTTCCAAGAGGCTTCGTCAGCACCGATGAGTCGGTACTGGAGCCGACCCTTGTGGTCAAGAACACAGCGGTAGTTTTGCTCACCGAGCGTCAAGACGTCCATGAGGCCTACGCCACGACGGGTGTCTTTCACGACCCGCCCGTCAATCATGGCGAGTTCGTTGTGGAGAATAAATCGCACCTCACGAGCGGTTTTGGCGACGTTGAGGACGTCACGCAACACCAGCGTGATGGGCATGCAGTGCTCCAAGGAATGCGCCCCCGGTGTTGGACGCGTGACCCATACCGAGGTCTTTCGTGGCAGAGGCCAGCTTCTGGGCATGGCCAATCGCTTCAAGTGGTTGCTGCTCATCGTGTTCAACTCCTGTTCCCAGTCAATTTTGCAATGCGAAGGCGGTCCGACTCATCGAGTTGAGTGACCACCACATTCGAGACGTGTACTGGAACCGCCTCTTCCTTGTTGTCGGCCTTGCTGGCCTTGACTCCTTCAATGTACAATCGACCCTTTTCAGCGTCGATGCGAAGAACGGCGCCTGTCAAAGGTTCGTTGTTTCGCTTACCGCCGTGTCGCTTGCCGCCATGGGCCTGATCGCCACGGTTGACTTGGACCACATCGCCCACGCGGACGGTGACGGTTCGAACGCCGGCAAAGCGGGCGTCTGGTTTGGCCAATTGGAGCCTTGCTGCGACGCGCTTGCGCTTCTGGTGCATGGGTGCGTTGAAGTGCGCCTTGCGCTGTTTTCCTGGTTTCATACTCTTGACCATGTCTTTCACCTCACACAATTTGTTTCGCATTGGCTGCAATACGAGGCCATCGTTCCGCTGCTTCTCGAGCGACGGGGCCTTTGATATCGGAACCGGTTACGTCGCCCTTTTCGTTGACAATAACGCAAGCGTTGTCCTCAAATTGAACCCATGTGCCGTCCACTCGACGGAACGGGCGTCGCTGCCTGATGATGATGGCGTTGTACATCTGCCGACGGG
>CACODE010000033.1 GCA_902625885.1 uncultured Candidatus Poseidoniales archaeon
ACTAAGCATGCGGGATGCCTTTCTCGCCGTGACGGTCTTCGTGGCTGCGATGGTTTTTCTTTTCAGCTGGTTGCAATACGCCACCGCAGGTAAATTTGTGGATGCGATTCGCGCCAACAAAAAATGGCAGCCGGTTATCGGTGCGTTGATGGGCATCACGCCCGGCTGTGGCGGTGCCATCGTAATGATGCCGATGTACGCCAGAGGCTATGTTACCTACGGCACCGTCATCGCCACCCTGATCGCCACCATCGGTGATGCAGCGTTTGTTCTCATCGGTGCAGCCCTGACCGATTCATCGTTTATCGCGCCTGTGGTCGCCGTGCACGTCATCTCTTTCTCGGTTGGCATTTTCTGGGGGTACCTCATCGATTTTCAGAGCATTACGCCGCAACAACCCCTCGGCAAGTATGGCCCAACCTTCGAAGATACCATGCCTTTGCAGGATGAGGTGGAAGAAACACCGGAAGACAGGCAAGCCGTGTTCGACGACTTGGGTCGTGAAGAGGAGGGCGGTTTGGGGTATTTCCTGCTTCACCGCGGCTACACGCTGTGGTGGATGGTAACGGCCATTGGATTGATTTTTGCCGTGCTTCTGTTGGTGTGGAGCGCTCAGGATGGATACGAGTTGGAGTTGTCGTACAACCCGCTCACGCTGGACGGTTTTATCACCTGGGTTGGATTGTTGGGAACATCGCTATCGGTTGTCCTCTACATCTCTCAAAGGAACTGGATAACAGACGATACCGAGGCTTCTATCGGGGACAAACTCTACTCGATGAGAGAGACCATGATTCACTCCGCAAGCGAGACAGCGTTCGTCACTTTTTGGGTCATGGCAGCCTACCTCATCTTTGAATTCACCTTGCTGTTCTCGGGCGTTGGTGAGGACCAACTGGCCAAGTATGGGGACGGAATCATTGCGGTCACCGTTGCCGCATTGATAGGCCTGGTCCCCGGGTGCGGCCCACAAATCATCGCCGTGGCGGCCTACACGAAAGACATCATTTCCTTCCCGGCGCTTGCAGCCAACGCCATCAGTCAAGACGGAGACGCCTTGTTCCCGCTTCTGGTTCGCCACAGAGCCGCCAGCCTTTGGGCGACCGTTCACACCACCATACCTGCGTTTCTTGTCGGCGTCGTGTTGCTGTGGCTTGACCTGCCGTTTTGAGGTCAATCCCAAACATCAGTAAAAATAGGGTGTCGCCAAACGGCCATTATGGCAATTGATTTGGACAAGAAGAAGGAGACTCGGGTCAATAACGGCATCCCTGCGAAGCCGATTGAAGAACTACGAGCATGGATTGAAGAGGCCAGGCAGCAGGGAGCCAAAGAGCCCGAAGCCATGAACCTCGCCACGGTTGGCATGGGCGGAAAACCCCACAACAGAATGGTGCTCATGAGGCACTTTGCTGAAGACGAGGTTGGGTTTTTTACAAACCTTGAGAGCAACAAGTCCAACCAAATCGAGGCCAACCAACACGTCTCCATCACGATGTGGTGGCCTGAACTGGAACGGCAAGTCAGGATCAGCGGCGTGGCGAAACCAATGGACCGGAGCATCGTAGAAGCGTATTTTTCGTCCCGGCCGAGGAACAGTCAAATCGCCGCGTGGGCTTCAAAACAAAGTCAACCGCTATCGTCCATGGATGCGCTTCACACCAGGTTTCGAAAGCATGAACTGGAGTTTCAAGACGGTCCCGTACCCTTGCCCGAATTTTGGGGAGGCTTCGCCGTCACGGTGAAAGAAATTGAGTTCTGGTACGGACGTCCGCACCGTCTTCACGAGCGTCTTTTCCTCGTCAAGAACGCCTCCGGTTGGACCACGACACGCATGTATCCTTGATCGAGCGGAAGACGAACGGCAAGAACGCAACGGGAGCTTCATTTGTTGCATGGATGGCCGCACGGATGTTGGGAAATCATTGAAGTCAGAAGAATCGCTGGGGGGGATATGGCAGAATTTGTTGAGTTTGATTTTCCTCTTCCCGACGATGAGCGAATTCACCACATATGGAATCAAATCTCAACCCTTCGTCACGAGGTTTACGCTGACGAATTGAAACAATACGAAGCCAACACAACGGGCAGGTTGGACGATCCCGGCCGCCATTTCATTGCGTGCATGGAAGGCGACAGCATCGCTGGCTACATCAGCCTTAACCCTCCGAATTCAAAGCCGTTCAGGTTGACGAAATACTTCAGCGAAGAGGTCCTTGCGCAAACCGTCTATCCGTCTTGTGAAAACGGTATGGAGGCCTGCTTTGAGGTCAGAGGGCTGACCGTTTCGCCTCAGCATCGAGGCAAGAACCTCGCGTTCCGCCTCATGCGGTACGCCCTCGAGTTCGTCCACAACCGTGGTGGCACCGATATTGTGGCCATGGGTCACCAACAGGTCGTTGACCTGTACAGGAACAATGGCATGCATGTCTTCAGTGAAGTTGAGTCCTTGCACGGTGAAACCACTTACCATCCTATGCACATGAACGTTGAAGCGACCTTTAGGGAATTTGCTGCGAAAATAAGCCGCGATAAAGCGGACGAGAGCAGCGATGACGCCTGCTACCATGGAGGGCAATCGTGGGACACGTCCGGTTTCGATTTTGAGGTTCGTGACAATCTGGTGGTGGCCGACGTTTTGGACAGTCCCTTCCCTCCGTGTCCAGAAGTGCTAGAGATACTGCATGAGCAACTTGAGCGCTGTTGCCATGAATCGCCTCCAACGCAATGCGATGAGTTGATAGAGACCATTGCCGAAGTTCGCAGCGTCTCATCGCATCATGTGGTGGTGTCGTCGGGTTCGTCTTCGTTGATGTTCTCTCTCCTCCCGCAACTTTTGGATGAGAATTCACGCGTGTTGCTCTTGTCACCAATGTACGGCGAATACAGCCACATCCTTGAGCACGTCATAGGATGCCACATGACCTACTTCGTTCTCCAGGATGCGGAAGGTTTCAAGATCGCCCATGAAGACCTCGTTGTCCAGGCGAAGGAACACGACGCCGTGATTCTCGTCAATCCAAACAGCCCCACTGGGGTGCACTGCGAGCGCATGGAATCCATTGTGAAAAGCATCGCCGCTTCGTGCGATTCGTCCTCAGCGTGCAAAATGATATGGGTGGACGAGACGTACATCAATTACCTCCCCGAGGCAAAATCGCTTGAACCCTTGACCGCTTCGGTTCCCGAATTGATCGTTTGCAAGAGCATGAGCAAATGCTACGCATTGTCGGGCCTTCGAGTCGCCTATGCCGTAAGTCAACAAATGCTAACTTTAAGAAAATACATTCCACCTTGGTCCGTGAGTTTGCCCGGTCAACTCGCAGCCGTGTTGGCCTTGAGAAACGAAGCATACTACGAAGAGCAGTACCAAATCATTCACCGGCAACGCCAGGCGTTTCACCAAGATTTGGATTTGCTAGGTTTCAGGGTCTTTCCCAGTGTCGCCAACTACTTGTTGACCTACCTCCCCGAAGATTCTGGCCACAATTCGGCTTCGTTTGTCGAGGCTTGCAAGGAGGCCGGTGTGTTTGTCAGAGATGCGCAAAACATGGGGGTATCGCTTCCCAACACCGCCGTCAGATTTGCCATCCGCTCGGCCGAAGAGAACCAACGCGTGCTCGAAACGGTTCGTGCTGTCCTTGGTCGTTGAGTCGCGGTTAGCGCCGGGTTGGCGCCAGCATTTGGAGTGCAAGTTGCTCATTGAGGGCCGCAACCCAAATCCTCGCACTGAATGGCTACGGCGAGGGCCGACTCTTTACGGGCATCGGGGAGCGCTCTGTGCTCCACTTCGTCGGGAAGCGTGTAGCCTATGGAGGCAAAGTAGGCAGATGCCTCAGAGGCACTTGGCCACTTAAAGCGGCTGATGTGGTTTGGGTCAAGGCCTGCCCTGTCGGCTTGCTGCTGTTTCCAAGTTGGCCCCCAGCTGAGCGCTCCAGCGGCGTGCATCAAACGGTAAGCGGCCATCATGATGCATTCGCCTCTGCTGATGTCGCCGCCGTCATGGTTTGCCGGGTCAAGCGGGTTTCCAGTGATCTTTTCAAAATCGAATTGCTGGTTGTAAGCCCGCATGGTGGTCGCTCCGAACACTTCCTTGGCTTCCCGTATCCACTTGGTAAACGTCTTACCGGCCTCCTGCTCGGAAACCCCGTGCTCCAAAACGGCCTCTCTGTCGATGTTGTTGATTTCAAACGCTTTCTCGCTCTCTGGGCTGTAGAGCACGGCTCTGGGTTGATGCACGTACGTCTCGTACTCGGAAACGATGTTGCCTTGTTTGTCGATGACCACGGCGCCAATCTCGATGACCTTGCCGGGTCGCAAGCCGGTGGTTTCTGTGTCGAAGATGATTTGTGGTGCCTCAAAAAGGTCCATGATACCAACCAATAGTTGCTCCTTCGTTGACAGTATTTATACCCGCCTGCCCGGACCGCTCGTTGAGGTACTTCTCCATTTCTGCGGCAAAATAACTCTGCAGCAATTGTATTCATGTACCGATTTCAACGTAGGTATGTGTGGGGAGACCATGGCTGAGGTCAGTTCAGTTGTTGAACTTCACATCCTTTCGTTTGGTTTAGCAGCCTTGATGGGGACGGCTTTTGTGTGGCTTGGTCTCAAAAACAACAAGACGGAGATCTCACTGAGAATGCCGCTGTTGCAGATGGGGCTTCTGTTTCTGGTCAACTCCCTCATTTTTGTTTTGTACATTCTGAGGGATTCCGAGTCAATTCAATTGTCCGAGGTCACGTCCGACATCATCGTGCATTTGTCAACCATCACGAATGCGTTCACACTTTCGCAAATACTCATTCTCACGATGCTTTTTCCAGCACCATTGGCGTCCACACGGGAAGGCATGAGAACACTCATTGCGGGCGTTTTGATTGCGTTCGTGGCCTTGTTTTTCCTCTCGATGGTTCTTGAAAGCGGCGAGTTGGTGACAGGTGCTTTGTTTTGGACCATCCTCACCATCGTCTATTTTTCAGTGGCATCCTTGATATTGATTCGTTGGTTTATCGTGCACTGCACGAGCGATGACCCCCTTGAGAACAATGCCGCCGTCGCTTCCGGCCTGATGTTCTTCGCTGTTCTTGGTGCAGGCATCATCCAGTGGCCATTCAGGTTGTTTCCTTTAGGCAAACCCGGTGGGAGTTCGTACGTGTTTGATTCCCAAGGCGAGGAAATTCGTGCTTTCCTTGCTTTGCCCTACACCATCTCATCGCTCGGGCTTTTTGTTTTCCTTATCGGGTCGGCCATGATCGCCAAGGGGAAACGCGACAAGTCCCTGTTTACGGTCTCGTTCTTGTTTATGGCTGCGGGATTAATCAATTTGGCCGCACAATACATGAGTTCTGAAACGGGTGAATTCAGAGAACTCTGGGATTATTTCGTCGTCACCGGTATTTTCGGCTTGGTGAGGCCATTGCTTCTCATCCTGCTCGTTTTGAGGTTCAATCTCATTGATCTAACGGATGTCAGCATTCGAGGAAGGATCAGGGTTCTTTCCTTGCTTATTATCACGGTCTGGGCGTCGGGTTTCTTTGAAATCATCCAAGCCTTCATTCCTTTGCCTCAGCTTCTCTCAGCGGCATTGATCGGTGCGCTGTTGGCTTTTGCCATAGGCTGGGAGGAAAAACTGTTTGATAACTTGCTATCGGGTTCAGGTGAAAAGATGCTACCGGTTACGGAGGATTTCTATGACGAAGATGACCCTTACCTGCTTGTTATGGTGACGGGTGGCTTCCTTGTTCTGTGTGTTGTCTTTGCCTTTTTGTCCTACGGAGGGTTTTGATGCTTAACCAACTTTTCACGTTCAAATCGGTCAAAGAAGAGCGCCCGTTTTTGACCTTCCTTGGTGTCTGCCTCGTTGTTGTCATGCTCAACGTCTCCGTCGACCCTGTCTCACCCCAGACGATCGATTCAACAGTGGATATTTCGTCATCGTACGAAAACACGACCATGGTGGAATCAGCGTCCTTGGACATGAACGACGGTGGTGTAGAGGCCGTTGTGCTGGAACTAAACCAAAATTGGAGCGATGACGGATGGCACGTCAAGAGCATTGAGGTCGTGCTGAGCTACGAGGAGACGGCTTTCGCAGATCTGGACTGCGACACGGTTTCTGGTGCGCTCTCGTTAACATCCAACGGGCAAGAGCCAGACACCAGCACTGCCGAAGGCGCATCCAGCGATTGTTCCGACATCGTCCTTTCCATGGTTTGGCTTGATGCTGATGAACCCGACCTGTCCCTTCTTGCGTCAATGCCCGCAACGGTTCAGGTGGATGTGGAGTTATCAGTCGACAGTACGGTGCCTGGGAACGATGATGAGGAAACGGTCAATGTGGACATCGAACTCCAGTTGACGAGGTTGGTTCAATCCTAGGCATGGTTTGGCAGCAAAAATTGTTTTGAACGATGAGAAAGTGAACGAACCAGACAACACTCGTGATAAAGATGCTCAGCGATTGTCCCGGATGCAATGTCCAAATTCGCTTTCCGCACGACGCCTCGATCATTCGTTGTCCAGAATGTGGGGAAACCTTCAGCATCAAGGGTCTTCATGCTAACCCCCGTGGTTGGAGAATCGCCCTCTTTGGAACGCTTCTCACGTTCAATTATTACTTCACGTTCCCTTTTATCTACAGCGATATCCTCGCGTTTGTCTTTCTTTCGCTGGTCGGGACATCGGTTACATTGGGAGGCTTGATGATGTCAGTTAACGATAAGCGGCGAGTTGGAAACGGGTTTTACCTGCTCGAGGCAGCGCTCGCCGTCGTCGTTGCGGGGCACGCCTATGTCATCATGTCAATGGGGAGCATAAGTTAGATCGATCACGCCGATTCGGCCACAGATCCACGCGCCGCAGTTAGTTGGCGGTCCTATCGTTCCAATGCATCGTTCATCCAACGACCGTAGGCCGAATCGGCTTTTGCGGGCACCCTTATGATGGCGGGGACGTCGTATTCATGGTGCGATTTGACGTAGTTCTCCAAGAGGCTTACCTTCTCGTTCACGGTTTTGAACAAGGTGACCACCTCGTTGTCTTCAGTGAGCGCATCCTCCCAAATATAGAACGAAGCCATGGGCGCTTGAAGGACGCAGGCTGCCAAACCCTTCTCAACGGCCCCTCGAACAATGTTTTCGGCATGCTTGGCGTTTGGATGCGTAACAAGAACCAGGCAAATGTCCATGTTGGATGGAGACAGTTCCGCCTCTTTATTCCGTCGCTGCGATTTTAGCGTACGCGCCATTGATCTCAGGTTCTTTGGCGCCGTCGGATTGGGCCGATCACATGCCGAATAACGACTTCTTGACCGTTCTATTTGAAATCTGGAGACCAAATGTCTGTATCAGTGTATTTACTTCGGCCACATCATGTCGTATCTGTCTTCGCTAAGGTCATCCGGAGGGTAATTCCAATCCATGTTCGGATTGGTGAATTGGTGTTTTTCATACCAATCCCCGAGTCTGGCGCCTTGCAGCAATCGTATTTTTACACATTCTCTGTGATTTTGTTCAGCTTTTGCGTACTCGCCAGTCTCAATGTAAATTCTACCCAATCCGGCATGTACGCAAGATTTGAATCGAGGCCCCATTGATGAATCTTCAATCATTTCTTCAAAGATTTCCAAGCAAGGCTCAGTATTGCCCTCAAAATAGTCTATCCACGCGAGGGTTTGTTTGGTCAAAATCTGCATTATTTTGTGCCATTCGGTGTTTTGGGCTTGAAAAACAGTCATGCATCCATTCAATTGTTTTCTTGCCTTTGTGTAATCGCCGGCAATAGCAGTGTATGTTCCAATCATGTACTGTGCCGTAAAGACATCCG
>CACODE010000034.1 GCA_902625885.1 uncultured Candidatus Poseidoniales archaeon
GTTCGGTCGCTGGCAGGGCCAAGAGAACGGTTCTGTTTCGCCTGATTTCCTGATTGACAGCGCCTGCGGTTTTGCCTCTGCATGGCTCTCTGCCTTCCTCAACGAACACGGCGTGGCGTGTCGCGAAGTAAGCCACCCCGCCGGTGTGCTCAACAACGGCTGCGGGGCCGGTGATTTTTCGCCAACAGCCACATGGACCCACGAAGAAGCTCGCGCTTCCTCCCACGCTCTGCTTCGTCAGTTGACCCCCGCTCCAGCCGGCCAACTTGTCGGTGCCGCCCTCGACGGGGACGGTGATCGTTGCTTATTCATCGAAGCGACCGAAGACGGTTTTGCGGTGGTGGACGGCGACGCCATGGGCGCCTTGCTTCTGGCGGCAGGGGGTGAGCAACCGTGGTCGTTTGCGGCAAGCATCGAATCCGACGTTGGGCTCTTCGGTCGTGCCGCTAACCTCAACCCCGATACGGTCTGCACGGAGACTGCGGTTGGTGACCGGTGGCTTTCTTTTGCGCTGCGGCCAGAGGGTGGGGGCCTCCTTTCAAGCGACGCCATGCCGAGTTTGTGCGGAATCGAAGATTCAGGCCATATCGTCTTGCCAGCGCCGCACCCGCAGACGGCGCACGTGTGGAGTTTGGTCGGGGACGGCGCAGCAACGCTGTGTGCGGTGTTGTTGGCGTCATGCAAGGAGTTGGACACGCCGTACATTCGCGGGTGGAAGCAACGGCGGTCCATTCAAGACAGCCACCGGGAACGCTGGCGAGCCGATACAGCCCTGTTCGCCACAACCGAACAGGTCATTTTCCAACGGATGAAACACCTCGGATTTGCCCCCAAAAGACGGAGAATATCCGGTGAGGAGCACTTGCTCTTGGTCCATGGCACCGCTCCCAACGGCGCTGCCTCTATCGGCATCCGAAACAGCGGCACGCAAGCGAAAACAAGCCTATCGGTTCGACTTTCCGTCGGCGTTGACCCGAAGCCTTTCGAGCAACTGATGGATGAACTCGTTCAGAAGCTCACCACCGCCCTGACGACGCCTTAGTCGTCCATGAGAGCGGTTTCATTGGCCTGCGTTAGCGTGGTAACGGCGAACAGCAGACCTGCTGAGGCGACCAACATGAGCAGCACGTACGATGCCCCCACGCCTCCAACAAGCGCAGCAGCCGCCACCATCCAAGCCAAAAACAGGTCGGCTGCCCCAACGATTCGCCATGATTTTCGCTGCGTCAGAATGCCGCTTATCCATGCGGTGGCCGAAACCATCAATGCGGCAAGTGAGAGCCCAACCGTTGACGAGGCGAGGATCGCAGCAGCAGGAAGAAGGCAATGGCTCGCCCACAACGATGAACTAAGCCAAAGGCTACGCTTCAACACGACAACCCCGACAACCCAAGCCATCGCAACCGCTCCGCAAACCGCCGTCACGGAGGCTGGTGTCAACGTTGATTCCAAAGGCGACAACACCCACGACACCAACGATTGAACCGCAAACGGTGTCAGCACGAGAACGGTAAAGGCGACGGCGGGTTGTTGCCAATTCACGCACCGTCGCAACGCCATGATGAAAGCCAAAACCGTTGCTGCGCCCAAGGATAGAACGGCCACACCCGCCACCCAGGTGCTCCGCCCGAAAGCCGTTCTGTGGTCGTCAAGCTCTCTGCGAATTCGCTCGCCTTCCACCCAATCGTAGACCATCGCCATGCCCAACAAACCCAGTTCCACACCAAAGAGAGGCAATCCCCAACTGATGAGCGAAGCCTCCAACGGGTCGGTCATGAAGGGAAGAGGCACCTCGCCACCGAGGAGAAGGCAGAGAACCTTGTCAAACACCAACAGGGCGAGAACGGCTTCCAAAGCACTCGGCAGACGCAACCCGAGGTCGTTTCGGCCCATCAAACCCATGCCCGCAAGCGCCATCAACGCCACAACGAGAAGGAATGCATGGAGGGTGTCATCGGTCAGCACGCCGTTGCTCATTCGGCCGGCAACGTGAACCAACACCATGCCGCACATGGCGACGGCGATCGGTAACTCAACGCCAGCAACGTCGGGCAGGCGCAAGCCAATGCTGTTGGCCCGAAGACGGCTCAGGCCAACCAAAACAACGGCGAAGCCGGCGCTGAAGCAGAGAGCGAAGAGGGCGTATGAAGTGGCATAAGCCATCCAAGTTGAGCCGAGAAACGCCACTATGAGAAACAAAAGGAGAACGATGGGGCGATAGTGAATATCGCCCACGAGCAAATCGTCCGTACCCCCAGTATCCATCCGTTTGGCACGCTTTTTCTGACGTTGAGCGAGTTGAAGCAGTTCCGCATCAAGTTGTTTCAAAGCCACCGAAGTCGAACCGTCGCTTGATACGGACGAGACCAGCGTTTGCATGCGCGCTCGCTTGGCTGCGAACATGGCTTGCCTGTCCTCCTTTGCCGCAACGGCTCGCAACCCCGCACGCACGTCCCCCTGAAACGCCAGGTAAACGCCTGAAACAACGAACATGACGAGCGACGTTGCCTGCACCTGCGGCGCTTGCTCTGCTTGCCCGGCGATCGCCATGCTGAGCAACAGGGCAATGGCGCCTATGGTCGGTGGAAGCAAAGCGTCCACGGCCCGTATCCGGTGCAAATAAAGCACCAAGGAGCCAACGCCCATGACGGTCAAGAGTTGCAGGTTCAAGTCGATGAGGATGGCCGGCTGCCCCGTCAATATTGAGGCACGCTGCGGCCCGAGAGCCACCACGATGAAGAGGGCCGTCATCATGCCTAAGTGAACCGTAAGCAATCGACCTGGTAGGCGTTGATGCTCGCTGCCCTCTTGATGTTCTTCCGCTTCGGTCGCCCGCTGCGAGGCGGCAATGATAAGCACCAAACTGCCGAAGGTGAGGGCCGTGCCCCAACCGGCTTCCATGCCGAAGCGCCAGGCAATGGCGAGGGCCGCAAGGGACCAAACGACGACCAGGGTCTCCGGTCGCCCTTGGTGCATGCGAAGCCATGTCATGCCAGCGTGGGCCAAAAGAAGTCCTGCCATACCGCCCAACACCCCAAGGGCCGTGATGCCACCGGGTCGAGCCGTCGCCACGAAGGTGAGAGCGGTAAGGATGAAACCGAGATTCCACAGGTTGAGCAGATCGGAATCTCGAAGCCTCGAACTCAGTTCTGAAAGACCGGCAAGACCACCTGCCAAATTCAGGTTTGAGCGCCCCATCGAACGGTTCACGCCAATTTGTTGCAGAATAAGTACCGACATCCAAATGCCGAGGTCGACTTCACCAAGCACGATAGGGACCAAGTCAGCGTTCACCAACCGACGCTCAACGTCCGTCGCAAAAACGAGAAGCCATGCATAAGGAGCAAGAACGGCCACACCGGCCATGCTCGGCGATGACCGATGCACAGCCGCATAACCAAGACCGAGCCAAACCGCCGCTTGAGAAACGAGGAGCAGCCGAGCGTTGTCGCCGCCGTCATCTGCGGGTATGAGAAGCGTCAGCAGGAGGACGATGACCAACGCGCCCATCCAGAGAACATGGTCCGAGACGCTGGCCTGGTGCGTCAACAACACGGCCACACACAGGACGGCCGTTGCGGAAGCGAAGGCCGAATATTCACCTAGACCAAACGGAAATTCAAACCCGATGATGCCGGCGTTGAGAAGGGCAAGGCAGGCGATGAGGAAAGGCATTGGCGCCAGAACGAACGGCATCAGGCGCATCCATGGCACACCCCGAACGACAAGATACGAGGAGGTGAACGCCAGCGTAAGCAACATCAATTGGGCAAGGGCATACCCTGTTTCCGTGCGATGAGCCGCTATCGCCATCAGGGCCCCGACCATACCAAGCGAGACCGAAACCGCCCACAAACCCGGTTTGCCCAATCCCAAGGCCTTCATGGCTTGACTTAACCAGTTCTCGTGATGGACGAAAGCAGCGGCCATGGAAGCATTGGCGGCTGTCACGACACTCAGGAGGAGGAACAGCGTCAGATCGCTCTCAATGGGCAGAAGCGTCAGAGAAAGAACGTTCCAGTCGTCGGAGAGCGCGTGAACACCCACCCAGAGGTACGACATTGAAATGCCCAAACTCGCCAAGTTTCCAGAGGAGCGGAGAAGAGCCAAACCGTGCATCAGGGCCATCGCCGTCACGATGAGCACAGCGATGCCCGTCTCACCGTAAACAGCACCGGCTGAACTGCCCACGGCGAACAGAACCAGCGCCGACTGCGCTGCGATGGCGTCCTCGTCGTGGCGAAAAGCCAACCCCACGTTGAGGCCGACCAGCACCAACATGACGGCCCCCAAGAGTTGGCTCTCAGGAACGCCAAACCCGTCAAGCCACCCCCATCGCCAGGCGTCTAACGCCAGCCCGTAGAGGAGTTTCATCGAGATGATGACCCACGTGATGCCGAGGATGTGCATCGAGTCTTGGCGAATCCATCGTTCACCAAGTGACAACCCCACAGCGGCCATGACGAGCAGCCCAAGGCCGCCAAGTGCAGGGGGAAGGACCGTACCGACCAGCGCCCCAATGGCGGTCCAGACCAACACCATGGCCACAGCGAGTCCCTTGCCGATGGTTTGTTCGCCATGAACAGCGAGTTGCGTCGTTGAGTCAACCGTGGGTGTTGCCTGCCGATCGACGGTGAAAAGTTCGCCAACCTCACCAACAGCTGAATCCGAGATCGGTACCTCCGCTTCCGCAGAAGCCTCGTCTTTTGCATGAGGCGCAGCGACTTCTTCATCGGCCACCATGAAGGTATCGAGGTTCAACCCCTTGGGTCGATGAAAGCGCCGCTCACGGAGGACATCGTCCTCTTCCAAAGGAGGCGCATCTGGGACACGCTCCGCCTCTTCCATACCTGCCACTCCGCCTCCTTTGTCTTGAAGTTGCCCGCCCCGCTTTGCACGCCGGTTGCGTTTTGCAACGTCTGAAGACGGGCGCGTTTGAGGGAAGCGCATGCACACCAGAACCCCGGAGCACCTTGTTGCAACGCCAAAAGGGACAAAGAGGGGCGGCGGAAACGGCTCACATGGGCGGGACTGTCGGAACACCTTCTGGGAGCCTCGAAACGCACGGATTGAACCCAAGCGGGACCGTGCACTGGAACCTTGATGTCGAGGCACTCATCGCCTTAGCTGTTGAACGTGGTGAGGGCGTGTTGAGCGCTCACGGTGCCTTGGTGACGGCAACTGGAGAACGAACAGGCCGATCACCAAACGACAAATTCATCGTTGATGAACCGTCCATCTCGAAGGACATCAACTGGGGCGACGTCAACATCTCGACGGATGTCGAAACCTTTGACCGCATGCGCGCCAAAGTTGTTGACTTTTTGTCAAAGCAGGAGGCGCTTTTTGTTCAAGACCTGTATTGCGGTGCGGACTTCTCAGAAGCCCTACCCATCCGGGTGGTCAACCACAACGCGTGGCACAACGCCTTTGCTAGGAACATGTTCATTCGTCCCAATGAAGCGTTGTTGAACGAGCACGAGCCGGCGTTTACGGTGCTTCATGCGCCGCACTTTGAAGCCGATGGCGCCGCTGACGGGCTCAATTCCGAATGCTTTGTCATCGTCAACTACGCAGCCAAAGAAGTCATCATTGGCGGCACTCGCTACGCTGGAGAGATCAAGAAATCCATTTTTTCCATCATGAACCTCATTCTACCCAAGAAAGGTATTCTGCCGATGCATTGCTCGGCAAACACCACCGGCGACAACACGGCTGTTTTCTTCGGGCTCTCGGGAACCGGCAAGACGACGCTGTCCGCCGACCCAAAACGAGCGCTCATCGGTGACGACGAGCACGGCTGGGGCGCCAACGGCGTGTTCAATTTTGAGGGCGGTTGCTATGCGAAACTCATCGACCTCTCCGAAGAGGACGAGCCGGCCATTTTTGCCACGACGAGGAAACACGGCACCGTTTTGGAAAACATCGTGCTCGACGCCGACGGCGTGCCCGATTTCCACGACACCACCAAGACCCAGAACACAAGAGGTTCCTACCCCATCGAATTCATCGAAAACCGCACGGTGGATTCCAAGGGTGGGCATCCCCAGAACGTCATCTTCCTGACTTGCGATGCCTTCGGTGTTCTGCCGCCCATCTCCCGCCTGACGCCTTCGCAAGCCGCATACCATTTCATCTCGGGATACACGGCCAAAGTAGCGGGCACCGAGGTCGGTGTGAAAGAGCCGCAAGCCACCTTCTCAGCCTGCTTTGGTGAACCGTTCATGCCCATGCACCCGGGCGTTTACGCTGATCTGCTGTCAGAAAAAATGGACCAGCACGGCTCGACGGCATGGCTCATCAACACGGGTTGGTCCGGTGGCTCTTATGGTGAGGGAAGCCGGATGAAGATCAAATACACCAGAGCGATGCTAAACGCCGCCCTCGACGGTCAACTCGACGGTGTTGACTTCGTTAAAGACGAACGCTTTGGTTTCGAAATCCCTGTCTCGTGCCCCGATGTCCCCGCCGAAGTCCTCCAGCCAAAGATGACCTGGGCCAACGCAGAAGCCTACGAAGCCATGGCGGACAAACTTGCCACCATGTTCAACGAAAACTTCAGCCGGTACAAAGCCGGTGTTTCACCCGAGGTCAACGCTGCAGCGCCGGCGCCACTGTCGTGAGGCCGTCCAGCAAACGACGAAGTTCCGGAAGGTTTTGTCGGTCGCTATCGTCCAGAGCGAGTTCGCCTTGAACCATGTCGGCGACGAGTTGTTCATGGCGTTCGTCATCGCCAGCGAGAATGGCGCATTCCATGGCTTCGTCAAAGAGTTCGATGGCCAATTCCGGCCGGTCGATGGCCAACAACGCTTTGCCGGCCCGAGCCAAATGTTCGCTGCCTTCGGCTGGATGTTCCATCAACAGAACCGAAGCTTTGTCGACCCAAGCCGAGGCTTCTGTTGCGTTGCCGGTCAGCGAAGCGGCAATGGCGGCAAGAACCATTGACGGCACGGCGTCGACAGCCTGTTCCAGAGGTTGGTTTGCGGCGGTGGTAAAGAGAACGAGTGCCCGGTCCACGTTCTCACGACGAAGCGCAAGCATGCCCAACCGTCGCATGGCTTTGCACTCGGAACCAACATCATCGACAAGCGTCGCGAGCTGAAGCGCGCGAGCGAGGTGTCGGCGGGCATGGTCATGATGGCCCGCCATACGAGCCATGAGGCCCAAGGCCGATTCGGTGCGAAGAAGACTGCCAGCCATGGCTCGATGAGCGATTTCGGCTTCCTTTTCATCCAGTGGCGCCAAGCCCATTCCCACCTCTTCCATCACCTCTGTCAGCAGAAGGGAGGTTGACGCCACCGCCGTGTCCAAACGTTCGTCCGCTTCCATACGAAGCGTGTTGAGGTGAGCGTCTAGCCGCGACACCGGTGCACAGATGGAAGGTAAATCCCCAAGCGCCTCAAGCCGTTTGGGTTTGATGTTGTAGCCTCGAATCACACGAGTCAGGTCTGCAATTCGACGCCGCTCTGACCGGTCTTCGTCCC
>CACODE010000035.1 GCA_902625885.1 uncultured Candidatus Poseidoniales archaeon
TTACACCGTAACCGCTACCAACACAGGTGGCAGCGATACGGCCACGGTAACCATCGAGGTCAACGATGTCGCACCGTCTTCCGTGACGTATTCTCAGAACAGTTACACGCTGACGAAAGGGACGGCCATGACGACCATCACACCGACGTCCAGCGGCGGGACGGTCACTTCGTGGTCGGTTTCCCCCTCGCTGCCTGCCGGTCTTTCGCTCGATTCGTCGACTGGCGCCATCAGTGGAACACCAACAGCGGTCACGTCCACTGCTAGCTATACGGTCACGGCCAGCAACACCGGTGGCAGCGATGCCACCACGATTTCGATAACGGTCAACGACGTCGCACCCTCTTCCTTGACCTACAGTCCAAACTCCTTCACGCTCACCAAGGGCTCGGCCATGACGACCGTGACGCCTACGACCGGCGGCGGAACGGTCACCTCCTGGTCAGTCTCCCCCTCGCTTCCAGCAGGTTTGTCGCTTGACTCCACGACCGGTGCCATTTCAGGAACCCCCTCATCGGTGACTTCCTCCGCAGCCTACACCATCACGGCCAGCAACACCGGCGGAAGCGATACCGCTACCGTGACCATCGTTGTCAACGACGTTGCACCTTCCTCACTGAGTTACAGTCCAAACTCGTTCACGCTGACCAAAGGGACGGCCATGACCACCGTCTCACCCACACTCAGCGGGGGTACCGTGATCTCTTGGTCCGTTTCTCCCTCGCTCCCTGCAGGCCTCTCCCTTGATTCGTCGACCGGCGCCATCAGCGGTACACCCACCGCCATCACGTCCTCTGCCAGCTACACCGTCACGGCCAGCAACACCGGTGGCAGCGATACGGCCACGGTCACCATCGAAGTCAACGATATCGCACCTTCGGCCCTTGTGTTCAGTCCAAACTCGTTCACGCTGACCAAGGGCACGGCCATGACCACGGTCACCCCAACCGCTAGCGGTGGGCCCATCACCTCGTGGTCCGTTTCCCCTTCACTACCCGCAGGTCTCTCTCTCGATTCTTCGACTGGAGCCATTTCCGGAACCCCAACGGCGGTCACCAGTTCTGCGACGTACACCATCACAGCCAGCAACACCGGTGGCAGCACCACGGCTGACGTCACCATCGTGGTCAACGATATTGCCCCCGCCTCGTTAACGTACAGTCCGAATTCGTTCACGTTGACCAAGGACACGGCCATGACGACCGTGACACCTTCTGCCAGCGGTGGCGCCATTACCGGCTGGTCTGTTTCCCCCTCGCTCCCCGCAGGCCTTTCCCTCGACTCCTCAACCGGGGCCATTTCAGGCACACCTACAGCGGTGTCAAGTTCCGCCACCTACACGGTGACGGCCAGCAACACTGGTGGCAGCACAACCGCTGACCTCACCATCGTGGTCAATGACATCGCACCCTCTTCGATTTCGTACAGCCCGAACGCGTTCACGTTGACCAAGGGCACGGCCATGACGACGGTGACCCCGACGTCCAGCGGCGGGGCCATCACGATCTGGTCGGTATCGCCTTCCCTGCCCAGCGGTCTTTCGCTTGATTCCTCCACGGGAGCGATCAGCGGTACACCTTCGGTTGTGTCTTCCTCAGCCTCCTACACCATCACGGGCAGCAACACCGGCGGCAGCACTACGGCAACAGTAAGCATCACGGTGAACGACATCGCACCTTCGTCCCTGTCGTACAGCCCAAGTTCGCTCACGCTGACCAAGGGTACGGCTATGACAACGGTGACCCCAACGTCCAGCGGTGGGACGGTCACCACGTGGTCCGTTTCGCCTTCATTGCCTGCAGGATTGGCACTTGACTCGTCAACCGGTGCCATTTCAGGTACGCCCACGGCCATCACGTCCTCTGCATCCTACACCATCACCGCCGGCAACACCGGTGGCAGCACCACGGCCACGGTGACCATTGTCGTCAACGACGCTGCACCGTCCAACATCGCCTACAGCCCAAGTTCGCTCACGCTGACCAAGGGCACGGCGATGACCACGGTCACGCCCACCTCCACCGGCGGCACGGTCATTTCCTGGTCTGTTTCACCATCCTTGCCTGCAGGCCTTTCCTTGTCGAGTTCAACCGGCGCTATCAGCGGTACACCCACCGCTATCACCTCGTCGGCTACTTACACCGTCACGGCGAGTAACACAGGTGGAACCAGCACCGTTGATGTCACGATCGTTGTGAACGATGTTGCCCCCTCTTCCTTGACCTTCAGTCCGAACGCCTTTACGTTGACCAAGGGCACGGCCATGACGACCGTGACGCCCAGCGTCAGCGGTGGGCCCGTCACGAGTTGGTCGGTTTCACCGTCCCTTCCTGCTGGCCTTTCGTTGGACACTTCGACCGGTGCGATTTCTGGAACACCAACGGCCGTCACGTCTTCGGCTTCCTACACGATTACCGCCAGCAACACCGGTGGCAGCACCACGGCCTCGGTCACCATAGCGGTCAACGACATCGCGCCGTCGTCCATTACGTATAGCCCAAGTTCGTTGTCCTTGGTCAAGAACACCGCCATGACCGCTGTCACTCCAACGTCCAGCGGCGGGACGGTCACGTCATGGTCGGTTTCTCCATCCCTACCCTCGGGTCTTTCAATCGATTCCTCGACCGGTGCCATTTCAGGAACCCCAACGACAACATCGTCCTCTGCAACCTACACCGTAACGGCCAGCAACACCGGTGGAAGTGCCACGGCCACCGTCACCATCCTGGTGAACGACGAGGCACCTTCCATCAGCTACAGTCCGAGTTCCCTCACGTTGACCAAGGGCGTCGCCATGACCGGTGTCACCCCAACTTCAACCGGCGGCGCTGCTGCATCGTGGTCGGTCTCTCCATCCCTGCCATCCGGACTTTCCCTTGACACTTCGACCGGTGCCATCAGCGGAACACCAACAGCGGTGTCCTCATCAACATCCTACACAATAACGGCATCAAACGCTGGTGGAAGTGGTACGACCACGGTTACGATTCAGGTGAACGATGTTGCGCCATCTTCCATTACCTACACGCCCAACTCGTTCTCGTTGACCAAAGACACGACCATGTCAACCGTAACGCCCACCTCGAGCGGTGGGGCGGTCACCTCCTGGTCAATTTCCCCAACGCTGCCAACCGGTCTTTCCTTCTCGACTTCAACCGGTGCTATCAGTGGAACGCCAACCACCACCAGTTCATCAACCTCGTACACGGTGACCGCCAGCAACACCGGTGGCAGTGCTACGGCCATTGTGACCATTCAAGTCAACATCGCCGCACCGTCGTCGATCACCTACAGCCCGAGTTCGCTTACCTTGGCCAAAGGGGTTGCCATGTCAACCGTGACCCCAACAACAAGCGGTGGACCTGTTTCCACATGGTCAATCTCGCCAACCCTTCCTTCAGGCCTCTCCTTCAATACGTCGAACGGGGCCATCAGCGGCACACCGACCGCCGTTTCTTCGTCGACCTCTTACACGGTCACGGCCACCAACGCAGGAGGCAGCGGGACAGCCACCGTCACCATCCAAGTCAACGACATCGCACCCTTCGGTGTTTCTTACAGTCCAAGCACCCTCACGCTGACCAAAAACACCGCTATGTCAACGGTCACCCCGACCGCGAGCGGTGGTGGAACGGTCACTTCGTGGTCCATTTCCAGCACGCTGCCCTCCGGTCTTTCGTTCTCAACCTCCACCGGTGCTATTTCCGGAACACCGACGGCGGTCACCTCAGCCACCACGTTCACCGTCACGGCCAGCAACACGGGTGGCAGTGCAACCACCACGGTCACGATTGTCGTCTATGACGAGGCACCGTCCTCCATCACTTACAGTCCGAGTTCACTGACGTTGACCAAAGGTGTCGCCATGACCACCACGACGCCTTCATCTTCCGGCGGCACGGCCACGTCTTGGTCGGTCTCCCCTTCGCTCCCCTCAGGTCTTTCGTTCAACACTTCGACCGGTGCTATCTCCGGGACGCCAACAGCGGTTTCCTCGTCAACAACCTACACCGTGACGGCCACCAACCTCGGCGGAAGCGGCACGGCCACGGTAACAATCCAAGTCAACGACGTGTCCCCTTACTCCATCGTGTACAGCAGCAGTCCGTTCACGCTGACGAAGGGTACGGCCATGACCACAGCGACCCCAAGCGCTCTCGGTGGTACGGTCACCTCCTGGTCGATTTCACCCACGCTCCCTGCCGGTCTCTCCTTCTCCACCACCAACGGTGCGATTTCGGGAACACCCACCGCCATCACCTCCTCCACGCAGTTCACGGTCACCGCTAGCAATACCGGCGGCAGTTCAACCGCCACCATTACCATCACGGTCAACGATCAGGCACCCAACTCGATCGCCTACAGTGGCAGTCCGTTCACCCTGAACAAGGGCACGACCATGATCACAGCGACGCCCACCTCTGGAGGCGGGACGGTGACGGCCTGGTCGATTTCCCCATCGCTGCCGTCAGGTCTGTCGTTCTCCACCTCAACTGGGGCGATTTCAGGAACACCAACCGCCACCTCGTCTTCCACCTCTTACACGGTGACAGGGACCAACACCGGTGGCAGTGCGACCACCACGATTTCAATCGTGGTTAACGACGCTCCACCGACAGGCGTTGCTTACAGCGGCAGTCCGTTCACCCTGACCAAAGGTGTCAGCATGACCGCAGCCACACCTTCGTCAAGCGGCGGTGCGGTCACCTCGTGGTCCGTTTCCCCGTCGTTGCCGGCCGGCCTTTCCCTCGACACCTCAACCGGTGAGATCTCGGGTACGCCAACGGCCATCACCTCCGTGGCGAACTACACCGTGACGGCCAGCAACTCCGGAGGCAGCACCTCGACGGTCGTCTCCATCGCCGTGAACGATGTTGCGCCATCGTCAATCACCTACACCCCGAGTTCCCTTTCCCTGACGAAGGACGTGACGATGTCAGCGGTGACGCCAACCTCAAGCGGCGGCGCAGTAACCTCGTGGTCGATCAACCCCTCGTTGCCGTCAGGCCTTTCGTTTTCCACCTCCACTGGCGCCATCAGTGGAACGCCGACCGCCATCACCTCTTCGACGTCCTTTACCGTGACCGCCAGCAACACGGGTGGCAGTGCCACGGCCATCGTCACCGTTCAGGTCAACATGGCCCCACCGTCGTCAATCACCTACAGCCCAAGTTCGCTTACTCTGGCCAAAGGTGTTTCAATGACGACGGTCACACCAACCGCCAGTGGTGGCACCGTTTCCTCATGGTCAATCACGCCGTCCCTACCGTCGGGTCTCACCTTTGACACGTCCACCGGGGCTATCGGCGGCACACCAACGGCCGTTTCCTCCTCCACCGCCTACACGGTCACCGCCACCAATGCCGGTGGCAGTGGCACGGCCACGGTCACCATCGCCGTGAACGACATCGCACCCTCGGGCGTCACTTACACCCCGAGCACCCTCTCTCTGACCAAGGACTCGGCCATGACCACGGTCACGCCGACCTCCAGCGGCGGTACTGTGACCGCGTGGTCGATATCCGACACGCTGCCGGCGGGTCTTTCTTTCTCCACCTCAACCGGCGCTATCAGCGGTACACCAACGGCCATCACCTCGGCAACCACCTACACCGTCACCGCCAGCAACACGGGCGGCAGTGCAACAACCACGGTCACCATCCTGGTCAACGACGCCGCTCCAGTTATCGCATACAGCCCGAGCTCGCTCACGCTGACCAAGGGTTCGGCCATGACGACGCTGACGCCGTCGTCCAGCGGTGGAACGGTCACCTCATGGTCGATATCCCCCTCACTGCCAACGGGACTCTCCTTCAACACGTCCACCGGCGCCATCAACGGAACGCCAACGGCCGTATCGTCTTCGACCAACTACACCATCACGGCCACCAACCTTGGAGGCAGCGGGACGGCCACCGTGACCATTCAGGTCAACGACGTTTCGCCGTATGCCATCGTGTACAGTGGAACCCCGTTCACCTTGGAGAAGGGCACGGCCATGACCACGGCGACCCCAAGCGTTCTCGGAGGTGCCGTCACCTCTTGGTCAATTTCCCCATCGTTGCCCGCAGGCCTCTTGTTCTCGAGTTCAACCGGTGCCATCAGTGGAACACCAACAGCCGTTTCCTCCACCACGCAGTACACCGTCACCGCCAGCAACACGGGTGGCAGTTCTACCGCCACCGTTACCATCACGGTCAACGATGTGGGTCCGTCCAACATCGTTTACAGCGGCAACCCGTTCACGCTGACCAAGGATTCTGCCATGACCACAGCAACCCCGAGCGTCAGCGGCGGCACGGTGACATCTTGGTCGATTTCCCCGTCGCTTCCGGCCGGTCTTTCCTTCAGCACTTCAACCGGCGCTATTTCAGGAACACCAACCGCCATCACGTCCTCCACGACCTACACCGTCACAGCGACCAATACCGGTGGCAGTGCGACCGCCACGGTCTCCATTGTGGTGAACGATGCGCCACCTTCGGGCGTCGCCTACACCGGCAGTCCGTTCACCCTGACCAAAGGCACCACCATGACCTCGGTGACACCGTCTGTAGGTGGTGGCACCGTCGTCAGTTGGTCGATCTCTCCGTCCCTGCCTACCGGACTTACCTTTGACACCTCAACAGGTACAATCAGCGGAACACCGACAGCGGTCTCGGCTGCCGCAAATTACACCGTGACGGCCTCAAACGCTGGCGGTAGCAACTCAACCGTTGTTTCCCTCGCCGTGAACGACATCGCCCCGTCAACCATCACCTACACACCGAATTCATTCACGCTGGCGAAGGATTCCGCCATGACCGCTGTGACGCCGACATCGAGCGGCGGTGCCGTTGTTGCGTGGTCGATCTCCCCGTCGTTGCCAGCAGGACTCTCCTTGGACGCATCCACGGGTGCCATAAGCGGTACGCCAACGGCCACATCCGCATCAACCACGTACACCATCACGGCTACCAACACCGGTGGAAGTGCAACGGCAACGGTAACCATACTCATCACCGATGCAGCCCCGTCCGCCATCACGTACAGCCCAAGTTCGTGGACCCTCAGCAAGGGCGTTGCCATGACGTCGGTCACCCCGACCTCCAGCGGGGGAGCGGTCACCGCTTGGTCGATCACGCCGACGCTTCCTGCGGGTCTTTCCTTTGACACCTCAACCGGTGCGCTCAGTGGAACACCAA
>CACODE010000036.1 GCA_902625885.1 uncultured Candidatus Poseidoniales archaeon
CGAGTAGGTGGCGTCATGGTCTTCATGGCCCTCCGGGCGGAGGTCTGAGGGGTATTGGATGAACGCTACAGCCATGCCTTTGGCCCCGAGGTGGGCGATCCAGTCTTGGTAGGCCTCAACGTCAGGATAACCGAAACCGTGGAGCAGAAGCGCTAGCGGAATGTCCGTAATTGGTAGCGACGGCGAGAGGTTTGGCAACGAGATGTAAACGCTGAACTCCACGTCGTTCTCAAGGTCGCCTTGGACGTTTTTCACCTCATCCGGAAGCGTGTAAGGAAAGCGGTATTGCTCCAAGGTGTAAGGTGCTGGCCTAGAGCCGTAACCAATCCAAGGCGTGTCCGGCGGAGACGGTGCAAAACCCGCCACGGCAGGTAGGCCCGGCATCACCAACCACGCTGCAAAAAACACGCCCAGCACGTGCGTTATTCGTGTGGCAGACAAACGGTTCATGTCGGGTTTGTGAAGACGAGGCAGCCCTCCCAGCGCCAGCAACAGGCACACCAGCGCCCAACCCATGAGGGTAGGTAGGAGGAGGAAGGCGCCCCTGAGGTAGAAAACATCCATGACGAAATGGATGGTAATAAGACCCAGCAAAAGGCCAAGCGTGGCGTAGGAAACCATCAGCTGGACGTGCTTCTCTGGCCGGTTTTTGATGAACCACCGAAGCACGAAGCCAGCGAAAGCGAACCCAAGAAAAAGGCCGGTGACCAACGTTGGTGATGCCCTGAGCGCCATGGTCCAATCCAACGAACGAACGGCGTGCGGCCAGACAGCGTCGGCCAGGTTTTTGCCTGCCAGAAGGCGGTAGATGATTTCGCTGAAAGCAAGTGTTGCACCAAGAACCAAGGCCAGAACGGGTTCAGAAGACTTCGATGTCTTCTCCCCTACCAATGGGCTGTCAACAACCGTTTCCACACGGGTAAGCCATCGCTTCAACTCAAGAAGTTTCGTTCCGAACCTCAGGCACCAACGTTTCGGATTTCAGGCGTTTGGTCGGCGTAAATGAACTCAAGAAGGGCTGCCCACATCACAAACTCTAGGCTCTGTTCTAGGTTCTCTTGCCCCCCGACGACGGCAACCATGTTTTCAAGCGTGTCTTGAGGGGAATGGTAGGCGGAGTAATCGTCGTCGTAGGCACCAAGGTGGAAGATGGTTTGAGCGCCTTTGTTCCTGAAGGTCACGTGGTCCGAGCGACCAAAACTGTCCTCATGAACGTCCATCACGAGGTCCTGATGGTCTTCCCAATGGTTGTCGCATCCCGCACCGTACGTGCCGTCGATTCGTAAGTTCATTGGGGCTCTGAGGACGTTGCGATGCACGTGGTCCACAATGCTGGTGATCTCAACATCTTGGACCTCAGGGTCGATGTCTGGGCCGGTCCACGCATGGTAAGGGAACGGTGTTCCGTCTTCTTTGTGAGCCGGCCATGAAATGCCCATCATGTCCATGTTGATGTAGAACCGTAACTCCTTGTCTTGCGGTAGACAAGCCTCACAATCGTTGTTGGCGAAGGCGTTTGACCCCCTCAAACCTTCTTCTTCTGACGACCACAAGGCGAGGAATGTGTCGCACTCCACCTCAATGTCAACCAGGAATTGCGCATAAAGCATCATCGACACGGTCCCAGCGGTGTTGTCGTAGGCGCCTTCTGCTGTACCGCCACCGGGCGGTCCGCCGGGCAGGGCGATGTCCATGTGCGATCCCATGCCTTGGACACAATCAGGCGACCGTCCCCGCTTCCACGCAATGACGTTCAGCGATTCGGGTTGTGTTGGGTTGAGCGTGTCCACCACTCGCATCAGGTGGGTGTCGTAGCCCAACCCCTCAAAGTGGCCTTGGAAATACGAGGCGGCGCGCTCAAATTGTGGGTTTGGACTCCCCATCCACCGGCCGTTGTAAGCGCCGCAGTCATCCGACGGCACATCGCACGTGATGTAATCCATTTTCTCGTACCAGGCTTCGCCGCTCACGACCGGTGTACCGTTGACCAGGGATTGGTTGTGCACCGTTTTCGTGCCGTCGGCGCTCCAGACAACCAATTCCACGCTTTCTGTGTAAGGCGTGGTGAGCATTTGCACAAGCACACGATCGCCATCAACAGGTACCGAGCTGTCAATGTCGATGTAGCCGTCCACAAAGAGCAGGACATCGTGGGCTGGAGCCGACAGGCGAAGCCCCTCGCCAACCAACAGGATGTCGTGCCATTCTCCAGAGCGCAAGGTGGCGTCTTCCGCCGGTTCACCATCGATGGTCAACACGGCGTTGATGTTGACGACGTTGTTGTTCTCCGCCTCTCCAAAGCAACCGGAAAGCGGGGCGATGAGCATGATCAGACAGAGAAGCACGGCTCGGCTCATGGCGCCTTGATGTCCGCCCATGGGCGGTTGTCTCAACCGACCTTCATAGGGGTGCTCCTTCGGCGGGAAGAGTGCATCAGTACGGGACATCTTTCCACCCAATTTTGTACCCGATGAGGTTGAACGAACGGTGGAGAATTGGTGTGATGAGAATGAGCGCGAGCATGGGCAGGCGAAGTTCCTCCGCTGCAAGGACGGAGGTGCCGAGGAACAATTGGCCCCACAAAAACACCATCACAGCAAACGGCAGGGTGTCGAGGAGGGGTGCTTTTGAGGAGATGTCGCCTTCCCGCTTGAGCCCCTTTCTTCGCTTGAAGAACGAGCCGGTGCTGTCGCCAACGAGGCAAGCGAAACCGAGGAAAGTTCCCAGAACAAAGGCGGTGGTTTGTTCACCACCAATCGAAAACCAAGCGCCCTCAGACCCAATGAGTGGGTCGGCGAACACGGTCGCACCGTCATCAAACACGGTGCCAACATCACCTCTTGACATCGACGAGACGATCAACAGGCACAACAGACCTGATGTCAGCGAGCCACCGATCAATCCGTTCCATGTTTTGCCGTCACCAAGCATGCGGTTGCCGTCCGAAAGAACACGACCACCGTCTATGGGCCAAGGGCCGTAGCCTGTTTTTGGAAACCATTTGCCCCACATCATGGCGAACGTGTTCGCCAGAAAACCGGGCAGGTACAGCCAGAGCGTCAACAAACAAAGGGCGAGGAAGTTCATGGCGTCACCTTCGGGTTCGTGGAGTTGCCTGTCGAGCAGAGCCTTTGATGGTTACGAGATGGAAATCGAAGGAAGCGCCGTCTCTGGCGAGTTGACGAGGTGCGGATAGCGGGAGTCGAACCCACGACATAAGGTTGGAAACCTCAGATGATAACCACTTCACCATATCCGCAGTGTGGTAGGCCTGCCCACAGGCCTCACCTCTTTGAGGCAATCGGTTCGCCGGGGTTGCTTACCGATTTCTTCTGAACTCGTCAAACATGGACCCCGATCGTGATGTTCGAAGGGCAGGTTTAGGCTCATCAGGTTTGGTCCGAGGCCGTTCAACGATGCCTCTGTTCTGGCGAATTTCGGTGGCCCGCATCATTCTGCGTTCATCGGCGCGAATCCGTTTGCTCTGGCCGCGAATCATGAGCGTGCCCATCAACACGAAGAGCACCAAACCGGCGAGGGCCGCTTGCAGCATCGTGTTGTCTACCAGCGTATCCATCAGGGAACCGCTGGTTTCGTCTTGTGTCGAAACCGGGGCGTTTGAATCAACGGCCTTGATGACAACAACCGCCAAGTCCATTGGGGCATCAGCACCGGGCTCATGCGCTGAGATGACCAAATCG
Source organism: uncultured Candidatus Poseidoniales archaeon (assembly GCA_902625885.1). GTDB lineage: Archaea > Thermoplasmatota > Poseidoniia > Poseidoniales > Poseidoniaceae > Poseidonia. Next base: position 3,702 of record CACODE010000036.1, read on the forward strand.
TAGGTCCCCGCTTCAAGAGCCTGACCGGCAAAGCGCACTTGTTGGGTGTCGCCGCTGGTGGCGCTGAATATCAATTGGCGGAAGGACGATTCTGATTGGACGCCGGAAAGTGTCTGCCAAGAGACCTCAGCCACGAAGGGTGACATCATGGTGGTCGTCACTGCGCACATGAAATCAAATCGTCCGCTTGTGGCGATGTCGACGTCCATCGACGAAACATCGCACTCGATGCTTGCCTCTGCAGCGTTTCTGTCCTCGTCAAAGGGCCAGTGGTCCGGTTTGAAAGCGCCAAGCGTGGCGTTGTCCCCGAAACCGTCGCCATCGCTATCGGCGTGTTGCGAACGCTGTTCGGGGAAGACATCGATTTGGTCAGCCCACCCGTCGGCGTCGCCGTCGGGGCAACCGTAGACGTTGTTGGCCGTTGAGGTGCCAAATTCGTTTGGACAGGTGTCGCCGTCCGTGCCGGTCGTTTCGTCTCCGTAGCCGTCGCCATCCGTGTCATACCACTGGGTGGCATCAGCAGGCCAGAGGTCGTTGCTGTCGCTCACTCCGTCGCCGTCCTGGTCGGGGCACCCGTAGACGTCAACCGTGGAGCTTCCGACGGTCAGTGTGCACGCATCGGGTGTCACGCCGTTGGCATTGTCGCCGTAGCCGTCCCCGTCGCTGTCCGTCCATTGCGTTGGCTCGCCGAGGAAAGCGTCGTTCGTGTTCGAAGTTCCGTCGGCGTCTTCGTCTTCACAGCCGAACCTGTCAACGTACGAGCCTCCTGCCTCGGCGGGGCACACGTCCGCCTGAACCCCACTAGCGTTATCACCGTAGCCATCACCATCGGTATCAACCGATTGCGTTGGTTCAAGCGGGAAGGCATCTGCTCCGTCTTCTGGACCCCATCCGGTTTGGTTTCCAACTGGTGGTGTGGGGTCTGAGACGCTATCACCGTCGGTGTCAGCACATCCAATTCGGTCCGTGGTTGAACTTCCGGCGTTCATTGGACAGGCGTCTTCTGCGTCGTCAAACCCATCACCATCGCTGTCGATCCATCGGGTTGGGTCGTCGGGGAAAGCGTCCGTTTGGTTGGCATAACCGTCACCATCATCGTCGACGCATCCGTAAAGGCCGATGCTTGAAGTCCCCGCTTCGCCGGGGCAAGCATCCGGTTGAATGCCGGAGGCGTTGTCGCCGTAGCCGTCGCCGTCCTGCTCCAGCCACTGCGTTGGCAAATCGGGAAGGGCGTCAATGACGTTGTCCCAACCGTCGCCGTCGTTGTCCAGGCAACCGAGTCGATTGCCCATGGTTGAGTTGCCGGCTTGATTGACGCAAGCATCTGGGTTGGTTCCTCCCGGATTGTCGCCGTAGCCGTCGCCGTCGCTGTCAATCCACTGCGTGCTGTCGTCCGGGTGGCTGTCGCCGCTGTCGCTCCAACCGTCTTGGTCCCCATCGGGGCATCCGTAGGTGTTGTTTTGCCACGATTCACCGTAGGTGTTTACGCAGGCGTCGGGCGTCGTTCCAGCGCTGTTGTCGCCGAAACCATCGTTGTCGGTGTCGTTCCACTGCGTGGGGTCGCTCATGAAGGCGTCAGCGCCGTTGGCGGTGGTCCACTGGCTGTCGGGATCGGAATAGCCGTCCCCGTCTTGGTCTGGACAGCCCGTTCGATCGTGAATGGACGTGCCGTAGAACAACGGGCAGTCGTCATCGAGCCCGTCGTCATAGCCATCGCCGTCGTGGTCGCCCCACCGGGTTGGGTCGTTCGGGTAGGCATCGGCGCCGTCGATGACCGTCCAACCCGCGTCGGGGTCGGAGTACCCATCGCCGTCCGTGTCGGGGCAGCCTCTTCGGTCTGCGGTGGAGTTTCCTGCCGAGGCTGGGCAGGCATCACCGTTGGTTCCACTGGGGTTGTCGCCGAAGCCGTCTCCATCGCTGTCGGCCCATTGCGTGGCGTCGCTCGGGTCGATGTCGGCGCCGTTGGCGGTGGTCCAGTTGGCATCGCCGTCTGAAGAGCCGTCGCTGTCGGTGTCAACGCAACCGAAGCGGTCCCTTGTTGAGGTCCCGGGGGTGCTCGGACAGGCATCGCCCTGGAAACCTGAGGCTTCGTCCCCGAAACCGTCGCTGTCGCTATCGGCCCACTGGGTTCCTTCGTTGGGAAACGCGTCGTCAACGTCTGCATAACCGTCGCCGTCCGAATCCGCACAACCAAGCCGTCCAACCTCCGTTGAGGTTCCGTACTGAGATGGGCAGGCGTCTGGGTTGTTGCCGCTGGCGTTGTTTCCATAACCGTCGCCGTCGCTGTCGACCCACTGCGTGGCATCTGAGGGGAAGGCGTCTGCCCCGTTGCTGGCCGTCCAACCGCTGTCAGGGTCTGAAAAGCCGTCGCCGTCGGTATCAAGGCATCCATAGCGGTCTTGATCTGAGTCGCCATTGGTGCTTGGACAGGCATCGCCGGTTGTGGCAGGCGGGGGGTTGTCCCCGTAGCCGTCGCCGTCGGTGTCCGCCCACTGCGTGTCATCGGTTGGGAAAGCGTCCGCTCCGTTGGCGGTGGTCCATGTGCTGTCGGGGTCTGAATAGCCGTCCCCGTCTTGGTCAGGACAGCCGTTTCGGTCTTCATCCGAACCACCGGAAACACTCGCACAGGCATCGGCACCGTTCGCTGTGCCCCAGGCTCCGCTCGGATTGGAATAGCTATCACCATCGCTGTCGAGGCAACCGTAGCGGTCGCTGGTTGAATTTCCGGCTGTAGCCGTGCAGGCGTCTGGCTGGACACCGGCGCTGTTGTCGCCGTAGCCGTCGTAGTCCGTGTCCGCCCACTGCGTGGGTTCGCTGGGGAAGGCATCGGCTCCCTCGTTGATCGTCCAGTTCCCGTCCGGGTTGGAGTACCCATCGCCGTCGGTGTCCGGGCAACCGGTGCGGTCCACCGTTGAAGTGCCGGCCGTTGTGTTGCAGTCGTCGTCGTCGTCCTCGTAGCCGTCCAAATCAGCGTCTTGGGTGAGGTTG
>CACODE010000037.1 GCA_902625885.1 uncultured Candidatus Poseidoniales archaeon
TTCAACGCTATTTTGGGCATCACATCTCCCGGATTGATGGGCTTTGATGCCGTCCATTTCAACCTGCACAAAACCTTCTCACAACCGCACGGTGGTGGAGGACCAGGCTCGGGACCCATTGGTGTCAAAGCGCATCTGGCGCCCTTCCTGCCCGGCCCACTGGCAGCGCGCCGACCGGCAACGGCCGATGAACTGCCTCGCTCGGTTGACGACCATTGGTACCACTGGGAGCAACCGGAACACAGCATTGGCAAGGTGCAACAATGGCACGGCAACGCCGGTGCTGTGATTCGTTGCTGGGCGTATTACCGCCGCTACGGTTACGGTCTCAAAGCGATGTCAGAACACGCCGTGCTCAACGCAAACTACCTCAGGCACGCCATTCACAGAGAGGCCAAGAAGGCCGGGGTTGACCACCTCTTTGTCGACGGGGCGGAGACCGACGTTGCCAAACACGAATTCACGCTGTCGATGCAGCCGGCCAAAGAATCGCTGGGCATCTCGGCGATGGACGTGGCCAAGGGTCTGCTGGACCGAGGCTACATGGCCCCGACCGTGTACTTCCCTCTCGTGGTGCCGGAATGCATGATGATCGAGCCGACCGAAACCGAATCAAAAGACACGCTCGACACCTTCGCCGAGCACTTTGCTCAGGTGCTGAAAACGGATCCTGAAGCGCTTCATGAAGCGCCCATCACCACGCCCGTGCGACGTGTTGACGAGGTCTATGCCGCTCGGAACCTTTGCTTGCGCCACCCGTACGAGGACGCTTGAACTGAGGAAGGGTTATGCCACCCCTCCCGTGAGGGTAAACCGTGGAAGAACTCCCGGAACCATGGGGAAAAGTGGGTATTGAGCAACGCTTCACGGCCACGCTTTTTCTCTTTGCCTGGGCGTTGCTGCCCGTCGGGTTCATGGTCTTGATGACCCTGTTTGACCGATTTGCTTCCTACCGTTTGCCGCTTGGCGCTGGGGCTCTGGTGATGCTGTGTCTAGCTTTTTGGAGCGGTTTGGTGCAACGCCGCTCTTCGTTGTTGGAACATCGAACCCAGTTGGCTTTCGGTACGCTTGGCTCGGCAACCCTTTCTCTGCTTTTGTTGTACACGCTGGATTTGGGTGATTGGTGGTGGGTCCTGTATGGATTTGTTTTCGGAAGCGTCTTCACGATGTACGTCAGTTTAGCGCATCTGGCATCGTGCGATGCGCCGACCCTCCGACTGCCGTGGACGCCATCGTCCCCCTTGCCTCTGGACAAGTTTGAGCATTGGAACGTGGAACGGGGGCAGTGGGTGAACGGGAAAATGGGCCTCAAGCGTCTTGCCAGCGGCACTTTGCTGACGCTTTACGGTGAGATTCTAGAGGCCCGCACCTACCTGTGCATCGATGCCCTGTCGCCAGCCGAAAGTCAACCGAAGTACGATGAATACGGCGTGGATTTTGTTCATCTTGCCAGCCTTGCAGACCTCGTGCAGGATGAGGAATGAGCACGTGGGCCTCATTCATGGTGAGAGGCATCATAAAGAACCATCCGCGTTGGCGTGAGTCCATGGATGTAACCATTTTGTTGGGGTCTTCATCGGACCTCCCCATTGCCCAAAAATGCACGAAAATCTTGGAACATTTTGACGTACCCTACCAACTTCGAGTGGCGTCTGCGCATCGTTCCCCAAAATTTGTTGAACAAATCGTTGGCGACGCCATCGACGACGGCTGTTCCGTCTTCATTGCTATGGCTGGTTTGGCCGCAGCCCTTCCGGGGGCCGTTGCAGCCTTGACCACAAAGCCGGTCATCGGTGTGCCGTGCGGGGGGAGGGTCCCGTACGATTCCCTGCTTTCCATTGCCCAACTGCCGCCGGGCGTCCCCGCCGCAACGGTGGGTGTTGACCGAGGCGATAACGCCGGCTACCTCGCTGTGCAAATGTTGGCCCTTTCAAACGCCAAATACGCTGCAGCCCTCGAGCAAAACAAGCTTGACCAAATTGAGCGCGTGAAATCGCAGGACAGGGAAGTCAACGGCGGTGCCTGATATGTTCGATGCTGAGGAATTCATTGCCGAGAGCATTGAATCCCTCACAGCCACGATTGACGACGTTGCCATCATTGCTTGCTCTGGCGGTGTTGATTCCACCGTCGCAGCCGTCATCGCCAACCAAGCCGTTGGCAAACTTCTCCACTGCGTTTATGTCGACACGGGTTTCATGAGGAAAAACGAGACCGAGCAGATTGAGGAACTTCTTGAGGCTCAGGGCATCAACCTCATCACGGTAAAAGCGGCAGACCGTTATTTTGAGGCGCTAAAAGGCGTGACTGAGCCGGAACAGAAACGCAAGGTCATCGGTGAATTGTTCATTCGTATATTTGAGGAAGAACAAGCAAAATGCGGTGCGAAATACCTCGTTCAGGGGACCATCGCACCGGATTGGATCGAGTCAGGTGGTGGTGTACGAGACACCATCAAATCGCACCACAACGTCGGTGGCCTGCCCGAAGACATGACCCTCGAAGTGGTTGAACCGCTTCGTGAATTGTACAAAGACGAGGTTCGTGAACTCGCCCGTCAACTCAAGATCAACGTCGCCGAGCGACAGCCGTTCCCAGGGCCTGGATTGGCCGTTCGCACCCTCGGCGAATTGACGCCTGAACGGGTGGCGGTGGTCCGTGAAGCCTGCGCTATCGTTGAGGAAGAGTTCGAAGGGGCGGCTGAACGCGGCGAGATGGACATCCCATGGCAGTACTTTGCCGCCTTGCTTCCAGTACGCAGCGTTGGCGTCCATGGCGATGTGCGGGCTTACGGGGAAACCATTGTTGTCCGGGCCGTTCAATCAATGGACGGCATGTCGGCACGCTACTCCGAAATTCCGCACAAGGTCTTGCAAAAGATCAGCACGCGCATCACCAACACCGTCAAAGGCGCCGTGAACAGGGTCGTGTACGACATCACGCACAAACCACCTGGCACCATTGAATGGGAGTAATCCTTTTCAGTCCCGCTCTTGATGTTCCTGCTGAACATTCTATCGCATTCATGCCGAGATTTTACCGTAGGCCGGAGGAAACACAACTTGGATGTAGCGCAGCACATCGTTTTGGCGCCGATTGTGGGGCTCGAACCCACGACCTTGGGATTAACAGTCCCACGCTCCACCAGCTAAGCTAAATCGGCAAGGTGGGCGACAAGCCTCCCCTTTATCACGCCTTCGTTGAGCGGGAATCAATGACTTCAATCAGACGGGGGACATGGTTTGGCTTCTTAGTACCTGTACGGCACATTGTGCGAAGTTCCTTGTGTTCATCATCCGAGAGGTCTCTTGAGTGGTGAAAGGTGAACAACGGGTCGTTTTTCGAGACAGCCGTGCCCCGAGTGGCGTGAATCGTAAACCCGACAAGAGCGTCGATCTTGTCGGCAAGGACGAACCTTCCAGCACCGTGTTTTCTCGCCATTTGCGCCATTTTCATACCGTCGTACGAAACGGCAAAACCGTCGGTGTTGGCCAGCACGGTGGTCTGTTGTTCAGCAACGCCCAACACGTCTTCAGGGGACGAGATCAATCGTTCGGCGAGGTCCGGTTCCACTCCTTGTTGCACGCACATGGCCCGGAATTTTTCGAGAGCCGTGCCGTTGTCCAGCACGTTTTCAATCCGCTGCCTCGCTTCACCCATGCTCACGTTACTTTCGCTCATCGAAATAAGTGCAGATCCCTGCATGACCACCAGTTCTCTGGTGTCCGCAGAGCCCTTTCCCTGCAAGACCATCACGCTTCCCAAGACTTCCAATGCGTTGCCAACATGGGTGCCGATGGGCTCGTCCATTGATGTCAATTGAGCAACGGTTCGGATACCCAACCCTTCTGAGGTTTCCACCATCGAACGGGCAAGTCTTCTCGCTTCATCAGGGGTCTTCATGAACGCAGCGCTACCGGTTTTGACATCCAAAACCAAGGCGTCGAGGCCTTCTGCCGCCTTTTTCGAGATGATGGAAGCGGTGATGAGCGGTACGCTATCGATGGTGTCGGTGACGTCCCTCAGGGCGTAGAGGACGCCATCGGCTGGAGCGATGGCTTCGTTTTGGACAGCGATGCAGCAGCCCACTTCGTTCACCGCCGCCACCATGGCGTCGGGTGTGAGGGCGCAATTGAATCCAGGGATGGCTTCGAGTTTGTCGATCGTGCCTCCTGTGTGTCCAAGGCCGCGGCCGGCCAGCATGGGCACCCGGTAGCCACACGCCGCCAGAGCGGGCGCCAACATCAGCGACATTTTGTCCCCAACGCCTCCCGTGCTGTGCTTGTCGACAACAGGCTTTCCAGCCGGCCAAGAGAGTTTGGCTCCTGAATCGATCATGGTTTTGGTGAGTTCAACCTTGTCCGGGGTTTTCATACCGTGCTGGTGGACAGCTTTCAGCCAGCGTGTTGCGTCTTCGGTTGAGACACCACCTTGCGCCACCCCTTGAACAAAGGTCCTGAGGGCCTCTTTGTCCTGTGCGTTCTGGTTGACAACAGCCTCAACGAGACGGTCCACTTCCATCGGTTCCACTCAAATCAATCCAATTTCTTTCAGCCGTTGGTGGAGGTAGTCGCCTGCCGTGATGGAGGCAAATTTTGGCTCACCGCCAGTCATGGCGACAAAGTCAGGGTGAGGCGTGAGATCGATTTCGTTTCTCGGGTGAACAAACATCGGCATGGAATACCGACGGGTGTTCGAATTTTTCGGGTTGACCACTCGATGGGTGGTGGACTTGAAGAGGCCGTTTGTTAGGTTCTGCAGCATGTCGCCTGAATCAACGATGATGGCGTCTGCGTCGCCGGTAACCTTGATCCATGAACCGTCGTGATCCATCACCTCAAGGCCGTCAGCGGTCGCCGTGACAAGGAGCGTGATGAAATTGATATCTTCATGCTCGGCAGACCGCACGGCTCCTTCCGGCATGGAATCGTTGAGTGGCGGGTAGTGAATCATGCGCATGATGGTGTTACCTTCATTGGACATCTCTGGTAGCCAGTCTTGCGACTTTCCGAGGTATAGCGAGCACGCTGAAAGGAGGTGCTGAGCCAAATTCTCCATGCCATCAAACAACGCTTCCGTGACCGATTGGAAACCCTCCACATGCGCAGAAGGCCAAACGTTCTGCGGGTAGGTTGGTACAGACCCATCTTCCGGGTAGGGGCGACCGGTCTGCCAGAACTCCTTCAGGTCTGGAGCCGGGTTGTCCTTGGCGTGTTCAATGCCAAAGGCGGTGTAGCCTCGTTGGTGGCCGATGTCCGGTTGAAGGTAGGTGCGTTTCGTGCCGTCATCAAGGTCAAAGAAGGCGTCGCATTGGTTGTACGTTTCATCGATGAGGGAGCGGGGGATCCCGTGATTTGTAAGGGCAAAGAACCCGATGTCCTTGAGGGCGTCGCCGACTTCATCAACAAATTGCTGGCGTTTCTTCGGGTCATCCGAGGTGGCCAAACGAAAGTCAATGGAGGGGATACTCCTTGACATGGCGATCAATCCCTGTAGGCGCTCAACTTTCCGAGGAGGCGCACGGTTTCGATGTAAATCCAGAGGACGGACATGAGAATGCCGAACGCAGCGTACCACTCCATGTTCTTCGGAGCGCCGTAGCGGACACCGGATTCAATGAATCCAAAATCGCTGATGAGGGTGAGTGAGGCGACGACCAGTATGAAGGCGGTCAGGGCAATACCGTACGGTCCAGCAGTGTGCAAAAAGGGCACATCGTAGGGTGTCAATAACTGGAGGAAGAACGAGATCAGGTAGAGGGCGAGGATGCTCATCACCAACCCACCCACAATCTTGTTGAAAGCGGGGGTTGGTCTGATGATGCGAGAGGCGTACATGCCGTACATCACAGCGGTGATGGCCATGGTGCCAAACACAGCCTGCATGGCGATGCCGCTGTAGGCCGTCAATTCAAAAAACAGCGAGAATGCACCGATGGCCACTCCCTCAAGAATGGCGTACAGACTCATGAGCCCAACGGGGTTTTGCGGTCGCTTGATCATGACGATGAGGGCGACAATAAAACCGCCAATGAAGCCCAGGCTCATGAGCCCGTACAGCACCATCCCACCGGTTTCGTTGCTCAGGGCGTTGAGGCAGACAACGGCTGACAGAAGCGCGCTCACGATGGCGAGGCTGAGAAGGAAACCAATCTTTCTCATGCAGCCTTCAAACGTCATGCGTTCTTGACCTACTAAATTGGACCAGAATTTCTGGTTTAGCACCGGGTTACTGCTTCGAATCTCCATGGAACTCGGCATTGTCTCTGCAAGGTCCCGTTTCAATGTTGCTACTCTTGTGCGTGTTGAGCCACTTGTTCTTGGTAGTACGTCAGGAGTTGGTCAAAGGTCCACCCTTGGGCCATGTATTGCTCGATCATTGCGGCCGTCCAACCCGGTACCTGTGCGAGCATTTCCGGCGTGATGTTTGGAGAACTGGCGTCCAAGACGGGTTGCTGCCATTCTCCCGAGACCGTGCTTGTCGAAGCGATGTCTGC
>CACODE010000038.1 GCA_902625885.1 uncultured Candidatus Poseidoniales archaeon
CGGTGCCTCCGGCCCCCTCGCTGAGGCGGAAGTGCTGGCGACGGCGGTCAACATGCTCCACGCCACGGGCCTTGAGGGGTGGGAGATTCGCATCGGCCACGTCGGTGTGCTCAAAGATGCGCTCACGGGGTTGGGGCTGTCAACCGAGGTTGACGCCAGCACCGGCGAGCCGCCCATCGCCAGCGCCATGCGCTTGCTCGACAAAGGCGATGATGCGGGGCTTAGCGATCTGTTCACCGCCCACGGCCTCGACCCCAGCAACACCGCTCCGCTTCAGGCGCTGGCGTCTTTGGAAGGGGGCGCGGAGACCATTGGACCTGCACGTGAATTGCTCTCGCAAATGGACGGCGTTTCTTTGGAGGCGCTGGAAGAACTGGAGACCACGCTCAACGCTTTGGCAGCGCTTGCACCAGCTCCACCAGCCTTGGCGGTTGACCTGACGGTGGCTCGCGGGCTTGACTACTACACCGGGATGGTGTTTGAGGTGAAGGTCGCTGAACTCGGCGGTGAAGGTCAGGTTCTTGGCGGCGGGTCCTACAAACTGCTCCACCTTTTCGGCCTGCCCGATTTGGACCCGTGTTGTGGGTTTGGGCTCGGCTTTGACCGCGTGCTGTTGGCCCTTGAAGCCCAGGCGACGGCGGCGGGAAGGGACGAAGCCGTCCCCGGAGAATCTGGCGGCCAGCCTCACATCGCCGTGGCGCCCAACAAGGCCGACACGACCGCCCTACTTCCGTTGGTGGCCTCGCTTCGAGAAGCAGGCGCTCGTGTGGAATTGCTGCTCAGCAAGAAGAATTACGGTCGAATCATCAAGTGGACGGAGGGCATCGGTGCCAGTCACCTGCTCATCGTGAAGCCGGAAGATCTCGAAGCCGGTACCGGCCGGCTGATCGATTTCGGCACGGGTGATAGGCTGGACGTGGGTTTGAACGCTGCGTCCATCCTCGATGCGCTTTGAGTGACGCTCACTCGTCTTGTTCGGTTTCTCGACGCTGGTTGACGAAGAACGCCATGCCGATAGCGGCAGAGGCGACCACCATGGTGAAACCGGGCGTGTCCTCATCGTCAATCATGCCGTCTTCACCTGCCTGGAATTCCTCGTTCCACGATTCCTCGTCAATGGGCATTTCAAACCGGCTCTCTTCGCCGAGTTTGATGGCAAACCACGCTGGGTTGCCGCTTTGGGTGAAGAAACCGGTTTGCAGGTCGCCTTTGAGCTTCATTGTTACTTCAATGATGGGGTTGTCGTCTCGACCGTCCCATTCCATGTGATCCTCGGACACGGCGAAGGCAAACGGCACGTTTTGTTCACCCTGCTGGAGACCCGTGAACTGTTTGGTCCAGACTTCGGCACCGCCCCTGAAGACGGTGATGTTGAGGTTCTCGCAGTCGTTGTTGCACGGTCCGTTGTTGTCACCGTTGGTCCAATCCCCCCCAACGTCGAGTTTAAAGTTCCCACGGAACTCACCGTTTTCGGTCATCAAGAGTCGCTTGTCAAGGTCGGGTTTCATGCGGAAACGCAGGTTGACATCGATGACGCCGTTGTCTTTCTCTTCTCTGTATTCCCCCTCTGCTGATGAGTCGGTGTCGTTGGTGCTGAAGTGGCTCCAGGCATCGGCAAAGCCGTCGTGGTAGAGGTACATCGTGGTGTTGTTGGCGTTGGGTTGCTTCGGGTCTTCGGCTTGTTCCTGTTGTGCTGAAACATCCCCAGCCTGAGCAGGAACGAGAAGCATGGCGACGAGCAAGAGCGCAATCACGGTGGTGCGACGCATGGTAAATCCACGCAGGGGCTTGCATTTGAAGCCTTCTTCATCAAGAGCCGTAATCGACTACTCATTCAAATCGATGAAAATCAATGTTGTTGGCACGGTCCCCTTGCTGTTGCCGGGTCAGTCGCAGCGCCTCGCCTAACGCGTCCGGCTTCATGCGGGCGGTGTTGAGCGTCGTGCCGCCCACGCCCGTGATGATGGCCATGACCTTGATGGTGTCACCAAAGCCGGCGTCCTGCCTCGCTCCCCAGATGACGTTGGCGTTGTCGCTCACTTTTTCAGTCAGCAGGTCCACTACCTGATTGGCCGCTTCAAGCGTCATGTAAGGGCCGCCCGTGACGTGGATGAGCACGCCGGTGGCGCCAGTGATGTCGACATCGAGCAACGGGTGGTTGAGGGCCTCGTGGACCACTTCTTCAGGGCCGCGGTCCGATTCGCCATAGAGCATCATCGTCACGCCACCGTTGGCCATAATGGCCCGAATGTCGGCGAAGTCAAGGTTGATGAGCGAAGGTAGGGTGATGGTTTCAACGATGCCTTTGACGATCTCAGCAACCAACTGGTCCATGATGGAGAAGGCCTCGTCAAGGGGAAGGTTTGGTACGAAGTGGAGCAGGCGGTTGTTGTCGAGAACCAACACGGCGTCGGCGCAGCGGCGCAGGGATTCCAGTCCCTCAAGCGCACGGGCCATCCGCTGACGGCGCTCGACGTGAAACGGGGTGGTCACGATGCCCACGACCAGGGCGCCTGCCGCCTTGGCTTCTTCAGCGACGATGGGGCAGATGCCGGTGCCGGAACCGCCGCCAAGGCCTGAGGCGATGAACACGAGGTCTGCACCGGTAACGATGCGCTTGATCATCTCTCGGCCTGCTTCAGCGCATCGTCGTCCGGTCGAGGGGTCGCCCCCAGCGCCCAAACCACGGGTAATATGACGGCCGACGAGGAGTTTTTGCAGGGCTCGAGTGTTGTCGAGGTGCTGCTTGTCGGTGTTGATGGCCACGGTGACAGCGCCCTCAACGCCGAGGTGCGTGATGCGGTTGAGCGTGTTGTTGCCTGAACCACCGCAACCGACGATGAGAATACGCGGGTCGGGGACGCCAAACGAACCGACGTCCTCGTCCATCAGGGAGGTGGCTCCGCGGTTGACAGCCTCGTCTTTTAGGCCTTGAATCATGTCGGCAAAGGCCGCGTCTTTTGAGGATGGTCCGCCCACCGTATGTCCTGAAGTGCCTGAAGGTCCCATCCCTTTCACTCCTCCATTGGCGAGCCTTCTCTTACCCCTCTTAACCGCGACCCTCGCGACCGAGGTTGAAGCGGCGATTTTGAGACCTTCATCCTTTGACCAACCATGATGATGAGGCAGTCTGCTTCCACCCTTGAAAACCTCTTCCTCTGTAGCATCAATCCCGCTGTGTTTCGGGCGCTCTTCTTTGATGAGGGTTAAGTAGTGGAGGCAGGTGGGAGAAGTTGCCTCGCTTAGCTCAGTTGGTAGAGCACCTGACTGTAGTTGTGTAAAAACAAACGTCTCAGCAGACATCAGGGTGTCCCCAGTTCAAGTCTGGGAGCGGGGACCAATGCCATGCCACTGGCGCGGGATGCTTTCGTGCGTTCGACATTGTGGCGCAGGGAGAAGGACAGTTCCTCCCAGACTATCACATTTTTATCTCATGAATACTCTCTCACGTCAAGGTGAATTGTTGGATGTCGCGTCCGAAGTCCAGTTGGGGTAGCATCATTGCTGCAGGGGGTGCGACTGCGAGTGCTCTTCAATTGCGAAAAACAAAACAGCATACGAAGGAAATTCTGGACCTTGTATCCAATGATCAATTCGCACGAGAGCGCATGCACAAAGAACAATTGTTGGCGACAATTTTGGCATCTGAGAAATCATCCGAAATATTCGTTCAGAAATTGAATGAACTCAATCAAAACTTATCCGTCTCGATAAATTCACTTAGCGCAGAAATGCGTGAAATTTCAAAGGCAAATTGGAGAATACTCAACCATCTTGAAACCAGGAAGGCAGAAAGAGAGTATGAGGGAAAAATGTTTCACCTTGTCACTACAGTGATGGAGGACCTGGAAGATCTTGTTTCCATCTCCTCAGAATTTCCTGAATATGCACTGGTTAGGGCTAATGCTTGGAATGAGATGTTTGTTTCTTTGAAGTTTGGTCTCGAAAAATTCGCCCAAATGGAAGACAGTCGGAAGTACGATCGAGCAAGAAAAGTATTTTCTGATCTAGAAAATTTGATAATTTCACTCTCCGAATGTACCACGAAAAAAGACGTCAAAGCACTGGACAAATCGCTCGCAACTCATCAACTAAGTCTCCATAAAGTTGCTAATTTGAAAACGACAATAAAGAACGAGAAATCAAGACTTAGCACTGTCAACAAGAAACTTGAACAGCACAGGAAAAAGAAGCCGAGGCCCCCAAATTTGTCTGGGTTGGATAAATCATATCAAAAAGATATAGACAAGGCAAATCTTTGGATATTGGAGTGTAAGGATAAAGTGAAGCACTTCTGGCATTATCCGAAGGAAATTAAAGAATTAATTTCCGAAAGCAATACTCTCCTAGAGGCTAATTCGAAGCTCCACACGAAGATGCGATACCATCGGAAAAATAGACCATGGTTCTCACGGCCGAAGCGAGAGTTGTGGAAAAAGGAATGGGATGAAATGGAGGGTGAGTATAATCGGAAAAAATCAGAACTCAATCAAATTCAGAATACCATACAACGATTATCTACTGAAAACAAGATAATCTATGAACGTGAGAAGAATTCTATTTCTTCTTCACCTCATCGAAAAGGGATGGTAACGAGGTGGAAGAAAAAACAAAAATCAGCAGAGAAGGATCTTCAGCGGCTGAAGAATTTAGAAGCTCAAGCAGAAGAGCGCAAAGTGGAATTGTTGTCTAATCATGAGATCGAATTAGAAAAGCACAGAAAGAAATCTTCTGAACTCAAGAAAACAATCAAGGAAATTGGCAAAAACATTGAGGTAGCGGAGAGTAATATCAAACTTGAAGAAGTTGAAAGCAAGGATGCATTGTTGGAGTCAGCCCACTTCCTTCCGTCAGCCTACCTCGCAATGGAGTGACCTGAATCACATTTTTATCCGATGCAGAACAGGATTCAGTAGCAACGATTGTTCTAACAATGGTTCCTTGCTTTGGTCGGAGTTGTGAGTTTTGTCAAGGCCTAGATCAAGTTGGGGGTCGTTGTTTGCAGCGGGCAGTGCTACTGTTACCGCCTTACAGACTCGAAAGACCAATCGTCAAACAAAACAACTTCTTGACTTGGTTTCTCGAAATGGGTTTGAAGAAGAACGAAGACACAAAGAGCAATTGCTTGCAACGATACTCGCATCGGAGCAAACTAAGGATTTATTCGCACAAAAGTTGAACGAATTAAATCAAGAATTCTCTGCTGCAATCAATACACTGAGTGTGGAGATGCGGGAAATCTCAAAATCAAATTGGGATATACTGAATCACTTGGAAACTCGACAAGCTGAGAGAGAATATGGAGGTAGGATGTTCCATCTGGTATCAACTCTGATGGATGATTTGGAAGATTACGCAAAGATATCGGATAAATTCCCAGAATACGTCCTAGTAAGAGCTAATGCCTGGGAAGAGCTCTTTGAATCACTTAATTTCGGGCTTGAAAAATTTGCTCAAATGGACGATAGCAGGAAGTATGATAGGGCAAAGAAGGTTTTCAACGATTTAGATCAATTGATTCACACACTCAGTGAAGTTACTCTTGAGTCTGATGTGTATTCGCTGGATGAATGTCTCGCAAATCAACAAGAACAACAAGACAAAATGGCTGAGATAAAGCAGGTCATTTCTAAAGAAAAACTCGACCTTGAATCATTAATTGAACAGTTTGAACTACATGAGAAAAAGGGTCGACCCATCCCTCGCACCATAGAAATCCCAGATGTGAATCTACACGAGGAACAAGTAAATGCATTGGATGAAAAAATCAACGCTCGTAAGCAAGAATTATCACTCCTCGAAGAAACACCTGTGGAAATAAAATCCATGATGTCTGAAATAGACCGACTCGAAGAACATAAATCCCGAT
>CACODE010000039.1 GCA_902625885.1 uncultured Candidatus Poseidoniales archaeon
GTGCCGCTGTTGGCCACGCAATGAATGGCGCCCGTCCGGTCAATCTGGCAGTATTCTGACGGGAATTGCACTTCGAGTTCGTTCCACGAAAGGGTCGTGTCCATGTAGGCGGCGTTGCCGTTGTTGTAGTAGGCAGGGAACACCAATCCTCCGCTGGGCAGTGGGAAGGCACGCATTTCTTTGTGCGGCTTGTTGACGTCCCAATACGCTGGTAGGTCAGCTTGGGAGAAGTCCAGGTCGAGCTCAATGGGCGGGTCGCCACCGTCCCTGCCCGGGAATTGGAACGGGTAGTAGTTCAGGCCGTCCACGCTGATTTGCCCGCCAGCGTTCTGGGTTTGGTGCCAGAAATTTGACACCACGATGCTGGCCCACTCACCGTCACCGATGCTGGAACTGATGGGGCCGATGACCTCAACTTGCCAAGACCGGTCGTAAAACGGTTCAGTGATTCGGTTGTAGCACCACTTCCATTCTTCATCAGAAGCGTCGTAGAGGATGGCGTAGAATTTGTCCAGTTTCAAGTCGCCACCGATGTAGGGGAACCACGACATGGAGATGATGTCCCCGTTGGTGGCTTGCACGATGCTGCCTTCCCCCAGCCCTTCCTGGCCCGGGTTCGTTGGGACGAAGGTTCTGCATTGCGAGTCGGGTAGGGCCGGTGGGACATAGGTGTCCCACAGGTGGCCTCGATCGGCTGAAAATACCGGGTATTCCCCGCCGATGTTCAGAATCTGGCCCTCGATGGAGGTGGCGAGGTAGTGTTCACAGCAGTTTCCACCGTAAGTGGCGTCAAACACCGCCCAAGTCGTGTTGGTGGTTTCGTTGGTTCGAAGGTCAACGGTCATGAACGTCCGCTCCACCTCATGCGGCTGGGCATCAATGCGTTCGTAGGTGGCGAACAGGGACGGTTGGTCTTCGCTTTGGACGGTTTGGCTGCCGTCGCCGAAGCATCCAGCGAGAAGCATGGACATGACCATGGCCAGCACTACCGGAGTCCTGCGCATGCCGGACGCTCGCTTGGGCGTGATTTGAAGCCGTCGCTTTCTGGCGATGACCGTGCCAAGCCGAGTGGCTCAAGGGCCGTGGGCTGCGAGGAGCCGCTCAACGGCCACGGCCGTGTGCGTTCCCATCCAAGTCAGGTCTTCTCCGTCGATGAAGTGGAACCTTGGGGGGGTGGACGTGAGTTTCGACAACGCTTCGTGGAGTTGATTCTTTTCTTCCACCGTAAATTCGTGCGGTTCGCTGGACAGAAAGAGGTCGGTGACACCTCGCTCCACGATATCGGCCAGATTCAATTCAGGATAGCCCGTGCCGTTTGGTTCGATGACCGGTACGTCAAAGCCCGCACATGCAAGCATGTTTCCTGCGTAAGTGCTGCCGTCCGCTGCCATGAGCGGCTTGTGCCATATCAGTGGCAAAGCGGTACGATGTTGACCCGCAGGCAGGGCCGTCAACGCTCGCTCGATGGCCAAAGCGAAGTGTTCCGCCCGATCCTTGCGGTCAATTTTCCTACCCAGGGCCCGGAGCATATCGGGGACGTCCGCAGGACGGCGTACATCGCAGACAAACGTGTCATAACCCATCGAGAGGCACCAGTCGTAGATGGCTTTCGGGTTTTCATCACGGTCCATAACGACAAGATCTGGCTTGGCTTCTTCAATTCGCTTTTGTTTCGGGGTTTTGGTGCCGCCGACGATGCGTACCTGTTCGACCTCACCTTTCGGGTGGATGCACCACGGCGTGCGGCCAACAACGCTGGTGGCGTCCAGTCCCAAATCAAACAGGGTCAAGGTGAGGCTGGGCACCAGCGAGACAACCCTCAAGGACACACCTCACTTGACTGTGAAGTGCACCACTGTACCGTCCACTTCGAAACGATCCGCACCTTCGGGCGGTTGAGCGTCGGTGGGGTGGAACGCACACCCTGCCGCGCGCGTCTCCGCCGCCACCCAATTTTCGTCCTCCTCGCGCATGGCCGGAGCGTTGGTCATCCAAATCTCCAGGTCAATGGTGGCTTCAATCTCCAAATTTAGGTCCTTGCGTTTGGCTTGCACGCGCCTTACAATGTCCCTGGCCATGCCCTTTGAGAGCAGAGCCGGGGTGTCGTTCATGTCCAAGACGAGGCTCACTTGCAGGTTGTCATCCAAGCCAACAGCCTCGACCGTTTGCGCAGCAAAGCCTTCCCTTTCCACACGCTTTACTTCAACATCGGCCGGCTCAATGGCGATCCCGAGGACTTCGGCCGTGCCTTGGTTGATGGCGTTGAGAAGGCCTTCAGGGTTCTCAGCGTTGCGGATGGCGTTAGCGACGTTGTTGACTTCAGCGCGAGCTTTCGGGGCGAGCGCTCGGAAGTTTGGTGCAAGTTCGATCTTTTGGAACCTGTCAAGGTCGTTTTCAACAAGGATGGACTCGACGTTGAGTTCCTCGGCGAGTATGTCGTGGAACGCCGTCAAATCCGGTGCCGATACGATCCACCCTTGGGCGCAGGGCAAGCGCTGACGCCGTCCCCCTTCAATGCGAATTCGGCGACCGGCCTCCGCGAGTTCTCGCACCAACGCCATGGTCTTCTCGAGTTCAAGGTCCTGTGGTGGCAAAACCGCCGTGGCCTTTGCAGCCTCTTCGTCCCACGCATCGGCCGTGGCGCCTTCGAGGGTACCCGGTACGCCCAGCGGCCAATCAGCGGTGTGAACGCTGTGTCCAGTCAGGTTGCGGTGGATGTGGTCAACCATGAACGGCGATACGGGAGCGACCAAACGGCACACCGTCTCAAGCACTTCATGCAGCGTGTGCTGGCAAGCCAATTTGTCCTGACTGTCCGCTTCGTCCCAGAGGCGTCGGCGGCTTCGTCGAACGTACCAATTGGAAACATCGTTGACCATGAAATCTTCCAGGTCTCGGCAGGCCTTGTGGAAATGCCAGTTGCAGAAATTGTCGTGATAGGCGTTGGCAACGGTGTGCAATCGCGAGAGAATCCAGCGGTCGAGAGCGCTCCGGTTTTCTACCGGTATCGACTGCGCATCCGGGTCGAAACCGTCAAGCGAGGCATAGTCGGCATGGAATTTGTACACGTTCCACGTCGTCAGGAACATTTTGGCATAGGTCTCTCGGACACCGTTGGGGTCGAACTTCATCGGGTTCCAGGGGGCTCCGGCGGTGACCATGTACCAACGCGTTGCGTCGGCGCCTTCCCGATTGAAATGGTCCCAAGGGTCGACGATGTTGCCGCGAGATTTCGACATCTTCTTCCCCTCGGCATCCAAGATCAACCCGAGTGAAAGGCATCGCTTGTAAGCCATGTCGTCAAACACGGTGGCGGAAACCGCCAGCAGGGTGTAAAACCAGCCGCGTGTCTGGTCCACGCCCTCGCAAATGTAGTCCACGGGGAACGAGGCGTTGAAGGTCGATTCGTTGTCGAAGGGGTGGTGCCATTGGGCAAACGGCGCACAACCCGAATCGAACCAACAATCCATCACAAAGGGTTCCCGCTTCATTGGCTCGCCCGTGTCGGAGAGAAGCGTAAAACCGTCAACGACGGGGCGGTGCAAATCCACATCGGAGGGGCAATCGGGGTTTTCTATGCCCGCAGCCACCGCTTTGGCCACTTCGTCTTGAAGTTCTTGAATGGAACCAATGCATTTCATCTCGCCGCTCTCGCTGCGCCAAACCGGCAACGGCGTGCCCCAATATCGTTCACGAGAAATCGCCCAATCTTTGACGTTGCGCAACCACTCTCCAAACCGGCCTTCGCCGACCCAATCGGGTGCCCACTCCACTTTTTCGTTGAACCGCAGGAGGTTCTCTTTGACAGCGGTCATGCGGACAAACCATGAATCCATGGCGTAGTAGAGGAGCGGGTGGTCGGTCCTCCAGCAGTGCGGGTAGTCGTGCAGGTAGTCCTTTTCGCGGTACAGAAGCCCGCTATCCGGGCCGCTGCCGTTGCTTCCACCGGGCGATGAAAGCAGCGAAATGATGGTTTCATCGCAGGCTTTGACGTACTTGCCGTCCAGATCTGGGTGCGTGCCCTCAACGAAGGCGCCATCCATGCCCACCGTGTGATGCGCAGGCAGCCCGGTCTCCATGCCGAGGTTGTAATCGTCCTCACCGTACATCACGGCGGTGTGCACGACGCCCGTGCCGTCGGTCGTGGTCACCCAATCCGCAGCGAGAACGGTCCATGCCGTCGTGGACCCGCCGCGGGGCACGGCCTGAGGGAACAACGGTTCGTACGACCGACCCACGAGCGATGAACCGGGGAATTCTTCCACGATGTCGACATGATGCCGCAGCACCTCTTTCATGAGGTCTTTTGCGAGGATGACCTCCTCGCCCACGTCAGCACCACCAGCGCCCTTCCAGGCTTCGCCTGCGGCTTCTTTGATGCGGCATCTGGCGTAGGTGACGTCCGGTCCGACAGCCAATCCGACGTTGCCAGGGAGGGTCCACGGCGTGGTGGTCCACGCCAAGATGGAGGCGTTGTCGTCCACCAGTTTGAATTTCACGTAAACCGATGGCTCTTCCACTTCCTTGTAGCCCAGAGCGACTTCGTGGCTTGAGTAGGAGGTGCCGGTTTGGGGGCAGTACGGCAAGACCTTGTGACCTCGGTAGAGGAGCCCTTTGTCGAACATTTGTTTGAGGGCCCACCAAGCCGATTCGACGTAATCGTTGTGCAAGGTCACGTAGGGGTTGTCGAGGTCAACCCAGTACGCCATGCGTTCGGTCATCTCTCGCCAGGCGGCTTCGTACGTCCAAACGGACTCTCGACAGGCCTGGTTGAACTCCGCCATGCCAAACGCTTCAATGGCCTCGTTGCTCATGAGATCCAGTCGCTTCTGCACCTCGATTTCAACCGGGAGGCCGTGGGTGTCCCATCCGCCTTTTCGCTCCACGAGAAACCCTTCCATCGCTTTCCACCTGCAGACGAGGTCTTTGTAGGCCCGAGCGACGACGTGGTGAATTCCCGGTTTTCCGTTGGCCGTTGGTGGGCCTTCAAGGAAGATAAACGGGGCGTTGTTTCGACGACGGTCAATCGATGCTTGGAAGGTTTTTTCCGATGCCCACTACTCAAGCAGTCCGGTTTCCAGACCCACGGCGTTCAGTTCACCTGCCGACGACGGTTGAGCCATGATTCGCCGACCAAGGTCGCGGTTTTGAACACTACTCCACATTTTGTTCATTTTTCCGAAGTCTCTGCTTTTGCGGCCGTGTCAGAAAACCGAAACCCAAACGAAACAAAGGTGGTGGCCAAAAAAACCGAAGGGGCATCCTTCAAGTCCTTTGATGCCCACCACGCAACATGGCGGGTAGGCGATGCCATGCAAGGGCCCTTGGTCTGGTGGTCCTTTTCGTGATGAGCACTTGGCTCGCCATGGTGCCACCTTCGCCTATCAGCGCCCCGTTTTTGGCCCCACAAGACGTCGTCATGCAAGCCGGCGAAGGCGATGCGATGAACCTCACGCTAAGCACCACGCCAAACACGATGTTCAAACTCGATCTGCCCAGCGACGAACCGCTCGTCAGCGCTGAACTGAACTTCACCCCAAAGGTGGTGCCGACGCAATCTGGATTTGTCTGGGAGGAAGCAAGCGACTGGAACAGCGCAGGCGCCATGCTCAACGGCACAACGGTTTCTGG
>CACODE010000040.1 GCA_902625885.1 uncultured Candidatus Poseidoniales archaeon
CCACTCCACATCAACGACGTGCTTCATGCAAGTGCGTATGTCCTCCATGCTGTAGGGAGCTACTTTGCCTTCTGCACCACCGATTTTTAGGTAGTCTGTTTGAAGGAGAAGCATCAAGTCACGTGTGGGTGGCGTGCAGTAGACAGGACCCCTGTAGCCGTATTTGAACAGAACCGGCAACATTCCAGCGTGGTCCAGGTGGGCGTGAGTGAGGACCACGGCGTCCAACTTGTCGAGCGGCAGCGCTTCTGGAGCGTTGAAGAACGGCATGGGGTCGTTGTCGTTGGCCACGTTGACGCCAACATCGATCATGATTCGGGATTCGTTGGTGGTGACGAGGTGGCAGGCGCGACCAACCTCGCGGTAGGAGCCCAGCGCAGTGACCCGGGCCCAAGCGTTTCCAGGTCTGGTGGGACGGTGAATGTTCAAACCGAAATCCTTCAAGAGTTTCCTGCGTTCGTCTCCGTTGGTTTGGCGGTACATGCGTATGTCATGAACGGATTTGGAAAAAAGGTGCGGGGCCCGTTCAACTTTCACTGCCCAGCCGGTCTTGTCCCGTATGGCGTTGCTGTTTTCACCTCGCCGACCGATGGCCGTGCCGGGCTGCTTGCATTGAATCGTGACTTCCCGATAGCAAGAATCGAAATACATCTCGGTGATCTCGGCCTCCTTGGGGACAATCTCCTCGATAACCTCCCTTGCTTTGTCCATTTTCATCATGGCATCGATGGGCGTTCGAAGCACAATCTTTCGCTTGATGCGCCGGGCAATTTTTCCGATCAACCCGTCGGAACCAATGAACGGCCTCATGTTGGTTGTAATGATGGCGATGTTACCCGCCTCCAAGTCGACTTGGTACTCGATGTTTCTTGGGACGATTTTAGCTATCTCGTCTTTCAGTTCTTTGTAGGTCATTCGCATGATGTTCACCCGGCTCCCGCAGTCGTTGTAGACCACAAAGCACCGTTTGGTGCAGGGCGGCGAGGCCGCGGGAAAGTGAACTTCACTTCAGAAGTTTGGAAATCTCGTCTTGCGAAACTTGTTGGTACCCAGAACCGGGCGTGATGATGGCCAGATCCATGCCGTTGCCGGAGGCCGCATCACGCTGTCCCGATGCATGCAGGGCTCGCGCTGCCAATTTTAAGGCCTCCGCCTGCGTCATGTTTTCTTTGAAACCGTCTTCAAGCACGCCGTACATGTAAGGAGAACCGGACCCCGTAGCGCAGTAGACATCAGGAATGGAGCCCCCGGCGGAGTCGATGGAGTACACATGCCCTCCGTCCTCGTCAACACCGACGATGAGGAGTTGAACCCAATGCGGTCGTCCGGAGAGGATGTTGGCGGTGAGCGTTGCGGCACCCTTTACGGTCATGGGTTGTTGCCGGCGCAGTTCAAACAGCGCCACTTCTGCTGCCAACGTCCGGGAAAGTGACTGCGCATGGCCAACCAGACCCGCCGTTGTTAAGGCGAGGTTATCACCGATTTTGAACAACTTCTGAACGCTTTTGTTGGCAATGAAATGACCCATTGTGGCACGATGATCGGCACCAACAACAACACCTCCTTTGAAGGTGATGCCCACGGTGCTGGTTCCGGTCTTCATAACGGTCTGGTGTTCTGACATGGTTCACTGACTTTACCGACACTTCTTGAACCTTGGGCATTGAAGGTCAGAGAAGATACCGCGATGGACGGTGGGGGTTGGAAGAACATCCGTTTCGCTTCTTCTGTGGGGGAGTGTTGAAAGAGTCTCGTCGGCAAGCACCCACTGTGCGCCGAAAGAAACGAAAGGCAAAGGACGAAGCGCAGTCGTCCTTAGACGCCTTCACGCAACCGACGGAGGCCACCCCCACCGTGGATGAGCCCGCGGTTCCTGCCATGCCGGACTTGGATTTGTTGGAAGCCGCCGAAGCGAAAATCGATGAAGAAAAGCAACCCCAAATCGCCCCCAAAACCTCCAGCACCGGTCCGAGAAGTTTCGCCATGCCGAGCACCAGCATCGCCAGCGCGCCAAGAATGCCGAACGCCGAAGTCACGTACCATAACCTCGAACAGTTGTATCCGAACGCACCCGTGCCCGTTTACGAGGGCGAGATGGTTCTTCACAACTCTACATTGTTGGATTTGACCGGTTGCGGCGCACTGATGGATTGGGTAGCGGACGGACACGGTTGCATCGTCGAAATGAAGCGCATGATGAAAAGAACCACAGAGTTCAATCGGGCGCTGAGCATGCTCTATCAGTTTATCGAGGGGGACGCTCAAGGCCAAATCATTCGGATAACGGACACGCGGTTGCTGCTCCTGCCTCAGGGATGCCGAGGCATCAAAGGCACGGAAATGGAAGGCTTTGCGGTGGAGCCAGACGAATTCGTGGACGTGTACGAATGAACGAACAGCCCATTGACATCCCCTGCCCTGTTTGTTCGTCAACAGGAAACGTCGGCATGATTGCTCACATTGACGAAATCCCGTACTTTGGAGAGCACACTCAGGTCACGATTCTCTGCCACGATTGCGGATGGCGACAGACCGACTTCATACCTGCGGAGGGAAAAAAAGCCGGAGGTTGGTCCCTGCTTCTCGATGATGAGGAGAAGTTGCGGGCTCGTGTCGTCCGCTCATCTTCTTGCACGGTTTCCATACCTGAACTGGACCTTGAGGTGAATCCTGGAAGCAGCGCCACCGGCTACGTGTCCAACGTCGAAGGGGTTTTACGTCGATTCAGGGAAGTGGTTGACATGGTTGACAGGGACCTGTCAAATCAATTTCTGAAGGCGGAGGGTGATGAGAGAAACGA
This sequence comes from uncultured Candidatus Poseidoniales archaeon, assembly GCA_902625885.1. Classification (GTDB taxonomy): domain Archaea; phylum Thermoplasmatota; class Poseidoniia; order Poseidoniales; family Poseidoniaceae; genus Poseidonia. The sequence continues at coordinate 2,801 of CACODE010000040.1, forward strand.
ACTCATGGAACAGATGGCGACATTGCAAAACATGACGCTGACGCTTGCGAATCTGGGAGGATCGGGCGCTCAACCCGTCACCTTGCTCCTTTTGGACCCGCACGGCCACTCCATGATCCTTCACCCTGATGCCTCGGAGAGGGCGTTGACGACCGACGAACTCGAGCGATTGCCGGTGGGACCCGACCCCGCCGTGTTTTCTGCTGACGACACAACGAACTCAGCGTGAGTCTTCGGCAAGAAACTCATGAACAAGGTGCGCGGTCTGGTCGCGCATCTCGTGCAGGTTTGCCATCCATGCCGAAGCCCTTTCGATGCACAACTGCTTCATCTCGCCGGCCAGTAGTTTTCCAGCGCGAAACGCTTCATTGACTTCGGCAAGGTATGCATCGTCTTCCTCAAAGAAATACATCATGTACTGGTAAGCGACATCAATATCTGGATTTCCACCCATCCTCCGGTGTTCTTCAACCGTGGCCTGACCGCCCGAAAACGCCCGCTTGATTTTCTTCTCAACACTCGGTAGGTCGTCTCGCAAAAACAAGGTGGTCTTGGGCTGGCTGCTGCTCATTTTAGCGCCGGTCATGCCGACAGCAAAGTGATGGTAAGTTGAGGAGGGAGCGAGGAGGCCAAGCCCACCGAGTTCTCTTTCCAGTCCGAGAAGTTGGTGGCGAATGCCGTGTTTGTCCCTGTTTGTTGCTGATGGAACGTGGACATGTCCTTGTTTTGGACTGGAGACAATGTCTGAGAAACCAAGCTTCGCTACGGCTGCTACGACCTTATCGAAGACATCGGCCACCTTTTGTTTGTCAACGCGACCGTTTGGCATCTGGCCAAAGACCTCTGCGTTTTCATCGTGGATGGAGAGGCTCACCAGCAAACCCTTCGAGGATGAGTCACGTATGTTGAACCAGTTGGTTTTGGAAGCGAGACCCCTGGTGAGGCGCAAATGAGGGTCCTGATCCACCCCGACCGGCACAACAACGGGGCGTAAGCCGCCAAATTCTTCCATTTGGGGATGTAAGATATCGCCTACTTGAACCATTGGTGCTTGAACATGCGCGAGATTTGTATCTCCACCAAAGCCGTAAATGGCTTCAAACTCACTCAGGTTAGTACGCTTGCCCAACTGAAATCCTAACCGCTGCACAGCCGGCCGAGTCGATTGGAAATAGACCTCCGTTTTGTCTGGCTCCAAACCGAGGGCGGCATAGTGAGCGACGTACTCCTCCAACGCCACTTTTCGACCCTTTTCCAAGGAAATACCCCGGGTGGCTTGGCTCTCAAGGTCCGCCACGGCTATGGTGACGTCGCCACCGTGCTGCTGGAACCATTTTACCTGCTCAACCACCATGGAGTGACCTAGGTGCATTTGTCCGCTTGGCATCAATCCCGTGAGAACACCGAAAGGCGATCCAGTTCGCTGAGCTTCCAACACCTGGTCAACATCCCTGTGGGCAAAGACGATGCCTCTTCGGTGAAGTTTGGACGGCGAGGGCACGGAAACACCCTCCATTGAAGCGAGCCCGAATTGACTGATGATGCGGTCATAATCCGTTGATTGGGCACTCCCCCACGGGTCAATCACAAGGTCATCTTCGTTCATGGAATCCACCCTATGACCCTTTAGCCGTCCTCGTTGGCATGAAGGCTTCGCTTCCCGGGGTTCGCCGAGGGCTGGTTTTCATTGAGACGACGATCAGCCAAAGACGACCAAGGCCCCAAACCTTCCCGACCGAGAACACCCAACATCAAGAACACCGAAAGCACACCAATGCCCACGACGGCGTAGGGAATCCACGCATCTGCCCCTTCTGCAACCCTCGGTTGGAGCAACCACGTGAAGCGCACCTCAGTATCGTCCACAAACCGTTTTGCCCATCGGAACAAATCCGTCGTTTGGTGGCCAGCAACCGTTACGGCTGTGCTGTGGTTGTTGAAGAAATCCGACCGTGCGATAACATCGTACTCAACGTTGGAAGCGTTCAACGTGATGTTGACGGCGTGGCCGTTGACGACCGATAGGACAAGGGTCCCGTCTTCTTGCTGCCACCAACCCTCCTGGGCGGTTTTTGCACCCGTGATGTTGGGCAAATCGGTCGAAGTGCCGTCTGTGGAGACGGCATGGACCTTTTCATTTGAGACATCCAAAAGCCACGTCAAAGGAACGTTCCATGGAAGATCTTCTGCAAGCGAAGTGCAGGCTTCTTTTTGCAACGGGACGAAGGTGATGACGGTCTGTTCTCGAACTTCATTAGCCTCGTGCTGGTACTCATAGCAACGTTTAGCGGACCATGCGGACCAAGCCTCGCCCCAGGTGGTCAGCCAAATGTCGGGCGTATCGTCCAAAAAAGCGAGGACATCGC
>CACODE010000041.1 GCA_902625885.1 uncultured Candidatus Poseidoniales archaeon
GGTGATGTAGGCCTTGGTGATGCCGATGACGTCCACGACGTGGCCTGGATGAATGCCGGCACCGTGCGTGGCGTTTCCTCGGGACGTGACCGACGAGGTCACAAACGGGAAGGTTCCTTGGTCCACGTCCAGCAACGTGCCTTGAGCGCCCTCGAGAATGACGTGTTCGCCAAGTTTGAGGGCGTTATCGAGCATGACGCCGGTGTTGGCAATGCAGTTGGCGTAGTGGTCGTGAATCCAGGCGATGTCGCTGGCGAGCCCGTCTTCTTCAACACGCTCGGAAGAGCCAGCGGCCTCGAGCGAAGCGTTCATTCTGGCCACCGTGGCTTTGGTCCATTCGGCATTTCCGAGCACTTCTGCTACATCGCCAAACCGAAGACCAACCCGGTTGATTTTGTCCGCATAGGTTGGCCCTATACCTCGGCCGGTCGTGCCGATTTTCGTGTCCAACCCGTCCATATAGCGGTGGTAAGGCAAGATGATGTGAGCACGTTCGCTGACGAACAAACGGTCACCACGAGGATCTTCACCCGTGGTCTCGTGCCAGTCTGCGAGTTCTTTGGCCAAAACCCAGGGGTCAACCACCATCCCGTCACCAAGAACAAGGTGGCATTCCTTTCGAGTGATGCCGGAGGGTAGCAGGTGAAATTTGAGGACCTGTTCACCAAGAACCACGGTGTGGCCAGCGTTGTTTCCTCCCTGGAATCGCGCAACCCAGGTGGCTTTTTCCGCCAGACGGTCAACGAGTTTCCCTTTGCCTTCATCGCCCCACTGGGCCCCTAGAATCACGGTGGCAGGCATGCTGTTCCTCATGTTGCTGGCACCGCGGGCCGCCTTTGAACCCTGTGATGCCGTTTTGTTTGAACGGTTGGCAGGAGATTGAAAATCGGCGGCATGAGGACGAACGACCGTTTATAACAAGACAACTGAACTTTCTGCCGGGGGCGCAGGGAAACCTGCGGCGTAAAACAGTGTCATGCAACCCAGTAAGTATCTGCAAGGAAACCTCGGATTTATATAACATTGAGCCCCACTACTAAACACGGAGTTGAGAAGATGAAACAAAACAATCAAGCCGTCAACGACAACGAAGAGGCCGCAACAAAGTTACCTGGCCTAGGTGGAGCGCCATCCAATCGCAGAATCCTGGAAGGTCACACCCGACCGTGCGAAGATTGCGGGGCTGTCAACTGGGATTTCGATGTCACTAGGGGCGAAATCACCTGCGGAGACTGCGGTCTGGTCGCGGAAGAAAACGTTCCCGATCCGGGTGCCGAATGGACGAACCGAGACAACGGTGAAGACCGTTCTCGAGTGGGGCGGCCGATGACCTACACCCTTGCCGACAAGGGTCTCAACACGACCATCGACGTTCGCGACCTCAACACCGGTATCGCCTCCCGACACGGCATGAGTTCACAGGCAAGAAGGGATTGGCGCCGACGACGTGTCATTGACGAACGCTCCAAAACCAGAAAGAGTAGAGAACGGAACTTGGTCAAGGCCAACCAGTTCATCCGAGACCGCTCCGGTTTACCAGCACCGCTGCAAGAAGAAGCCGCAAGGCTCTACAGACGGCTCTCTGGCGAAGGGTTTGTAACGGGCCGGTCCATCGCCGGCGTGACCGCTGCTTGCACCTACCTCGTGGCGCGTCAAGAGGGGCTTCCTCGGCAAATCCCGGCAGTTGCACAAGCCTTTGACATCACCGAAAAGGACCTTTCCAGGCTCATTCGCCAAGTCTCTCGAAGGCTCAACATGCACAAAATCACGGCCCCCGACGAGTACTTTGACAAGTTCATGTCCGACCTGGGCCTTGAGCCAGCCATCAGGACACCGCTCGATGAACTCTGGAACACCATCAAGCCACACGATGATGTCTGGCAGGGCAAGAAACCCATGGGCGTCGCTGCGGCCCTGATTTACAAAGCCGCCAGCGCAGCAGGCTCACCCCGGACGCAGTCCGAAGTCTGTGCTGTTGCCAACGTGTCTGAAGTGACTTTGCGTGGTTTGCTGAGGGTTATCGACGGCCTGCTCGATAAAATCCGTCAATACCAGAACCTGCGCTAAGCGAACCTTGATGAACGGGGCAAACAACCCGTCTCTATGGGGTTCAAGGCGAAAGCCCGGAAGCATCGCAAAGACGACGACGGTGAAAAGAAATCAGCGTCCCAGAAAAAAAGCGGCGAGATGCCGTGCGGCGTCAAAGGATGCGACACGTTCGCCGACAAAAAATTGGGTGGGCGATCGCTTTCTGTTGACGATGCCATCGACATGTGGGGCTCAAGCGGCTACGAAATGCGGAAAGGCCGAGTGAGGGTTTGCAAACCCTGCTACCGAAAGTGGAAGAAAGAAAACAAGAACGACGATATGTACTGATTTTCACTTTCACTATCTAACCCACGGGTGTAGGAAAAGAACCTGTACCCCCACTGTTTCATCCGACCCATGCACCAACGCATAATCGTTCGCAGTTTGATCACCAAGGATGGCACGCTCGTGGCCATGAACGACGGTACGCTCGCTTGGAAACCAAACGATGGTCGCCCCTCACGCACCGTGCTTCAAGGGTTACCCACGGTGCTTCTCGCCTTGCGCGGGCCGATGGGGCCAGTGGATGCTGTTGCGGTGGGGACGGCGGACGGTGATGTCGTTGTCCTGACCATCCCCCGATTCGAGACCGTTGCAAAGTTTTCACTCAAATCTGGGAGCGTCCGGGCCATCACGCTTCTGAGCGAGGGTTCCTTTCACTTTCTCGTTGGGACCCAACACGGCGCTGTATGGTCGTTGTGCGATGGTCGACAAAACCGCAGCGAGCACTTGTTTTCCATTGATTCGCCCGTGTCGAGCCTTCATCTTGAAGGAAAAAACGTTCACATCCGAAGCGGTTGGATACACCACGTGAGAACGTGGGACGGTACATCTCACGAGGTCAAAAACACCTCTGAATCCTACATCGTCAAGCGCCGAAGAAGGCTTGGTGAAGCCTACCACCTGCCCTATCCGGCTTAAACAGACTCTTGCTCTTCCAGTGGCCATGGCGTTCTTGGCGTTAACCAGACAGCGGTTGAGGCTGGTCTTTCCCATGAGGTCGGAGGGCGTCCGTCGTTCTGAACGGCCTCCTCGTAGAAACGGAGGTGACGATCCAAGACGTCTTTGACATGGTCTGTGCCTCGAATGGCCGGTCCTTGGAGAGGAACAAGTGACGAGAGCTTCATCCGGCGAATCCGCTTGAGGCTTTTCACCACGTCCAACAACGACCCTCCAGGTAAATCCCAGCGTGTTGGTCGGTCGGCCCTAGGGAGCAACGCTCCGACCACCAGGGTCGAAAGGTGAGGCAAATGGAAACCCAAACCGTCGTTGGTGTGCCCGGGAAGATGGACCACGACCACCTCGCCTTCACCGAGCGGAAAGACATCGCCCTCGGAGAGACCGTGCGTGCTCGTCCGGGGCATGTCTGAATCGTATCGATTGGCCCATGTTGTAAAAAAATCCCCGGTCTCCAACGCCGCTTGGCCGGCGCTGTGGATGTGAACAGGGGCATCACCGAACGCTTGAGAAACGTGTGCTGCCCCGCCGGATACCGGAAATCTACGCGAGGTGAGGAGGATCCTGTCCAACGGCGCATCGCCGAGTTGACCCGTAATGCGTTCGACTTGGAGGGCTTGGTACCAAGATGTGCCGGCGTTGATGAGGAGATGGCCAAGCGAACCGGACACAAGAACGACATTGCCGTCGTGATGAATGCCTGGCAACCTCACGACCTTCATGGGTTGGCCACACATCGGCCCGATTTGAAGATACCCAAACCGGGTGGTTGCGGTTAAATAGGGGGATTCGGTCGGAAGGCCATGGCACGATTCCCTGAAGCAGAGGCACGCTTGCTCCGCGTGAAAATCTGCATGAAGTGCAACGCACGGAATGCGTGGCGAGCCGCGGTCTGCCGCAAGTGCAAGTACAAAGGGCTCCGACCAAAGAATGTCGAGCGAAAAGGCAACTGATTTCCTCAGACCATCCACGTCATCAAAAGGGCGGTGGGATCACCAACAAGGACCAGCGGCAGCACGGCTGGAAAAAGGAACACCAGCAGCGGCATCTTGTGGCTAACCCACACCTTCTCAGCACCAACCTCCGTCAACCTGCTGATGTGTTGTGCGAGCTCTTCAGCGGACGGGGTCTTTCTGGGCGCTCTGGTTGAATGGACGAGCATCCGCTCTCCACTTGGGTGGTCAATCGTGTCGGACAGAAGCCAAACATGCTTTTGGGGAACCTCCGCCAAGGGCATCATGGAAGCGTGCCAAGCCAACTTCAAGTCGCCCAGCTTTCGCAAATCTCCGCGTTTTAGGTTGATGGCCAGCATGACAAATGGGATGAGGAGGAAGGCAAGGCCCCCCCAAATGAGCAGCGAAAAGGCCACGGGCAACGACACCACAGCGGCGTCACTCGTTCCAATAACCGGTACGGATGACCATGTTGGAAACACCAAACTCACCCACATCAAGGCCTTGGCATCAGCGCCTCCGTGGAGCAACCGCAACCGCCAGGTGAGGTCGATGGCCAAAATGACAAGCAACAGCGAGGCGGTTCGCCACCAGAGCATGCCCAACGGGTCGCCGTTGTCCAACAACACGTCCACCGGTGTTGTTTCTTGGTACCGCAAAGCACCGGCAACCACGCCAACAATAGCGAATCCGTACCAGAGCAGAAACGTCCGGTCCATCCACGAGCCACCGAGAGCGTCTTTGAGTGTCGGGCGGCCAAACACAGCGATGCTGGCATAGGCAACAACCGCAGAGGCCGTGAGATAAACGGTCCAATCGGCCCCCTGAACCATCAGGTCAAGGGCCCAAATGAAAATGGCCGGTTTGGCCCACACAATCCAGTGTTCGTTGGCAACCCTTCGGTCCTTGTGGTCCATCCAAGCAGCCCAGCCCATCCCGAGGAGAAGCACGCCAACCCGTGTCCATCCGAGAATG
>CACODE010000042.1 GCA_902625885.1 uncultured Candidatus Poseidoniales archaeon
CGCAAGAGCCAACTTCTGCAGGAAGGTGTGGTGGCCTCCGACGGGCCAACGCTTGACGAGATTCACGCCCAAGAAGAGCGTCAAGCCGCTGAATTGAAGGCCAAAAAAGCCGCTGCACTGGCTGCCGCCATGGCTGAAGAGGACGCAGAGGACGGTGATGACGACGAAATTGACGTTCCTTTGGATGAACTTCCGGACAACATCAAGGATGCCGTTGAATCGGCTGTGCCCGGTGGCGAAATCACCGAAGCCGAACTTGAAACGGAAGACGGTGAGCAGGTCTACGAAGTCACTGTCGAAAAGGATGGCAAAGAATTCGAGGTCGAGGTTTCCAAAGACGGCGAGGTGTTGGAGGTCGAGCTCGAAGACGACTCGGTCGATGAGGATGCCTCAGGGCCAGAGGACGGTGCCGAGGCTGCCGATTACCAGAGCATGACCGTTGCGGAGCTAAAGGAACTCCTCAAAGCCGCCGGAAAGCCCGTCTCTGGAAAGAAAGCCGATCTCATTGAGCGTCTGAAAGAATAAACCTCCATCACCGTGGCCGTTGCCACCAGAGGGTTGACAAGCACGACAGGTGAGGCACACCCATGCGACTCGGCGTTATTGGGGGGACTGGTCTTGTCGAAATTGATGTGGCGCATCGTCTAGGCGATGCAGCGGGCACGCTGGTTCGGCAGGATGACATCCACGTTGACACGGCATACGGATCTGTACCGATTCGAGCCTGCACCCTTTTGATCAACGGCCAAGAGCGGGAACTCATTTTTCTTCAACGCCATCACAACGCTTCAGGCCATGGACGCCCACCTCACAAAATCGATCACAAAGCGAACATGGCTGCCCTGAATGATGCAAACGTCGACGCCATCCTTTCCGTCTGTTCTGTCGGTGCTATTGCCGCATCGTTCCCTCCAGGTAAGGTGGCCTTGGCCCATCAATACATCGATTTCACCGGTGTTTCAACAACCTTCCATGACGAAGAATCCGTTTTCACTTCGGTTACCGTTCCGTTTGATGAGGCGTTGAACACGAAGTTGGAAAACATTCTACGAACCTCGCAATCCCTCTCCAAGGACGAGCCAATGCGCTACACCTATTGGCTGACGCAAGGTCCGCAATTCGAAACGGTAGCGGAGGTTAACGCCATCGAGAACCTGGGCGGAGACATGGTCGGCATGACCATGGCCCGTGAGGCAAAATTGGCCGCGGAACTCGACATTCCGTACGCCGCCGTTTGCATTTCATCCAACTGGGCGGCGGGACGAGATCCTTCGGACGGCACCAAAGCGTTGGACCATCAAGCCGTCTCTTCTCAAGCGAACGACCGATTGGAACCCGTATGGTCGTGCATTGTTGAGATGCTCCGCTGACGCAAACATGATGGACATCAGCGTGGGTTTCCCCGCATGAACGGACTCACGGTTGATGAGTGGCTGAGCCTTGAACCCCGCGATGAGTGGGAAACGATGATGAAAAAGGTGGCTGCTTTTCACGCGAAGCATGATTTTGCGGGACAAAACGGTCACGATATGGGCTACCGCCTTGCTTTGACGATTGAAGAGCTGGGTGAACTCGCGGCGGCCGTCACCAAAGGCAAGCCGCTTGAAGAGTGTGCAGAAGAAATGGCGGACGTGCTCATCTTGTTGATGGGCCACAGCCTCGCTATGAAAGTGGACCTCAAGGCGGCCTTTGAGAAAAAATACGCACGAATCATGAAGCGAGAAGCGCTTCAGGGCCGTCTCGGCGTTCGCGTCACTGAATACCGACCTGAGTGATCAGGCGATCCAGTGCTGAAACGTCATGGGGTGGTCGTCCTTCTCCCCTGCCTCGACCTTGCGTTCGCTAAGGAGGTAGAACCCCGCCGCCTCAACGTCGGGGGCAAAGGTGTCCGCTTCATGGACCACGGTGTGGATAACCGTCCGGTGAATTTCTTTTGCGTGTTCAAGAAACAGTTCGTAAATCTCTCCGCCTCCGATGATCATCACCTCGTGTTCCTCTGCCAGGGACATGACTTGTTCAAAGGACATGGTTTCCACATCATCGTCAACACCTTGACGCGTCATGACGATGTTGCGTCGTTTGGGTAAGGGTTGGCCCAAGCTTTCCCATGTTTTTCTTCCCATCACCACGATTTTCTCAAGCGTGGTTCGCTTAAAATGCTTCAAATCAGTGGATTGTCGCCAAGGAAGATCGCCATCTTTCCCAATGGCGCCCTTCTCGTCGCAGGCGAAAATCATTGACAGCATGGTTCAACCTCAGACGGAGATGGGGGCTTTGATGTGTGGGTGGTGGTTGTACCCAACAACCTCAACATCGGCGTAGGTAAAATCGTCAATGTCTTCAATTTCAGGGTTCAACTTTAGCGTGGGAAGCGGCAGGGGGTCCCTTGACACTTGAAGGTGCGCCTGGTCGAGGTGGTTGTTGTAGAGGTGGGCGTCGCCGAGGGTGTGAACAAAATCACCAGCCTCCAGACCGCAGACCTGAGCCATCATGTGGGTTAAGAGAGCGTAGGATGCGATGTTGAATGGCACGCCCAAAAAGACATCTGCACTGCGTTGATAGAGTTGACAATTCAATTTACCATCCGCCACGTGAAACTGGAAAAAGGCATGGCACGGCATGAGGGCCATATCCTCAAGTTCGCCAACGTTCCAGGCTGAGACGATGATTCGGCGGCTGTTCGGGTTCGTTTTTATGGTCTCAATCGCTTGTTTTACCTGATCGATGATTCGGCCGTCTTTGGTTTCCCATTTCCTCCACTGCTTGCCGTACACAGGTCCCAAATCCCCGTTTTCATCCGCCCATTCATTCCAAATTCGGACGCCGTTGTCCTGCAGGTACTTCACGTTGGTATCGCCTTTGAGGAACCAAAGCAGTTCGTGAACGATGGATGGGAGGTGGAGTTTTTTTGTGGTGACCATTGGAAAACCCTTGCCGAGGTCAAACCTCATCTGATAGCCAAAGACGGATTTTGTTCCTGTTCCGGTTCTGTCACCTTTCTCAGCACCGTGCTCCAAGATGTGTCGCATCAGGTCGAGGTAAGCGTCCATGCCTTCACCCAACGGCAACCAGCAGAGGAAGCACTTAGGCGTTGTTCACTGACCTGTGGCAAAATCCGGTAGAAACAGCAAATCGCTCGGGTGGCTTGGGCTGAGGCCGTACGCCACGACGGCGTTGCGAGGGATTTCATCAAACAACGGAGCAGTGTAGCGTTTTACAGCATCAATATCCATGCCCTTGCAGGCATAGCACCGTCGGCAAAATGCACACAGCATGTCCACTGCGGCCTGGGGTATGCCCAATTCAAGGGCCTCTCGTATGTCAGCAATCTCTTCCAAATCCTCCAGTGTGAGTTGAATCTTACCGAGTTTAAGCCGACGAGCCATCTGCTCAATTTGGGCAGCCTCCGCAAAATCTCTCAGGGTATGGGGCGTGGCTTCTTCCGGCCAATTGGCTTCCCCGAGCAACACCAAGGAGACCAACGCATCGGCGATGGCGCACTCCGGGTGATTCTGGTTGTACAAAACGCAAACGCGTTCCACCGTGCCCACCGTTCGGTTTCTTCCTCGAAAAATATTCACCTCAAGATGTGGGTCCCTCACCAGTAAAAAACCCTCAACCGTTTTCACCACATCAATGCGCAATTCAAACCCGTCGAGAGCAGCGACCAGTTGCGTATTGCCGCTTTTCGGACACACCTCTCGTCCCCACGACGTCGCCATTCGAACGACATCGTCCAGAAGTCCGAGCCCACGCAATTCGGCGTTGAGCTGCTGGTCGTTGGGTCGGATCAGTCCTTCGCCTTCTCGATACAAGTTTAGCAATCCAAAGGGTGTATGGTGCAAGCTCACAACAGCCTTGTCCCGTCAGGCTATTTTTACTCTCAGGGAGCCCCCAAAGCCGACAGCGAGGCCATCAACTGGTCAGTGAATGTTCGGTAGAGCCGTGCCAATTCCGACCTGATCTCGTGCTCTTCCGCCTTTCCAAGCGATTGAAGCATGGCCGGCGTCATGTTTCCACCTTGTTCAGCGCCCAACCACTGAAGCCACGAAACACCTACGCCAGCATTGACGTCAAATCGTCGGTACAACCTTGGCCATTTGTGGTGTTGAGGTTGCATCACCTCTCGCGTGCCCACCAGGGCCACCGGCACGACCGTTGCGTGAGGGTAAGCTGCAGCGAGCCGCGCAACACCGGTTTTCCCCGGTAGCAAGTAAGGCGGTGATGGCCGCTTTGATCTGGTGCCTTCCGGAAATATCCCCAAAGCGCGCTGGCTTTCCAGAATCCTTGCCGCTCCCGCCAAAGCGTCACCCGCCCCGGCCTCTCTGTCGGTTTCAATTTGGCCCGTGGACCGCATGATAAATCGTGTCCAGCGGTTCGTGAAGTGCCCGTCCTTGGCGAGGTAGTAGGTCGTTCTCCGTGCGGCTGCAATCACGGCGATGGGGTCGACATGCGAAAGGTGATTTGCCGCAAGGATGGTGGCTCCCTTTCTCGGTATTCGGTCGGCCCCGTTAATCCGCCATCGCAGGAGAGGACGTAAGAACGGCGATATCAACAGCCTCAGAGCGGAATACACAGGGGTTGCCGGGAGGTCCTTGGGGCTCGGCTCAATCGCCCAGTGCACCCGCAATTCACGCCAGGCGGTTTCCAAATCGCTTTGGTCGGTCATGGCGATGTCTGTTTTGATGACGGTTTTGATGTTTTTTCTGGACACAGAGGGAAGCGGACGATTTCGCCGTTTCCCGGTTGGGGCCAAGGACAACCGTGAAAGAGCATCAAGAGAAGGCGCATCCATGGCCCCAAGAGGAAGGATGGTGATTCCTTCGCTGCTGACCCTTCTCTTGGTCTCCGTGGTGACTCATCCCGTTGCCTTGGCCCAGTCTGCTTGGGAAGAGGACGGCTGGTTGCGCAGTTCGTTTGCGCTGGACAGGTTGGAGCACGGCGATGAATTTGGCTGCTACGGCG
>CACODE010000043.1 GCA_902625885.1 uncultured Candidatus Poseidoniales archaeon
CGTCGTAAAATCGCCTTACGTGGTCTCCCTGTGCATCAACTCCAGACGAGAATGGAGGCGACTGCCCATCGGTGATCAGGTGGCTTCACTCGCCATGGCTCTTCAAAACGACAAAACCACCGCCATGCGGATACCGCTACTGGCCCAGTTCATCGTCTCGCCGCGACGTGAACTGCGGGGCGTCTACCAGTTCACCGAAGAAGGGGTCGTGATGAACCACGAACTGTACATGGAAGACGGCACGGAAGGGATTCATGACGCTGAAGACGGCATAGAAGAGGTTCACGACGAGGAAGAGGCTGAACATTGGCGATTGAGCGAATTGTTTGAACAATACGAAAACGAGGAAATGGCCACGCGCATTGAAAATCAGCAACTCGATCGTTGGATTGAACGGATGGTGAGGGAGACGGAACCAAACCCTAGGGAACCGTGGCACCACGATGAAGAGAACGTTTGGCGCCTCGAGGACGACCTTCGTAAAGGCCGAGGCTGATCAGAGGCCTTTGGTGATTTCTCGACCGATGATCATCCGCTGGACTTGGGAAGACCCTTCGTAAATCTGCATGACTTTGGCCCCTCGCATGAGGCGTGCTACCGGGTATTCCTCAGAGTATCCATAACCGCCGTAAATCTGCACGGCTTCGGTGGCCACTTGCATCGCCATGTCAGCAGCAAATCGCTTGGCGTGAGCGGCCGATTCGGTGTTGCGAATACCGGCATCGTACTCTGCAGCGGATTTCCATGTCAACATGCGCGCTGCCTCGATGTTGGTTTTCATGTCCGCCAACATGAACTGAATGGCTTGGTGTTGATGCAACGGCTTGCCGAAGGTTTGGCGCTCGTTGGCGTATTGCAGGGCGTGCTCGTAGGCTGCTCTGGCAAGGCCGGTAGCGTGGGCTGCAATGTTTGGGCGACTCATGTCAAAGGCTTTCATGGCGTTCATCCAGCCCCCGGATTCCGAGCCACCGATAAGGTTCTCCGCGGGCACACGGACATCATCGAAGTTGATGGAGCGCGTGTCAGAACAACGCTGACCCATGTTGGTTTCTTTTTTGCCGAGCGAGAAGCCCTCTGCGTCTTTTTCGACAATAAATCCGGACATGCCTCGGTACCCGGCCTCAGGATCGGTTTTGGCAAGAACAAAGAAGAAATCCGCATAGCCCGCACCCGTTATCCACATTTTTGAACCGTTGATGACGTAGTCGTCCCCGTCCCGTAGGGCCGTGGTCTTGCACGCAGCGACATCTGAACCCGCTCCGGGCTCGGTAACGGCGTACGAGGCAAGGGCCCCTTCTTCAGCGATCTTGCGTAGCCAACGCTCTTTCTGGTCGTCGGTCGCACCGGTGATGATGGGCGCGCTTGCTAGAGCGGTGGCGTAGGCTGCGGTGGCGAACCCGGGGTCGCCCCATGCAAGTTCTTCGTTAACGAGGACCTCTTCGATGGAACCCAATCCAGCTCCACCATAAGCCTCTGGAATATGGAGATTGAGCAAGCCCATTTCGTGAGCGGCCTGTATGGTGTCTTTGGGATAATGCGACTGTTCGTCCCAGTGCTCAGCGTGCGGGCGGATTTCATCCTTCGCAAACTCATGAGCGAGTTCTTTCAGCATGGTCTGCATTTCGTCAAGCCGGAAGTCCACCATGGTGATGGGACGCATTGCTCCCTTAAGAGCGATTAGTTGGTCATCCAAAGACCGGTGCCGGTCAGAGCACGAGGATGCCTGTTCTTTCCGCTGCAAGAGCGATAAGGAAGACCACATAGACCATGATGAGAACAACGCCCTCCCAGCGTTTGAATTCGTACTCCGAACGCATCATCAAGAGCGCCACGCCGGTGCCGACAAAGGTCGCTGGAATGATGATGTAAGCGGTGAGAGCGTAACTGGCGGACGTGAGGGCAAGGGGATGGATAAGGGCCGCTAAGCCAATGGAGAGAAGCGGGTCGGTGATGTTTGAACCGATGAGCGTGCCGATGGCCACGCCCTGGCTGCGCTTGGCGGCAAGGAAGGCGATCGTGAGCTCTGGAAGCGAAGTACCGAGGCCTGAAACCGTGGTGCCAATGACGGCGTGTGGAACGTTGAACGCCACCGCCATATCGCTGGCGACACGGACGAGGTGGTGTGCGGCGAAAAGAGCTAGCATAAGGCCCGTCACCACCATAAATCCGTAGGAGGCCGTGGTTCTGTCCAATTTTCGCTCAACCCGTTCAGTACCCCGAAGTTCGTCTTCCAGGATCTCCTCTCTGTGGGACAGAAGCCAATAGATGTAGGCGATGTAGAGCGACATCAAAATCGCCCCCTCAACCCGGCTCAAGCCACTACCGGTGAACAAAAACAAGGTGAGCAAACCGATCGACGAGAACATGATGAAACCGTCCCGCTTCAGCCAACTTGGGCGAACCTTGACGCCCCTGAACGCCACAACGACTCCCAGAATGAGCGTGATTTGTACCAAAATTGAGCCGTAAATCCCGCCGATGGCGAGATCGCCAATGGCTTTGTCTCCCGCTGCGCTTGCGGCGGCGGTTGACGTGACGAGAATCTCGGGCAGGGATGTGCCAATCGAAACGATGGTCAGCCCAATGACCACCTCAGGAAGCCCGGCCCGATAGGCCAAGCCCTTGGCGCCCTCAATGAACACGTCTGCAGATTTGATCAAGAGCGCAAGAGCCATGATCAAAAAGACGAGAGAAACCCAGTTGTTGTCAATGCTTGAATCCTCCAAAAGCAACTGCAAAGCAAGGATGCCCAGAAAGAGAGCGCCGTTGAGAACAAGGGTGTTGCTGGCGAGAAGCTGGGGGATGCCGCTCTGTTTGGCGCCGACACCCTCACCCATGGTCTGAGGGGAAGCACCAAGTTTTTGACGGTTACCACGGGCAACCGTACCCAAGCCGCGTTCAGGCAAGATGTCATTCTTGATTCCCAATCGGGTTGTGCAGAAGTAACCCAGAGGCATCCGTTTCGTCGGTCTTTCAAGACTGGACGGATGTCCGCAGCATCTCCACAACGTGCGCGAGTGAGGGGATGGTGTGGTTCTCGAGAGGAGGTGAGAACGGCACGGGCGTGTCCAAAGCGCCAACCACGACCGGTGCCGATTCCAAGTCGTAGAAGCAATCTTCCATGATTCGGGACTGTATGGTGTGACCAAGACCGCCTGACCATTGCCCTTCGTGAAGCACCATCAACCGACCCGTCCTTTGCACCGATCCAATGCAGGTTGCTGCATCAAAGGGAATCAACGTTCTCAAATCGACCACCTCCACTTCGATGCCTTCGGAAGCCAACGTCTCGGCCGCCTGCAGGGCGATGTGAACCATGGCCCCCCAGGTGATGAGGGATATGTCTCGCCCTCCGCGAATGACCTCTGCACGACCCAGTTTGTAGCGCTCGCCGCTCTTGATGCACGCGTTGACGTTGGCCGTGTCCACTTTTTGGTTGATGTTCATGCCCCATCCGGTGAGGCCGCCACGGAGGCCGTAAAGCCCAATGTGTTCCAACATGAGAACCGGATCGGGCTGTTGAGCACCCTCCATCAACAGGTCGTACGCATCCTGAGGTGTTCCCGGTGCCACAACGATCAGCCCGGGGTCGTTGGCAAACCACGATTCGATCATGTTGGCGTGGAACGGGCCGGAGCGCGTTCTGGCGCCAAGCGGTATCCGAACGGTCATTGGACAATCGGCTCCCCAGCGCCAACGCAGCATGGCGGCGTTGTTAACGAGCGCGTTGAAACCGAGGGCTGCGAAGCCTCCAAATTGAATCTCAACCATGGGCTTCATCCCCGACAACGCTGCTCCCACGCCGGTGTGAACGATGACCGCCTCGCAGAGCGGCATGTCGATGAGTTTGTCCGTATGTCCGGCGTTTTTCAGCGCCATGTTCATCCCAAAGGCGCCTGCGACCTCCATGTCCTCACCGATGAACACGCAATCATCGCCGTGCATCGTCGCTATGTCGGCCATGGCTTGTTGGATGGCCCGAGCGTAAGTCCAGCCACCGCTCTCGGCATAGGTCCAAGCGAGCGCACCTGTTTCCAGCGGTGCTTCGACGGGCTCAGGACGGCGTTCACCGGCGTATCGCCCGAGGTGGTCGCCATGCGTGTCGGCGTCGTGGAGTTGCGTGACGCCTTTGGTAACGGTCTCTGGTTCTGGCCATGGCATCTCGAGCAAGGCGGTTTTTGCATCGTCAACGGCGGCTTGTTCTGCCGCTTCCATGGCCTTGAGGGTGGCTTCCTCAACACCGAGTTCCAGCAGGAGTGAACGGTGCGTTGGGAGAGGGTCCTTAGCGGCCCAGTAATCGAGCAGTTCACGGTCAACGTAGCCCGCAGGCGTGCCGCTGGGGTTGCCAAGGTACAAATCGTCGTGATGGTGAGCATGACCGC
>CACODE010000044.1 GCA_902625885.1 uncultured Candidatus Poseidoniales archaeon
ACCGGAGCCTCATTAGGTTCATGCCCATTATTTCTGATGCTTTTGTTCTGGTTGGGTCATGTCCAGTGCTCAGCGCCTGCAGCAACATCTGCACTTTGACAATACCCCCAATCCCTCTACCTTTGCCACCACGGACTAGAGCTGCAGTATTCTTGACAGGACTCAATGCTTTCGCGACATCGGCAAGGACGGCATTATGCGGCAATAGCGCATATTCGTCTTTTAGTTCAAGGTCCCCGATTGTGGCAAGCATAGCGTTCGCAAGCAGTCCAACGTAACCGCAACTCAAAATACTTTACCACACCGAAATATTGCATTAACAAACATCATTAATTGGCACAACCGCATGTTTGTCATGGCCAAAGGAGAGCCCTTGCTTCGCGACCTGAGACATGAGGACACCTATGCCGTTGTTGAACACGACGTGTTGATGCCGGACATTGCCGAGATATTCATGAGCCAACCAGACAAAGCGGTGCTGGTTTATCAGAAAAAGAAGGATAAATTTCTTGGCGTGATGTACCTCTACGACTACCTCAAACATTACGGATCGCCTCCCAAAGGGGTATCAAGAATTCACCGAGCCGCTATTTCAGAGTGCGCAGACACCAACATCATCTCCATCAACTGGGAAGAGAACGTTTCGCAGGCTTGGGCGAAGATCAACAAGCACAAGCCAAAAGGAGTGCTCCTCCACGACAAGGAAAAAGAATTTGTGGGCTATCTTTCCAACGCCGATATGTGGAACGCCTTGGAAGACATGGGGCAAGAAGACGATTCTTGAGAGAACGACCGATGTTCATCAGACATTCACGTTTAGCGTTCTGTCGGTTTCCTCGGGGTCGATGAACAGCGCAGCCAGAATGACGAACGTTTCAAGCACGGCAGCGATGTAGAAAATAGTCTGGTAGTTGTAGCGCTCAGCAAAAATGGGCGCCAACTGGTAGCCGATGATGGCAGAGAGGTTCATCATCGCCATGTAGCCGGTGAATTGAGTCCCGCCAACTTCCGCCCAAGTCACCCGCATCATCAGCGAATACGCACAGATGGACACGATGGCCCACAAGAAGGTGTGAACAATCCAGACCAACATCATGAACCAACCTTCGCTCCACATTGAATCAAACACGCCCCACGCCAAACTGGTGAGTGAAGCCCCGAGGGCTGCAAACATGAGCATGGATTTTCCGCCAAAGCGACGACCGAGTTCGCCTCCGGCCATCGCTCCAAGCATCGTGACAATGAGGATGATGCCGCCCTTGGTGGCGTTGAATTCTTCCTGACTCCAGCCCAACTCCTGAAGGAAGAGCAGCGGCAGAATTGGCACGAGAATGAACGCGAGGGATATCACGAGGCTAACCGCTACACCGAGTTGAGCAGAACGAACCGAGAAGGCGGTCTTGATGTCGCTCAAAATCGCCTTGAAGTCCCGTACATCTTCCGCTTTCGTTTCGGATTCAATCGTGCCACCCTCGTCCCACGGGAAGCGCTTTTCACCAGGGCGCTCACGCATAAAGAGCGGGACCATCATGATGCCCACAAGAATAGGAATCTGAATCAAAAAGGCGCCGCGGATACCGACCGTGCCAATAATGGTCCCGAGGCCCGCTCCACCGATGACACCACCCAACGATTTGGAGGTGAACATGTAACTGTTCACTCGCTCAAATTCGTGTGGTTGAAGCACGTCAACCGCCAGAGCGTCGGTTGATACATCCTGCAGCGCCGTGAACACGTTGTAAATGAAGAACAGCAGACCCAGCAGGAAGATGTTCTCAACCAAATCAGGCACCATGAGCATGGTAATGAGCAGCGCAATCATGCCGGTCTGGGCGATGAGAATCCACGGTCGCCGACGACCCAGTTCTGGGATCTGGAAGCGATCGATGATGGGTCCCCAAAGGAACTTGAACGACCAAGGCAAGGTGCCGAGCGTGAGCAAGAAGGCAAGGTCACTAGCGTCAGCACCCTCTGCGGCAAGGAAGGTCACCATGGTGACGGTGATGAAACCCCACGGCACACCTTGTGCGACATAAAGGGCAGAAAGGGTGATGACACGGGCTCGATAACTGTCCACCAACGTTTCACCGTCTGAAGTGGATTCACCCTCCACCGCCTCGTTTTCGGGCTCGCCAAAATCAAGGTCGAGATGGAAGCGGTCCCGTTGCTTTGTGGAGACATAGCCCACGAGGAATACCACAGCACCCAACCACACTGCAAATACAGGCACGGGTATGGAGCCGTCCCCAACCGAAAGCGAAATGCCCTCTTCCCCGTTTTCACCGACGATGGTGAACTCAAGAACGAGCACGCTCGTGGTGGTTTGCACTTCCTCTCCATCGTCGTTGTGCGTACATAGCGGACCCTCAAATGCCGCAGCGTTGACCACCACGCTGAGGTCGTAAGCCCCCCAGGCGTCTTCTCCAAAGGCCAATTGAGCCTCAATTTCACCCCTCGTCAAGCCCTCTATGGCGCCGTCGAGGAGGGTTTGGTTGTACCAAGTCAGGTTAACATCGTGCGAGCCCGGATTCTGTCCGGATGCCGAAAGCGTCCATTCACCCTTTGTTGCCGTAGCTTCAATGGTGTCGGGCTCGTTGTTTTCGCCACCGGTGCACACCGGTCCGCCCGAAGTCTCGTCTTCGCCGTACGTCAGCAGCACTTGCACGCCCACTACATTACCGCCTGCTGCGGTGATCGCTTCGCTTGCTGAATCAGAATTTACGGCCCAAGTCTGTGATTGACCGTCCTGGTAATATTCGGTTTTGGTTTCCAATTCAACGAGCGTGAGAGATGATTCAACCGTGTAAGTTCCAGCGGCCCTGTCCGAGGAACCAACATCACCCAAACAGCCCGAAAGGGACGTTAGCACCAACAACATTAACACGAAATGGACCGATTTCATTCTCTCACCCACGATGTCCGCCATTGTGATTCCTTTGTTCATAGAACGGCTAATCCCTCGATAAGCCGAGCTCAAACACTGAATAATCGAAGAGAATTGAACGATAATTGTTCAGTGAATCAGCAGTCCATCCAAACCCGTCGAGGAATTCAAAATATTCCTCAATGTGTTCGTTGAACAATTTGGCTGTTTCTATTGGCTCTTCCGCATAGCCATCTGAAAACATCAAGCGTGAAAATGCGTCAGGCACCTCAATTTCTAAGAAATCATAAAGGTAGAGCAACAACAATGAAATCCGCTGGAAGTTGTGTTGTCCATCCAGAATAAATCCATTGGAACCTACACCACCATCCATATACTCACCATACGCCACGGTTATTTTAAATGAAATATCGCTCAAAGTGTTCAAGCTATTGATCCAATTTGTTTCGGTCTGGGTATCCAACATGGGCTGTGTCTCAATCACGATGGTCTCAAGAGGAGTGTTTTCGAACATGTCTGTCAATGCGTTGTGAAGCTTGTGATTTCCTGAATAACTTCCATCTAGGTCATTCAGCAGGTTGTCCTCCTCAACCAATTTTGTGATGTCAAGGTACCTATCTCGTAGTGCGCTGATTATTTCTGCACCAACAGCATCTGACATGTGTTCGGTTTCAATATTTTCATACCATAGACGCATTGAGATATTACCCGACTCACCCCACAACGCATGCTCCGGCGCTAGTTTACGCACGCCTCTCATGAACTCTTTGTATCTGCCCTCATTCGCCTGTTTTCTCGCCTTTTGGAGAGCATTCCGGTTTGAAAAATTTGATTCTCTGAAGAAAGCATCGAGGAATGCACGGACAAATATAGCGCAAATTGAGCCCTCGTTATACACGTTAATTTCCATATCAAAATTCTCGGCGTACGAAGAGAACAACTCTCTCATCTCATCCATGCTCATGTGTGTTTCACACAAGTGGGGAATGATTCCACCGCCGGCCATGTTAATGTGTTCAGGCTCAGAAAGAAGGCCTTGACTGAATTCGCCTCGCATGAACAATCGAACGATTTTTTGAAGAATCGGCACCATGGATTTGGGCGCCCCCTCTGGACCAAATTCTAACTCGAGGTTGAGGTGGAGTGCCCTCCACAGCCTCCACTTCGGGAGGGTGGACATTTCAGAAATTTCTTCAAGGAGGAACAATGTTTTGTTCCGTTGCCGTTTTGGACCGTTCAGATTCGACTGGATGATTTCATCGCAATAACGCCTGTTCTTCAACTCCTCATCGAAGGCGGCAAGGTCTCCCTCAATCTGGATTCTATCGCTTTCGTTCGATGATTTAAGAGAGTCCCGAAGTAAAAGGTAGTGCATGGCTGCGGCGTATTCTCGTAGATATTCATG
>CACODE010000045.1 GCA_902625885.1 uncultured Candidatus Poseidoniales archaeon
CGTAAACGAATTGCCAGGTGGAGAAATGGTCAACGAGGACCCTGTCCATGTCAAGGCAAACAAGGAATTTGCCCAAACCATCAACTCCCTTTAGGCCAATTGTACTGATTTTGAATTCGAGCGACTTGTTTTCCCATGATGTACAATATCAATGCGACCATCATCGCAAACAAGCCAATGAGTGTCATGGCGATGGTGATGAGCGTCACCCCGATAGACGTCGTGTTGAGTTCGGTAAACATCGACGCGAGGTCCCCTGAAAGACGGTACCCAAGAACGAACAACACCACACCCGGAATACCAAACAAAAGGAGCGGGTGTTTTGACTCCAACATCCAGTAAAAGAGTTGAGCAAAACGAGAGGCCGTGGCGAGCGATTGACGTTGAGGGAGTTGAATTGGAGCATCCGTTTCAACAAAACGCGCCCGCACGTCCTGTGAAACATCATCGGAGGTGGCACCATCAGGAAGGTTGGCGAGTTGGTGCATGCCGTCCTTGCTGGTGATGAGGTGTCCGACCACGGATTCACTCAGCACCACGGAATCGTGCGAGCCGTGATCACCAACTCTTCGGTAGAGGTAGTGGATGTCCCAACCTTCTCTGGCACGATTGACGCTTAGAGGCAGTTCGGAAAGTTTCCATTGAGGCGATATCGGAAGGAACAAGCTCAACCCGTCCACGCACCCGCTTTCAACGGCTGCTTCAGCCAATTTTTGAGGTGTCACGGTACCTGAAAATTGAACGACTCGACAATTCACTTCATGCGCTAACTGCACGGTTTCATCGGTGGAGCCGGTGTCAAACAGAACAACCTCATCCGCCACCTCTCGGCACCTCACCACCAACGAAACGATTCGAAGTTCGATGTCTCCGCCGATGAGCACGACTCTGTCCAGTGGGCCACTCACAGCGGTCTGTCGTTCGGAGAGGCTATGAAACCTGTTCCTCAGCGAAGCCGAGTATACCCATTTAAGCATACATTGATTGATGCGAGATTTCTCCGAGGACCATGCTTGAGGGATGGCAAATTGGTGTCGTCATCCCAGCGAGAGATGAAGAACAGCATATTCAAGCGGTTCTGGAAGGGCTTCCTGATTTTGTTGACATGGCCGTCGTCATTGATGACGGCTCAACCGACCGCACCGCCATGGTCGCAAAAACCACGAAAACCAACTGCCAGAAAATCATCCTTGCCGGTGGAGGCGATGGTGTAGGGGCTTCCATAGACCGAGGCCATAGGCATCTGCTAGAGTCGTTTGATGCTCCCTTTGTCAGCGTGGTGATGGCCGGCGATGGCCAGATGAATCCCCATGATATGATGGGGCTTATTGCCCCCATCCTCCAGAGAAAAGCAGACCATGTGAAAGGAAACAGATCCCTCCATCCTGAAGGATTCAAAGGCATGCCGCTGCATCGGAAAAGAGCTTCCAGGATTCTCTCACTGTTCACCACCCTCGCCGCTGGAACGCAGATCAGCGACCCCCAATGCGGTTACACTGCAACGAGTGTTGAGGTGCTCAAGGCATGGGATTGGAACCGTTCGTGGTCGGGTTATGGTTATCCAAATTTTTGGCTCATCAACCTCGCAAGACACGGGTATCGTGTTGCTGAAGTACCCGTGGAATCAATCTATAGAAACGAAAGCAGCGGGATTAAACCCCTGAAATTTTTTGCCAGTGTGGGTTGGATGATGGCCGTGGAGCACCATCGCAGGAACCTAACGTGGCTCTTTTCTCGAAACGTCACCCCACACACGATCTTAGCGATGATCTCCTACGTTCTTGGCTGGTCAGCTCTGCTACCGTTCGTCTCCAACGACCTCGAGGTGGAGCTCCTCAGCAGGGGCGTGCCAGCCATCGCACTGTGCTGTGCCTTTTGGGCCATCGCACATCTTTTTGACAGGTCAGCGACACGTGTCCACAGGGCGCTGGTGCATCATGCGAAGACACGACCGACGCAGGAAGCCACGTAAAGCGCATGTCAGGCACATTCTCGTGGCGCACAAGCCTGATGCTAAGGCTATTTTGGAGCAAATCCAAGCCTCAAAGAAGCCCTTTCGAATCTTCAAGAAATTGGCAAAGAAGTACTCCAATTGCCCCAGCGGAAGCAAGGGGGGTGACCTTGGCGAGTTCGTTGAAGGCCAAATGGTCCAGGACTTCGAGGATGCCGTTTGGTCATCGACCATTGAAGCCGTACCAGAGTCGTTCATCAAAACGCAGTTCGGTTATCACGTGCTTTGGGTCCACAGCGTGACCGTGCCTGAGTGAATGGTGGGCGTACCAAGATTTGAACTTGGGTCCAAGCGTCCCAAACGCCCGAGTATAGGCCAAACTAACCCATACGCCCTTGGTCTCTGCCATGGCGTCTCACCTATGAACTTCACTCAAAGAACATCCACCGGTCTTCACCCAGCCTTACCACAAGACCTTCCAGTTCGGCTTGTTCCATCAACCCAAGCGAAGGGGCATCTACTGACCTCACCTCAAGCAAACGTTTGACCGCAGAGAGATGAACAACCCCCTCCTCGTCAGCCAATTTCCGCAACGCTTGAAACAAAGCGGATGGCGAGACCGTTTCGCTTTCATCAACGGCCGAGGTTGATGTCAGCCTGGTACGAAGTTCGTCCCGCAACTCAGCGGGCGTGTTGGCAAGCGAAACTTCGACGTGTAGCGAGGCGCTGGAATTGCACTCCTTGACCAGTTCGGATTCCCTGCCCAACTTGGCGCCACAGTGCGGGCAACGGCTGTCGGTTTTCCGCTGTCCTGAGCATTGTTTGCAGACATGACAACGAATCACCAGCCATCGCATTTCCGACATGGCGCAACCTCAAAGGGTGAAGTCATGCCTGTTCTGAGGCTGGCCCGGGCGACGGGCGGGGGCGGCTGGTGCTTTGGTGTCAACGCGCTTTTTCGGTTCTGGAGCGGCCTTGCGGGTCAAAGCGCCACGAATTGGCCCCGTTTTGGTACGGCCCATGGAGAGCGATTCGGGTAGGATGAGCGCAGCCACGGCCACGCCATGGTGGTCTTGACCGGCCGTGACTTCGTCAACAGCCACATCAAATTCAACCACTTCTAAATCCCGACTGGCGAGCCTGCGCTGGAGATTTCTTCGCAGAAGCAGCACGGTTTCCTCGTAATCGAGTTCGGTCGTGATCGTCGCAACGATGGTGCATTCGTCCCCCTCGGGCGTGACGCAAGATGCCCAAGCAACGCCAGCCGAAGCCGAGGAACCGTTCCATGCATAGGCGGTGGCCAAATGGCACTCGACAAGCGAACCCATTGGGAGGGGGCGAGGGGGCGTCGCTTCAAACCCTAGAGGCAACATCGCCCCTTGCGCCTGAATCAACCTGACATCACCAAGGCCGAGCTCGACCAAGCCTTGGTCGAAAGCGTCCTCCGCATTTTCACCCCACGAGGAAACAGCGGTCATCAACCAACCGGGGCAAGCAGGCGTCCTCGAGGATTGCATGGTTCATACACAGGCACAACGGGTTCATGAATACCGTGGTGGTAGGGGTTCCATGGGAGCAGCCACACGATACCTTTTCGCAGGCAGCATTTGCCTGGTTGTGTTGGTTCTGTTTTTCTCCAGAATCAATCCAAGTGAGTACACGATTACATTGGTATCAGGAGCACTATTGGCCACGTTGTGCATTGGTTTTTGGATGCTGTTCGCAACACCGCATACCGACAAAAACAGGAGCCTTATCAGCCCCGCTTCCACATCGTCAAGAAGCGCCCAACGAATCGCATCGGTTGAGAATTTGCCCGACCCGATAGAGCACGACATCGACATGCCGCTGTGATCAGAACAGTCGAATTGTTTCCAAGTTGCTGGGTGCGTAGGAGAGGCATTGGTACCGTTCACGCAGGGTGTGGCCGAGTTCGTTGCACTTGTGGTAATCGCCGTGATGGCAAATGATAATTCGAGGCTTTGTGCTCAATTTTTCAACAAACTCCAGCAGCTGACGTCGGTCAGAGTGGCCCGAAAATCCGTCAATGGTGGCCATCTCACAGCCGACCTTGACCATCTCTGTCTGACCGTTGATGACCATCGGGACTTCACCAAAGCCCTTCTGCAGCCTGCGTCCAAGGGTGCCTTCGGCTTGATAACCAACGAAACAGAGTGAATTTCGATCGCTGTGGGCCCAGTTTCTAAAATATTCAACAACCGGACCTGCG
>CACODE010000046.1 GCA_902625885.1 uncultured Candidatus Poseidoniales archaeon
CATCTGATGCGCAGTTTCAGAAGAAATCCGCTGGGGGGGGGTTCAAATCCCTCTGCTCCCACTTCAAACCATCACTTCGATGATGTCTACATCGTAAGTGATTAAATCGATCCAGACACGAACGCTAACGTTAGCGTCGTCCCGCTCGCACTGGAAGGTGTCCTCACCTGCTTCAGGGTCACCGGTAACCGTGAATTCGTAATTGCCAACCATGTCGTCCGATGCGTCATACATGGCTTCCAATTCTGCCAGAGTGTAGCCGGTGATGTACTGTTGGGATTCAAAATTGGGTAGGTCGGCCTGCAAAAAGACCTCATAGATGCTTTCTTGGGTCTCACCTGCTGCACTGCCGTTAGGTGTTTCAGCTGTATAGGAGGCGGTATCGAAAGCCGCTTCGCCAGGGTCAGCAACGCAACCCACACCGGTGGTCTCTTCGTTATCACCTTCCCAATTGTCGTTAACGGCGACCACCAAATCCACGCCGATGACGTTTCTGTTCATCGCCTCCTCGGGGAAGTCAGCCTCGGTGAAAGAGAGCGTGAGGCTTTCGCCGTCGGTTAATTCCACTTCACTGTCGTACCATGTGATGTAATCTTGTTCCCCGTAGACGGCGTAATACAAGTCTCGTTGATAGGCGTCCTCTTCTTCAAACCATCCGCTGATCGTGCCGTACAACGGGTAGGCACCGAGGGCCAGCACGATGAGCACGGACGCCACTTGCATCCTCCGGTTCGATTTGTACGTCGTAAAGGATTTCTTCAGCAAGCGTCCGGCCTGTTCTTTTCTTTCGGTAAAGGTGGGAGGCTTCTCAACGTCGTCCTCGCTTTGCGACACGAGGCGAAGGATGGATTTCATCCAAGGTGGTTTTTCATCCACAGGGTCGGCCTGATTGTGGAAGTAAATCATGACCACCATGGCGATGGAAGCGATGCCGCTAAGCACGGACAACATCAAGCCGTACGAGGGAGACGGTTCAAACGCCACCGTGTATTCGTCCGAGGAAAAAAGGAACCCGAACAAGGAATCGTCCACGTAAGCGTATGTACCGCTCGACGGCAGGAGGACATACCACACGATGGGCGCCAACATCGTGATGATTGCCGAGAAAGCGCCGGAAAGGGTTGTCAATCGACTGTTCGTGATTTGTCCGAGGGATCCCGCAGAAAGGATAGCGGTAAGAAACAAGCCGATGAGGCCCATCCATATCATGAGGGAGGCGATTGAACCGGCCCGGTCCATTTCCTCAAACGTTGTCTTGACGTCGCCGTCGGTGGATTCGGCGATTTCCTCGTAGGTCTTGGAATCGGCAAACGTTTCTGGAGATTGAAAAAAGAACGTGTCCTTGATGGTCAGCACCGACTCCATCTCCTTCAGTTCAAAATCGGCTGTCAACGATACGATGGTGATGTCAACCGAGCCGAACTCAGGGTCGTAGACCTCCGTCACGTGCCTGTCATCAGCGGTTGCCCATACCGAACCGATGGACAAGGCGGAAAAGATGAGGGCTATCACCGCAAGACCAAGCGTCAGGGTACCAAACCTGTGTCGGGCCTCCATCGGTTGCAGATGGCCAATCGGACAAAAAAAGTTTAGCCCTGCGCGATGCAGGTCTGTTGCCGACCTGTTCAGGTCGGCCAGCGTTAGGTTGATGCCGAGTCCTTTGTTGGGGCACATGAGGGGACCGATTTGCGTCGAACGTTGTGTTTTGCTGTGCTCGCATTGTTGATGGGACCGATAACCGGTTCCTTGGCCATCGAATCCCAGCAAACCGACTGGCAGGCTGTTGATGCCACAGGCCTTCAGTGGATGCCTCGCGGCTACAGCGAAGACGTGCCGTTTCAGGCCAATGCGGTTTGGTTGAGCGACCAAACACCATGGTGGGAACGTACAGCCCTTGACCAAAACCGAAATTCGATTCACGACAGTTTGGAGACGTTCGTTGGTATCACCGGCATCGGTCTGTCCTACGGCGTTGATGTGTCGTCGCACCACCTCGCCCAACTTGAGGAAATGAACCTGACCGTGGTTGATGTTATCGAGGCCGTAGACGCCGTCCTGCTTGGTCAAATCAACGCCAGTATCGCGTTTGAACTGGCCGGCCTTGACGACGTGGTGATGGTTGAGCGGTACGGGAGCCTGGTGTTTTACGGCGACATCCAAACCCCTGCCGTCAAGGCACGCAATTCCAGTTTCTACCCGATGGGTGCTTGGGACCTCGGTTTCACGGGCGCCAACGTCAACATCGCCATGGTGGACACCGGCGTTGACAACGAACATCCTGGATTGAGCGAGAAGTTCGTTGCAGGATACGACGCCGTTTGCTACACGCCGTCCGACCCAATATGCATTCTCGCTGGCGGCGGTTTCCGAGAAACCGATGGTACGTTTGACCCCGATGACGGCAATCAGCACGGTACGGCGTGCATGGGCATGGCGGCTGCCACCGGTATTGACGCCAGTGGTGCTCAAACCGATTTCTATGGCGCTGCACCGGATGCCGACCTCATCGACGTCCGTATCGGCACGGATTTGGGAGCCGGCCCGTTTGAGAACTACGTCATCGAGCAGGAATTTTACGAATCGGCGATGAACGGCCTCCAATGGATTATTGACAACAAGGACACGGCGTGGCAGGGTGCGGACGAGGAAAGTTATGGCATCGACATCATTTCGCTGTCTTGGGGCATCACTTCTCACGAAAGCGGTGGCTCGGACGGTGAGGACATGCACAGCCGCATTCTCAACGAAGCGATGGAGGCTGGTGTGGTGGTCAGCGCCGCTGCTGGAAACGACGGCCCGGACAACGACGGATTGTCGGGCATGGGCTCATCCAGCCTCTCCATCACGGTTGGCGCCACCGACGACAAAAACACGATTGACCGGAGCGATGATACCGTGGCTTCGTATTCTTCTCGAGGCGAACGAAGGGACAACGGCGACGGCAACCCGCTGAACGAACTGAAGCCGGAGGTCTCGGCTCCCGGAACCAACATTGTTCAGGCCGAGGGTTGCGTGACGTCAGGCGGTTGTAACAACTTCATTGGAGGGGATGCAGCCGACAACGGCTACACGGGCCGAGGGTCGGGCACGTCCTATGCTGCACCGGCCGTATCGGGCATCCTTGCGATGATGATCGAGGCCAACCCTGATTTGTCAACGGCAGAAATGAAAGAAATTCTGAAACTCACCGCCGAGCGAAGAGGCGAGGCTTCCGCTCCTGATGTCGATCCGTTTTGGAACCGAGACTTTGGCTGGGGGATGGTTGACGCTTATGAAGCGGTCAACCTCGCCCTGTATCTTGGTCAACAAAACTTAACGGGCAACGTCGATGTATTCTCCCAGGTCCACATCACCAATTCAAGCGTGAACGCTTCGACCGGACTTCACGAGATTCGGGGTCTGGCGTGGGGTCAAGCCGGTTCCATCTCGGCTGTGGAATTTAGAATCGATGACGGGGCTTGGATGGAAGCGACGTACGAAACCGTGGAAGGTGGCCTTGCGTCATTGGAACGGTTTGAGTGGGTGGTTGCTCTGGACGCCGGGCAGCTCGCCGAGGGCAACCGTTCCGTCGAAATCCGTGGCCTGAACGACGAAGGTACGCCTTCACTTCCCGTGTTCACCAGCCTTGTGGGCACCGGGGATGGTCAAGCAGATGGCGGGGCTCTCGGCGTTGACTTGGTGAAGCTCAGCGCTTTCCTTGTCCTTCTCATTCTCCTTGGCCTGCTCGTGCAGGGCGCTCGCATTGACCCGCCTCAGCAACTCGGTTCGGTACAGGAAACAGGTGCCGTTGACGCCGTCCTCGTCACCGAGGAGGCCTCTCTCGAAACGCAACCG
>CACODE010000047.1 GCA_902625885.1 uncultured Candidatus Poseidoniales archaeon
GAACATCACCGTTGGAAGGTTTTGGGAAATTCAAGCCCTATTCCAAACCGTTGTTGCTTACCATGAGCGGAATCGAGACCAAGAGCGCGCAAAAGCCCGAACAGATGGCGGATACGCCCGCCCAAACGGCAAGAGCGGCGCCTTCGCCAAACAGCGATCCCAGTCCACCGTCCGGAGTTCCAAGAGTGTAGGACGCCATGCCGAGCATGAATTGTGCCCCGATGACGCCAAAAGCGATGTAGACGCCACGTTTTTTGTATTGCGTCAGCAAAACGCCAGCCGCAACACAACCCCCTGCGCCAATCAGCGAGCTGAGGGCGTCAAGCGCCTTTGCTGCCACGGGGTACTCGAGTGGCTCGCCAGTGATGGGGTCCACTTGTTCAAAGAAAAGGCCAGCAAGCCCCAACAATTGCAGGGCGCCATAGATGATCAATAACGTGCCGATGACCTTGGCAGCACCTGATGGCGGTTGCAGGTAAATCAGCTGGCCCGTTGGCATTTGCGCTGTACCGGTTAGCACGGTGTTTTGGTTCATCGGAGCGAAACCTTGCGAGATTGAAATTGGTGCCGGTGCCGCTGCCCCTGCATTTGGTGCTCCGGGCTCTGACTTTTCGGGTCCGTCGCCCCATGGTGAACCGGGTTCCATGAATTCAAGGCTGACTTGCTCCTTCATAATTTTTCGTTCACAGCAGAAGGGTCGTGTTCTTGAAGCAGGGGCGCTTGAGGAGGGGTGAGGGGAACCTGCCGTGAACATCCTGGTTGTTTACAAAAAAAACTTCGAAGAGGTCCACGATGACGGCCTGATGTCCCTGAAGACGGTGCTGCAAAACGTGGCGTCCTCCGAGCATCAAGTCGACTACAAACCTCGCGAGCACGTTCGAAGAGCGGATTTCATCTCAAGGGATTTGGTCATCGTGTTCGGTGGCGATGGTACACTGACCTCCCTGTCGCACAACATCGATGCGGCGACCCCCGTGATGGGAGTCAACTCGCACCCACAGACAGAAGACCCGAACGGCAGTTATGGATTCTTCATGGATTCCTCGATGGCCACGTTTGAACAGGACGTGCTTGATGTATTTGCAGGGAAAGCCATCGTCAATGAACTGCCAAGATTGCAAGCGCTGATCGAGACCACGTCGGGAAATCGTTTCACCACCGACCCAGCGATGAACGACTTGCTCATCGCCAACACCCACCAATACGCTCCGAGCCGATATCACCTGCGCAGGGGGGAGAAGCAAACCAATCATCTGAGCAGCGGTTTGCTGTTCTCCACATGGTACGGGCAAGGTGCATGGCTTCGCAACGCCATGAGTGAGGCTGAATTTGAAGCGCTGAAGAGGCGCGCAGGAAACCAACACACGCCCCAGCACTACTTTGTTCTCGCCAGGGATTTGTCGCCTGAACAACGCGCATCAGCCCCGTGGGCATGGTTTGATTGGACGAATCAAGAAACCACCATCACTTCCGACATGCATCGCGGCTACGTGGTACCTGATGGGTGGGACGAGGTGCACTTCAATCGTGGTGCCTCTATCACCGTCAATGCGCAAGCACCGAAATTGAAGTTGTTGACGTTCAGGAACAGCATCGATGACAAATTGAATGCGGCCTACGAATGAGTCTTTTCCCAAATACACACTTGGTGTAAAAAAGAAACTATGGGGTGCAAAAAAGGGTTGGAGACTGGGGTCGCAAGCGACCCCAGCCTCCGGTTTCTTAGGAGGTGATCCATCTGCAGGTTCCCCTACAGATACCTTGTTACGACTTAACCCTCCTTGTCGAAGGCAGGCTCGAATACGCCATAAAGCGCAGCCTCACCCACCCCCAACTAAGATGGTTTGACGGGCGGTGTGTGCAAGGAGCAGGGGCATATTCACCGTGCTATATTGAAACACGATTACTACGGAATCCAGCTTCATGAGGGCGAGTTACAGCCCTCAATCCGAACTATGAACGGGTTTCGGGTTAGCGCGACCTCTCGGTCTAGCTTCCCATTGTCCCGTCCTTTGTAGCGCGCGTGTAGCCCAGGACATTCGGGGCATACTGACCTGTCGTTGCCCTCGCCTTCCTCTGGTTTCACACCAGCGGTCTCTCTATAGTGCGCCGCCTCCGGAGAGACGGGTTGCAAATAGAGATGAGGGTCTCGTTCGTTATCTGACTTAACAGAACGCTTTACAGTACGAACTGACGACGGCCATGCACCACCTCTCTGAAAATCCGACAAGCTCGTTACGCTGGTCTTCATCTAACAGTCGGCCCTGGTGAGTTTTCCGGCGTTGAATCCAATTAAACCGCACGCTCCTCCCGTTGCAGTGCTCCCCCGCCAATTCCTTTAAGTTTCAGCCTTGCGACCGTACTCCCCAGGCAGTGAACTTAACATCTTCACTCCGGCACCGGGGACCCCTTATGGATCCCCGACACCAAGTTCACAGCGTTTACACCTAGGACTACCCGGGTATCTAATCCGGTTCGTGCCCCTAGGCTTCGTCCCTGACCGTCGGATCCGTTCCAGTGTGGCGCCTTCGCAACTGGTGGTCCTCAAAGGATGACAGGATTTTACCCCTACCCCTCGAGTACCCCACACCTCTCCCGGTCCCTAGTCTGGCAGTCTCTGCAGAATTCAACCCGTTGAGCAGGTTGATTTACCCACAGATTTACCAAACAGGCTACGGACGTTTTAGGCCCAATAAAAGCGACGACCACTTGAGCTGCCGGTATTACCGCGGCGGCTGGCACCGGTCTTTCCCAGCCCTTTCCCTCTACTTGTTAAGAGTAGGATCTACATACACATAGTGCATGCACTAGGAGTTCCCTCATCACAGTTTCCTGCAGTGTGAAGTTTTCGCGCCTGCTGCACCCCGTAGGGTCTGGATTCGTGTCTCAGAATCCATCTCCGGGCTATGTCTCCCAACACCCGTACGCGTCGAAGGCTAGGGGGTCCTTTACACCCCCTACAACCTGATACGCCGCAGACCCATCCTACCTTCATCCACAAACCGTTCCAGGCATTGTGAACTATCCGGCCTTATTCTCAGTTTCCCGAGGTTATTCCAGACGATAGGGCAGGTTATCCACGTGTTACTGAGCAGTATGCCGAGTCCCTAAGACTCACGACTCGCATGGCTTAATCGAACTCCCAAAGCGGTCGCCTCTGGCAGGATCAACCAGATTTCTCTTGTTTCGATCCTTTGGCTACCTGTCGCATTGAATTTGATTTTGCTGACCTAAAATTGATTGGCGAGAGAATAATGCACTTGAGCTTCTTGCACAAATACGTCATAATCTCGATCACCTACCTGACCCCAAAACCCGCTAAGGTCTGCTTGGGATCGCATTCGCTTCGGCTTTGCATCAGGGAGGATGGAGACGGTCATCGTCCGAGGACTCTGCCCCCAACGCCGTTCCCAGACGACGCAAGCAACCAATCCACATACAACCCCTATATCAACATACCCGCCTGCCAAGAGGTGAAGAAATGGACGACTGCAAGCCAAAAAGTGGCAAGTCATGGCTTGTCCATATCGTCAAAGGTCCAAAACGACCCTTTCGACCCGTCGTCCTTGCGCCCAGCATCAGCATCCACGGTGAAGGCGGTGGCGTCAGCGACCGGGGGTGCATGGGCACGAGAGGTGTCCATGACGTCGCTGGATTCGGCCTCGTCCGCCTCAAGGTGTGAGCGATAGCGCTGTTCATCAACATCCAGCCCTTTCAGAAGGGCAAGAATGGTTGATTCGTG
>CACODE010000048.1 GCA_902625885.1 uncultured Candidatus Poseidoniales archaeon
CTCAAGGTCGGACGCAGCGTTGAGGTTTTCAACCGTTGATTCAACCGAACTGCCGGCGTTGAATTTCTGAATGATTTCAAACGTACTGTCTCCCTCGCCAAGTCTGAAGGACACACGCTCGTCAACCTGCTCCTCCTGATAATTGACCGCCATCAACATGCACGTGAGAAGCACCAACATCACGACGCCCTCAACGAAAATATGGCGACGTACTTTTTCCTTCGTGATGCCCTTGAAGACCGGCCCGTGGTCGTTTCGAAGGCGGGGTTGGAGGTGATGTATGAACAGGGCCCCAAGGCTACCGATGAGCAGACCGAGTGGAATGTCAACGACCCAGTGTATGCCGAGGTACATGATGGTGAAGATGAACAACAGGGTGTTGATGAGGACAAACACGTGGTAGGGCCAATGCCGCCACTCGCGCAGGGTACCGCCGGCCTCCTTAACGTGCAAATAGTTGAGCATCAGGATACCAAAGGGAATCGCCACGTGGAGGCTGGGGACGGCATTGTCGAGCGGATCGTGCAGTGCGTAGAAGACGGTGTACCAGCCTTCTTGGTAGAGCAAAGCGTCCATACCGGGTATCCATGAAGACGTCACCTCTACGTTGAAGAACAAATAGTACGGGACGGCAAGGGCGTAAATCAAGAGATAATTTAGCGTGACTTTGTCGGTCATATCCCTGTCGCCGCTGTATGCGAAGTACACCGTCGTGACGTAGATGAGAAACAGGTAGATGAACAGGTAATGGAAGTTCAGAAATTCCGTCAGAAAATCGTTGCGGAAAAAGTCCTGAACCCACTTTGTGATGTCGCCTTCAAGGCTGTAGACCCAATCCGTCCAGTGCCCGGTTCTCGATTTCATCGGCTCGTTGAGTTTGTCCGTAATGGACTTCCAACGGATGATGACAACATAACCGATGGCGTGCAGGTAGTAACGTTTGTTGTG
Source organism: uncultured Candidatus Poseidoniales archaeon (assembly GCA_902625885.1). GTDB lineage: Archaea > Thermoplasmatota > Poseidoniia > Poseidoniales > Poseidoniaceae > Poseidonia. The sequence goes on from CACODE010000048.1 coordinate 949, forward strand.
AAATTCTTCGGCCCACTTTCTCAGTGGAACGCGTTCACCCGGTTGATGTCGAGTAAAGTACCAACAGATGATTGGTGTGAGAACCACGATCATGATTCGCATCACGTCATAAGGTTCCATGGATTGACGGTGCCGGGTTCGGTTTTATGCCTTCGGTCGTTTGAAGGGCGTCGTGGAGCGATTGTGAGAGCCGCGCCGTGGTAACCTTTGAGGGGGGTCATGATGAGCGTTCAATATGTCCGGGACGAGCGAATGGAAACCCGCTCCGGAAAACACCCTTGAGAGCCTACGACACGGCATCGAGATGTTTGACGGCATCGAGTTTGATGTTCGCTTGACGGCCGACGGTCAACTCGTTGTTCACCACGACCGTACCGTTTCCATTCCACTGGATGAACTCAAAGGGCACCCCACGTGGGTCGAGGAATGGGCGTTGGACGATTTGGAGGCTTTGGGGTTTGTGAGCTTCCGTGCGCTGTTGGACGACCCGTCTGTTCTCCGGGCGTGGCGAGACGAAGGAAAAATGGGGTGCGTCGAAATCAAAAGGCCCCATCCAAAAGCGGCCACGGGTGGAGGATTTTTTGGTCGAGAGCAGCACAACCAACACATCGCTAAAGCGATGAAACTTGCAGAGATTGAACTTGATGAACGGTTAATCCCCGCAGAAAACACCGTTTTCTACGCCTTTCACAAAGGGATGCCAACCTCGGCAAGGCTAGCAAATACACGGCGTCCTTGGGCGGCCCTGATTCCTTACATTCCACCCTACGGCAACAGAACATCCCAGCGAATTCAGGTCTTCCCGTCTTACGTGACAACATCGTTTCGCCGTCTGGTGAAAAGGCATCAGGCTCAAGGGAGTTCCATGCTTCCGTGCGCCATCGAGTACTTTCAAACCTCAACAAAACACCTGCCCTTGGGTCGGAGCGTTGGACTGAGAGGCAAACCACTGGACCGCCTCACCAATGCCCGTCGAGGCATGCCAACGTACGTCTGGCCGACAAAACCTTACCTCGAACACGATCTTCTGAGAGCGGGAATGTCAGGGTTGACCGACCATGCCGACCCAAACTTGACTTGGTTGCCTTCCGGTCATGCCCGATGGAAGCAGCCAGGTCTTCGGCCCCTGCTTGAGGCTGAATGGGCGACACTTCAGAGCGCCACACAAGACAACCACCGCTCCGTCCTTCAGGAACTCGAGAGCAACGTGCCTATGTGGTCGCAATGCGACGCAGAAAGGCGACGGACACTCGTGGAAGAATGGCGGTTGAGATGGCGGTGGAAAGCCGACGTGACGTCGTTGCTTTCAAACCACGACGGAGCAACTCCGCCGGCTTCCGCTCCGAGGCTCATCGGCCATCGAGGCTCGGGGAAGACCGAACGACCCGTGCTGGGTCAGCGGTCCACATGACGAAGTTCTTGTTCTTCCGCAACGTACTTTGGTCGGTAGATGGGTGTGCCTTTACCGCCTCGCATGACGGTGCGCTCATCAATGATTTGCGCACCGATGCCCGCTACCCTCGCCCAACCAAAGAAGGTCGTGTAGTACGTCGGGTCCTTGAAACCAACATGGTGCAACAGGGCTCCGCTGGCAATGTCCACGTTGGCGTTTGGATTGGAGATTTTTTTGTTCTCCGAAAGCACCCGAGGGGCGACTTCACGTAGGGTGCGAATGATTTTGAAATTCTCATCGTCCGGGCAAAGTTCCTCACCGACAGCAAACTGCACCGTTGCTCGTGGGTCCTCTGAGCGCAGCACAGCGTGGCCGAAACCGAACACGGGCCGTTTAGCAGCCAGCTCATTGCGAACGAATGCCTCCACCTCGGTTGGGTCGCTGGTACCAATTCGGAGCACGAACTCCAAGCACGACTGGTTCGCCCGACCGTGCAGGGGACCAGAAAGAGCGTTCATGGCACCGGCGATGGAGGCGTAGACCGTCGCATGGCCCGAGGCAATCGCCTTGCCGGTGAAGGTCGACAAGTTCCCGCCACCGTGGTCCATGTGAAGCACAAGGTAGGTGGAGAGAATTTTTTCCATGAGCGCATCGTCTACCCCTTCCATCTCGAGGGTTCTCACGAACCGTTGAACCATGGTGGCATCCAAGTCATCGGCGGGAATGTTCTCGCCTCGACCTTCCCGAATTCGGAAGATCAGTCCCATCATGCGAGGCATGCGTGCGATGAGGTTGAGGGCGTCTTCTTTCCAATCGCCCGTGGTGTCAAGCATACCGAGCGTGTGAATACCAACGCTCAACCAGTCCATTGGGTGACCGTCCTTTGGCAGGGTGCTGAACACCGCTGCAAGGCTGTCAGGTACACGACCTCGTGCGGCCATTTCGGATTTGAAAGCTTGAGATTGCTCGGCGTTCGGAAGTTCCTTGTTGAACAAAAGATACACCACGTCTTCCGGAGAGTGATGAGCGAGTTCTGCGATGGGATAACCGCAATAGTGAACACCTTCGTTGGGGGTCACAAAGGATGTTCGGCACGTGCCGACAGGTATGCCTCGAAGTCCGGTGTTGAGGTGGGAATCATGAACGGTGAACATTGGTTCATCTTGCTCCATTTTTTCTCCCCTGTACGCTCGGACATGCATGTTTGGTATAAATCCGGCTCCTCATTCCCACCGAACAAAAAAACGGTGTTGCTAGAAACACCGGAGCAGTATCTCGTTTAGCCCCAGAGAAACAATTTACCTTTCATTCAATTCGGTTTCCTGCAATGTTGCCGACAAAA
>CACODE010000049.1 GCA_902625885.1 uncultured Candidatus Poseidoniales archaeon
GCCTTTGCAACTTGCCTGCTCTCTGCCCTCAACCCGGGAGAAATCGAGCAGAGAGCGGCCTACGCCAAAGCCATGGATGCCTGGTTCGAGGACCCGATGTGTCAGGCGGACGTTCTGGAGTTTGTTTTCGGTTCGCGACGGCAAGACGTGGGCGGCAATGATTTGGCGACGTGGAAAAGACGAGCGCTGTCGACCCCCTCAGACGCCGTGCTGCACGTGTGGGCTTCGGCGCTTGACGTTGCGCAACAGAAGGAGCCATGGACGGCTGATTTTCAGAGGACGGTGATGCAAACACTTCCCGACCATTGGTGGTCGGTCTATGCCGACCAATGGCTTCGTACGCAACTTGCGAGCCACACGGGTCGAGCTTGGTTGGAATCCTTCTCCTGTTCATGGCTCGCCCAACTGGCCAGGGTCAAAGGTGAGAGAAGTGGTTTTCCCGGTCTTGAAATCACGCACCAGGGGTTCTCACTCACTACGGAATCGTTGATGGCCGTGAGGTTGCTCAAAGACGGCGTCGGTACGCCTTCGCTCACCGATCTGCACGAAATCGTCTACGCCAACGAACAATCGATGCCGGTCCCAACCGTTGCAACTCACCCGCAAGCCGGTTGGCTTGTCCGGCCGGTAGAGGAGTGGCCTGCGTTTGGAGGGGAGGTCCTCGGTATCGGGGACAGAGCCGTGGGTGAGTTACTGTTTCTGCGAAGTTTCCACGCACGCGTTCACTCTCCCACCCGATGAGTTGATATGGCGTCGTCCAGACGCTGGCCTACCGTACCTGCAACATCAGGCTGAGCGACTGTGAAACGAGCAATGACGTCTGACACCACGTGTACGGCCGCAATCGAAGACTGGGATGACCCTTCGGGGAGTGATTCCCGGTGCAAATGCGGTAAACCATCGGTGGGTTATGGGTCCTTGTGCGACGCAAGAATGAACACGAGACAACCACCTTACCGAACAGCACGCCCCGGTACCGAGGGTCAGGCCTCGGAGGAAACTGTGAACAAGGCCGTTAGGTACCGGGGCACAGTCTTCTGATGGCTGTCTTGTCTGAGAATCCTGCGATGAACTCAAAGGCTTCTGGCTTAACCAGCGCCTATGGGAGACGCTCCACAGTTCCAACTCTGTTTGGTTGGCGGGACGTTTGACCGTCTGCACGCAGGTCATCGCCTTTTGCTTGATGCGGCCGTCAAGGCTGCACAGCGGGTTGAAGTCCACGTGACCAGCGATGCCATGGCCGACAAGAAAGCCGTAAACATGGAATCGTTTGAAACTCGGCGAGATGAACTGCTCAATTGGGCCGACGCCAACGCTCCGAAACGGGTAACCGTGCATCAACTTCTGGACGCACACGGCCCGGCACCGGAGCACCCCCGAGCCGATTGCATCGTGGCGACCCCGGAAACAAAATCCGAATGTGAACGCATCAACCTCAAACGCGAATCGGGCGGTCTACCGCCGTTGCACATCATCGAAGTCTCCCATTTGCTGGATGTTGAGGGCGCAATCATGAGTTCTTCGCGAATTCGAAACGGAGAAATCGATGCCGATGGTCACCCGTGGTTTTCATCGCAGTGGGCCGATGTCACGCTGAGGATGCACCCCCGGGCCGAACCCGAATTGAAAACACCCATGGGCACCCTGTACAAGGGCCCCGAACAGTCGCCTGAGGTGGCGATGCTGGGCGCCCTGGACGACATGAAGACCGATGAAATCATCCTGATAGCGGTGGGTGATGTCACGGTATCAACGCTTCTTTCTCTTGATGTCGTACCGGACATGGCTTTTGTTGACGGGCAAACCAAGCGAAAGGCCTTGGATTCGGACGACCAAGTCGACCTTTCTGCGTTTCACCATGTTCTCAACGCCTCCAATCCCCCCGGCGTGCTAACGCCAAGCCTGCAGAAGGCCGTTGCTCAAGCATGCCGACTCGAGGAACCCGTGGTTGTGGTGGTTGACGGGGAGGAAGACCTTGCGCCGCTCTACATCCACCTCCATGTGCCGCTCAACGCCGTCGTTTTGTACGGCCAACCCGGGCAAGGCGTTGTGGTCCAGCCCAGCAGTACAGAAACGAAATTGCGATGCCGTCGTCTCCTTGAACTGTTTGAGGTGGTTTAGGTGGACCTGCCAAAGGTCTCGATCACCGTATGCGTGCGAAACGGTGTTCACTGGATTGAAGATTGCATTGAATCTCTACGTGCCCAAACCCACCCGTGCATTGAAATTCTTGTTGTTAACGACGGTTCCACAGACCGTTGCGAGGACGTGCTCAACGCCTTTCACGATCCGGGCGGGCAACGGGGGGTTCCAGTTCGCGTTCACCACCAAGCCGCACTTGGGTTGTCGGCCGGTCGTGCGTGGGCCTTGGAGAACGCCACGGGAGCGTGGGTTGCCATTACCGACATTGACGTTCGTCCGGAGCCGGACTGGATTGCCAACATGGTCGCACAGATCAACCCGGTCGATGAACACGAGACCGTTGTAGCCGTCACAGGACGGACGGTGTTTGAGCAGGCCGAGGATTTGGTGAGCAGGTTGCGCTCCGTTGAAATTGCCGCCAAGTACCGAGCAAGGCCGCGCCGAACAAGCCTCGCCAACGGGCCGTGTTCCATGTTCAATCGGGAGGCTCTGATGGCAGTGGGTGGCTTTGACCCGTCTTGGTACCACGCCGAGGACATGGAGGTGAGCTTGCGGCTAATCCGTGCGGGGGGGACCATAGTGTATGCGAGGGATGCCTTGGTTCGGCACGTCCCAGAGTCGGGTATTGACCATTTTCTGGCCAAAAGAAAGCGAGATGCAAGAGCCCATGTACGCATCGTCCGTCATCATCCAAAACGGCAACGCACAGGTCCAGGTTTTGATTTCCTTGGAAGTTCGACGATGGTGCTTTGCCTTCTCCCGCTGTGGCTGGCAATTTTCACCTCGGGCTTGCCGTTTTTGGTCGGCGTGTTGAGGGGTGATATCGAGTTGGGACAGAATGCATTGGAGCGTTGGGAGGGCACGGTGCTCTTGGTTTCCGTTGGTCTTCTCTTGGTGCATGAACTCCTCCTCTGGCGAGGCAGGCTGGGGGTGGTGAACAGGGAGGTCTTACGGTCCACCAAAGAACACAGGCTGCGGTCGTTCTTCGGTGTTCGATGGCTTACATTCCGGTGGAGTGTAGCCCTTTGGCAGGGCTTGATTTTGGGATGCATTGACGCCTTGTTGGGGCGCAACGGCCACAGGCGGTAATCTCAATCGATGTTTTCATCGCCGGGCGGGACTCGGCTAGCGTGATTGAGGGCGAAGCCAGAGGCCATGAGAGCGATAGCGACCGAATACACGCCGACATCGATCCATCCGTGATGAGCGATGCCAAAATACAGGTAGAAGCCCAACCCGAGCAAAAGACACCACGCCGCCAAGGTTCGCTGTCCGCCAGCCAAGGACGGGTCGTTGAGGGCCGGCCAGGTGTCGTTGACGAACAAACCCTTTACCCAATCGACCAGTTCTGTCCGGGAGTTGATGGTGGTCCCGCCGATGTAGATCATCACAGCGCAAATAGCGATGAACACCGCATCGCCAAGCGGTTCGAAATAAAAGCCGTCTTTTGCTTCTCCAAACGCTGCGTTGGTGGCTTCGAGGGTGAGCAAACCACCCCATGAAATGCGATATGTTGGG
>CACODE010000050.1 GCA_902625885.1 uncultured Candidatus Poseidoniales archaeon
GTTGTCGAAGTATGTCGTGATGTGGTACTGGAGCAATTCCCAGAGGTCTTCAACAATCAACTGCGGTGCACCGGAGTCTCGGTTTTCACGGAGGCGCTGGTTGATGCGAAGAACGTCAACGAGTTTGTGCGTCAAGTCGTCTTCGGATCGGTCACCGCTGTCAAGGGTGATGGAGGGCCGTACGGTGATGGGCGGTACGGGCAACACCTTTAGAACAACCCATTCCGGACGGTTTTGCTTGTCCATGCCGATGAAGATAAGGTGTTCTGGTGGGATGCTGCTCAACCATTCACGAACGTCGCGGGGGTTGAGTTTTCGTTCGGTATTGTCATGCTTTTCCTTGAAAGTAGTTGGCTTGTCCAAGATGATTTTTCCTTGTGAGGAACCGCAGTGCATGCACACCTTTCGCTTGGTGCCCGAAGTGACCTTTTCGACTTCTTTGATGATTTTCGAGAATTCAGTGGAGCCAACACCGTGCTTGGTGATGACGTCTCGAATCCTGTTTCGGTAATAATCCTGCTCGCTTTGTTCGGGGTTGGCACCTGGCGAAGTGCCCCCTTCGCTGTGGAGAAGAATCTTGCTGCAGTCGTTGCATGTTGCTTTCAAGGCGGTTTTGATCAGGTTGACGAACCCGATGTGGATAACGGGGAGTTCGAGTTGGATGTGACCAAAGTGCCCGGGGGAATCCTGGTACTGACAGTTGTCCGTCGGGCATAGCAAACCCGGTTCGATGACACCCATGTGCGGATCCATGAGGCCTTGCTTGTAGGCGTGGCCGTCGTCTTTGTAGGTGTCCGCCGTTTTGACTTCAACCGCTGACATCTTTCGAATTTCGTTCGGGTCCATCAGGCCGAATCGAATCTGGGCGATTCGCTTTGGTATCATTGTGCTTTTTCGACTCATCTTCGGTCCTCCAGTTCAAGACGCATGGCCACACCTAAACTTTTCATCTCGTCTAGGAGCAGCTTGAATGCATATGAAGTCTGCACTTTGTAGACTTCAGCGCCATCGCCGTGTATCGGGCTGACGTAGGTGCCGCGCTTGGGGTCGTACCACGCAATGTGGCCGGACTGGGCGCAAACGTACATGTCAATGCCGTCAGATTCATCCAACAACCTGTCCTTGATGACCATCGAGGCACCGTGAGCGATGAGACAATCTCTCTCCATTTCTCCGAATCGGAGACCGCCTTGGCGGGCACGTCCTTCTGTTGGTTGGCGGGTGAGGATTTGGACACGACCTCGGGAGCGTGCGTGAATCTTCGAACTGACAAGGTGGTGCAGTCGCTGATAGAAGATGCAGCCGACGAAGATGTCAGCCGGATAGGATTCTCCCGTTTCCCCGTTGATCATCGTCTCGCGACCAGAGTGGGCCAAGCCGTTTCTGACAAGACCGTCTCGCAGGCTCGATTCTTTTTCACCTCGGAATGCGGTGCCGTCAATTCGGCGACCTTCCATGGCTCCAACTTTCCCACCTATCATTTCCAACACGTGGGCGACCGTCATTCTGGAGGGAATGGCGTGGGGGTTGATGATGAGGTCGGGCACAATACCGTCTTGGGTAAACGGCATGTCTTCTTGTTCGACAAGCCGTCCGATGACCCCTTTCTGACCGTGCCGTGAGGCGAATTTGTCGCCCACCTCAGGGACCTTGTGGCTTCGGACCATGACACGGACCAGTCGGCCTGAATCCAGCGATTCAGTGACGTAAACGTTGTCGACCCAACCTTTCTCGCCGTGTCGAACAAGCATGGAAGATTCCCGGCGCTCTTGAGCCATCAGGAACGACCCGCCGGAGGATTCTTCCAAGAATCGGGGCGGGCTCGTCTTGCCTACAAGCACGTTGCCGCCCTCAAGTTCTGTTTCGGGGACAGGGAGACCGTCAGCTTCCAAATGGACATAAGCATCCGGGGCTTTGAGGCCCTTGATTTCCTGCTTGGAGGTGCCGGGCTTCTCAATCTCCTCAACTTGGCCACCTGGGAATCGGCGGCGCTCGGCGTTGTAGGTTCTGTTGAAGGTTGACCGGCCGAGAGCACGGTCGATGGAGCCCTTGTTCATGATCACGGCGTCTTGCATGTTGTAGCCGTGGAGCGACATGATGGCGACGATGAAGTTTTGACCACCGGGTCGGTCGTCGAAATTGGTCGTTTCCATCGCTCTGGTTCGCGTGATGGACCGTTGCGGGTAATGCAGGATGTGGGCCCGAGTGTCGGGTCGCATGCGATAGTTGGCACTTGGAAGGCCAAGCGATTGTTTGACCATCGCTGTACCACCGGTGACACGAGGCGTAGAGTTGTGCTCCGGGTAAGGTATGAGCGATGCACAAACGCCTAGCACGAGTTGCGGGTCAATTTCGCAGTGCGTGTGTTCTGCCGTGTACAACAACGGGACGTCAAACTCGGTCGTAGCGATCTCGCCGTTCGGCATGGAGACGTTGGCCTTGAGGTGCGCCACCTCTGCTCGAGGTTGCCCAAGGTTTGTCCATTCAACGTCCTCGTACTTGACGACCCTTCCGCTCAATCCGGCGCTGTCGCCTTCCGGAATGGTTTCGGGTAGGACGAAAGGACGCGGAGCGATGTAGAGGTCTTCTTCTTCTTCAGCGTCGACCCACTCCACAACGCCTTCAATGATGAGCGAGCGGAAGTTGATTTCGCCGCTTGCCAGTTTGGTGAGGTGGTCTTGTGTCAAACGGGGGGCTCCGTCATAGAGAATGAGCAAGGGTCGAAGGATACGTCCCTTGTCGGTATTGATGAAGATGTCCTTGTTTTCCACATCGTGGCGTATGGACACTTCGGATGGGATCACGCCTCTTCGTCGAGACGACTTGAAGTGGTCCACGAGTTTCTTGCCGCGCTTGTGAATGCCGTAGATGTCGCCATTGACGTGCACTCGGTCGCCGTCTGTCCAGTCGTCGGGCTGGTATACATCCAATTCATCCAATCGCTCCCGAATCTCGATCTCATCGATGTCTTCCGAGATGTCAATCATTTGTGCAGCGTTCTTCACCAAGCCGCAATTCTGGCCTTCTGGTGTTTCGTTGGGGCACAAACGGCCCCATTGCGTTGGGTGAAGGTCACGGGCTTCGAAATGGGGTTGACTGCGAACCAGCGGAGAGGTTACACGTCGCATGTGCGAGAGTGCGGCAAGGTAGGTCGTGCGGTCGAGGAGTTGGCTGACGCCAGAGCGGCCGCCGACCCAGTTGCCCGTCGCCAGGGCGTGCATGATTTTGCTGGTGAGGACGTCTGGCCTCAAGCAGGAAGTGATTTTCAGTTCCCGCTTGCGGTTGTGGT
>CACODE010000051.1 GCA_902625885.1 uncultured Candidatus Poseidoniales archaeon
GTGTCCCGAAGTTGGAGTTCATGCACAAGGAAAAATTTCAGCGTCATGGATGGTACATGCCGGCGTTGATCGCTGCGTTGTACTACGTGCCTCAGTACCTCCGCGGAGCGCCTGCGCATCGTCTGTACAACATCTCCATCTACCGGTGTACAGGGAAGGGCGCAGACCCTCAGGTCATCCCTTACGACACATTGCCAGCCGAGGCAGCCAACGGGCCAACGTGGCTGCTGGAGCAGCACGGAGGCATCTGTCCTGGCGAGTTTCACCAGATGTATCGTTACGGTGGAACGGCTGAGATGGCACTCACCATGCTCACGCTGGTGTTGTCCCTCTTTGCATTGTACGTCCTACGGCGCTCAAGGATTGAGTCCGAAAAGCGGGGAGACGCCGATGCGAGCGAAAGCCTGACCACACGATCGCTCTACATCGGTTTCGTCGGCAAAGTGCTCGGTTTCGGTGTTTTTGGACTGTTCTTCTTTGTCCTGATCCCACTGTTGAACCCCCTCGATACGGGTATGCACATCTTCAATGACTTCTACATCGTGTTACTTGACGAAAACAGGGACCTGCAGGGTACACTCTTCGTGTATGCAGCCATTACCACCTACTTCCTGATGTCGTTGCCCCTTGCGTTTGAGGGAATGATGTTTGTCCACGCCATGACCAAAGGCACGGTGCTTGGCATTGACCGCCAGTTGAGGCGAACGTTCGGTTTTGCGGTCCTCACCGGTCTCGGCGCCATGTTGTTCATCATTGGCTGTGAGGTGGTTGAGAGCCTGCTGCCCCTGCCCGGCATTGCTGGCGGTGTGTTCCTGAGCGGCGGGGTCATGATGGTGCGCCGACCTATCTTGGGTATTGTTGACGGTTTTTCGGGAAGATTACTTCCCTCGGAGTATGCACCCGAGGAGGTGTCCTACCTCGAGGCATTTTCCGATGCGATGAAGGATGGTATCGTCACACCTACAGAACGAAAACTCCTGGCCACGCTTGCGAAAACGTTTGGTATCGCTGATGAGAGGGTAGAAGAGATTGAAGCGGCCTTCACCAATGCTGACATTGCTGACCGTGAGTCCGAATAAGATGCCCAGATGCTGACGCTTTGCTGCGTGCCCAGGAGTTTCCATTCTGTTTTCTTAATCCATTTGAATTTTTCAAAAACATAGTATCCATCGGGAGGCAGTGATACGTCACTGAGCACAATCTCCCCGACTTGCAATTGATTTTTTTCTCTACAATATTTTGCAAAAGCAGTGGCATCTGCCCCCTCAATTCCGATCAGTTCTCATGAATTGTCGACCCATCGCCAAACTCCGTCTGGGGTTGAGTGGGACATTGACATGACCATTTCTTAGAACTAAATCATTCTTGGGTTCAGACTCACAAGTGTCTAAGGGATTAGGTGCTCAACTGATTTCCAAATGATAAGGAGAGACTCATTGTGCTTTTTGATTTCATTTAGGCAAGCCTCCATCTCAAGTTTTGCTTCATTGATTGTTTTCTCAAGTTTTGAGATCTCTCTTTTTGTTTTGTTAAACTCTGACTGTTTCCTCTTGAACTCAGACTCTGTTTGCTTTAATCCTCTTCTCTCCCAAGAATCAGATCGTGTAATTCTTTCCCTCTTCTCTATGATTTCAGTAGAAGGCGTTTTATCCAAAACCATGATGAACATGATCATCGATAAGCAACATCCCAAACTGGCAATTCCACCGCCGAAGGTCCCATTGTCTGGGTCAGCGCCAAAAATGAAGGTTTCAATTAAGAAAAGTGGAATTCCCACGCCCCAACTCCATTTTAACGTACTTCTCATGGCAAGTTCGATTGGTTTTGTTTGCTCCTCTCCCTCTGCAATTATTTCATCCAATTCTTTGACTGCATCGTTGTATTTTTTTTTCTCCTTTGAATATGCTCTCCGATGCTTCTCTACATCCTTTTTCGAATTTTCCATCTTTTTTTGCATACCTGAAATCTCTCTTTCGTTGCGCTTGATTAATTCTTGACATGCCCGGTATTTTTCTTCATAGGACGAGATTACACCCTCAATTTCTACTGCCGAATCCCGTTTGGATTTTAGTAGTTTGAAATCTTGAATGGTCACAGTATCACCCCAGGTTAGCAATCATTTTAATTTTAAACTCATGAATTTGTTCAATTACCATTTTTGCCTTTTGGATTCCATCAAAATCCATTCTTTTGAATTTGGTGTAATCCACTCCATTATTCAGTAAATAATTACTCAGATCCTCAGCATGCATTGCAGCATATGCCGGATGGTCTTCAGCCAAAGTTTCAATTTTCTTCATCTCATCTTCAAAGGCAATAAGCAAGATTTTGAGATTACCCAAAATTTCTGCTTCTGCGTCTTGTCTCTTCATTTCTTTCAATATGCCTGATGATTGTTGCTCTATCGTCTCCAATCGGTTATGAATCTCAATCATTCCTGCCACAGTCGCTAATTGTGCGTTGCGTAGGGACGTCAATTCCCTGTTAATCTGTTTGGTTTCAATTGACATTTCTGTAGAAATGCGACCAAGCCTTCTATTCATTGACTTCAAACCGACAGCGTTTGCAGCAGATACTCCCAAATCAACAAACCCAACGATGGATGATTTTGGTCTGCCCATGAGCACCTATTCTTTCGCTCGTATAACATCATTCCAGTGAATCAATGTCATTCATGTCCCACTCGCCGAGGTGGTCTTTGATGTGCCTCAACCAGCGAAGAAGTCGCTTGCCGTCAATCTGGTGAATGGAGAGGTTGTACTCTTTGAGAAACTCATCAAACTTGAGGCAGACCAGTTCAACATCGACGTATGCCACGCCTTCTTTGCTCATGATCAATCGTTCGTCTTCGGACAACCAGCCCCAGGCTTCCCTTGAATCGTAATTTCTCACGTCGAGTCGCCGTGCGGAGGCCTCCGGCTTGGGTATGCCTTTCTCGGCCGGCATCAGCAGCCACCTCCAAGTTCGTTGTCAAGAATTGTCAAGGCCATGTCGTATCGCTGGGCGCGGATGAGTGAGGCTAAAGCGACGAGTATTTCCTGCTGCTGTGAAGCAGGGAGGACTCCCCAGAAATTGGTTATTTGTTTTGGAATAGTAGATATGTGCGCAGGAACTGGAGGAAGCCAAAGCGATTTGATGTGATGCAACGATGGTTGAAAACGTGAAACATAAGCGGAAAGAAAACACAGACTTCGGCTCAAAGTATTCTTGCGTTTCATGCCAAGATGAAGAAAAACGATCGGATGAAAAAGATTCTTTATTCTGTGATTTTTGTCGGCCAAT
>CACODE010000052.1 GCA_902625885.1 uncultured Candidatus Poseidoniales archaeon
GGGTGCGGCAAGACAACATCGGCCAGGCTCGCCCTCAAAACGTTAGAACTGGACGATGAACTTCTTTCGCTCCGCCATGACGACACGTTGAGACAAATCGACCGTCTCGGCGAGGCATTGGCTGTGAGAAAAGCGCCACTCGTGCCGATTGTGTTTGATGATGCCGAAGCCCTCATTCCATTAATCTTCGACTACAAGGAAAAGTTGCACGACATATCAAAACAACTTCCTGTCTTGCTCATCCTTCGCGAGGAATTTGAATCTAACAGCATCATTCAACAACTTTCGACCATTATCCCGACGAATTCACCAGATGAAGTAACCATGTTGCACCCGAATTTATGCAAGCCAGAGATGTTGGGCGCTTTTCTAAAATCTCATGCAGGAATCAATCTCTCAGGGGAGGAATTGGATTCAGTTTTTGTGCGTATGGGACATTCCTTCTTCGGTTTTTCAGCATTTTTTGAATCGCATCACGAGGGGAATACCAATCTTGACCTGTTGGTTCCACCAAAGGCGGCAAGATTGCTCAGTCGCATGTCCGATATCTCTCCAGATGAACTCCTTGCTTTGCAAATTTTGGCTCAGAACATTGAAGGCAACTGTGTACAATTTCGGTCTCAACTTGCGTGGAAGAAGCTCCATGATGAACGCATAGTGAATACATCGCCGCTGATTTTCCAAAAATTAGAACATTTGGGCCTGCTGACTTCTACTGTTTCGGAAGAGGTCCAATTTTCAGAAGATGAACTCGAGGCGTTACCGGATTTTTTCCGAATAGGATTCGGACCACCAGAGGTAATTCAAGAACTTAGATTTGATCCAGGCTTACTCCCATTGACAACATGCTACACTGTCCATCCCCAAGTTGTGGAGATGATACGCAGATACCCCTCCGATCAGAGAAGGGACATCGGTGAACTTACCTTTTCGACAGCGTTCCTAGCAACGGGAATGGAACATCTTCGTCGCCACCAAGACGGCTTCGATACGAGGGATGGTTTAGCGCGAATGATGATTTTAATGGATAAAGAAATCGGCGAACATCGACAAGAATCTTTGCTTAATGTCCTTGCGCATACCGGCGGCACACAACGAGAACATCTGAGTGAGGTGTTGTCAAAACGCCTTGAGGACGAAAGGAGATTTACAAAGGAAATTCTGGCCAACGAGGAAGAATTTTTCACTCATTTTAGACAACGAATTCCATCTCTGCCCATGGAATTAATATCGCAATTGGCCAGCTTTTTCTCAAACCATTCCCATCGATTTAACGACGACAAATGCAATTTTTCATTGACCGTTCTTACACTGGAAACTCGCTATGTCGAAGAACCAAATCACATTTTCAACAAATCGGAAAAAAAATGGCGACTTCTGCTTGATGAAGCTTCAACCAAGATTCACTCTCGTGGTTCACAGAATCAAAAAGACGCAATGAAATTTGAAACGATGAAGGCAAGATTGCTTCACCTATATCGAACGAAATCAAACGTGGAAAGACAGCATGACTTGATTAAGGTCATCAGTGATATCAAAGCGTTCAAACCAAACGAACCATGGGACAGGGCAAGGTTGCTGCTTGAAGCTTGCCAAGTTACTTATCGTCATCTGCTATTTAGAGCGAATGCGACCATGCTAGATGAGTTCGCTGAATTATGTCATGAGTTCACGAATTTCTTTTTGACTCACAAAGACACTAACAAGATTTTTCAGCAACGTAAATCCGAGATCAAAGCAAAAGTGATTTGGTTCAATATAGGTTATCTTCTCCTCAACCAACGTCAATCAATTTCCAGGAAACAAGACCCTGTGGTTGAGCTTCGTTGGATTGGGGACCTCATGGAAGCAGGTCGATTAATTGGTCAACTCAATCCAACGTTTTCCAAGGCCATTTATTCAGAGGCAGCCAGCCGGCTTCTTTCGATAAAATATCGAAAAAACACGTGGTTTGGTAAAAATAAATTCAAATCAAAAAGAGAAGAATCTGACCTCAATCGAGCGTTGGCTAAACTCGTCAGGGATGTTTTGGCTCTTGTTGCGGAGGATGCTGGGACTCAGAAAAAAGAGATCAGAGTGATTGAGGATTTACTGCCCCACTTGTTTAACACGTACGACAACTACCACCGAAACTCACCGGTTGGAAAAAGTGTAGAATTCATGGGCCCAATGCCTGGCAAAATCTCATTCAAAGAACATCAACGGGGATTCGAAATTTTGATGCAGGTAAAATTCCACAGACTTGCAGACCAACCAAGGGATTTGTCGTCCATGCTAAAAATTCAAAGCGCCACAAACTTGGATTTTGACAAGCTGATGGGGCCAAGGGACGGGGAACCAATAAGCCGTATCGCAAGGTTACTGTTCTTGGGACTGAAAGACATCGGTGTTGAAATCTCTGGGTTTGCAAAATTTGCTCTAACATTCCCAGAAACTCTCTCAAAAGATGAACGGGCAGAGGCAACTGAGATACTAACTGCCTCGGGCCTCCTGTAGACAGAGTAGATGTCATTCAATCCCAGATGCCCATGTCCATACGGGCGTCCTCGCTGGCGTGAACCTTCGGGTCCCACCGTGGCTTCCATACGAGGTTGATGTGAACCGAATTCAATCCCTCGGTCTGGAGGGCGGCTCGATGGGCGGCAGCCATGATTTCAGGAGCAGCAGGGCAACCAGGCGAGGTGAGCGTCATGTCAACCTCTGCGTGCAGACCATCGTCTTGGATTTCAAAGCGGACGTCGTAAACCAGGCCGAGTTCAACAATGGAAAGTTCCAATTCCGGGTCTTCCACCTCATCAAGCTGTGTCAGGACGGCCTCCTTCGTTGTCATGGTGCTCACTCCATGCCTGAGCGAATCTCGCCCATGACCTTATCGTACATGTTTCGAAAACCGTTCGAGCGGCTGGGCGTGAGCGTGTTGGTCAAGCCCATCTCCTCGGCAAAATCAACTGGGATGAGCACGGCTTGGGCCGGAGTGAGCCCGTGCAAGGCGATGGCGAGGACGCCCATGAGTCCTTGAACGACCATGGCGTCGGCGGCACCGAGAAAATTGACCAAGCCGTCTTCGATCGAGACGCGAACGTGGGCTTCCGACTGGCAACCACGAACCCGAGTGGCGTCACTCCACTCCTCGGTGGGCAATTCCAGCACCTCTTCAGCGAGTTCGAAGAGCATCTCGAGGCGCTCTCGCTTGTCAGGCACGTCCTGAAATTCTTCGACCAGT
>CACODE010000053.1 GCA_902625885.1 uncultured Candidatus Poseidoniales archaeon
ATCAACAAGGGATTCCAAAGGTTCCTGATTTGATTGCAACCCAATCAACAGAGCCTTTCTGCTCCCCCATGGAAGTCTTGGAAGTGATGTTTCAATCACGGTGGGTTGGACTTCCATAAGTCCATTGATGGATTCTGGGAGTGAGCGGTGTGGGTGGAGTGGGTGGTTTTCAGGGTCATCCTGATTTTTCCACCCCCAATCCCACCACGTTTCACGGTCCACACCTCAAAGACCGACTTAGCCTATTTCATTCTTGATGTTCCAACGGATTGCTGCGAAGGTGAAGTTTGATATTGTGACGAGGAGTGGACAGAACAGATGTTCCCGTCTTCAAATCGGTTTTCTATCAAGGATAACTTTGGTACGGAATACGTCAAGAAAAACGCGGTTGAGTTGTTCTCAGGACAGAATCCAACGGATGGAAGGAGAAATCTCCAGTTTTTGGTACCTCTTAAGTTCACGTTTAAGAGAAAACATTCAGATTCGGTGCTTCGCCTCACCAGTGAATGTCAGGGTGGAGATGATCTGGGTTCCAAAATCCTTGCAAAGCGGTATCTCGGCCAATTTGTTGCACTTGTTGAGGATGTTGCATCCGAGATCGATGATTTTTCGAAAGTAAGCAATGTCTTGAAACATAAAACTCATGAGGAAGAAATGTACGCAAACAGGCAAACATGGGAAGAGGGTAATTCGGCGAAAATCGAGTATCATCTCGCCAACTCGGATAAGAAAAAAGGAATTTTGCGAGTTGACCTTCTTGGGATATTGCGACCTGCTGAAGAAGTTCCCGATGCCTTGCCAGTGAATCAACTCAAGGTTGTCGTCAGAGCGGAAGAAGCACTGGGCAATGACTCAAATCCACTGGGTGAGTTGACCATCACTTTTGGCAAAAATGGGGCACGAGGGTTTGCTTATGATGAGCACGTGATGCTGGATAAATTCAACGAAACCGCCCATCGATTAAGTGGAAACGGATACTCATTGCATCCCAAGCAATTGCTAACGGTTGATGTGTTGGGATCCATTCTCAACCACACCACCGTTGAGAGTTGGCCAGGAAAAGTAAACGTAGGGTATATCGGTCTTGACACAGCTGAAAACCTAACCAGCGTCCTTCGGCACATCCATCGTTCAAAGTTGGAAGAAAGAATCAACAGCATCACTGTGTTCTATTCTGAAAAATGGGATAAGGCGTACAAAATCCGATTGGAGCCTTATCTCGCTGATTTGAACATCAAAATCCATTGGAGTGATGTTGACCCAGAACCACCAAAAACTCCAACAAAAATTCAGATCATGATCAGTACCTACGTTGCGTTATGGGCTGCTGGACCTGATGCGATACGACGAAATGAACAGGACAAATACTTCAAACAAGCGTATGAAAACTGCGACGATGAGGCCTTGTTGTTGTCTGTTGACCCAATTGATAGGAAAAAAATTACAAGAAGCTCGGAATCCGTTGGTCCTCTCACGATAGAGAACTATTATGAAACACAATTTACAAAGCGCGAAATAGGCGAGATTACGCTTGTTGAGAATGCTTTGTGCAGGGCGACACTTTGGCAAAAGGGTTCAAGGAATTGGGAGGTAGTTCCATATCCTCAACAAAAGACGCTGAAACCCAATTTGCAGCCACAAAGATCTACTGAGAAAAAACGCTTCCGAGGTTCCACGCCATCGACTGAAAATCCCAGCGTCTACTCTTCGATGCTAAGTGGCAACATCAACTTCTCAATTGGTGATGGAGCGGTTGAGACAAGCAATGCAATATTTGAAAAGGGCCAAAGCAGAATTAAACGGATACCTCACAATCGTATCGCTAATGATTCGCTGCAACGCGCTTCTCGGAGAATAGAAAAGTCTCATTTCCTCAATTTTTTGGATGAAAAAAGCGACTTGATTCATTGTTGCGGTATTCCAACAAAGGCGAGAGATTTACACATTGCAGAAAACATAGAAGCAATTGACGAGGTCTATTTTCATGACGAATTTACTGGGAAATCTAAAGAAATCGTCCCTTTTTCCTACAACGATAAAGAGAGATTGATACGGAATCCAAAGGGAGAATTTGGTACCGGGCCTGTTGCGGGACTTCAATGGGCTCGAAGGCTCACGTCGAATTCAAGGTCCTCGTTTGACAAAATTGCGGAAAACGGCCTTTTAGAGGCGGCCCTTGTGATGAAATCATCTGAATTAACCGTACTCACCGGCAATCCTGGCTCTGGTAAATCGGTAAGACTTAGGCAAATTGGTCACGCCATTAACCGTCGAAGTACTAGGAAATTTTGCTTACAGGTTAATGCAAAAGATCTCGTAAAGGCCATTTCCACTTTGCGCGCAAAACTTGGTGAAGACTATTCTGAAGAGAGCATGCTCGACGTCATTGTTGCTGCATACCTCCTGTCCAATCCAAGGGCAGAAGATTTTGGATTTGATGCAGCCTCTATAAAAAATGAAATTGAAACCACACCAATCTCACAAGGTTTCCGCGGCACCCGCGATGAGATATTATCTGCCCCGCGTTGGATTGACGATCTCCACAAAGTGATGCTTCTCGTTGACGCCATTGATGAAGTTTCATCACACAAAGATTTAGATTCTATGTTGGCTTTTTGTCGCTCTTTTTTTCAAATCCATGGAACCTCTCTCTTGATTTCAACAAGAAAATCACACTTTCATCACCTAAAGAAATGGTTCTCTCGTTTCAATCATATTTCCATGTTCAACAATCCTGTTTCTTTGAAAGATGATTTCGTGAGGAAACTCGTATCAAGTTGGAGCATGCCGGCAAGCTTGGCCGATCGAGCAATCACCGAAGTGCAAGAAGATAGGATGTTTCAATTCGTCAATAATCCATTGTTGATTGGGTGGTTATGCTATTTTGTCCTGAATCGAATTGAAGTTTCTGACGACCCATCAAAATTCTACGATGAAATCTTCAGAACTGCATCAAAACACAGTCGTTTATCATC
>CACODE010000054.1 GCA_902625885.1 uncultured Candidatus Poseidoniales archaeon
GGGACAAAAAACGGAATGTTGGACCAGTCCACCGTGGGGTTAGGGGTTTGAAAGTTAGCGCTGGGGGGAATGGTCCTGTGGTGAAGGGCCATGACCGATTTCATCATGCCGGCGATGCCAGCGGCCGCCTTGAGATGCCCAATCTGTGATTTAATCGAGCCCACGGCCACGTTCCCGGTGCCCTCAACACCGGTCCATAAACGGGACAATGTCGACAATTCCGTTGCATCACCAACCTTCGTTGACGTCCCGTGGGCTTCCACCAGCTCGACGGTAGATGCCGCATACCCTGCCTGACTGTAGGCACGGGCAATGGCTTGAATTTGGCCCCGCTGACTTGGGGCAGTGATGCCCTTGCCACGCCCGTCCGAAGAGCCGCCTATGCCTCGAATAACGCTGAAAATTTCGTCCCCGTCTCGAACGGCGTCTCCGAGTCGCTTGAGCACCAACACACCGGCTCCTTCGCCCATGACGAAGCCGTTGGCTCGTGCGTCAAAAGGACAGGATTGCGTTGGTGAGAGCGCGCCGATGGCGGAGAATTTAGCGAAGGTCGCAGGGTCCATCGTGCGATCGGTCGCTCCCGCCAGCATGACGTCAACTTGCCTGGTCTGAAGGAGGCGGCAGGCGTCGAGAACGGCCGCCATCGAGGAGGCACAGGCGGCATCCATGGCGTGATTGGGCCCTTGCAAATCGAGGAGATTCGCCACCCTGCCCGACACCACGTTAGCGAGTTCGCCCGGCATCGTGTCTTCATCAATCCGAGGCGCGCCTTGCAACACGGCTTCGTTGAAACCTTCGACTCGGTCAGCCGGTAGACCGTGTTCCTTGGCAAGTTCAGTGGTGTGATTCAACCACACACGAAGGTTGGAGAGGTTGCGGTTTTCACCGCCGAGCGCGTTGGCAAAAACGACGCCTGTGCGGGTTCGGTCAATGTCCTTGATGTCTGGATCGTAGCCAGCATGCTCGATGGCTCGAGCCGAGACCGTTACCGCCCAGAGTTGACAGGGGTCGATCTGCGGCAACGTTCCAGGAGGTTGTCGCCACCGTCGCCAATTGAACTCTGCATCGGAGACCAAAGCACCAATTTTGGCGTAAGAATACCCCTCTGTATGGTTTCCCGGGCCCCCATCCTTCCAGAAATGGTCAATCGGTCCAGGCCACCGTCCCTCCGGCAGCGGCCGAATGCTGACCTTCGCTTCGAGAATGTTTTGCCAGAAGGCGTCGATGTCCTCAGCATCGGGCATCAACGCCCCCAGACCGATGACGGCGATGGGTTCAAACGGACCCTGATCGATGCCCTCGCAGGGTTTCCCATCCTCTGTGGTCAACGTCATGGCTTCACCTCATGATGCTTTCAGGAACCATCGTTATCGAGTAGCCAGCATCGACATAGATGCATTGACCCGTGACGCCGGCAGCGAGTGGGCTTGCTAACCAAAGAGTGGCACCGGCCACGTCGTCTTGGTTGACGTTTCGTCGCAACGGTGCGTTGGCCTCAACATGGTCAAGAATCCGTTCAAAGCCTGGTATGCCGCTGGCCGCAATGGTGCGGATTGGACCTGATGAAATAGCGTTGACGCGATGACCCTCCGGGCCCAAATGGCAGGCGAGTTCCCTCGTCCAGCACTCAAGAGCCGCCTTCGCCATGGACATGATGCCATAACTCGGCACAAACCGATTTGAGGCTGCGTAAGTCAAGGTGATGGTTGATGACCCTTGGTTGAGGTAGGGCAAGGCGTGTTTCAAACACCTCTGCAGCGAATTTGCCGAGATGGTCATGGCCGTGTTGATGTCTTGGTCTTCCACGAATAAAATGGGTCGGTCAAAGCAGGAACGGGGCGCAAAGCCAATCGCGTGCACGAGAATGTCGGCCTTTTTCCCGGGGTGTTCGGCCGCAAAGGCCGTAAAAAATTCCTGCGTTGTCGCGTCGCTTGCGACATCAAGAGGGTAGAAACCACCGATGGATGGCAGTTGATCTTTCAACTTGAAAATGCGGCTCATGAAGCGCTTTTGATAACCAAGGTAGAGGGTGACACCCGAGGCTGCAAGCTGCTTGCAGATGGCCCAAGCGATGGAGTCTTCGCTCGCAACGCCAAAAACAAAGGCCGTTTTTCCTTCAAGTCCCAGCATGAAAAACCTCCTTGGGGATTAAGTGTAGACCGCTACACCTAGCCTTTGAGGCTTGCCTTTGAAAGCGTGGTGCAACAAACGGGTTTGCGACCGTGGCCGTTTTACGGAAGCCGGCTTCTAAAGGTCGCCAAACAGGTCATCAAATTCGTCTTCTTCATCTTCATCGGAGAAGAGGTCATCGATGTCGGAGAAGTCAAACTCGTCGGCATCGTCCTCGGGCTCGTCCTCAAGTTCAACTGGAGGCACGTAGAGGGGTTTGGCGTTCGCACGCCGGCGAATGGTTCGAGCAAGGGCGATGATGAAAATGAGACCGAACAACACGGCAGCGCCAATGCTGCCGTACATCACAAGGGTGTCTTTGTCGACCTCTTCCAAGCCACCTCCAAGGCTGCCGGTGGAGCTGCTGGCTTCCAGTTGTACGGAGATGCTGGTTTCGCTGACCGGTGCATCACCATCGTTGCCGCTCTCCGCTTGGAAGACGATTTGGTGGCGGGCGCTTTCCTCCACCTCAGACGGAGAGCGTATCACGAGTTCTCGCACAGTGGATACGCCGTCTTCTGCAACGTCCTCAGCCACGAAGGTGCCCCCTGGGAAAGCGAAGCCCAAACCCTCGAGTTCTGCGGCGTTAACAATAGACACCCTGATCTTGTCCTCGTCGTTGCCGTTGTTCTGGAACTGGAAAGTGATTTTCACTTCGGCGCCTTCGCTCATCGTTCGTGTGCTCTTGTCAGCGATTTCCAAGTCAACCATCCCGAAGGTAGCAATGCTAAGATCGCCGCTCACAGAGGCGTTGGAGGCAAGGGCCTCAGGCCAATCGAGCATGCCAACGTTTGTCACGGTC
>CACODE010000055.1 GCA_902625885.1 uncultured Candidatus Poseidoniales archaeon
AGGACGCTGTTTGTGGCCGGAACGTCGTTGTCATTCGTGTTGTCCCAAGCGTCAATGATGAGGTAGAAATCTTGCCACTGTGTGCCGCCGAAAAGTGAACTATAGACTTCAGGAGCATCCATTGAAACCGAGAAGGTCACCTCGCTTCGGGCTTCGTATTGATGAACGTCCCGATAGGTCTGCCAGCCGAGAGGATTGAAACTTCGCCATTCTGGCGGAACATCACTCAGCAGCTCATCACCTTCGCCCGCTTCAACGAGATCCCAGAACCACCCTCCGCCGTGCATTGACCTGTAGACCTCCTCATAAGCATCGTATTGAGATGAAGTCAAAAGATAGACATCAGCATCAACAGGCTGCAGGCCGTTTTCACCCATTTCGGACAGGTGGACACAGAACGTGGTCCGGTGGGTGCTGGAAAGGTTGAGTCGCAGGACACCTGCACTGTCGTTGCCGATGGCAAGGGTTTCGAAAATCCCCGTTGTCAAGGGTTCGAGCGTCGGCTGCGGATAAGAGGGGTTGTAGGTCCATTGGTTCTCGGGGTGGAGTCCTGGGTCTGCGCTCCCTTCATCGCCTTCGCTGTTGGACCCGCTCTGCTTTTCTTCGGCCCGCATGTCGTCTTCGTACTCGTACGACCATGCCCAAGAGGCGTGAGGGACGAGAGCGAGGTGCTGAGCCGTCACGTTCCATTCGGGAGCCTTTGGGGAATCAGCGCCCTCGCAACCTGCGGCGGCCTGCGCAGGCGTCATACCAACGGTCGGACAACACAACCCCAACATGACGAGAAGCGCTAAAATGAGGGCTTTACGCATGTCTTCACCGGTTGGTTATGGGAAAACTCGGTTATAGGACATTGCCTCAACGGCGTCGCAGAGGTCGTACATATCCACTGTCGTCGTTTCTCCGTTCTTCCTTTGACAAGATTTTGGGAGCGGGGGGTGGGAGATGGTGGTCCATGCCCAACAGACCGCCTTGGTTCTCGACGTGCTCGATGTCCGTGTAGGTTTCAGCGGCTTCTTTTGCCTCCTCTTCCAGTTCAGACGGTTCGCGCATGACCAGCCAGCCCAAAACCAAGGCCACGACAATCAGAACAATGAACGTCGCCAGTTCAGAACCCGCATCCGCAAGCCATGATTTCCATTCGTCTGCGCTGAAGTCCGACAGCGAAGGCGGCCCGTCGGGTTCTGGTATGACCTCAACGTCTTGTGTTAACGTATCGCATTGCCCCATGCCATCGCAAACTTCGATCGTCACGGTGTAGAACCCTGTTGTTTCCCACGTGTTGATGGTTCGGACGGGCGAGCCAGCAATCGGTGAGACCCAATCATCGGTCGGATTTCCGTTGCGGTCTTCATCCGTTTCAACATCAAAGTCCCAGCGCACCGTAAACTCCGTTGAAATTCGCTCGTCCCTTTCCATGATTGAACCGTCATCGACATCAAGGTCGCGGTATATCTCCATTTCAGAGCCGGCTTCGGCATCAAATACCTCGGCATCAAAGGAAATGGAGGAGCCAGCAAACATGTTTTCAGGCACAAAAATTTCCCTAGCCTCGGGTGGATGGTCGACGACGACCGTGAACGACTGTCTCGTGACATCACCTGTTCCGAAACCGTCTCGCACCGTTAACGAAACGGTGTAGGTTCCCGGTAGCGTGTAAGCGTGCCACGGTGTTGCATCGTGGTTCAGAGGCGAGGCATCGCCGAAATCCCAAGTGTACTGCACCAGGCCGTTCCAATCGGGCGATTCGACCTCAAATGGGACGTATTTTCCTTCGAACTGGCGATCGCCGTCCCTGGTTCCGGAGGAATCAAAATACAGCAACCGTTCTGGAGCCGTGACCACAGCACCGTCTTCGTTGAACGTGTGAGACCATCCATCGGGTACCGAGCCTTCGGGGAACGGTGTGGAGGTGGTGATGGGCTCACCGGCGATAATGCCGTCAAGAATACGAACTTGGATGATGGGCAGGGGGTTGGATATCCGGATCGTCATCGTTCGGGCGAAGCTTTGCGTGCCGTCTTTGTCCGTGACAACCAACGAGACGGTGTGCATTCCCGGCGTCGTGAAGGTGTGCGTGACCTGCGGGCGGTCGCCGAACGTGCCGTCCGAAAACGTCCAATTCCAGACTTCGATGTCGGTTGAATCACCGATGGCTCCGTCAGGGTCCATGCTGTCCAACGCATCGAACACATAGGCGGTGTCGACTTCACCGTCTTCCTCGCGGAAATCTATCTCACGGGAGCCGGTCGCCGAGAGCGTACGAACGTCAAAGGTGGCCACGGGCATTTGGTTGAGCACCACCACCCCTATGATGGCCGTTGCTTGGCTTCCATCGTCGTCCGTGACGGTCAGCGAAACGGTCTTGTTTCCCGGAACGTCCCAAGACACGATCGGGTTTGTTGCGCTGCTGGAAATCGCAGAGAATTCGTCGTCCCTCGTCGGCGTCCCACCGCCCAAGCGAACGCCGTCCGGGAACGACCAAGCGTAGGTAAGAATCTCGCCGTCGTCATCAACGAACACATCGGGCATCACCAAGCTCGAGTACGTCATCGTGGTCAACACTTCACCAAAAATCTGGACTGGTATCCGGTTGTTGACCTCAACAATGATGGTCTTTGAGCCGCTGTTGATGCCGTCTGAAACCGTCACGGTGAGGGTGAAATTTTGACGCTCACCATCGATATCGTCCCACTCATGCTGTTCAGCATAAGCGCCTTTTCCACCGCTTTGAGTGCCGTCTCCCCAGTCCCATTGGAAGTCGAGGTGGTCAATGGGCACGTTGTCGATTGTTCGCCCTGCCGAGAAAAGGATGCGCTGCCCGGTCAGCAGCGATATGTTGTTTTCAATGATGACGTTGTTCACCGTGATGATGGGCAGCGGCTCC
>CACODE010000056.1 GCA_902625885.1 uncultured Candidatus Poseidoniales archaeon
CCTTGGCGCTCCCAAGCTTGCTGACACGAGCACCACTGGGACGGTAAAAGGACAGGCCAAGTTTGAAGCGTATTCCGGCAGAGATACCGCATCTCAATTCGAGGAAACACTGGCTGAGGCCATGCGCATTGCGAGAGAGGATGCTCGGTGATAGCAAAAAAACAGGCCGTGATTGCGGCGTGCCTGATGTGCTTGCTCATGGCCGTTCCATTGCCATCAAACGCCACCAGCACCGACACCGAATTGTCAAACACACCCCCAAACTGCAACGCTCAGCGGGACAATTGGACCGTAGGCCTTGTTTTCTGCACGGAAGGGGCGTCGCAGGGCTACACCTTGTTTTCACCAATCCCCTCCAACACCACCTACCTCATCGACGGCAAAGGAAGGCTCGTCCATCAGTGGACCTCCCCGGGTGAACATCGACCTGCGCTCTCCGCCTACCTGCTCCCTGACGGCGACCTTCTGCGAACGGCGAACAACGCACAGAACGCCGTAGGCAACTTCTCTGGAGGAGGTACCAGCGGCAAAGTGGAGAGAATCTCGTGGAACGGAACGTTGGAATGGTCGTGGACTTACGACGACACTTTGCACATTTCTCACCACGATATTGAACCGATGCCTAACGGCAACCTACTGATGATCGCTTGGGAAGAAAAATCCGAAGAAGAAGCGCTCCAAGCAGGAAGAAACCCCGCCATAGCCAGTGATTCTCCGGGCGGACTGAACAACGTCTGGCCGGACCACATCATCGAGGTGAAACCCGTTGGGACCAACGGCGCCGAAATTGTCTGGAAATGGCACGCCTGGGACCATCTCGTGCAGGACTACGACGAAACCAAGGACAACTACGGCGTGGTGGGGGACCACCCTGAACTTCTCGATGTCAACTACATCGGAGGAACGGGAAACGCTGCGGGACGAGCGGATTGGATGCACTGCAATGGCATTGACTACAACAGCGTTCTGGACCAAATTGCGCTGTCGTGCCGGAGCATGAACGAGGTGTACATCATCGACCACAGCACCACAACCGAAGAAGCGGCCGGCCACACGGGAGGAGCCTCAGGCAAAGGAGGCGATATTCTCTATCGTTGGGGAAACCCGCAGGTCTACGACAAAGGGCTTTCGAGCGACCAGCAATTGTTTGCGCAACACGACGTGCAATGGATCGAGCAAGGGCACCCCGAGGAAGGTCAACTTATCGTGTTTAACAACGGCAACGGCCGATATCCTGCGTTCTCATCCGTTGATATCATTCGCCCGCCCATCGAAAACGGCACCTATACCCTGGCTTCGAACGGCACCTATGGACCGAACCAACCGGCTTGGACATGGGACCAAGGCGAAGCCATGTACTCGGGTTCGATTTCAGGCGCTCAGGCACTTGCTAACGGAAACGTGCTCGTCACTCACGGCACGTTGGGCACGCTATACGAGGTCAACAACGCAGGTGAAGTGGTTTGGGAATACATTGGGCCGGTTGGGCCCAACGGCTCTTACACGCAGGGCGAACCTGTGCCAGCGGGAAACAGGGTTGGTACCACGGCCAATGCGATTTTCAAAGCCACGCACTACCCAGCAACGTACCCTGCCTTCCAATTCCGTGCCTTACCTGGAGACGATTACATCGAAACGTGGGTTGATGCTTGCCCCGACGAGGAGGCCATTCACTGGGACAGTAACGGCGATGGATGCATTGACGATACCGATGGCGACGGCGTATTGGACCCTTTCGACCTGTGCATGTTTGGCAGCGACACGGTGGACGTGGACAACGATGGCGTTCCCGATGCTTGCGACGACTTCATTGATAGCGACGGCGACGGTGTGGAAAATCACGAAGACCTGTGCGAAGGTGCTGACGACAGCCTGGATGAGGACACCGATGGCGTCCCGGATGGTTGCGATGAACTCATCGACAGCGATAACGACGGTGTCGAAAACGACAACGATACCTGCCCTGGTCAGGACGATGGCATCGACGTTGATGGGGACAACATACCGGACGGTTGCGATGACCTCATCGACAGCGACGGAGATGGCGTGCCGGACTCGGAAGATCGCTGCGACAGCGCCGATGACACGATGGACATTGACAACGACGGTGTGCCGGACGGATGCGATGACCGCAGCAATGGAGACCAACACAACATGACGGCAGGCAATGAAACATCCGACGACAACTACGAGATGATTTGGGACAACTGCAAATGGTCCGTCACCATTAGCGAATACCAATGCTGGATGGATGATTGGGATGATTTTGAGTGGGATGAAAACGA
>CACODE010000057.1 GCA_902625885.1 uncultured Candidatus Poseidoniales archaeon
ATTTGATTCCTAATTTTCTGCATGGTTGAGTCTAAATATCGCCTTACCAGTAGGCAATCATGACGGTTTCAGATTTTGATTCGAACGGATTGATATTCGCTCTCTCCGAAACCGCATCGCCGGAAAAAGGCGAACGCTACAGGTCAGCTGTCCGAAACATCATGGACGCTCAGGGCTTTGATATCATGCCTCTGGTGGATGGGCCACGCGTCCGAACCAACGTCAACGACATGACGGCGCGAGCCGTTTATGCCAAGAACGGTGGGAAGATTACCCATCTCGCACAACGTTCAGGGGATGGGGTTGAACTCTTTGCTATGGACCAAATCCTAACCGTGAAAGAGGATGAATCAATCTTTCATGCATTGGATTCTCTTTGTTCTCACATGTTGGCGCATCTTTCTAGCCCGTTTGTGCTGATGGTCATGGATTCGAAGAACAACCCCACGGCTCTTTTTTCACTCAGGGAACTCCTTTCCCGTCGCCTCAATGACGCCATGTTGAGCACCTATCTTGGGTATTCTGCCATCATGACAGGAAATGTCGATAAGAAGAGCAAAGCAATTCATGACTTGCTTGAGTTGTTTCAAGCACTGCACGAAGCCTACGAAGATTATTGGCGCCATGCAGATACCGGTTCCCGTGATGCAGAAACCATTGCAGCGCTCTGTTCTGCAGTTTCCAAGCAGCTCCGTTTTTTTTCAAAGGCAACAGTATCGTTGCCTCGACGGAGACAATCGCCTCCAAGAACGGACGACGCCGATGTCCATCTGATCGACCTCATGCGGCATGGCGCAGCGGGGATCATTTGGAATCATGAAGAATTGGAACAAACAGCATTGGCGTGCAAACTGTTGTGCAAGGCCAATGATTTTGACTACCTTACAATCTACGACTCTCCAGGTTTGTTGAATCTGACGCATGTAGTGAACAAAAAGGGAAAACGGCTGACTCTGGATGCTGGATACAAGAATTATGATGACTTGTTATTTGATTCGCTTGATTCCCTTTTTCAGGACCACATGCCCCTCTTCATTCTTCCTTCGGACGAGATTAATACGGGTGAGGGCACCCTCATCTGGCCTTCAATTCTTTCGTTTGAAGAAGTGAAAAATCACCATGGTTCTCTTTGGTTGATGACCAAAATAGCGGAATTGGAGGAGAGGATGAAACAGCTTCTTCCAAAACGAAGGTATCAACTTGACAACGGAACGATTGCACCCAGAGATCGACTGACACTCGGCATGATCATGAAATTGTTGAAGGGAGATGGTCATGACTGTGACGACATCAAGCCTTTGAAACCAAAATACCGACTCGTACGAGCTGTTCTTGACTGGAGAAATGACTTTTCACACGGCATGAGGAACGAATCCTTGAATCTAGGAACACTGACCAGAGAAAACATTGTCAGGACGGTTCAGTGTTGTGAACTATGGAAAGAGATGACGATAGCAGATGTACGCACATCTGGAAAAAAGAACAAAAAAACCGCCTCTCAAGGGAAATCAAAAAAACGGTCTCCGAATAGGAAAGACAGAGGCACACCATCAACAAAAAAGATAAGTCAACCTATCATCAATCCAAAACCAGTGAAAGTGTTTCACACATGGAATTCAGAGACAGCTGATTTCAGAGTCCAAGACGATGTTCAAGCTTTGTACAATAATTTCGACGGTATTTTTGGGAACAGTCGTCAAGTACATTTCACAAAACTCCATCGATGCATAAGAGGGAGTTGGTACCCAGGACAACCTGCCCAACCTTTCCTTCCAACGCCTGCTGTGAAGGCATGGATTGAGCGGTTTCTGGAGGATGAAATCAGCAAGGACACCTTTCTCAATTCCTTTGAACAGTGTTGAGAGGATGGTGTTTGACATTCCTTCCCATGTGGTTAGTCTGGTTCATTCAGTTTTAAGTTCTTGAAACGCTTTTTCTTGCCTTCGTTTTAGGGGAGGGCTCATGAACAACACCCGACTGGAAGATTCATGGTGCAACGACCGCGAGGAACCCGGGACTTCACGCCGACGGCGATGAAGCGACGTCTGGCGCTGGAGCATCTGCTGGAAGATGTGGCTCAGCGGCACGGGTTTTCGAGGGTGCAGACGCCAATTTTCGAA
>CACODE010000058.1 GCA_902625885.1 uncultured Candidatus Poseidoniales archaeon
CGGGACCAAGTTGCTCTTTGACTGCATGACCGGCACCGTCGGAACCGAGACGTGCATCACCGACGGCACGCCGCAAGGGAGTCGCGTCCTGGAGGACCTGACGCCGGGCCTGATGTCAACGGACATCAGGGGGATGGCGGCGATTGGTGAAGGATGGGTTGTGGTTGCGGACGGTGTCGTGAATGGCACCAATGCGGGGGTTTTGCTGTGGTTGACAACGGCTCAAGGCATGCGGCCGGTGTACGACCCGTGGGGCGGCATGGGCAATTCCTCAGAAGCCATGACCTACGGTCGGTTGATCGTTTCCGACACACAAGTGTGGATGATTTGCCACGACGGTCAACACGGGCATGAATGGCACCGTTGGAGCCATGGAGAACTCTCCGACGATTGGATTGTCCTTCATCGCTAACGGGCATGACCTAAGTTTCAACGCAATACGAGCACGATTGGCCAACGACATAATCGGGCGATCGTTGCTCCTCAACCGTCAGCGGTTCACGGCATGCGAAACAGACGACAGCATCGGTCTCTTGGAGGGAAGCATCGACCGCCACCCGCTGGTCGAACACGAAGCAATCACCGTTCCAGTGCTCGCCTCCAACCTCCTCAAAATACCCCAAGATGCCGCCCTTGAGTTGCTTGACGTTGCGAAAGCCGGCTTCCACCATGATGGCGCTGGCCTTCTCGCAACGAATCCCACCGGTGCAGAACATCACGACGGGTTCGTCCTTCATCGACTCGGGAAGGTTCTGGATGGCCTCTGGGAAAGCGCGGAACGTCTCAAGGTTCAAATCGATGGCGTTGTCGAAGGTGCCCAACCGCAATTCGTAATCGTTTCTCGTGTCGAGCACGTGGACCAACGCCCCCTCATCAAGCATGGCTTTGAACGCCTTTGGTTCGATGGTTTCGCCGGTGAAATCCACCGGTCTGATACGGTCGATGCCCACGGAAATGATTTCCTGTTTGAGGCGTACGTTCATTCTATTGAACGGTTGATAATCCGTGAAGGACCGCTTGAGGGGTACGCCGGTGAACCTGTCATCGGTTTCCAAAAACGAGACGAAGCCTTCGATGGAGGCAGGGGTACCGGCGAGAAAGAAGTTCATGCCTTCCGGTGCCAGCAGGATGGTGCCAAGCAGGCCAAGGTCCTGACAGACGCTTTCAAATACCGCCTGTAGCCGCTCGCAATCGTCCAGATCGACAAAACGGTATCCTGCGATGTTGGTGATGGAACCGGGCACAAAGCGTCGTGGAAAATCCAGTTTTTGAGGCCACCGCCATCAATCCGTCCGCCGCCAATCGTGATTTGAGGCCAGCGGGCGCCGCCAACCTTGGCCGAATGCGCGAGGGGAGACACGGGGCGCTGGGGGCATCTGCCACCGCTTGTGTTCGTTTCGCTCAAGGCGCCGAAGAACGTCCATGACCGTGGCCCGGTCGTGGCCCTTTGCTACCAAATCCTCGGCGTTCAACCCTTCCTCGATGTGGTCCCTCAACACCTCATCCAACAGTTCGTATGGTGGCAACGTGTCCTGGTCTGTCTGATTCGGGGCCAATTCAGCGGAAGGCGGTTTGGTCATCGTGGACGTGGAGACTGGGGCTGGTTTTCCCTCGGCGATGGCTCGTTGGTTGAAGTGCTCCGCCATGGCGTAGACTTCCATTTTGTAGACGTCGCCTAGAGGGGCGTAACCGCCAGCCATGTCGCCGTAGAGGGTGCAGTAACCCTGAGCAATTTCCGATTTGTTGCCGGTGGTCACCGCCATGCTGGCGTTGGCGTTTGCGTACCCCATCACCAATATGGCGCGAAGGCGCGCCTGCAGGTTTTCCCCCGCAACCGGGTGGCCGTTCGCAAGCACGTCGGCGAGAACCGATTCCACGCTCGCATGCATGCCGTCAATCTCGTGAACTTCGTGCCGTATGCCAAGCGATTTGGCGGTGTGAACAGCGTCGTCGATGGAGTGTTGAGACGAGTGACGGCTCGGCATCGCCAATCCCGTGACGCAAGACGGCCCAAGAGCAGCGGCCGCCACACAAGCCGCTACCGCCGAGTCAATACCGCCCGAGAGACCCAAAACGATGGAATCAATCGAGGATTTGC